>JBGSKY010000190.1:0-3079 GCA_041740995.1 Pirellulaceae bacterium
GTCGTACCCGGTTACGAACAGATTGAAACCATCGAAAAAACAGGCCAAGAGTTTCAAGTTGGGGGGCGAACGTATCACGAGCCCAAGTTCAAAACCCATGACGGTCGCGCTAACCTTTTCTCGCATACCCTTCCCAACCTAACATCGCTTGGGCAAAACCAACTTCGCTTGATGACGGTCCGCAGCGAAGGCCAATTCAACACCGTGGTCTACGAGGACTACGATCTCTATCGGCATCAAGAACGACGGGATGTGATTTTGATGCATCCTACCGATCTGAAACGATTGGGGTTGCAACATGATGATCTTGTGACGGTGGCCAGCGACACGGGCCGCATGCACAACATTCTCGCTCGTGGCTTTGAAGAAATTCGCGATGGCAACGCCATGATGTATTACCCAGAGTCGAATGTTTTGGTTTCAAGAATCGTGGACCCGCAATCGCGCACCCCGCAATTCAAAAATGTTTTGGTGACCATCTCCAAGCAGCTATCGATCGTTTAAGCCAACTTATTCGAAACATCCGTTAAAATCGACCCAAACGGACAATCGATTTTTCAATCGCAGCCGAAGTTTGGTTGCTGGCGCTGTTTCGCGTTCTAAATTCCTAATACGAAAGTCTTTCTTGATTTTCTGATTTACGGACCTTTGAACATTTTGGAATCTGTTGTCATATCATGTCGGCACCTAAAAAAGAAAAAGCAGCTCCCGCTAAGGAGAAAGAGGCAGGGGCTAAAGACAAGGCAGCTGCAGCGGATGGTGCTAAGCCGGCAGGCGGAGGCCTGAAAGGTAAAATCATAATCGGCGTCTTCGTTAGTCTGGTGGTCGTCGCGGAAACCTTCGTTTTCTTCTTCCTGGTTCCGTCAGGCGAAGAGGTTGCGGCACTCGCGGAAACACGCTTGATTGCTATCGCTCAAGAAATCGACTCCAAAGCCACCCAAGAGCATGCCGTCGACGAAGATACGATTGTTGAATTTGACTTGGGTACGCATGGTGTTTCTTTTCGTCCTGTCGGGGCGGATACGAACTATAAAGTCGAGTTCCGATTGTTTGGAACATTGCACTCGAGCGACCTGGAACATATGCAAGAACTTTTTGCTGAACGCGAACTCCGCTTTCGTTATCGAATGATGCTAGAAATTCGGAATGCCTCGATGCAAGAACTGGAAGAAAACCAACTGGGCTTGATTCAACGGCGAGTTTTAGCGACAAGTACAGAGTTATTGGGAGAGGCAATTCTGTTAAGTGTCGGTTTTGCCGATTATCAAGTACTGGAAGACTAACATCGCTAGCAAAACACGGACGTTTTATGTCGGATCCAACTTCTACACCTGGTGCGGCAGCTTCGGCTACCGACGCCGGCTCGCGAAGCACTCAAGATTCCGAGTCCCTTTTGCAACAAGCAGAAGTGGCGCTGCGCGAAGTTGAAGATTCCCTTCGCGGTCCAAAAGTCCAAAAATATCGATTAGAAGAACTGGTTGGCGAAGGTGGTCCACCAGAAAAAGTTTCGATGGATCTGCTTCGTGACGTGACCCTCGATTTAAAAATCGAGCTTGGGCGAACTCGAATGCATCTTGACGAGATACTGCAACTGCGGAAAGGGTCTGTCGTGACCTTGGACAAGCTGGCAGGCGATCCGGTCGACATTTATGTGAATGGGCGATTGGTAGCTCGAGGTGAAGTTTTGGTGTTGAACGATAACTTCTGCGTTCGCGTTGCGGAACTGGTAGGCAGCGATGCAATTGAATAGAATTTCTGTCAGACGTGTTGTCTGCTGTTCCCTTTACCTTCCTTTCATGTTTTGCATGCTCGGGGTTGCAGGATCTGTTTTCGGGCAATTCCCACCGGAGCCATCACGTGTTGATAGTCGGACCAATGAGCCCACTGTAATTAGGCCGCAGGGTCACAGTTTGCAAGCGCCGTCCAATAACGCATTTCCACCTGCTGCGGAATCCATACGTGTCCAACCTTCGGGGCAGCGTGTCTTCCAACAAAACCTGCCTCCCGCAAATAGCACACAAGGTCCGGCTGCCTCAGGTGCCATGCAACCCTACGCCGATTCCGGCGTGCAAGCCGCGAGTTGGACTACGACAACCAGTCCACTCAAAACAGACGTCGCCCCATCGCGTGAGTCGATCGAACTGAGACCTTCTAGCAAAGAGGCGTTAAACAGCATCAGCAAACCGAAGAGCAGTTGGGCCACTGTTTTTTCGATGCTGTTTTCGCTCGCGATTGTGCTGTCTTTGTTCTTGATCATTGCATGGCTATTTCGACGCACTCAGCCTAACACATTTGCCAAGCTGCCATCGGAAGTGGTTCAGGTTATGGGAAGAACCGCCATGGCTCCCCGTCAACAAGTTTATGTCGTACGTTTTGGAAGTAAGATGCTCTTAGTCAGCCACCAACCTGGGCAGACGCAAACTCTGGGTGAGATCACGGATATGGAAGAGGTCCAGCGTTTGGCAGGCCTTTGCGAAGCCAATCAATCCCACAGTATCTCGCATTCCTTCCGCGATGTTTTGCGACAAGTAGCAAGCGGCCGCAGCGATTCAGAACCCCGCCCGCGAGTCAAAGGGGTCAGGACTCTTTGAATTGGCTCGTGAATTATCCGTCACTGTATATGCAAAGCTAACCCCATTGATATTGCCCTGTTCTCGACTGAGGCATACATGCTTGGATTAAGCCCCTACGGTATCTTTTTGATGTCCAGGGCATACTGTTTCAGATCGGAAAAGAGATCGGCAGAAGGCGGAGCGGTCTTGAGGTAGGTTACGATTCCCTTGGGTGTTAGGATCTCTTCCATTTTGTCGCAATCCAGCCAATAGAATCGGTTGATCTCAGACGTTTTATCCAGCGTTGGTACTTCCTCGACATCTCCACGATTTTCTAATTGCTGCACCTCGAGCGGGAAGAACTTATTGTCGTACTCGCCCCAAACGGTTTGTGTCACAGCGAAACCGACAGCGGAATCCCAAGTGTTCTTTTTCTCATTGGTGACGCGTGCAGTCCACTCCGAAGGTAATTGAGGCTCCTCCTTTGCAAACGCAAAACTAATCCAAAAATCGGCATTCGTATTGGA
>JBGSKY010000191.1:0-1761 GCA_041740995.1 Pirellulaceae bacterium
TCTTGGAAGCAATGTCGTAGATACTAACCCCTTCTCCATGTGAGTAGATCAAACGATTTCCATCGGGACTGAATTGTTCCGCGGTACCGGCGCCCACAATTGTCGATTCACTTGATTCCCCATCGAATAGTTGAATCGGTCCGCGCTCTGCTCCACTTCCAATGCCATGAGTTGAGTACCGCGATTGATTTGGGCTGAGGCTGGATATCCAGGTGACGGATTCGGGTACGGAACAAATCGTGCTAGCTTCCCCGGTTTCAAATATCCAATGTCGGAGAATCTTCTGATCGTTCTCGTCAACGATGCAAAGAGCAAATCCGTCCCTATTTCCAACCAGATTTGCTCCACGAATCGTAACGAGTTCCGGAACGGGATTCGGCGCCGTAACGTTGTGAGTGTGCAAGACTTCGCCGGTCGCCGAGGACCGAACAGTGATCTCATGTTCGTAAAAACGCTTGTTGTCGTTCCGCGGTCGAACGATGTCGACCGCCATGTGCTTTCCGACTGTGTCGAACAGTACCGTTACTTGTGAACTACTTACAATTTTTCCCTTTAAGGGAAGGGTCCAAGCGGATCTACCTGTGGCCGTGTCGGAGATCATGAGTTCAAACCGCACTTCGTCCAACCATGCAATGCGAGTGCCGTTGTGATTGAAGCTTGGAAAAGCCCAGCGATTGACAATTCCATTGGGCGCTTGCCCTGATTTCACTTCGCGATGCAACTGTTTCTGCCAGTATCGCCACTCGAACCCTCGCAAGTCGGGCTGGCCAGGTGTCAGAGTAGAGCGATTGCCCTCAATCGCTTTCTGGCCTTCCGAAATTGGTTCAGGTCGGTGAGCGTCCAACAAAGCTTGAGCGCGTGAAGTATCACCTCCTTCGAATGCGGCTTGTACAAGATTCATGTCGCTGACGTACCGCAATCTGCGCTGTTCTTCTTTTTGATTCAGCAGCTCTTTGTTTCGAACAGACAGTTCGTCCGACAGTTTCTTCTGTGCGTCGCGTTCCTCCGCGACTGTTCTCTCTGAATGTTGGAGTTGCTCAATACTTTTTAACGCAACTTGGTTGGACGATCGAGCCTGAATCGCCATGAACGTGCTGACACACGTACCGAGGACGAGCGTGGCGGCAATGGCTGAAGCGGTCCATACCGACGCTCGATTCCGCTGGTAGAACTTCTTCAAACGGTAAGCCGCCGATGCGGGACGAGCGGCAACGGCTTCCTGGTTCAAAAACCGCTGAATGTCTTCCGCAAAAGCGTTGGGGGTTTCGTACCGCCTGGAGCGTTCCTTGTCGATGGCTTTCATCACGATCCAATCCAATTCGCCACGAATCAACGTACCCAGCTTCGTCGGCTCGGTTCCACGTTTAGCGGATGCGGCCGCCAGAGACGCGCTCGTGGTCAATCGCGTGCTGGGAATGGGAGGCTCGTCTTCGCGAATGATTCTTAGCAGTTCCTCGAAGGCCGCCGACCGCAGACGACTGCGATCAAAGGGTGTCTCGCCGGTCAACAGCTCGTACAGCAGCACGCCCAGCGAGTAAATGTCGCTGCGGGTGTCGATGTCCATCTGGTTCAGCTTGGCCTGCTCGGGACTCATGTACTCAAACGTACCGACCAGTTGACCAAACTGAGTGAACATCGTCTTGTCGGTCAGCTTGTGCGTCGTGGCCTTTGCGACCCCGAAGTCGATCACTTTCGGGACGGCGCGATGGTCGTATTCTGCCACCAGCACGTTGCTGGGTTTAATATCCCGATGGATGATTC
>JBGSKY010000192.1:0-100294 GCA_041740995.1 Pirellulaceae bacterium
CTGTGTTTGGCTGATTCGCGACTTGAGCCGCTGGATCAGTCGCATCACGTTGATTGGTCATTGGTAGGCAGCTTGACAATGCAGCGTAGACGGCCGAGTTCAATGAAGGAGCAATTTGCGACTCAAAAGCCGCTTGTTGAACCACATTGTCGACGATTCGCACTTCGGGTACCGCCGCAATCCAAGCCGCCAAGTCGACCAAAGGGTTGCGAGCTAAATCGGACTGGTATAGCAATCCTCCAGAACCGTCAGCGATCATGACCTTCGGATGGCCTTGAACGGACGGCTGATATCCGCCCAGCAATACAACGCCCTGCCGATCGACTTGAAATAAAACCTTAGCAGCCGTAAACGGCCGAGTTGGCCCCGCGTCTTGAAGAGCGCCCGGTCGCAATGGGGTACGCAAGATCAAGGCGGACTTGTAAAGCCATTCTGTACTAATGTTGCCAAGGCTGCTTTCAAGTGAGCCACCAAGCGACTGGATTTGACCATTCAAAAAGATCGCGTCATCGATCCAAATGTTTCCTTGTCCGCTGGCATGAAAGGCCAAGTCAGCGGTTAGATTCTCCCAACGACAATTCCGCAGCAGCACTTGTCGCAAGCTGGCTCGACACTCAGACTCGTCAATCCATACCGCAGCGTTACCTGCAAAAGTCGCGTCAACACCAAGCTTTTCTACCAGCGGGGCAACCTGTTTGATCGTGGAAACCGGAATCTCCAGACCGTTGGTTTCCAATTGAACACTGGTCCATCGATTTTGGTTTTCGCGAATTCTGCTGATTGCGAATTCAATCGCTTTGCCTTCCCCCATTTGCGGTTGAAAATGGATGTTGAGCGTACTTTTGTTCACGCTTGGTACGAATTGTGATTCAAATTTTCCGCTGGAAAGATCGCCGAGTTTGGCGGTTTCTACGATCAGTCGAGCAGAGGACAACTCCGAGTCGACGCGGCACAAAAACCACGCATGTGCGGCTTGCGACAAGCTAATCAACTCGGTCACCGAGCAAGTCGCATTATCTGCTCGGATGAGCCACTGCCCAGACGACAGTTCGGCTGTTGCACGATCGACGTCGACCAAGTTTTGGCCCGTTTCGGGATGGCGTAATTGCAGACCAACTAGCTGTAATTTTTGAGGCGAAAGCCAACGCGAACTGGTGATTTTCACCGGAACGCCGAGACCAAGAGAAACGCGTCGCTCAATCGTGGCGTTGGCAGCTTGAATCGACCAAGGAGTGAGCGAATGAAGCGAAATTGCCGCGTTAAGCCCAACCGGAAGTACCGCGCAGAGCAAAATGCTGCAGCGACACAACAATCGTTGCGAGCTTTCGTGAATCTTAAGGCGTCGTGCCCAGCTTTTGGGAAGCATGCGATTGCTTGCAAATGGTCCAACAATTTTGGCTGTTCTCAGAGAGATTCGCTAATGCTTTGCTACCAAAAAGAGATCGTGCCTGACAATACGCATTCTAAGGACGCCATATTAAAACCGCTGGTGCGTCGAGGACACTGAAAAACGAGCCGCACTGAGCATGTTCGTGGCAATGCGCGTCGAAATGACCGCGAATTTGGTCATGAAAAATAGCGTGACGGGTGGTCGCAAAGCATTGTCAAAAATGGTTTCCTATCTAAAACCAGTATTGCGGGTACGATGTTTCGTCGGCGGTTAGGCGGTCATAAGCGGGATTTCAGAGGCCGGTTGAACGCAAACCTCGCAAGACGGCGTTTTTATCGAGCGTCGTCATTCTGGGCAGTATTAAAGAGCAAAATGCATGAAATTTAATTTTCCAATCGTCATCATTGACGAAGATTTTCGATCCGGAAACGCTTCAGGACTAGGTATTCGGGCCTTGGCTGAAGCAATCGAAGGCGAAGGAACTGACGTCGTTGGCGTCACTCATTATGGTGATCTGTCCCAGTTCGCACAGCAACAGTCGCGAGCGTCGGCATTTATTCTTTCAATTGACGACGACGAATTTGCAAGCGAAGAGACGCTGGCGCCGGCACTGCACAATCTACGCGCATTTATTACAGAAATCCGTTTTAAAAACGCCGACATCCCGATTTTTTTGTATGGAGAAACGCGAACATCGCGACATATCCCAAACGATATCTTGAAGGAGCTGCACGGTTTCATTCACATGTTCGAAGACACGCCGGAGTTCGTCGCGCGGCACATTTTGCGTGAAGCTCGTTCTTACACCAACTCGCTCGCTCCGCCATTTTTTCGCGCACTGATTAATTACGCCCAAGATGGTTCGTACTCATGGCATTGCCCGGGGCATTCAGGCGGCGTGGCATTCCTAAAGAGTCCCGTTGGACAAATGTTCCATCAGTTTTTTGGCGAGAACTTGTTGCGAGCTGACGTTTGCAACGCGGTCGACGAACTAGGTCAGTTGCTTGACCATACCGGACCTGTTGCCGCTTCAGAGCTGAACGCCGCACGAATCTTCAACGCCGATCACTGTTACTTTGTCACCAACGGAACCTCGACATCAAACAAAATGGTTTGGCATTCGACCGTTGCTTCGGGTGACATTGTCGTCGTTGATCGTAATTGCCATAAATCGATTTTGCACTCGATTATCATGACCGGCGCGATTCCTGTTTTCTTGACGCCGACGCGCAACAATCTGGGCATCATTGGGCCAATTCCAATGAAGGAATTCGCGATCGAAAATATCTGGACAAAGATTCGTGAGAACCCGTTTGCTGCTGAAGCATTAAAAGCCAATCCAGATCTAAAGCCGCGAATACTGACTGTGACCCAGAGCACTTACGATGGCATCGTGTACAACGTCGAAATGCTTAAACGCGAATTGGACGGTGAAATTGGAACGTTGCATTTCGACGAAGCGTGGTTGCCGCATGCGGCGTTCCATACGTTTTACCAGGACATGCACGCGATCGGCTTCAATCGACCAAGGCCAAAAGATTCGATGATCTTTGCGACACATTCGACGCACAAACTGCTAGCTGGAATCTCGCAAGCTTCCCAGATTTTGGTGCGTGAACCAGAAAATCGAAAGCTTGATCGCCATACGTTCAACGAGGCCTATTTGATGCACTCTTCTACATCGCCGCAGTACGCGATTATCGCTTCTTGTGACGTCGCGGCGGCAATGATGGAACCGCCTGGAGGAACTGCGTTGGTTGAAGAATCGATTTTGGAAGCTTTGGACTTCCGCCGAGCGATGCGGAAAGTCGACGACGAGTGGGGCAGTGATTGGTGGTTCCGCGTTTGGGGACCGGAACACTTGGTTGAAGATGGCATTGGCGAACGCGAAGATTGGGTTCTGAAGGCGAACGAAGATTGGCATGGCTTTGGCGATCTCGAGCCAGGCTTCAATATGCTTGACCCAATCAAGGCAACGGTTGTCACACCAGGCTTGGAGATGTCTGGGAAATTTACTGAGACAGGTATCCCGGCGTCGATCGTGACGCGCTATCTCGTGGAGAAAGGCGTTATCGTTGAGAAAGCCGGTCTCTACTCGTTCTTTATCATGTTCACTATTGGTATCACGAAGGGACGATGGAACACCCTGCTCAGCGCTTTGCAACAGTTTAAAGATGACTACGATAAAAACCATCGGATCTGGAAAGTCATGCCAGAATTTGCTCAATTGCATACCCGCTACGAGAGACTTGGGCTGAAGGATCTGTGCCAACAAATTCACGATGTGTACCGACAAAACGACATCGCGCGAGTGACAACGGAAATGTATTTATCAAAAATCGATGCTGCAATGACGCCGTCGGACGCATTCGATCGATTGGCACATCACGAGATCGATCGTGTCGAGATCAACGATTTGCTTGGTCGGGCAACGGCGGTATTGCTGACACCATATCCGCCAGGCATTCCGCTTTTGATTCCTGGTGAGCGATTTAATAAGACAATCGTCGAATATCTTAGATTCGCAAAATCGTTTAACGACCAATTTCCCGGCTTTGATACGGACGTGCATGGTTTAATCGAAGAAGGCGATGGAGTCGATCGAAAGTACTTTGTTGACTGTGTCAGAGCATAGCAACGCCATTTAATGCTGGATGAACTTCAACGTCGGTCCGTCGCTGGCAACGTCGAGTTTTTTCATCAGCGATTCCGCTCGTTCTAAGCTTTGCCTGCAACGTGGAGGATCTAAGGGCTGAGCAAACATGCTGACGGCAAATTGAAATTTGTTCGCTCAGTCAGAACCGCCGCTCGAGTTGCATTGGCTGCGAAGTTCAAATTCTCAAAAGCGATGCTATTTTGCGACACTGTAATGCGTTAGGTTGTTGGCGATGGATGACTTACCAGAGAAACCCGCTCGACGACGCCGATATTCGGGTCCTAACCCTCGGAGCTTTGGAGAGAAGTACAAGGAGCATCAGCCGAAGCGTTACATGGAAGATGTTTCGAAGGTTGTCGATCGTGGGCAGACACCGGCTGGGATGCATCGTCCGATTATGGTCGCCGAGATCTTAACGGCGCTGGCGTTGGTGCCTGGTAACGTGGTCGTCGATTGCACGCTTGGTTATGGCGGTCATGCTCAAGAGCTCTTAGCGGCCATTCAACCTGGCGGTCGTTTGCTGGGCGTCGATGCCGATCCGATCGAACTCCCAAAAACAGAAGCCCGATTGCGAGCCGTCGCTCCGGTTGGCGCCTTGATCGATGTTCGTCGGATGAATTTCGCGGGAATAGCCGCTTTTCTTGCCGTCGAGGCCCCTCATGGAGTCGATGCGTTGCTGGTTGACTTAGGATTGTCGTCGATGCAACTGGATGATCCAACGCGCGGTTTTAGTTTCAAGGAAGATGGGCCATTGGATATGCGTATGAATCCTCACAGCGGACTTTCGGCCAGCGAGCTATTGTCATCGCTGGACACTGCGCAACTGAGTGCAATGCTTTGCGAAAATTCCGATGAGCCTAACGCGGTTATTATCGCGGTCGCCATCTTAGCGGCGCATAAAAAGTCACCGCTCTTAACGACATTCGAACTTGTACAAGTCCTACGTTCAGCCGAAAAAAGCCAAAGCGATGCCGAGTCGAATTTGACTGTGAGACGAGTTTTCCAAGCGCTTCGCATCGCCGTTAATCGCGAGCTCGGGTCGCTCGACGCGTTGCTGCGCCAGCTTCCGTTGTTCATGAAAAAAGGTGGCCGAGTCGCGATGCTCACTTTTCACTCAGGAGAGGACCGTCGCGTGAAGTCTTCTTTTAGCGACGGTTTACGAAACGGGCTCTATGCATCCGTATCGAAAGAAGTTATTCGAGCTTCACCGGCCGAGCAACGCTCCAATAGCCGGTCAAGCTCCGCAAAATTACGAATCGCTGTTCGCAGTTAGATCGTTCTTGTGCACTTATTTTTGCTTTGGTGCGACAGGCTTGGCGGCCCCCTTCTTCTTGTCTTGTTTAGGTTTCATGGCTTTTTTGTCATTCTTTGTGCTGTTGTTGCCTTTACCCATGATACGCTCCATTAAAGTTGAACTAGGGATCGAACTGCCGACGCGTCGTTACTATAGCAGAATCACGAAATGATAAGAGATCAGTTTTGCTTTTGTAATTGGATGGGGAGTAACGCTCGAATAAAACTTTCTCTATTCTTAGGACTGGTCAGACCCTTTGCTTGCCATCTTTTGGATTGTTTCATGATCATGTTTTTCAAATCATTGCGGCGTAATTTCGCTGGTCTGGTTTCGTTTCTAATTATCGGCATGGTTATTTCGCAGGTGACGGTCGCTGAGCCATCGACCGAGCTCGAAGTGAGCGATGGATTTGACATTTCAGCCACCGATTGGCCTTGGTGGCGCGGGCCAAGTAGAAACGGGACTGCGGCTCCGGACCAATTGCCCCCTTTGCATTGGAGCGATGTTGAGAACATTGCGTGGAAGACAGCGATTCCGGGCCGAGGGCATGGGTCTATGTGCTTAATGGGGAATCGGATTTTTCTTCAGACCGCTGATGAATCGAGCGGTGCTCAGCTGGTTCTGTGCGTCGATCGAGCCAGCGGTAAAGAACTGTGGAAAACCATTGTTCATAGCTCGGGTGGGATGCGGAAGAACGAGCGATCGACCGCTGCATCGAGTACCCCTGCCTGCGACGGTGAGCAAGTCTTTGTCAATTTCCCCAACAGCGACTCATTGGTGACGACCGCGCTCAGTTTGAATGGTGAGCAGCTTTGGCAGTCGAAAATTTCTAGCTATATCGAACATCAGGGCTATGGTTCATCACCCGCGCTTTATCAATCGCTGGTGATCGTTTCGTCCGACAATAAAGGGGGCGGCGCGATTGCTGGACTGGATCGCTCATCCGGAAAGACCGTTTGGACTCGTGAACGGCCCAAAGAACCCAACTATCCATCGCCGATCATTTTGAGAGCGGCTGGTAAAGATCAAGTCGTTTTGACGGGCTGTAATAAAGTATCGAGTTTCGATCCACTGACGGGAAAGACGCTGTGGGAGATCAAAGGAGCTACGACTGAGTGCGTCACGTCGACGGTAACCGATGGGCTTCGAGTCTATACCAGTGGTGGATATCCAAGCAACCACATGTCGGCCGTCTCGGCTGACGGCAAAGGTACGATCGAGTGGGAAAACAAAACTCGACTCTACGTCCCGTCGTTGTTGGTACGCGATAAAATTTTGTTTGGAACCCTCGATGCGGGTATCGCCGTTTGCTGGTCGAGTGAGTCTGGAAAAGAGCTTTGGAAGAATCGGCTAGGCGGAAATTTTTCTGCCTCGCCGGTCTTAGTGGGTGAGATGATCTTTGCGACCAACGAGGATGGCGAAACCTTTGTTTTTCACGCCAGCAATGAGAGCTATGAAGAGGTCGCAAAAAACCAGCTTGGCGAAGAAGTCTTTGCAACGCCAGTCATCTGCGACAGCCGGATCTACTATCGAGCAGCAACCACCGTCGATGGCAAACGGCAAGAATATCTTTACTGCATCGGCAAATAGCTGCTTGCGAAGGTCTGTGTTCTGGTGTCGGACCGGAGCTAGATGTTCGATGCAAGAGACTTGGGGAAATAGTAGGTCAGGACCGTTCCTGACCTACGTGAGCTTGCACTGCAAAGGTGCTTGATCGATTGTGAGTCCGATCTATCGTAGTCCGCCACCACCAAGCGCTTGGTAAGCGTTGACGACTGCCGAAAGTTGTTCCTGCTTAGTCTCAATTGTGACCATTCGCGCCTCCATTAAGTCACGCTGGGAGAGCAGCACTTCGATGTATTCGGCACGAGCGTTTTGGAATAGGTTTGTAGCGTTTTCGACGGATGACTGAAGAGCGTCCAACTGCTGTTTTTTGATCTCAATACTTTTGGCATAGTTATCAACTTTGTTCATGTAGTTGATGACTTCGGTGAATGCCGTCAGGATCGTTCGCTGGTATTCGTAAACAGCTTGAAGCTGCCGCGAGTTGGCCGTCATATATTCGGCCTTTATCGCTTTACGGTTGATTACTGGGGCAACGAGGTCGCCTGCGACGTTGTAGATCAGCGATTCTGGGCTATCGAAAATGTATTTCGGATTGAAGGCTTGATACCCAACTCCAGCACTCAAAATCAAAGCAGGATAGAAACGTGCACGAGCAACTCGCACGTCCAGTCCGGCAGCCATTAATTCTCGCTCTGCTTGTCGAATATCCGCGCGGTTTCTTAGCAGTTGAGACGGCACTCCGGCTGCCAACGTTTGTAAATTGAGATTTAGGTAGTCAACTGATAGGCGTTCAACGGTCTGAGGATATCGACCAAGCAAAAAGTTGATTCGGTTTTCGGCTTCCACAATGTCTTGCTGGATGATTAGCAGTTCACTTTGGTTTTTGCGGACTTCGGCTTGAAAGCGTTGCACCCCGAGCTCAGTGCCGCGCCCGGCCGCCTTTAGGTTCTTAGCTGCTTCTAGGCTTTGTTCTTGAATCTTGATTGTATTCTCAAGGGTAACCATTTGGCTGTCGAGCGATAATAGCCCGTAGTAGTTTTCGGCCACTTCGGCAACCAAACGAGTGATCGTAAAATTCCGGCCATCAACCGTCCCGAGATATCGAAGCGATGCGGCGTCTCGCGAGTTTCTAAGGCGTCGCCAGATGTCGATTTCCCAGCTTACATTAGTCGCTAGCAAGAAGTTTGGCAGTGGATCGGGAAACCCTTTACCCGGGGCAGCTGTTAACTGGTCTTCGACTGCGCCGGCGCGAGTAAATCGGCTCGACTTCTCAAGGCCTGCACCGGCACCCAAGCTAAAGAACGGAAGATAAGCCCCTCTTCGGGCTTGGACTTCGTTGTTAGCAACTTGTATCTCTTCATTGAGAATTCGAAGTTCTTGGTTCCCACTAATGGCTTGTCCAATCAAACCTGTCAGGTAAGGGTCGTTAAAGAAGTCGCACCAAGGGATTTGGGCCGAATTTTCAAAGCTGACGATTCCCGGGTCCAAGGCAGATGATCCAACAATTCCAATCGGTTGGATTGGTTCGGCAGCCGGCGGCAAAGCTTCTGTACCATTTGTTGAATCGCTAGATTTCGAAGTTGTGTCCGTCTCATTGACTGGCGACGTCGTCTCCTTATCGCTCGCACTATCGGAAGCCTCTAAATCTAGCGAACTTACTGGCTTGATAAAGTTTGCAAGCTTGAATGAGCTCACAAGACCTTTCGACTTAGTCGATTTGCTCTGTGCATTATTGGCCGTTTGCCCAGCATCGGGCGTCGCATAATTGATGTTGTCTAAGGCGTTTAGATCCGGCGACTTCGCGGGTTTGATAAAGCCAGCAAAATGAAACGGGCCGCCCCCGTTCTTTGTGTCGCTGGCTACGTCATCAGAAGAAACGTCTGTTTTGTCTTCTTCGTCTTTGTCATCACTTGGATTCTCTGAATCAAACGACTTCGGATCCGAGTCAGCAGGTTTGGCAGGAACGTTGGCCGCGCCAAAGCCCCACAACGACGAGCCGCGGTTTTGTCCGTTACCAAGGTGGTAGCTTTCTGGCAGTCCAGGACCACGCAAAGCGCAACGCAAGTCCGGTATCTTGCACGAAGGAATCGTAATCAAGATACTCAAGACAATCGCTGTGGTTATCGCAAGTTTTTTAGCGTTCGCGTTCGAAGAGCTCGCTGAGCGGTTCATCGTGTTCATCCTTGATTAATGAGCGTCCGTCAGCCATCTTGGCGAACAGGTAATACAGTCCGGGGATGACCAACACCCCGATCACAGTTCCCATCAACATTCCGCCGACGGCGGTGGTGCCAATGGTGCGGTTGCCGATCGCTCCCGGGCCAGTGGCACGAACCAATGGAATCATCCCAGCGATGAAGGCGAACGAAGTCATGAGAATAGGTCTGAATCGCAATTTGCCGCCTTCGATGGCGGCGTCAATGAGACTGGCGCCTTCATGGCGTCGTTGAACCGCAAATTCGACGATCAGAATCGCATTTTTGCCCAGCAAACCGACCAACATAACCAGTCCAATCTGCGCATAAACGTCATTTGAGAGACCCATGGCTTGCAAAAACAGAAAGGATCCGAATAGACCGACAGGCAATGAAATTATTACAGCCAGTGGTAAAAGGAAACTTTCATATTGACCAACCAAAACTAGATAAACGAAGACGATCACAATCAAGAAGATAAAGATCGCCAAGTTTCCTTTTTTAGCTTCATCATACGAGAGTCCTTGCCAGTCAATGCCATAACCGCGCGGCAGCGTTGCCGCAGCTACTTCTTGGATTGCCGCGATCGCTTGACCAGTGCTGTAGCCAGCCGCTGGTGCGCCCTGAATTGCGGCCGTTGTATACAAGTTATATCGACTGATTTCATTCAGCCCTTGTTGCTTCTTAAGCTTCATAAACGCCGAGTAGGGAACCATCTCGCCGGTATCGTTCTTGACGAACATGTTCTCGAAGTCTTCAGGATAGCGACGGAATTCGGGCAAGGCTTGCACATACACTTTGTAGAACTGACCGAATCGAACGAAGCCTTGCTCCCAAGTGCTGCCCACGACGATGGAAAGATTGTTCATCGCATCAGCAATTGAAACGCCTTTTTGCATGGCCACGTCGTTGTCGATGATCAGCTCGTATTGCGGATAATCGCTTGCAAAGAATGTGAACAACCCTTTGAGTTCTGGACGCTCGCCCAGTGCGGCCATAAACTTGTCCGTCACTCTGCCCATTTCTTCGTAGTCGCCGCTATTTGTCTTATCAAGCAAGTTTAGCGAGAATCCACCGGCAGCACCGAAACCTGGAACCGCTGGCGGCTCATAGAATTCAAGTTTAACGTTCGCAATACTGCGCCCCTTCTCTTCGAGCTCTTCGATGATTTCTCGCGAGGTCTGCTTGCGCTTTGCCCAAGGTTCCAAGTTGATCAAGCACGTTCCCGCGTTGGATCCTCGCCCCTGAGTCAATACTTCGTAGCCGGCAATCGATGAGACCGACGTTACGCCTTCGATCTCTTCACAGATCGCTTGCAACTCATGCGATTTAGCGTTGGTGTATTCCAGCGTCGAGCCCGGAGGCGTCTGAATAATGCCATAAATCATGCCTTGATCTTCCAGCGGGATAAAACCTGCCGGGAGCATGTTGTTGACGAAATAAATACCGTAAACAAATCCGCCAATGATAAGCATCGTCAGAATACGTCGCGGGACGAGCAAGCCTAGAATTGCAGCGTAACCGTCAGTTGTCTTGACCACGCCGCGATCAAAGATATGCAAGAAAATACCCAACGGGCCGCGTTTCTTGGCGCTTCCGTCGCTGCCAGAAAAGGTTGCACGGAAAGTCATTGTTGCCAATAAAGCAACAATCCCAGCGATGATCTGAATACGAAGATCCGTCAGCGGTAATTGCTCGGACACGACTTCATGAATCACTTCCACGTGCAGCAGAAAGTAAACTCCGGCCCCAACTGCAATACCAAGCAAAAGGCAGAGTAAGCCTCGTAGTACGAAAGCTTTGTTTCCGGCAGCAGCCGACATTCCTCGGTTTAATAGACCGACCACGCCACGTGGTTGTTCATCGCCATGTAAGGGCTTGAGGATCATCGCGCAAAGCACCGGCGTGAGCGTCAGGGCGACCAGGCCAGAAAGAACGATCGACATGGCCATCGTCAGTCCAAACTCGCGGTAAAACACTCCTACCGGTCCAGTCATAAAAGTTACCGGCACAAACACCGCAGTCATCGTCATAGTGATCGCGATAATGGCGCCGCTGATCTCGTGCATGACTTCCTGAGTGGCTTGATATGGCCCAAGGTGTTTGGTGTGCATCTTTTCATGCACGGCTTCGACGACCACAATCGCGTCGTCCACCACCACACCGATTGCCAGTACCAATGCGAAGAGCGTGATCAAGTTGATTGACAAACCGAAAATCAACATGAAAAAGAATGCGCCAATCAGCGATACTGGGACGGCTAAAGTCGGAATAAGTGTGCTACGGAAATCGCCTAGAAATATATAGACAACCAACGAGACCAGAATGAAAGCTTCCAGCAGCGTATGAAGAACTTTTTCAATCGAAGCATTCAAAAAACTGGAAACGTCATAGGTGACCGTGTAGTCCATGCCAGAAGGGAACGACTCTTTCATCTCATCAAGCTTGTTCTTGACTAGTTTGATGACTTCAGTTGCGTTGGAGCCTGGTGTCTGTTTCAGCACTATTGCTGCTGAAGGTTTGCCGTCAATGTCCGAGTAAAGATCGTAGAAAGACGATCCCAAAGAGACTTCGGCAATGTCCTTGATTCGAAGAATTTCACCCTTCGAATTCTCCTTCAAGATGATCTGCTCATACTGCTCTGGACGGTCATAGCGGCCGACCCATGTCAATACATATTCGACTGTTTGCGATGTTGTTCCGGTTGCTTGGCCAAGCCGTCCAGGCGAACCAATCATACTTTGATCCGCTAATGCCTTCATGACGTCTTCGGCCGACACATTGTAAGCCCGCATCCGATCCAAATTCAGCTCAACGCGCATTGCATAAGCACGGTTGCCGAGGATCGTAGGCCGAGCAACACCCTGGATCCGTTTAATTTCGGGCAGGATATTGTTGTTGGCGTAATTATAAAGAAAATTCTGATCAACTCCTGGATCGGTACTGAAGACGTTCACGTACATCAGCATGCTGGTCATATTTTGCATCACGATGATGCCTTCCCGATCGACGATTGGCGGGAGATTATTCTTGACCGATTGCACACGATTGTTGACGTTCATGACCGCGACGTTGGGGTCCGTGCCAGGTTCAAAAATGATTTGAATCGTGGCCTCACCGGCGCTAGTCGCATCGGAGATCATGTAGCGCATGTCTTGAACGCCGTTGATCGACTGCTCCAAGATGACCAGCACGGAATCGGTAAGAACTTTGGCGCTAGCGCCCGGAAAAGAAACCGAAACCACCACGCTGGGCGGCGCGACGGAAGGGAACTGTGAGATCGGCAAAGTTATAATTGCCAATCCACCTAAGAACAGAATGATCAGCGAGATAACAATCGCCAATGCGGGCCGATGCAGAATTCTTGCAAACATGAGATCGCCTGCCTATTCTGCGTGATATTTAAGATGGCCAAGAACTTCTTCGGGAGCCTCAAAGACATACTCCACTTTTTCACCGTCTCGAACTTGCCTTACTCCCTCCAGAACAATTTTTTCGTTTGCCGCCAACCCGCTCTTGATGACGTAGATGTCGTCTAATTCACGCTCGATCAAAATCTCGCGTTGACGAACTACGCCCAACGCACCACCGGGTTCGGCTTCGCGTTCCGTGTGATTTACGTCACCGTGTTCAGAAGTATGCTCGGAATGATGTTCGGTTTCGTGATGTGCAGTATGCTCGGTGTGACCTTCAACTGCTTCTTCTTCGTCTTGCTCGGCCCTTAAGTCTTCGACTACGTACGTGTACGTTTTGGCCAAGATCTCAAATTTGGCCCGTTGTGGGATCACGATTGCGTCTTCAATGATTTGGCTAATCAAGATCGTCCCGGTCTGACCGTTGCGCAAAAGGCCGTTGGGATTCGGGAAATCCGCACGAAAGGCAATTGTTCCAATTTCGTTATTGAAATCCGCTTCGACCGCGTTGATCTGACCCTCCTGCGAGAACTTTTTCCCGTCTGCAAGCATCAGTTCGACTTTAAGATTTTTCTTGCCCTTAATCTTTTCTTCTTCAAGGCTTGCTTCGTATTCAAAATACCTCGCCTCAGGAACATTAAAGTAAACCCACATAACGCTGTTGTCTGACAATGTTGTCAGCATGTCACCCTCTTCGACGAGGCTACCTTGCTGCATATTGAGCCGGTCGATGATGCCATCAAATGGAGCTTTGACATTGGCGAAGTTCAATTCGGCCTTTGCCAGATTCATCTTGGCTTGCGCTTTCGCCAGCTCGGCTTGTGCTAGATTCACTTCCTGCTGCGACACAACGTTCTTCTGAAAAAGATTCTTGGTGTTGTCGTACTTGATCTGCATCAATTGCAATTCGGCCGCTTCAGTGTCTAGCTTGGCTTGATAGAGCACCGGTACGATTCGAAACATCAAATCTCCCTTGGTCACGGATTGGCCTTCCTTGACCGGAATTTCTTCCAAGTAGCCATTGTCCAGTGCTCGCACTTCAATATGTTTGCAAGAGTGAATTTGGCAAACGTACTGTTGCGTGCTGACGACATCTCTTGCCTGCGGTGACGTGACGACAATTTTGTGGCGTTCTTCGTGAGCGTGTTCAACCGGCTTTGTACAAGCCGGGAGACACAGCAGCACCGCAAGGATGACCACCGAGTAAGGTGAAACTTTCATAGTGTTTTGTTTGTTGGCTACTCCCGAGTCACGCGCCTACCAATAAAGAGGGGCGTAAAAAGCTGACATTGACTGATCTGGATAAATTCCGTTGTCGTTCATGCCACTTTTCGCAACTTCGCGATAGAAGTAGTGCGGCTGTCGCTGCCGCTTTCTGATGCAACGAAACTAGTTACACCGATTATTGATGAAATCGGCGCAAGCAAATTTCTAACTGTTTTAATCGGAGTATTTGGAATTGGACAATAGGCAAGGATGCCTGAAAAACAAAGTTCCTCGGAAAATCTGTCGGCGATTGACTTTCAAAAGCCGAAAATAGACGGTTTTACAGTCGATAAAGCTAAGCAGCGAATCGACTGCAACAAAAATTTCCAATCCGATCAATTACGCTCGTCGTGCGACGGATCGAGATGGCCAGAGCGATTAATTGCGAGCAACAAACGTATACTGACCATCACGCTGATCAAAAAGCTGATCGCTCCAATGATCGACAAGTTCTGCATGCCCCAAAACATTCGGTCAGTGAAGAGCAGGGGCGGGACCTTGAAGGCTAGCAGGACCGAAGAGCCCAAAAGTAGAGAGCTGGTCAACATTCCGAGGACCAACCGATTGATCGACGGACCGAGCCCTCGATGTGAAAGCCGAACATCCATTTTACCGCGCTGTAGCAAATCCATCACCGAGCTGATCTGAGACGGAAAGCGTTCCATCAAGTCTTCTACTTCCGCATACATCCGACGGAGCTTTTTCGCTTGACGAATCGGTGACAGCTTACGAAACCGCAAATCGCGAAAAGCGGGTTTGACCATCTCCATTAAACTGAACGGCGGCTTGAGCTGGCGGATAGTTCCTTCCAACGTCACCAAAGTCTTAATTAACATGCCTGTCGGTGTTGGCAGAACTATGTGATGCCGATGCATGATTTCAGTGATGTCGTTCAAAGCGCCACGAAGATCAAAACTGGCTAAAGGTTGTGAACCGTAATTGCCAACAAACTCAGAGACATCAATCGTTAACGCGGCTTCATCAATAGTCGGCGGCACTCGTCCGGCTCGCTTAATAAGAATCGTAAGCATCCTCGAATCGCTCGACACGATCGCCATCAACATCTCTTCGATAATCTCACGCAATCGTTCATCGATCCGTCCGATCATGCCAAAATCAAGCAGCGCAATTTGGTTTCCAGCGATGACACGAATATTTCCAGGATGGGGATCCGCATGGTAAATGCCAATTCGAAAAATCATATCGATATACAACAGCGCGAGTTGCTTGGCGAGGCAGCTCAAGTCTTCAGCGGACGCTTCTTTCGCATCGATTAATTCTTGTAGACTGCTGCCCGTGATTCGTTCCATTGTAAGGACACGGTCGGTCGAAAGGTCTTCGATCGGTTTAGGAATCGTCAGTGACTTGTGATGCGAAAGCTCCTGTTGAAATTTTTGCAGATTTCGTAACTCACGTGCAAACGAAAGTTCATTCTTAAGCGAACGTGAGAGTTGGTCGACAAGCTGTTCGGGTTGCCAAGCGGCGAGTTCTGGAATCCGCATGGCAAGTGTCGCAAGGCCGCCAAGAATCATCAGGTCTTCATGCACCTTGCCGCAAATGTTGTGATGCTGCACTTTGACGACAACGGGAGTTTGGTCAAGCAGTTGAGCGAAATGCACTTGGCCAATCGAAGCTGAGGCGACTGGGACTTCTTCGAACGAGTAAAACAATTCGTCCAGCGTTCCGTTGAGCTCACTTTCAATAGACTGACGAACTAGCTCGAACGAATCGGATGTCGTGTTGCTCTGAAGCGATTGCAGTTCAGCCGCGATCTCAGAGCCTACCAAGTCAGGGCGGAGTGAAAGGATCTGGCCAAGCTTGATGAAGGTTGGTCCCAGATCCATCAACGCAAGTCGAATTCGTGTTGCCCTTGAATAGTCCGCCAGCGGGGTGCCACCATCGTCTTTGATCCAGTCACGAACAAAGTTCGCATGGAATCGGCTCAGCCAATCCGCCAGCCCATAGCGGCGGAGGACTGCGATAATCTCATTCCATCGTCGGAGGTTGCGGTAGATTCGCGGTATCGTCGAAATTCTCATTGGCCGCGAAAATTTTTACCAGAACGTTTTGGATGGCTTGAGTTCAAAAAGATCTTCATGCGACGTCAAAGCATTGGCCAAAAATATAAGTGGTGCGACCCTATAAATGCTGCGACGCAACCTAGCTCGTTTTGCCTTCACCCAATCCTAAACGGGATAGCCATCGACTGCCACCATTACTTGTCGGTTCACGATCGGAAAGTGATTTGTTCGTTTCGCGTTCCAAATCTTTCAAGCGTTCATCGAGCTCCGATCGCTGGCGAGCAAGCTTCGCGCGCTCGATTGAGATATCAATTTCGGCCTCACGTTGCTTGTTCTGCCAATGCTCCTGCATCCGGCGCAAGTTCTCGCGTTCTTCGCTGATCAGGTCATCATGATCAAGCAATTCAGCAACAGCGGCAGCGCCGATCGCGATTGTCTGAGTCGCCGTCGATTGTTCGGACAATAGTCGACGAAGCTCAGCAATCTCTTGATCTCTGCGCTCGATCTCATTTTGCGTTTGAGCTAAAATTGCATGAATTTCAAGTGATTGCTCCTCGTCAATTTGCGATTGAATCGTATCGTGTTCCAATTGAGCGAGCAACTTAACTTTCTGTTGGTCCCATGTCAGAAATTCAATTGGATTGATTGCTCCTGGCGATGTTTGCGACACCATCGCGGCCTTCAGATCGTCAATTTCGAGCCGCAGTTCGACAACCGATTGGCGTTCCTCTAGAAGCTTTTCTCGCAACGATTCTATTTGTGCATCGGTATGCGCTGCATCATTTTCATGTCGAATGATCGAGTTCAAGTTAGCATCGTCACGCGCGTGAACCAATTCCTCGGTCAGCTCCTCTACGCGTCGCTGCAACAATTCGTATTCAACGATATCGCCTGATTGCGATGGCTGGTCACAATTTGTCGTCGCTGCGTCATCTAATTTAGAGGCTTGGTCGCGCTCGAGAAAAGTGACTAAGTCCTCGTATTCTTGGCGGAGGTTGTTCAGTTGCGAGACAATTAATTCGTGTTCGATCAGCTCGACATAGCCATGGTGGTCGACGGCGAAGTTGTTGATCGCCGCTTCAGTATGGCAACTATTCCCTTCTGCTTCGCTAGCTCCTGAATCCGAGCGAGAGCGGCAGGTGGCCGTTAGGTCGGCAATTGCGCCCTGGATCTCGTCCAGTGTTTGGCGGAGCGAAGAATTATTGTTTTCATTTAGGTCAGCATCCGGTGACTGATTGGATTGTTGGAGCAATTGTTCGAACACAACCGTTTCAACGGCCAGTTCGACATCGCCTGCACGATGGGTCAGCGAATCACTGCGGTAGTCGTGCAGCATCTTCAGACGTTTTTTCAGACGCTTAATCGCGAGCTTCTGCGGCGGCGCACTGACCGTCGGTTGCATTGCCGGATCGTCGCTTTTCGGATTTTTGTCTGGTTGTACTGACATCGTTTTGGGCGGTGGCGATCAGTGAAGATGTATTTCGGGCAGTCGGTGACGGCCGCCAATTGGAACCTACGCCACGTAAGACGACTTTCAGTCATCAAACAAGCTGTTAAACTGCGAGTTGCAAATGTCCACTAGTCGACTTTTTTGAATATTCCGATTTTGACGTTTCGCGCGGCTTGCTTGCAGTTTTGGACATGGCTGGCAGAAGCTGACAAGGTGATCTGCAATCAGTTAACCGACGTTCCCCGTAAGTTCGATTTCGATGAAACCTAGTAGCGATTCAGAGTCGAAGAATAACAGCAACGCAGCAGATTCGTATACTCGCGAGAGTGAAAACGAATCAGCATCACAAGAGCTCAATCAAACGGTTAGTTTTGAAGATTCGTTTGCCAAAATCGAAAATATCGTCAAACAGTTAGAGCAGGGGACGTTGGGGCTAGAGCAATCGTTAGCGATGTACCAAGCAGCCGTCGGACATTTGCGATTTTGCCATAAAAAATTGGCCCAAGCCCACCGCAAAGTTGAGATTTTGCAGAATGTGGAGCTCGATGGCACAGCCGATTGCATTCCCATGGATGACGAAGCAACTGAATTGAGCGACAAAATCGAGACGCGATCGCGTCGTCGCAGCACGAATTCCAAGAAGCCCCCGGAAACGCGAGACCTGCTTCCTTGACCGACCGCTACAGCCCGCAATTTTCCTGGCTTGCCGGTCGCCTGATCCTGATTCGCCGAAAATTCGACACTGGGAAAACTTGTGTTATCGCGTACAATGGCCAGACAGCCAACGTGACACCACCGACGCTTTTACTCCATCGAACTGGCTGATTAGTTTTCTAAATACGCAGATGCCTGCTTTTCCGAATCGGTCGTCCGAAAATATTGCTGTGCCAAATAAGGTCGCGGTTGATTCGCCGGCAATCGGTCCGATGAAAAAGAATGCTGACGACAGGCGGCAACTTTTAAAGCAGTCGGTCGATAACGCGATTCTTGCCGCGATAAAAACATATTGCCATGATTCACCTCGGCGATTGCGAGACGCTATTGAGTATTCATGGATGGCGCCTGGTAAAAGGCTCCGGCCCCTGCTGGCCCTTCTGGCATCTGAAGCCATCGGCGGCGATGCGATGGCCGCCCTTCCAGCAGCAGTCGCGGTCGAAGCGATTCATTGCTATTCGCTAATTCATGACGATTTGCCTGCCATGGACGACGATGATCTCCGTCGCGGGCGTCCTACCTGCCACATCCAATTTGATGAAGCGACGGCGATTCTTGCCGGTGATGCCTTGCAGCCAATCGCATTTGCCGTGCTAGCCGACGGATATTCAGATCCGACAATCGCGTGCAAGTCATCGCGGCTTCTCGCCGAGGCGGCTGGGCCGATGGGCATGGTCGCAGGACAGGCTGACGATATTTTTGCGGAACAAGAAAAGTCTGTAGACAAAGAACTGCTGTCGCGAATTCACGCACGGAAGACCGGTGCGATGATTCGCGTTTCTGTGGAACTGGGTGCCATTGCCGCGGGTGCGACGGCTTCAGAGTTGGATTTGATGAGCCGATTCGGTACTGCGATCGGACTTGCCTTTCAAATCGTCGACGATCTTCTAGACGTTCAAAGCGACGTGGCGACAATGGGAAAACGGACTGGTAAAGACGCGGCGGCTGGTAAACTGACATACCCTGCCATTTATGGAGTGGACGAGTCTCGCATGGAAGCGGCAAGGCTTATGCAAGTCGCAATCGATGCGCTTGGCGAATTAAAAGAAACCGATACTGGCCTGCTGGAGCTAGCGCGTTTTGTGGTTCAGAGGAGCAATTAGAGAACGATGCACGAAATACTTTCGAAACTCAAAGACGCCCACTCGTTGCAGAAAATGCCACTCGCTGAGCTTGAAAAGCTGGCTGGTGAAATTCGCAGTGTGTTGTGCAACTTGCTGGCGACTCGAACCGCACATTTTGCTTCAAACTTGGGCGTCGTTGAGTTATGTCTGGCGCTGCATAGCGTTTTCGACTTTACTTACGATCGGCTGATCTGGGACACCGGGCACCAGATCTATCCCCACAAACTAGTGACTGGACGTTACGACGAATTTTCAACGATCCGGACAAGGGGCGGATTGATGGGTTATCCCAATCCTGCGGAGAGTCCCTATGACTTGTTTATGACGGGGCATGCCGGTTGCAGCGTTTCGACAGCACTAGGATTGAAATCTGGTGATGATCTCAATGGTCAATCCAAGCGTAAGTCGATTGCGGTCATCGGCGATGGAGCATTTCCGTCTGGCATTGTTTTTGAAGCGATGAACAATGCTGGTGAGCTTGAAAAAGATCTAATCGTTATTTTGAACGATAACAAGATGTCAATCTGCCCGCGTGTTGGTTCGGTCGCGCGATATCTTGATCGACTTCGAAGTAACACGTTCTATACCGGCTTGAAAAACGAAGTCGTCAAAGTGCTTAACAAGATGCCGGTGCTTGGCGATCCAACCGAAAGGCTTTTGTCGCAAATCAAAGAGGGCGTCAAAGCTGGTGTCGTCGGTGGAATGATGTTTGAGGAATTCGGTTTTCATTATATTGGGCCGATCGACGGACACGACATCGCGATTATGCGTAAGTATTTGGAAATGGTCCGTAATCACGCAGGACCGGTTTTATTGCACGTCGTGACAGAAAAAGGACATGGCTATCAACCGGCAGCCTCAGACCCAGTCTATTTCCACACACCGCCCGCATTCGATGACGAGGAAGGTGAAGTTCGTTTCAAAAAGACCGTTAGCGAGCCCGCCTTCACAAATTTTGCTCGCGACGCAATGGGCAACTGCATGAGAAGCAATCCATCGGTGACGGTGATGACTGCGGCCATGTGCCAAGGCAACAAGCTAGAGCCGATTCGCGATGAATTCCCTGAACGATTTTTCGATGTTGGTATCTGCGAATCGCACGCCGTCGCATTCGCAGCCGGACAGGCGAAAGTCGGGCTTCGTCCAATCGTTGCGATTTATTCGACATTCTTGCAACGATCTTACGATCAAGTTTTTCAAGAAGTTTCCCTTCAAAATTTGCCAGTGACCTTCATGATGGATCGCTCTGGACTAGCCGGCCCAGATGGTCCAACGCATCACGGTGTCTTTGACATTGCTTACCTGCGTCCATTTCCAAATTTGACGCTTCTCGCGCCGGCGGACGCGACGGAAGTAGAACCGATGCTGCAATTCTCGTTGGCTCATCAAGGGCCTTGCGCAATTCGTTATCCCAAGGCGCCTGCAACCGTGATTGAACGCCCCAAAACGCCGATTGTGCTTGGACGCAGCGAAACGATCCAATGGGGAACTGACGGTGCGATTGTTGCCTGTGGCGCTATGACTCATTACGCTGTCGCGGCGGCCAAACAGCTTGCCGAAGATGGGTTGGATGTTGCGGTCATTAACGCTCGCTTCATCAAACCTCTTGATCACGAGATGCTGCAACGTGTCTTCGAACAATGTCGGTTTGTCTTGACAGTCGAAGAAGGGCAGCTCGCTGGCGGATTTGGCAGCGCAGTGCTAGAACACGCTTGTGCGAATCACTGGGACACGCGAAACCTTAAGATATTGGCGATTCCCGATCGATACATAGAACACAGTGAGCGAGACGATCTGCTGGCTGACCTGGGCTTGGATGCAAACGGTATCGCAGACGCGGCGCGACAACTTGCGAAACGGTGGATTTCGGCTGACCATGCGAGCGTTTGATCTAAGCGTCGTCGAAAAACGGTCGCAGCGATCGATGTTTTGTTAGGCCGTTTATTTGCAATTTGAGTTGAGGCATTCAAATAAATTTGCTTGATGGCCGATCAATTGAAAGCCTTTCCATTGTCGAAATCGGTCGTCCATGGGTCAAGTTCGTGCATCGACAAACCCGTTGTATAGCGTCGCGATATCATGGCTCGACCTACATGGATTGCGTCGAGCCGCTGCGGCAAGCGCGTTCCGCACTGAACGATCCTAAGCTCGATTTGATTATCTGCCATGCTCCAGTTCTGTCGCCCTGGAACCATCGCTGGTGGTTGCGAAGTATCGGTAGCCGCCGCTTCGTGCGTGGGTATATGCCGCTGACTTCGATGTTGGCACCGCAACTGTTGCGAATCAAACAACGCGTGCCCATTGCTATTGTCGACATGGAAGATACGCCGTTTTTGCGAAAGGACGATTTGTTCTTACTAGACGCTTGCAAACGATGGTTTAAACGCGAATTGCCAATCGATAGTTGGCGAGTTTTTATGCGGACGGATCATGATGCAATGCCGACGCGACGCTATCGAATGGTGCGTAAACATGGTCAGCGAATTGAAAAATTCCGTCCAATGTCGTTGGGACCATCGATCAGCAGTCCAGGCCTATTTCCAACCCAACCGATCGCCAAAACAGCCGACCTTTTTTTTGCTGGCCAGATCGAAGGTTCATCGACCGTTCGTGTGAATGGATTGAAGCAGCTTGAGAAACTGCGAAACGAAGGCTTTCAAATTGATATCCCAATGGAGCGACTGCCACAACGAGAATTCTACTGGCGAGCCGCTGCAGCACATCTGGTATGGTCACCTGAAGGGTACGGATGGGATTGTTTCCGGCATTATGAAGCACCGCTTTGCTGGTCTGTTCCGTTAATCAACCAACCCTCGATTCAGCGACATGCACCGCTTCTGGATCGGACGCACGCAATCTACTATGACATCGAAGGCGATGGTTTGTGCGTTGCCGTCCGCGAGGCTTTGAAACAACGGCAACATCTGTCAAAAATTGCTGCCGACGCTCACGCACATGTGACAGCAAATCACACTCTCGAAGCAATTGTGCACTACATCATCAAAGAGTCGATGACTTTATAGATTGACAAACAACTGTCCGGCGAGGTTCAAATGAATCAATGCTCGATCAGCCGCGTTCGATTTGCAAAAGGTTGGAGAGCAGTCGATGCGGTTTGCGATTGAGCATTTTGCGTCGCAAGTCGGCCCGTCGGTTATACTGACTGAAACTATTGAGAACGCCACTAAATCGCATTTTTGCTCTGTCTGCATCGCTTTACTTTTATGTTGAAAGAAGACTTCGAACCAATACCGGGATTTCGACTGGAACGTTTCTTAGGACGTGGTCAGTTTGGTGAGGTTTGGAAAGCGACTTCGCCAGGCGGGACGCATGTAGCGCTGAAGTTCTTGAATGTTCGGGAACGCCAAGGCAGAAAGGAATTCCGCTCCGTTCAGAAAATCAAAGGTATTCGGCATCCGCATCTGGTTCAAACGTACGCCCTCTGGCTGCTAGATGAAGATATGCGCGTCATCGACGATGACGCAGCGTTTGATCCTAGCCAGTCATTGATGATGGATACTGCGGACAAAGCCCGTGCCACATTGTTGAGTCCGGTCGCAAAAGAACGTACGCATCGCAAACCTTCAATGCTCGTCATCGCAACCGTCCTGTGTGACCAAAATTTGATGGAAAGACTCCGTGAATGCCAAGCCGCCAATCAAACCGGCGTGCCAATAGACGAATTGCTTGGCTACATGGAAGACGCTGCCAAAGCCATCGATTTTCTCAACGCTCCGCGACATGATTTAGGAGACGGTCCAACGTCGATCCATCATTGTGACATCAAGCCTGAGAATCTGATGATCGTCGGTGATCGTGCGGTCGTCGGCGACTTTGGTGTGGCGAGAATTTTGCGTTCCGGAGGATCAGTAGCCAAAGAGACCTCGATGGGAGGATCTGTCGCTTATATGCCGCCAGAATCATTTGATAGTCGAACGGAATTCTCTTCCGATCAGTATGCGTTGGCTATCACTTACTACGAACTTCGGACCGGCAAACTACCCTTTGTGGGAGATTCGGTAGCGCAGGTCATGAAGGCAAAAATTGATGGCACAATCACATTTGCAGAAGTGTCCCCTGCGGAATCGAAAGTGCTCCTCAAGGCGACGTCGGTACAACCTGACAAGCGTTTCGCAACTGCCAGAGCGTTCGTTGACGCATTACAATCGGCGACAACAAGCAAGTCACGCGAAGGTCAATCATGGGGCTGGGTTTGGGCGGGTTTCGGTGCGCTGGCCGGAGTCCTACTATTGGCTTTCGGTTTTGTCTTATTTTCAGATCGACTGCGAGAAGAATCCTCGTCAATTGAAAACCGTAACTCGTCCATCGACAAGAACGGCTTTTCAGGAATCGAGGGTGAGCTGTTATGGAAACAAGCGATTCATGACTATCGAATTGCTGAGCAAACGGATCAAGCATTCGATGCGACTCTGAAAAAACTTGTGCTTGCAGTCAAACAAAGCACATTTCGCCCCATCTTAGTTGAACCGTTAGGCGTCGATTTTTCTCAGGTCCAGAATCTAGCAAGTGGAAAATCGTTTGATCCATTAGCGCCGGATAAGAAAATCGCGATCAGTCAAGATGGAAGAATTCTAAGCAAGGTAACAGACAATAAAGTTCAGCGGATCTTTTTGGATACGGGAACAACAGACCAACTGACGATGGATAAACTTTCGGAGATCGAGCAGTGCACATGGTTCGATGATCAATTGGTTTTAATAGACGACACATTTAGGGTCTACTTGCTCGATGGATCGAATCTAGACATTGAAGCTGTTAAAGATTCATTGACCGAAATCGTCGGTGGAGCAGTCGGCAACGAAAGTCGCTGGCTTAACGTGTTGGGAAATGTGCAAGCGATGCTTCTGATCAATGCGACCCCCGAGCGAAAGGTCGGCGCTTTTGGAGCAGTAGCGCCTGGCTTGTATCGCATCTTTCGTTTAGACCAAAATCAAAATCTCGAAATAGTTCCGCCCAACCAAAAACTGCGATGGCAAGACACGAAATGGCGACAAGTTCATCTCGAGTCCGATTCGACCGGAGATTTTTGGAGCATCTTCAATACCTATGAGGACTCGCATTCGAATTTGGTCATCTACGATTATCAGCGGCACTTAAGCTTTGATCTTTCGGATGATCCGATTCTTGAAAAAATCAGCGAGTTGGAGTCGTTGACTTTCACGGACAAGGGTGACAGTTTTGTTGTGGTCGGTAATGGAAATCCGTCCAGCGATGCAAACTCGATCCTAGGCTTCGGGCAATACATCAACGATCAATGGAAAATTATCCAATTGACGCTTCCGATTGCATCTGAAAGTATAGGTTGCGTCCGTGCGATTTCTAAAACCGAGTTTTTGATCGGACAAGGCGTGAAGCTATGGAAGTATCAAAACTTGGGAAGTGACGAAAATTGGACACGTGAAGCCGTTGCTGATTTCGAAGCCTTTGGCGACGGAAAAGCAATACGAGCGATCAACGAACTCGATAACAAGTGGTTGATATTAGGACACGAATCCGGTGAAACAAGCGTCTGTTTAATCGCCGCGGAAGATCAGAGCGATCCGATGATGATTTGCACTAAAATCAACAGTACGATACGACGGATTTTCCTTGCTGGCGATAAACAAAACCGACTTGTAATCGTCGCAGAAGATGGATCGGTCGCTTGGTTTGATGCCGACGAAGTACGTTTGACCGCCGCTGCATGCGAGCAAGCGGAGGTCAAGCCAATCGCTGCCACGGAAGTGGTGTCGAATTCGCTCTGAAAAGTTTATTCCACAGGGAAGCCACGTTTTCGAAGCAAGGCTTTGGTATCGACGTCTCGTCCTCGGAATAGTCGGTAGCCTTCGGCCGGGTCGATAGTATCGCCAACACTCATTACGTGGTCGTGCAATCGATTCGCAGTTGCCTTGTCGTAATAACTGCCTGCTTCCTCAAATGCTTCGGCCGCGTCAGCCGTCAGAGCGCCGGACCAAAGGTAACTGTAGTACCCGGCGGAATAACTGTCACTTGAAAAGATGTGCGAAAAGTGTGGCGTTCGATGTCGCATTACGATCTCTGAGGGCATGCCGAGTTCGGCTAGTGTTTCTCGCTCGAATTGATCAGGATCGATATCTTTATCACCAGCCAGATGTAGCTTCATGTCGATCAAAGCGCTGGCTAGATACTCAACCGTGGCAAAGCCTTGATTAAAGGTATCTGCCTTGAGAATCTTGTCGAACAACTGTTTTGGAAGCGGCGCGCCGGTTTGGTGATGGACCGCAAAACGGTTCAGGATTTCTGGGGTCATCAGCCAATGTTCGTTCAATTGCGAAGGGAACTCAACATAGTCACGCGCAACGTTCGTACCAGCTTGGGACGGGTAATTAACTTTTGAATTCAATCCATGCAGTGCATGACCGAACTCGTGAAAAAGCGTGGTTGCATCATCCCACGAGATCAAAACTGGCTTTCCAGGTTCACCAGGAATGAAATTCGAATTATTCGACACGATCGGTGGCACGGGACGATCGATGTTTTCCTGCACGCGATACGCATTCATCCAAGCACCGGAACGTTTGCCAGCACGCGCGTATGGGTCGAGATACCACAGGCCGACGAGTTTTTGGTCTTTGCTGAGCACCTTCCAGACACGGACATCGGGATGAAAAACCGGCACGTCTTTGATCTCAATAAACTCAAACCCATACAACTCACCAGCGGCCCACATCATCGCTTCACGCAGCTTTTCAAGCTGCAGGTATTGTTTAACTTCGTTGAAATCTAGATCGTATTTTTCGGAACGGACTTTTTCTGCATAATAACGATAGTCCCATGGCTCGATTTTTATTCCAGCGTTTTGTTGGTCAGCGATTGTCTGCATATCCGCGACCTCTTCATGCACTCGTTGTACTGCCTTGGGCCATACTTGAAGAAGCAAGCTCATTGCCGTTTCCGGTGTTTTGGCCATCTGCGGCTCCAGTCGCCAATGAGCATGAGTTTCGTATCCCAGCAACTTTGCTCGTTCGGCCCGCAATTTCAATATCTCGGCGATGATCGCATTGTTGTCGTATTGATCCCCGTTATCAGAACGTGAATAGTAAGTCCGCCAAACTTGCTCTCGCAACTTACGATTGTCAGCGTAGGTCAGGAACGGATCCATCGATGACCGAGTATTGGTGATTGCCCATTGATCACCCCGTCCAAGATCGCGAGCCGCCGCCGCCATCGCACTGCGAACGTCTTCAGGTAATCCGGCTAGATCGGCAGCATTGTCGATCCAAGTGATGTAGGACTCTTCATCATGCAGCACATTCTGGCTGAACTCTGTAAAGAGCGTCGCCAATCGCTGATTAATCTCAGACAACCGATTTTGCTGGGTCGCATCTAGCTTTGCACCGTTGCGGACAAATCGTTTGAAATAGTCGTCAACCAAACGTTTCTGGGAGACGCTCAATGACTTCATCTCGTCGCTGTTGTAGACAGCGGATATGCGTCGAAACAGATCGGCGTTTTGTGTGATGCTGTCATCGTACGCGGCAAGAACGGGAGTGATCGCACGTTCGATATCCGGAATTTTACCGGTGTTCAGGTTTGACGAATGGACGTCAAAAAGCGTCATCAAACGTGATAGCGTTTTGCCAGCCGTTTCTAAAGCAACAATCGTGTTTTCGAAATTAGCTTCGTCTGTAGAAGCGGCAATTGCGTCAATATCCGCTTTCGCTGCTGCGATTGCGACTTCGAAGCTTACGGCGAAGCTATCGATATCTACTTTGTCCCACGGTGGTACGCCACCGTATTCTCCGGTCCATAGGTTTAGCATTGCATTTGCGGATTCATTCGTTTCAATCTCAACTGCATCAACGCTGTTTGCAACCAATCCAAATACTCCAAAAAACAAGGTAACGAAAAACAAGTAGACTCGATTTTGCGATAGGCGATCGGGCCGATTGTATCGCGATGATGGGCTTCTGCTCATTGGGAACCTTTGATTGTTTTTAATAAATTGCACGACCGAAAACCTGCCCGAAGATGACTGCATTGTTGCTCGAAAATTCCGCCAGAAACCGATTGGTAGCGGTACTGCTAATATCGATTAGTTTGTTGAATCATCAAGACAAATCGAAAACTATCAGCGGTTGTGGTTTTCCGTATTCGGCACGTGGGTAACGACAATCGCTTAACGAATTAACCGTGATTCTACAAAGCTACAATACATTTCGCAGGCACTTTACTGCAATCGAATGCAAATAATGCATCTCCGCTGAGCAATTGATCAAACACTTCAAAACCATTTACGTTAAAATTCCCGTCCCGCCCCGATTTCGTAAGCTAGGTTTGAATTGTCACTTCGCTTGGCGCGTTTTGACTTAGACCTGCGTTTCGTATCGTATTTTAGGAGTTCGAGACTTTGCCTTACTCCGATATCAATGATCTGACCGAACGACAGAAATGCGTCTACGAAGTCATTCGAGAACGCATTGTGTCGCGCGGATATGGACCGACAGTCCGCGAGATTGGTGAAGTGCTTGACATCTCTTCGCCCAATGGGGTGATGTGCCATTTGCGTGCGCTTGAGAAAAAAGGAAAAATCGTTCGTGCAGCCAACAAGTCGCGAGCCATCGAGCTGACTGAAGGAATTGTTCGTCGCAACGAGTCGGCAACTTTGCCTATGGCTGGGACAGTTTCTGCTGGGCATTGCTCGCTCGCGGTCGAACAGCTTGAAGAGATAAACCTCGCTGAATTGTTCGTTCGAGAAGATCGATTTGCGCTGAAGGTTCGAGGCGATTCGATGATCGACGCTCATATCGCAGATAACGACTACGTAATTATTCAGCGTCAACCGACTGCAAAACCAGGCCAGATAGTCGTCGCCAAAACTGATGAAGAAGAAGCTACGCTGAAGTATTGGTACCCAGAGAATGGGCGGATACGGTTGCAACCCGCTAATCGCGATTTAGAGCCAATTTACGTCAAGAACGCATTGGTAATTGGGGTCGTAATCGGCGTATTACGTCGCATCTAAAATCCGACAGCAGCAAGGCAAGTCGACTATTTACTGCGTGCCTAAGTCCGGTTTTCCGAACACTAAAAGACTTTCACTCAGAGATGTCTTTTACCACAGGTCTCGTATCGCTTTGTTCGTCGCCAGCAGTTCCGCCGATGAGGCAGAACTTAGAAGGCAAACGAATTCCAAGCAAAACCTGGAACGTTTAAAGTAGCGAGTGAAATTACTAGCAGCGGCTTTACTTATGCACTAGCTGCCGCTAAGCCCTTTTTTCTGGCAGTGACGATTCCTTCTTGCAGGTTGCGAGGTACTTCGCGATAGCAGGAAAGTTCCATCGAGAAGGTGCCTTGGCCTTTGGTCATGCTGCGCAGATCGGTCGCGTAACCGAAGACTTCCGAGAGAGGTACCTCAGCAGTGATATAGCTGATTTTGTCCCGCGCGTCTGTCTGATTGATTAGACCGCGACGAGAGATCAAGTTACCGACAACGGTTCCCTGGTCGTTCTCTGGGCATTCAACCTCGCACTTCATGATTGGTTCAAGCAACGTTGGATTGGATTCACGCATCGTTTGGCGGAAGCAATCGCACGCAGCAATATAGAACGCTCGTTCGCTGGAATCGACGTCATGATAGGAGCCGTCGACCAATTGCATCTTCACTCCGACCACCGGATATTCGGCGATCGGTCCTTTGACCATCGAGTCACGAAAGCCCTTTTCAACGGGCGGAATAAACTGTTTAGGAATACGTCCGCCGACGATCTTCTCTTCAAAAATGAAGTTTTCGGCACCCTCTTCAGTGATCGGAGTCATTGAACCAACGATGTGGGCGAACTGCCCTGACCCACCGGTCTGCTTCTTGTGCTTGTAATTGAACTCGACCTTCATGCCAGGAGCTTCACGATAGCTAACTTTCGGAGCACCAACGGTCACTTCGACCTTGTACTCGCGACGCATTCGTTCAACATAAATATCCAAGTGCAATTCACCCATACCGGCGAGAATCGTTTCGCCAGTTTCCTCGTCACCATAGACTTGGAATGTAGGATCTTCTTTTCGGAATCGATTGAGTGCTTTACTCATTTTGTCTTGGTCAGCACGACTTGCCGGCGTGACCGCGACCTTGATCACTGGTTCTGGCACGAACATACTTTCAAGCGAGCAATATTCTTTCTCGGTTGAAAACGTATCGCCGGTCGCGCAATCAATTCCCATGACCGCGACGATATCGCCAGGACCGGCCTCGTCAACTTCGCTGCGTTCATCGGCATGCATGCGGACGATGCGGCTGAAACGTTCTCGTTTGCCGGTACGTTGATTGATGTACATTTCGCCCTTCTTGATCGTACCTTGATAGATACGAGTGAAGGTGAGTTGACCATACGGGTCGTCCACGATTTTGAAAGCCATACCAACGAACGGAAGGCTTGCATCTGGCTTCAATTCAAAACGCTCATTTTGGTCGCTGAATTTGCGAGCCTTAATTTCGCGTTCTAGCGGGCTTGGCAGGTAGCGAACGACTGCATCAAGCAGTAATTGGACGCCTTTGTTTTTGTAAGCTGATCCACAGAAAACCGGCGTGATGCGGAGCGATTGTGTCGCGTCTTTGCACGTCTTGTGAATCAAATCGTCTGGAACCTCTTGCTCGTTAAGGAGCAATTCCATCATCTCATCGCTGTACATGCTCAAGCTTTCGAGCATCATTTGGCGGTATTGTTGAGCCTTCTCAAGATATTCGGCGGGGATTTCTTCGTATCGAACTGTTTCACCCTGAAGCCCGTCAAAGTAGGCCGCTTTCATCGTGATCAAGTCAATCGCGCCTTCGAATGTTTCGCCGGCACCAATTGGAATCTGCATCATGACCGCGTCAGCGTTCAGTTTTTCACGAACTTGTTTGGTAACGCGATATGCGTCCGCACCAGTTCGGTCCATCTTGTTGACGAATGCCAATCGCGGCACGCCATAGCGTCGCATTTGACGATCAACGGTCAGCGACTGGCTTTGCACGCCACCTACGGAGCACAGAACGAGTACGGCTCCATCTAAAACGCGTAAGGATCGTTCGACTTCGATTGTAAAGTCGACGTGGCCGGGCGTGTCGATCAAGTTAATTGTGTGATCGTTGCCTTCTTTGTCATCCCAATGAACTTGTGTACAAGCCGACGTGATCGTGATCCCGCGTTCTTGCTCCAGTTCCATATAATCCATTGTCGCGCCGTCGCCGCCACCTTTGACCTCTTCGATTTTGTGGATTCGGCCAGCGTAAAACAGAACACGTTCGGTAAGAGTGGTCTTGCCCGAGTCAATGTGGGCGCTGATTCCGATGTTGCGGAGTTTTTCGAGTTCCATACGCTTTTCAACCGGCGACTTTTGGACCGGCTTCCAATTGGAGAGAGGGGACTGACGAACAATAAATGATATAGTGGTCGGAGCTGACGCAATGGTTCAATCAGCGATTGATCCACCGGCTGTGACGCTAGCGATATTGTCCAAACGCAGAAAAAGCGAGAAAACAAGCTCCGAATGCCCCGCAAAGTTTACAGATTTTGCCTATCGCGGAAAGTCCAATTTGCGCACGATTTCCCTCTTTGAGCCCAAAGTGAGTCGCAAATTTGGCATACAAAATTCAACTCAAGCCGGCTTTCCTGGCTGCTTTCAGGCGAAGAAATCAGCGTTCTTTGCTGCCTGAATTGATGAACAGGTAGCCAATAACGATACAGCCGCCGCCGAAAATGGCCATAGCGGTTGTTTCGAGCGTTTTTGCAAACTGTTCGCTCGATTCGGCGGACCGTTCGGCATAACTGGGGCCTGATTCGTACGGCGATACGACCCGGTTCTTATCTATTGCTTCGGTCAGGATCGACCCAATGACGAGCATCCCCACAATCCCCGCAATCGCAGTCATTCCAACAATCATCATCAACCAGCCAACAATCTTAAATCCGAGGCGGCTAGATTGTTTTGGCGATAACTGTGACGCTTTTTTAAGTATTTTCGATTGATCCGTTCCACTGTTTTTCATTCCGAGTACCTTTAGAGCCTATCCGAAAAGGGGGCTGACCCTCTCCGTTCTTCCAAAGGGTCAGACCCCTTTTCGGATAGGTCCATAATATCGCCAGCGAGCTCTCAAAATCGAGCCGTTGCAGTATTAAGCGGACGTTGAATGAATTTCCCCCCAAGAAATTCGCGAGTTTCAAACCACGAGAAATAGAAGACTGCTTCTATTGCAATAACTATCGCAGTTAGGGGCAGGCCGCCGAGCAAACGATTGTCAGTCTGGTGGGCCAGCGAGTTCGCTGAAAAATTGCTTGATCATCGGCAGCATCCGCCGCTGGGCAACCTTGGCAACGTCAAGAACTTCGTCATGCGTCGTTTTAGTTGGTACATCGGGGGTGGCGACGTTCGTGATAACAGAAAAAGCTAGCGTCTGAAGCCCCAATTGTGCGGCTGTCAAAATCTCCAAAACTGTGCTCATCCCAACCATGTCAGCGCCCATGCTTCGGAACGCGCGGTATTCGGCGCGAGTTTCATACGTGGGACCTAAGGTTCCCAGATAACATCCGCGTGGCAATTCGAATCCGATTCGCTGGGCAATTCGCTGACAAGCTTTGATCAGCGCGAGGTCGTAAGGTGTGCTGGGAACACGAGTGATTGATCCGCTAGCCAATACCTCTGATGTCGATGCATCGGCTGCTGCGCGGCTTGGCGACCAAGCGTCCATCTGAAAGGTTGGTTGTCGCATAAACAGGTTGATGTGTGAGTCGATCGCGACCAGGTCACCTTGAGCAAATCGCGGATTCACGCCGCCTGCGGCATTGGAGGCGATACAGATCGTGGCGCCGAGTTTGGCCATCAAGCGAACCGATGCCACCGTTACATCAGGGTCGTGACCTTCATACAAATGTGATCGGCCCTGAAGAGCCACAATCGGCAGGCCACCTAAATAGCCAAGTATTAAACGACCAGCGTGACCGTGAGCGGATACCTTGGGCAAGATTGGCAGATCGGCATAATCAATCGCCGTTGGATGTTCGATTTCGTCAGCCAAGCCCCCCAAACCGCTGCCAAGAATGATGCCAGCCGTTGGGCGGATGGTGCAACGTGATTGGATGATTTGACAGCTCTGGTCAAGATGTACGTTCTGCTGGTGTTGCGGATCGCAGTTGACTTGCGTCGGAGATTGAGAAGATATCATAAAGCACAGTATGGGCAGAGTTGTGCTAAAGGTAAACGCGATACCACTCAATTTTCACTACAGCGTCACACCGCGACGACTGGCAAGCTCACGCATCACGATTTCAAAGTAGGGAAACGGCACTTTTGGATTTCGGCGCAACGCCCAAAGATACAGAATGTTGACCATCGATCGCGATAACCGTCCTGCGTTGACCTCCACCAAAACGCGGTCAATAAAAGCTTCCTGCTCGGGCAGAAAAACTCGCAGGCCGCGTTTGAGCTGAATGCCCAATTCGACGGAGTTAATGTCGAGCATCTGCTCCGCTTCGTTGAAGACCGCCGGATCAAACAGTGAGCCATCCTGTGCTTTTGCAGCGACGGGCGAAAGAACGACGATCATCATTGCGAGGAACACGAAGCTTGCAAGGCGTTTCGAACAAGATCGAATTCGTTGAGCTTTTAAGCTGTGCAGCTTTGGCGTCATGCGCGGCGTCCTACGCAAATATCGTGGCGAACATTTGTGCAGTCGCTGATAAGAAACTCGTGCAGACCGCTTAATACAGCGTGCTTAGCAAAATTTGCCAGCCTGAAGCAAGTCAGAAATTGTTCCGCGCCGGATCTTTACGCTAGAAATCGTACAGCTCTGGATCGACTTTTGGGCGATCGAGCATGCGGCGAATGCGCTTTTTCAGCTTGCTACTCTCGTCGTTAAATGGATCGTCAGCGTCGAGCGCGTCGCCAAGCTCTTCATCGATTTTGTCCGGGTCTTCGCCTGATTCCATTCGCCGCATCGCTTCGACCATCGCATCATTAGGCTTCATTCCTGCGGCGTCGAAGAACTTTTTCATGACCGAGGCGAGTTTTCGCGGGTCTTCTTCGCCTCCCTGGCCATCTTCGTCGCCCATGCTAGAAGCCATTTCGGCCATGATTTGATCCATTTTCGAATCGTCTACGTTCGCAAACGGGTCGTCAGCGGCCGAACTGTCGGATTCTTGAAGCCCTTTCGAAATGGCGAATTGAGATACCTGCTTTTCCAACTTTTTGGCACCACATTTCGGGCATTTTGGCGGCTTGACGGCAGCGGTCGATCGCGCAAAAAAACTGAAAATCGTGTGGCAGGGCTGGCAGTAATATTCGTAGATTGGCATGGCGCAATTGCAGTAAAAAATGACAAGCAGAAGATACTTCTAATTTAAGTGCCTATCCGCTGCATGGTAAAGACGCCTGCTGTCCAAGCGATCTATGGGCGATAAAAACATTTCGCTAGGATGCTGATTCTACAAAAACGGATTTTTAGCGGAGTTTGGTCGATGCAAACGGATCGAATAACGAACGGGATGTTCGAAGCTTGGCAGAACATGAGCCAAAGAATCGATCGGATTTTCGGCACGCAACGTTGGGCATCGGACCTGACTCTAATTGCGATTGTTCTTGGTTGGACAATTTGGTCTTCGCTTGGTTCCGCTCGACTCTGGGATCGCGACGAGCCACGCAACGCACGGTGCGCTGTCGAAATGATCCAGCGGCAGGACTGGATCGTCCCAATGTTCAATGACCAATTGCGGACTCACAAGCCGATTCTGCTTTACTGGTTCGAGATCGCAAGTTACAGCCTGCTGGGTGTCAACGAATTCGCTGCGCGTTTTCCATCCGCAATTTGTGGCAGCTTGACCGTCCTGGCGATTTATTCTTTAGCACGTCGCATGGTCGATGCCCGGTTTGGGCTGTGGTCCGCGATTGCGCTGGCCAGCAGCACCATGTTCGTCGTCGCCTCGCGAGCCGCAACGCCCGACGCGGTTTTGATTTGCTTCAGCACGTTAGGCATCGCCCTTCTAGCAGCACAAATTCACAGCTCATCGGGCGTATGGTCGAAGTCTTCTGGCGTTAGCGACGCGGAACCAATTGGCGGACTTGTGAAACCGAATTTTCGTTTGGGATACCTCGGTTATGCCGCTCTCGGTTGCGCTGTGCTGGCCAAAGGACCTGTCGGGCTCGTCATTCCGTTAACGGTGGTGCTGACCTGGGCCTTTGTGCAACGGCTTCAGCAGACATTCAAGGAACGAGACCGTCCGATGATTTCAGCGAGCAAAATGATGCTGCACTTGCTATGGCTGGCAACACATCCAGCGGTTTTGCTTGAACGTCTGAAGCAATCGACGCGACAGGCATTCAGCCTTGCGTGGCAGACTTGTTGGGACGCTCGATTGCCGTTGGGTCTGGCCGTTGTGTTGGCTATCAGCCTGCCTTGGTACATCTGGGTCGGAATACGAACTGACGGCCAATGGTTGTACGGATTTTTTGTTGAGCATAATTTGAATCGCGCGGTCTCGGCCATGGAGGGGCATTCTGGCGGCATTTGGTACTATCCGCTGGCGTTGATCGCAGGCACATTTCCGTGGTCGTTGCTGCTGATTCCAATCGTTTGGTGGGCGGCAAAAATGTCGCGTGAAGATCGGTACGCCGCACCGATTCAGCTTGGGTTAATTTGGGTCGGCGTCACCGTAGCGGTCTTCTCTTGCGCTGGCACGAAATTGCCAAGCTACATTACGACTTGCTATCCAGGCGTCGCGTTGCTGATCGGCAGTTTCTTTGCCGCTTGGCAGGCTGGTGAACTAAAACTTTCAGCAACGATGAATCGCATCGCTGGTTGGGTCATGATCTTTACAAGTGTCGGTTTGGCAGTCGGAATCATGGTTGCAGCTCAATGGCTGCAGATGCCGAGGTTGTGGATATGCTCCGTTTGGCCGCTGGCCCTTTTGATCCCCGCGGCGAGCTTGATCCGACAAGCCCGAGCTAGCAAAAGTTTGGCGAGCGACGATCCGTCGAGCAATCGTATGGGTGCTTCGGCGGCGTGGCAGTTCGCCATCACAGCACCAATTTTAATCGGCGGATTGATGGGACAAGGGCCTTCCAAAATCAGTCACTACCGAAGCGATCTGGATGAATTGATCGCAGTCGCTGCGGCCGATCAAGCGACGAATCCTGCTAGCGTCGGACATTGGCTCGCAGTCGGTACGATCGAGCCAAGCTGGGTGTTTTATCTTGGGCATCGGATCACTGAATTGCCAACAGCGATTGTCGTCAATTCAAGCCAGCTGGACTGGAAAGTCGTCGCGACAGAGCACTTACAAAAGCTCGATGCACGCTTGGTGGTCAATGCGGAAGACTGGCAAAGTTTGCAAGACTATTGGGCCAGCGATTCGACGGCTGCTGGTCCTCAGACAGCGATCTTGATACGCAGCAATCGCTTTCTCGACGACACCGAATTGATCGTCTTGCGTCGGCTAGAAATCGTCACCATCCCGAGACTGGCGACGCTTCCCGACAAGCTGTGAGAGCTGGCCGTTCACAGCGCGAACTGACGAACGTGGCTACCGTCGCCAGACGGTGGATGGCATTCATTCTATCGCCAAGTGCTGGAAATTTCATGGAAGTCGCACGAGATGATTTGGACTTGACCATCGATCGAATAGAGTTCGATCAAGTTTGATTCGGGGTCAAAGGCGAATTGTTCACTGTAGGAAAAAACCCCGTCGTCTGAAAAGATCTCCAAAATGCTCCAGTCGACAAGCATCCGCATCGTCAAGTGATTTTTAGAATCTGGTTTCAGCGACTTGCCCATTAACTCTTGCTTGTTGATGTCGTAAATGATCTCCTTGTTTGCGACCATGAATTGGATCTGCGAAGCGGTTGTGTTTGTGAGGTCGAAGACGACAGTCATATCAAACGTCTTGGACGCCAAACTCTTGAGAGCGTTTTCCGATTGAGATTTTTCGCCGACAGTCTGCTGGCCGAGACTCACGTTCGATTTGTAAATTTGGTTAATAGAATCGAAGGGAGTCCGTGTCACTCGCATTTTTCCCTCACGTGTGATCAGCCCAACAACTACGGGAAAGGTTGCATTGCGTTGCCAAGGTGTCTCGCCGATACCGCCGTTCCAATGATCGTTCCAAGCGATTTGAATAACCGCATTATCAGGCATCGTCGGTCGAAAAAAAGTTTGAGCTGCGTAGAAATCCGGCCCAACGTCCATGACCAAGACTTCTTGTTCGGCAGAGAACGTCTTGCCATCAAATTGACCGACTAGATAAGAACCATTTGCATCATGAAGGACCCACTTCATTCGGCTCGAATCGCCATCCAGCGGCAACTCGAACATGTCAGGGCATTCGAATCCGAAATCGATATTGCTAAGTTGCTGCCATTGAATCAAATCTTGCGAACTGTAAAAGGTCGTGCCGTTTTCATACAAAGCGAGTATCCACGATTTGGTTGGCTCGTACCAAAACACGCAGGGATCGCGAGGGTCTTGATCCTTGGTCGCATTGGCAACGGGATTCGCGGAGTAATCGTGCCAAGTCACTCCTGCGTCGTTGCTCCATGCCAGGCAAGTCCCAGACTTGGTTCCCGTGTAGATTGCAATCATGGCTTGATCCGGCGATCCAGTGATTTTCGTCGCTGTGTCGCCCGAGACGACAACGCCGCTGCCTGAGTAGACTTGCGCACCGCTTGCATTACGCGTCGCCTCTTTTGGCAAAAGAGATTCTTGGGGTATCAATGCAACGCCCTTGTCGGTCCAGTGCAAAAGATCTGGGCTGACGGCATAACCGCCGTGACGAATCTTGTCGCCCCACTGATAGATCATGTGGTACTGGCCGTCTAGATAGATCAGCGCGTTAATATCATTCATCCACTCAGTTTTCGGGCTGAAGTGAAACTGATTTCGAAACGGCTCGGTGTAGCCAATGGTTTTTGGATGTGGATCGAATTGGGAGAAGGCAGTCGGTGAGGCAACGGCAAAAACAAGAACGAATAATACGCACGCAAGTTGTCTCATTGAAAAATCTCGTGTCAGAAAATTGAGTGAATTCCGGTTGCCACGAAAGATCGCGCAACGCGGAATTACAAGGCCACCATTTTAGTCTTCATCGTTTCGCAAGACGGCAACGAATGCTTTTTGAGGAATGTTGACGCTGCCAAACTGCTTCATTTTGGCCTTGCCCTTTTTCTGTTTCTCCAGCAATTTTTTCTTCCGCGTGACGTCACCCCCGTAGAGTTTCTCGGTCACATCTTTTCGAAACGGAGCAATTGTTGATCGGGCAATAATGTTGCCTCCGATGGCGCCTTGAATCGGGATCTTGAATTGATGCCGAGGGATTTCTTTGGCCAATCGTTCACAATAATGCAAAGCTCTGGCTCGTGACTTATCGCGGTGTACGAGATAGGAAAGCGTGTCGACTGCTTCTCGATTGACCAAGATATCAACTTTGACGATGTCGGTCTTTCGATATTCGATTGGGACATAGTCGAACGAACCGTAGCCTCGCGTGATTTGCTTTAACTTGCCGTAGAAGTCGAATAGAACTTCGCCCAAGGGCATTTCGCTTACGACTTCCATTCTGCCAGCCGAAAGGTAATTCATTGTCTGGCTTTCGGATCGATGTTCTCGGCAAAGCTCCATCACCGGTCCGACGTATTCCTCGGGCGTAAGAATCGATGCCTTGATGTAGGGTTCGCTAATCGCCTCGATGCTCATTGGATCGGGCCAGTAACTTGGGTTGTCAACACTGATGCTCGACCCATCGGTGAGATCCAGTTGGTACTTGACCGAAGGAGCGGAGATAACGAGACCTATATCGAATTCGCGTTGCAACCGTTCTTGGATCACGTCCAGGTGCAGCAGGCCGAGAAATCCACAACGAAATCCAAACCCAAGTGCCGCCGAGCTGTCCTTCTCAAACGTCAGGGCCGCATCATTGATTGCAAGTTTCTCGAGTGCCTTGGTCAGATCTTGATACTCATCGGTGCTCATCGGATAAATCGATGAAAAGACGACTTGCTTTGCCGGTTGATAACCTGGAATTGGATCAGTTGCCGGACGATCGAGCAACGTAATCGTGTCACCAATTTCGATGTCCAATACGCTCTTGACGCCTGCAACCACATAGCCCACTTGGCCGGCCGACAGTTCGTCTCGTTCGACCAGCTTGAATTGATTGAATCCCACCTCGTCGACTGTAAAATCTCGGTCAGCGTGCATGAAGTGAATCACGTTGCGAGGCTTGAGGGTTCCCTCCATGACTCGGACTTGAAGAATGACGCCTCGATATCGATCAAAAAAAGCATCAAAGACTAATGCTTTGAGCGGGGCATCTGGGTCGCCCTTGGGACAAGGCAGTTTTTCAACGATGCCATTGAGCACCTCATCAATTCCAATTCCAGTTTTGGCAGAAATTGGAATCGCGGCAAACGGGTCTAGCCCTAGTTCTGCATCAATCGCTATTCGAGCTCGATCGATGTCGGCGGCGGATAAATCAATTTTGTTGATGATTGGCAGCAACTCGAGGTTGTGTTCGAGAGCCAAATAAAGATTGGCGACCGTCTGTGCCTCAACTCCCTGAGAAGCATCGACGACGATCAATGCACCCTCACACGCCATTAGTGAACGTCGAACTTCGTGTGAAAAGTCGACGTGGCCGGGCGTATCGATCAAATTCAGTTGATATTCCAGTCCATCTTTCGCTCGATAATTGAGCGTAATCGTATTGCTCTTTATCGTGATTCCGCGCTCTCGCTCGATGTCCATCGAATCGAGCATCTGTTCGTGAAGTTCACGATCCGAGATTCCTCCGCATGCCTGAATCAATCGATCTGCCAGTGTTGATTTTCCATGATCAATGTGGGCGATGATGCAAAAATTACGGATCAATTTCATAGGCTGGTGTTCAAACAGATTGGCGGATCAATATATCCAAGTCCCGCAATTCTAGTGTTTTTGACCAAAACCAACAGTCATTCGATTTGACTTCCAGGTGGCAAGTCTGTTTCTGTGTATTTTGCCACCGTGATATTTCTACCAGCTAGCGATCGCCGCCATCATTTTGGAAACAGTGCTGGAAGCGTTGGTTGGGTCGTTTAGAATAGTGCGGGTAGAGTCTAGAGTGGGACCGGTTTGTCCACGTATTGAAAGTTTCCGAGATTGTCCAAATGCCATCGTATTACTTGAAAATCATGTGTTGTTCGGTAGCTATTCGAAAGCCGTTTGGTTTGATGCGTCCCTTCGTAGTGACAACTGCATTGCTCGTCACCGGTTCGTTGGCCGGTTGCAAACCGGCTGACCAAGTTGCCGTTTCTTACGAGCCAAATTATGTCTATGCCCGAGCGATGGCTGTTCGGGCCGAAGCGGATACGGAAGGCTTTTTGAACGATACCGATGGACTGATTGGTCGTTGGTTTGGAACGCCTGACGAACCAAAGCTGCCGCCGCTGTTCGAAAATGATGACGACTACAAAAATCTTATCTCGCTCGAAAATTTGCAGATGGCAGCCGGTCCGGCACCCGATTCTCTCGAACCAGGCGAGCGAGGTTTATTTCGCCAGCAATGCGTCTCTTGCCACGGCGTCACGGGGCAGGGCAGGGGTACCGTCGCAGCGTCTCAAAATCCCTATCCCCGCGATTTTCGCAAGGGCGTATTCAAGTACAAATCGACCACGCGAAATGGTAAGCCAACTAAAGACGACTTACGGCGAACGCTCGTCCACGGGCTGGACGGTTCGCAGATGCCGAAGTTTGACAAACTGACCGATAAACAGCTTGATGCGTTGATCGATTACGTCGTCTACTTGTCGATTCGTGGCGAACTGGAACGGCAATTGGTAACCACTGCCGCCTTTGATTTAGACGAAGGCGAGCGGCTTTACGATCCGAGTATGGCTGATTCAGCCGACGAAGAAGTCCGCGAGACATACACTGACCAGCTTGACGAAGCCGAGAGCGAGCTGATCGACATTGCCGATACATGGATCGAGGCCGAAGATGACATCGTGGAAGTCGAAGAGCCGGAAGACGCGATCGTTGCGGGACTGACAGATGAGCCGATTGACGCCGACGCGCTGGCCGCTTCGATCGAGCGCGGCAAGGTAGTTTTTGGTTCTCAAATCGCGGCCTGTGCAAAATGTCACGGAGCGAGCGGAGCGGGCGATGGTTTGCAATTGCCGGACTACGACGATTGGACCAAAGAGTGGACAACGCAGATTAATATCGACCCTAAGAGCCACGAAGAGATCTTGCCTTTCTTGGTTGATGGTGCATTGCCACCGCAACCGCTGGCTCCAAGAAACCTAGTTGAAGGACGCTTGCGTGGCGGCCGCGAACCGGATGCGATTTACCGAAGAATCTTGCTGGGGATTGCTGGCGCGCCAATGCCCGCAGCGGCAGTTTCCGAAGACGAGTCCAAGGGCCTGACCCAAGCTCAAATCTGGGACTTGGTTAACTACGTCCTGTCATTAAAACAACCCGAAGCGAGCTGACAGTTGATGTGGAACTTCTTGTCTCGTCGACACTATATTTGAAATGCCAAGTGTCCATTTTGGGAGAAAATTTTTTGCTAAAAAAGTAGTGCCTGGATTTCATGTTGTTTATCTTCCAAGGACGTTTGTCGAAATTGCCAGTGAATTTCGCGGAACATAAGATCAGTTCATAACCATTTCGTCGTATTTCTGAATCAGCGGCGATTAGCGTATGTTTTTGACGAATATTGGGATCCAAAAGCGCGGAGGATTTCCTGTATGTTTGCATCGCGAAAATTCTTTCTTGTACTACTTTTCCTGACATTGTCTGTCCGGTCTTTACAGGCCGACTATCCGCCCAGCGAAGAAGCCGCTGATTCTCACGTCTATCAAGATCATGTTTTCGACGCGATTTTTTTGGGCGCCAATCCATACTTCGTTCAGAACTTTGATTTAGGGTCAGTTCGCGAAGGTGAATGGCAACGCGTATCGGTCGGCGTAAAAAATCTATCAACCCAACCGTTTGCTTTTGACAGCGTTTCGCTCAGTTGCGCGTGTACGACAGCGAAAGTTCCGAAAGAGACACTTCAAGTGGGCGATGTTCAAGTCGCAACTTTCGCATTTCCAATCGAAAATATTCGTGGCAGTTTAGAACACGGGCTTTCTGCGACAATCCTTGCCAGCGGTTCGGCCAAACGAATCGTCTTCACGTTCAAATATCGCGTGACCGAGGTCGCAAAATTCGCCACCAATCCCGTTGGCTTCAAGATCTCCGATGACAATGGTCTGTTAGCAACCTCTGGAACCACAACGAGCAACGACGCAAAGTTCGAAATACCTTTGCTGCTGGACGATCTCAATCTGCGAAGCCGGCTACGAATCGAAACCTCTGGCGATCTGCCGGTACGATTTATTGATGTGATTGAACGTGACGGAAATGCGATTGCTCGCGTGAGCATAGATTCCGCCTTGGTCTCGCCTGATGGATGCAATGGCGAGTTGATTCTGATTTCACCATATGGGCGTGACAGCGTTCCCGGAACCATTTTTAGAGAAAGCCTGGTAACGCTTCATCCGAGTTTAATTTCGTTCAGTGTGGAGAATGGCAACGAGCAAACCTACGTCGCTTCCGCTTTGGCCAAGATCCGTTCGGAACGCAAAGCCGACAATCAACTTGAGCAATCAGAGATTGAGAGTGTAAAAATAATTGCAAGGGAAAACGCAATTGATAAGTTTGAGATTGACGTGGAGCCGCTGAGACTGTCGCGGGGTATCTATCGACTGAATTTCAAAGCGAAACTACAAGATTCCGCTGCGGAAAATCTACCAAACAAACTTCGTGTTGAAGTAACAACTAAGCAAGGCGTTTATCCCGTAGATGCCATGGTTAGTTGGGGCGGTTAACTTTTGTCGTAAGTGGGACGAAATCATGAAAAGAAGCTTGTTAGTCTTCTCAATCTTATTTTTTGCAATGTGTAGTCAGTCCAGCCTCGCTCAGGATTGTTGGGTCAATCAGCCGCAATCATGCAATCAGTTCATAAGCGATACATGTTACGCTAACTGTGAAGAAAATCCATTCACCCAAAACCCTCTAACGTCACGTTGCTGGGGAGTTGAGCAGGGTTCAAGCTGCGGCGACAAATATACCTCTAACGGATCAGGATTTTCGCAGGCCGTCCCAGATGGTGGTGTGAATAGCAGACGATCCAAAGATTTTCCCTATCTGCATGAATGCGGCTTACACTACCGCTGCAAGTGTTCTTCGCAATCATACGTGGACTTGTTTGCAAAAGTTTGCGAGCAGGTCACAACAATACAATTGTTCGTCGAATTATATACTTCTTATGGTGAGTATTGCAATCCTTACGGCTACTGACCTGATTAATTCGGCGTGGATTATACAATTTGAGGATTGTTTCATCATCGCTGCAGTTGTCAAGAAACTGCGACTGGGGAAACAATGTTGTGATACTTCTAGCTCAAATTCCTGAGCGTTTGGTGAAACAATGTTTATTAAATCGATCAGCAAAGCGATATGTTCGTTATTTATTTGTAGTATTTTGTTTAATTACTCCACCGCTGATCCCGGACTGGATTTACTCGAAGCGGCGTTATTAAACAGTGCTGCAATTGTCAATTACGACGTTACACTTGACGAATGGGAGAATAGGTCTGAACCCGAGAATGGTGAGGGAAAATTTGAAGAGTTGGAGAAAAAGGTTAAACGCCGAATCGTAATGGATTATGAAAATCAGAGATGCATCGAGCTACGTCGGACAACATGGTCGCGTGACCCTGGACCGGCGGATGCTGCCCATCGCAAAGCTGGAAAACCGAAGAGCGAGTTTTCATTCTTTGCTTACCAAGATGGCATCGCCACCGCCGCCCCGTTTGGTGCGAAAATTGAAAGCGATCAAAAGCTGACATTCTGGAAATTTCTACAGAACAATCGTGTGCCGAATGTTCCGCTAACCAATTACCATACCTACGGCGCGCCTCACTCTGGCGACGGGGATAATAACCTTGTCGCGGAACAAGTTATGGGAGGGCTTCGTCAGTATATGGCCAAATATCCTGCGGATATAAAACGGCTGCCCGATGGAACAGTCTTTGCCAAATGGACGGATGGTGTAAATGTTAAAAGCTACACATTTGATCCTGACTTTCGGTCGCCGAAAAGCGAATCTTGGATTCAAAAAAATTGGGTCAAAGTCTTAACCGAAGTCGACAGAGTCGATCGCAAACTTGAAGTGGTCAAGGGCATTGAACGTGCCAAAAGCGTGACTTACTTTCGCGACACGGTTGGGCTAGTTTCCGCCTACAACGACGACACAGTTCAAGTCTTGGTTCACGGCACTGCTGACCTGCGTTGGCACCAGTTCAACGAAGAAGAACTTAGGTTTCCTGACACGGAAAAACTTCTCATGTCGGTGGACCTCATGAACGCATTACTAGACGAGTAGGCGTTCGGTTCTAGTTTGCGATTTAGTACCGGTTTATAGCACGGGGCCGACGGTCCAGGGGACGAATTCGTCTTCCCCGTAGCCGAGCAGTTCGCTTTTCGTTTTTTTGCCCGATGCGATCTCAATTAATTCGCGAAGAAGTAACTCGCCGCTTTGTTGCACACTCTGACCTTGCAGAATTGTTCCGCAATCAAAGTCCATGTCTTCAGGCATCGAATGGAAAAGTGCGGAATTGGTCGTGATCTTCATGCTCGGTACCGGCTTGCTGCCGAAACAACTGCCCCGTCCAGTCGTGAACGCGATGACGTTGGCTCCGGAAGCCATCATTCCGGTGACACAAGCCGGATCGAAACCCGGCGAGTCCATCATGTGCAGCCCGCTTCCAAGGGCCGGTGTCGCATAGTCGATGACCGAAACTAACGGACTGCGTCCACTCTTGGAAACCGCACCGAGCGACTTTTCAGCGATCGTTGTCAGTCCACCGGCTTTGTTTCCTGTTGAAGGATTGTGGTCCATCTCCTCGCCAAACAAACCGGTATACCAAGTCCACCAATCAAGACGCTTTTGAAGTTCAGCGGCAATCTCCGGTGTTCGAGCACGTTGCATCAAAAGATGTTCCGCGCCGTAAATTTCGGTTGTCTCGCCAAGAATGGTTGATCCACCAGCGGCGATCAAAAGATCTGAGGCAACCCCCAGTGCGGGGTTGGCGGTGATGCCTGAGTAGCCATCCGAACCGCCGCACTTTAAGCCGACGCACAAGTTAGAAATTGGCGCCGCCGTTCGTTCGGCTTGATTGATCCTCGGCAACAATTCAAGCACGGCCGATTCGATCGTTTCGATTGCTAGTCGCGAGCCGCCAGCGTTTTGAATGTTGACCACGGGGAAATCTGCAACTGTGTTGAACTTTTTTGTTTGCGGCAGATTCGATATCTGGGTCAATGCTGCGTGGTTCAACAGATGCGAAATCGTCGCTTGTTCGCAGCCCAGTCCAACCAGTACCGCACCGGCCACGTTGGCGTGTTTGACGATGCCGGCCAAGACGCGTTCGAGCATCTTATGTTTGGTGCCTTCGTAGGCCATGCCGCAACCCGTTTCGTGGCGGATGGCGATCACTCCATCAACATTAGCAAATTGCTTTAATCGTTCACTGTCAAAACGCCTTGCCGACCAACGGGCCACCGACGCGGAGCAGTTGACTGTTGAAACAATGGCAATGTAATTCCGCGTACCAACTTTTCCATTGGCCCGTCGATAGCCCATGAAGGTTGCGTCGCTCGCTGATTCGGTTTCGAATCGAGCTGGCGAACTTGTCCACTCTGTCCAATCGACTCGATGATCGTTCTGCAGGTTGTGACTATGAATCCACTCGCCGGCAGCAATCGGTTTTTTCGCGATTCCAATCGGCCATCCATATTTCAGCACAGGTTGGTCTGCCTGAATTGCCGTGATCGCGATTTTGTGTCCGGGCGGGATCGCGGATCGGACTTCAATCGTCAAGGACTCATTGACGTGAAGAATCGTACCGCTTGGAACCAGTTCAATAGCAACGACACAATTGTCGTCTGGGCTTAGCCGGACGAAGGATTGTTTTAAGATTTTTCGTTCGTTGGACATCTAAATCGTTATATCGCCAACAGGATCAATTGACGATATGTGGCGTGCGAACGAGGCAAACTGAAAAGGACTTTTCGCTAGAGATTTCGCGACTATCGCTTTGTCAGCGACTCGTTATTCCGATTTTTCTTTGGAAGGGTTTTCTCGACGAAAGTCCCACGGAGCCTTTGGTTCGTCTTCTTTCCAAATGCCGAGTTTGCCGCTTTTAGCTTCTTTTTGGGCATCTTCTAATTCTTTGCTTTTGTTGAACATCTTGTAGTGCCACGCCCAGCCCTTGGCAACCATTTGGACGTTGACGTTTTCGTCTTTCAAAAACACTGTTCCTAAAATCCTTTTAAACTTGTCGCGTTTCTCCCATTTGACTTCGACTTCCTCGTCCTTAATCAGCTTCCGTAGAAATGACGTCGCTTCTGGTCCTCCGTCTTGGTTGTATTCTGGAGCATCGATTCCATCGAGAAAAATGGATTCCTCGCCATCGTCCGTTTTGATCACGATAGAATCGCCATCAATGACTTTGGTGACCGTACCTTTGGTGGTATTGATTTCAGTACTCTTCTCATCTTCGGCGTGCGCGGTTTGCAACGCAGCGGACACGATGGCGAGGCAAATGGACTTGGTCATCAGCGAGCGGTGTTTGCTCCACAGCATTTTTTCATCTCCCAAAATCAAGTTTAAAAAGTCGTTAGTTCCAAAATCAATGTACGCATCGAATCTGTCGGCGTGTACTATTGAAATGATAAGTTTTTGAATTTTTGCGACCACACTTGTTGTGCGTACTTAACATGCCCAGTTCTAAAAAGCCGAACCCACAAGTTCCGCGTCGAACCAATGAAGGAGATGAGCTTGCCCAGCTTGCGTTGGGCGAATTGGCTTCGGTCCGGCGACCGCGAACCAAAAGCAATGACCTTCTTCGTCGATCGGTTCGAACGGCGATGCAGCCATGGACCGGTCAATCGAGCCAACAGGCTTGGATTGCCAGTACGATCGTTCACACAGCGATCTTAGTTTTGATCGCATTGATTTGGCAGCCCATAACTCACGGGACCAATGCATCAGGTGACCGAGCGGTTGGAATAGCGCTAGTTCATCATCAGCAAAGCGGCATTTCATACGAGCTGCAAGGTGGTGGGCAATCCGACCCGATGAACAGCCAACAAGTGGCCGAGTCCGTAGCGTCGGCCACCGCATCCAATTCGCCATCGTCAGCCGATGTACAACAGCAATTCGAAGATTTGCTCGGTAATTTAGCGGCCGCTGCGAGCGGGGTAGACGTCGGACAAAAAGAAGCTGGCAGTCAGGGAGCAACGGGTTTGCAAGGTCAAGGCTCTGGTGGCAACACGCGTGGCAACGCAGCGACAACGAAGACTTCGTTTTTGGGGTTGGAAGGGCAAGGGAATTCGTTTGTCTATGTTTTGGATCGTTCCGATAGTATGAGTGCTTATCAAGCGACTCCATTGAAAAAGGCTAAATCCGAATTGGTCGAGTCGATTGGTTCGCTTGGCCGCGTCAATCAGTTTCAAATTATCTTTTACAACGATTCCGCGAGCATCTATCGCGGCTCGCTCAGTGGTACCGCCGGTTTAGTGTTCGCGTCAGACGTCGATCGTCGATCAGCAATCGAGTATGTCAACGGCGTTTCGGCTGTTGGAGGAACCGATCATTTTCCTGCTTTAGCCATGGGTTTGCAGCTTGCCCCCGACGTGTTGTTTTTTCTGACCGACGCCGCTGAACCTGCCCTCACAACTAACCAACTCGATCGTTTGGTGGCGATGGCCGAACGGTCAGGGTGTACCATTCACACGATTCAATTTGGTGTTGGAACCGACAGCGGCGATGGTCGGTGGATCGCCAGTTTGGCTGAGAAAACCAGAGGCAAATATCGCTACATTGACGTGCTCAAAAACCTTGACTAACCGGAGATATCCCATGGAAATCGCTGGCTTGATCGCGAATGTTGTCCGAATGGCGAATTTCGAATTATAATCCAGCCTGACTGGTGTCGCTTGAGGCATCTTGAAAACACTGCTTAGAGCCAGAGATTAATGCATTTTAACGTTCTTCTAAAACGAAATACACCAATTTTCGTCGCGATTTGTTTAGTTGTGCTCTACGTCAGCGAGCGTCCAACGCTAGCCGATCAAATCGTTGCGGTGACGACATCCGATCGGATAACCCTACAACCACGAACTGATGCCAATCGCGATGCGGATATCGCGGCAGCCAAAGCTGCTGGTCTGTTCGAAGCAGAAGGTGCAGAGACATCGACTTCGGACGAACCGCTATCGTCACTAACCATTAGCGAACGATCAAAGAGTGGGGCAGACCGCGACTCAATAGCGCCAGCAAGCAATTCCGCTAATGTTCCCAGCTTGCCACGGTACGATATCGCGGAAGCTCGTCGCGAGATTCCGGAAACCAACGATAGTGGGTCGAGCAGGCCTGGGCTAGGTAAACAACCGACTATCAGTTCTTCGCCGATATTTGAATCGAGCAGGTCGATGGTAATTCAAGCAAGCGCTATGTCGAGCAATCAGTGCGAGCCGGAAGTCATCATCTACCAGCCCGCGACCTATCTTTCGTCAAGCGATTTGGATTGCTGTTGCAGCGACTCAATTTCCGAGTTTAGCAGCAGCGAGATCATTATCTCCAACAAGCCGTCTATCGCGATTATGCCCGACAAGCCCATTGGCGAACCCGACGTTTTAGTTGAACCGCTGCAAAAACGAAGCATCGAACTTCCGATTGGAAAAGATAACAACGCGGAGGACTCTGATTCCAACGAAAACTGGTCGAAGCTAGAGATTGTCCGCACACGAGATCGCGATATGGTTGCTCTTCGTCCATTAGGTCACCTAGCATCGCTACAAAGCGATTCCCAAGCGTCGATTGCACCCTCGTTGTCGTCATCCGGCCTGTTAGAGTCCGGAGTAACTCAAGCGTCGTTTCAAGATGGTCTCGCAATGCCGCCGCCGCAATACAGCGCGGGGCCAAGCCCGGCCTATCAACCGCCTTCGTTGCCACCACCGACCAGTCGAGCGATCGCACCAAGTCAAGATGTTTATCCAGGAAACTATCCCGCCAATACAAGCAACCAGCCTGGAATTCCAAACTATGGAAATGCCACAGTCACGCCATTGCCTAACAATCCATTGCCCAGCAGTCAGTTAAACAATCAAACCAACATTCAACCGACGTATCCAGGCAGCTACGAAGCGCCACCAACCTATCCACGTGGGGCGCGCGTTGTATCCGGTGAACCGTATGTGACCGAAGGCCCATGTCAATTCGATGCTTACCAAATGGTTGAACCGATCTCGTATCAATCATCGACCGGATGCGGTCAGGTTCCATACAGCCCACTTGGACCACAACCAACATCTGGACAAGTCCCAGGTTATTACGCTCCGCCAACGATTATGCCAAATCAAGTTCCGAATCTTTATTCAAGTAACAACGCGGGCTATCGACCGTTATTTGGTTTCGGGCAACAAAACTATAACGTGCAATTTGGACGCGGTATCTTTGGTCAGCCAGTGGCTTATGTGCCCGGGCAAAAATTCCGGAACTTCTTTAGGTATGTCTTTCCTTAGTTGAGGCAGGGGTGCAGCAACACTTGCCACCACAACGTTTAAATCGATTTCTGATGGCGAAGATCGATAAAGCGTTTTGCTTTGCCTTCCCATCTTGGCAGTGTGCCGGCAGGCAATTGAGTGACCTGTATTCGCAATCCAAGCCGAATTGAAAACCGATCCGCGATGCGATCTGGATCATCTGTTTCGTCTTCGACTTCGATGGTCAGATGATCCATCTGTCCGACGCGAGTGGCTGTGATACGAAACTCTTGGATTGAGTCAAATTCGTGGAGGATCTTTTCAATACTACTCGGAAAGACGTTTACGCCACGAATAATAAGCATGTCGTCTGCACGGCCCAAGATGCCGCCGACCAAGCGAACAAAACCACAACCGTGTTGTGGTGTAAAATCCGGCAATACGACGTCGCCTGTTTCGTAGCGAAGGGCCGGCGCACCGGTTCGTCCAAGCGAAGTAAGGACCAGCTGTTTCAGCTTTGATGGATCAACCGTGTCTCGGTCTGGACCGAGATAGAAAGGCTTGGGTGGGCAGTTCAACGGTGCAAACTCGGCGATGAATTCTGGTTCAATGACCCACAAGTCGCGTCCATCAGGCGTCCCGCAGCCCCACGGGCCAACTTCTGTTGCTCCGCTGTGATCGATAACTTGAGCATCCCAAGCAGCTTCGATTCGCTCTCGAACCGATGGAATAGAGCCGCCTGGTTCGCCGGCGACGATCACTTTGCGGATACCCAGTCGGCGAATTTCGATGCCACGTTTTGTGCCTTCACTAGCTAGGTGCAATGCATAGGTTGGTGTGCAGCAGAGCACGGTTGACCCAGAAGTGCGGATCAATTCCAATCGAGCTGCTGTCGTCAAACCACCTCCGGGCACGACCTTTAAACCACGCATCGTTACCGCTTCGAAAGCGCTCCAAAAACCGATGAACGGCCCAAACGAGAACGCCATGAAAATTGTGTCAGACGAAGTAACTTGAGCTGCGTCCCACACGTATTGCCATGTGCTAAGCCACCATTTCCAATCTTCCGTCGTGTCCATCACAATCATCGGACTGCCAGTGGTTCCGCTTGTGCGATGTAGCCTCGCATATTCATCTGGCGGAAAGGTGTGATTGGCCGCAATGTTCTTGTCTGTGTTGGTTATCAACATAGACTTCGTTACTGTGGGCAAGTTGGCCCATTGCTTTAGTGACTCAATTGCGAGCGAATTGACGCCATACAACTTCTGATAAAATTTGCTGTGGGGCACTACCGCGGCAAGAAGCTGCTGCAACTTCTTTAGTTGCAATTCATGCAGTTTTTCGCGGCTGTACATTCGTAAGTTGGTCCGAGCGGCCAATTCACGTCTGGCTGTATTTTGAGCGTCGTTCTTTGTCGCCGTAGTTTTGGTCACAGCGGTCGAGACCGGATCGGAACTAGCATTCATTGCATCGGCAATTTCTGTTGGATCAAAGTATTCAAGACTTGCTAATCGTTTATAGTATCGTCAACACGTGAACAGCTTTTACGATCCGAGCAGAAGAGATAGTTGAATGACGAAGTGCGTACTGGACATTGGTAATTGTGGGCCTGATCATAGCAGTATTCGTACAATGCTGGCGAATAATTTTGAGGTCCAATTGTTGCAAGCTGATGCAACGCAAGACGCACTTGCAAAGCTTGCCGATAACCCGGTAGATCTAATTTTAGTCAATCGGAAGCTAGACGTGGACTACAGCGACGGAACTGACGTCATTGCAGCGATCAAAGCTGACAAACGGTTCAAAGATATTCCAATCATGTTGATAACAAACCTGGAGGAACATCAAGCCGCTGCGATCGCGCTGGGCGCGGTGCCAGGCTTCGGAAAATTAGCACTCCGCGCGCCAGCCACGATTCAATTGTTGGCGAAGTATCTGGTGTCAAAGTGATCCGCTTAACATCAGAACACCGTCTGATGTCCTAATGATTTTCGCTGGTCACGCGATCAATTTCGTTGTGAGATTCGAACCAGTCATAGGCATCGAAGAGACACTCTCTAAGGTTCGATCCATGATTTTTCTTGGCGTCTATCCAAGTCCGACTACAAAACAATTCTTCGGCTTTTTGGCTTCGTCCAGCTAACAACGCTTCAACGACTAATTCATCAATAACGGGCGAGCTCACTGTTTCATAGACGGTCCTGAATTGGGCCAATTTACGATGCGCTGTGATTAGCAAAACGCTCTTTTTTCGAAATTGAATGTAGCGTAAGAACAGTCGATTCCAAGTCCGCAATTGCTCAAAACCGTCGATCGCCAAGATCGATTGGTGATCGAGTAACCGGCAACACTTCCAAAGCGAATCAGGACAAGCATTTGATGCTGTCAATCGGACTAAATGACAATTCCGATGCTGTTGCAAATGTGAGATTAAATTGCAAAGGAGCGTAGATTTTCCCGTCCCATGTGGTCCCACGATCGCAAATCGTTTCGGCGATGCAGCAAGAATTTCCGCAATGATCAAGTTGTACAATTTAGAGGTGGCATTCGCCGAATCAATAGACTCGCTAGCAACAAAGTAAGGCATTTGGCCTGGCTGCAAATAGCGGCTTGCAAAGGGATTTGAGGCCATTAGACTCGTCTGATAAATTTTGATGCATAGCTGCGGACCATTCGGCCGTTGAGCACGTGAAACATGCGGAGTTGCTGGATGGTTTGGTCGCTGAACTTGGCGAGCGGTAAGTGGACTAGTCGTTTGCCAAAGAGTTTGGCAATTCGCTTCCAGTCCGTCGTCGGAGGAATCGGCGAGAGCAACGCAACTTGCCGCGATTGAGCATTCTTGCAAGTCCCCGCGATCAGTCTTTGCTCTAGCGTATCGCAAAAATCAAGTTTTTCGTCTTGCCAAATGTCGTGAATAACTCGCGGTGGATAAAGAAACATCGCGCCGCCGTACGTCGCCACGCCGATGCCTGGGCCAAGCATTTCTTGTTGGTAGTTTGAAGCGAAAAAAGCCAACGTTGATTCTTCCGCATGCTCAGCAAACCAAGTTGCTCGCCACGGATAGTCGCGTGGGTCTGCGGGGGTGTCGAAAAGCATGACACACCCATCGAGACGGCCAACTGTTGGTGGGATTCGCTTAACGTAAATTTGCGAATCGTACCAGTGTCGCAACGTTTGTCGGATATCGATCCCATCTAGAAAAGAAGTGCTAAATTTCTCGCTCTGAGCTAAATCAGTCGAAATGATTTGCTGTGCGCGATCTACAAGCCGCGTCCGAAACGATTCAATCGCTTTGTCTTCTGGTGGCCAGGAGCATTGCATGTGTGGATTCCATTGCATGGCCCATTTTTCTTTCTCATCCTTTTTCGGACGAGGGTTAAGATCAATGTTTCTCCAATTCAACGATGGGCTATCAAGCCGATTGATTGCTGAATAAGATTCGCCGTCGGGTAATGCCAAGTCACTCACGCCAAAGCGAACGGTCGGCAACTCTTGGAATTCATCAAACGCATACTGCTTGGCCGCTTCGACAACATGAATCGCAAATTGATCACCGATGATCTGTTTGCTCGCCAAAACAATCGTGTAAAAGTCGGGACTAAGCCTTCTTTCAAGCAGTGTCAAATTTCGTATGTACTGCATGCATTGATTTAGCATCAACGGCGATATTTTTCTTGCTCGATCGCGAAGATCTGCTTTGTAGGTTTGGCGAGCGGTCATCAGCAATCGCTTTAAGTAATCGATCGATGCGTCATCGGGATTTTTGCGAGCATCGCCTCGAAACTGTTCATGGACGGCGGTGGTGAAAGGCAACTCAGATAGAAAGAAAAGTAAACTCCGTTCGTCCACTTGCATGGCAGTCGGTTCACTCAATGCTACTTCGCCGTATGGTTTCAAATCAGACGAAGCGTCCGATCCGAAAGTTGGTTCGAGTAACTCTTTGACAAGCCATGGCCACATCGCCAGTGGGCAAAGCGCAATGACCTTCGAGTGATTCGAAAGAGCCTCAGAAATTGACTCGCCAAAAATCCGAATTCGTTGAACTTGCGATGCGTCATCAATCGGCGCAATCGCTGGTAGCATAGCGGTTGCAAAGCTTTCGAGCGTGCAGTCTCGCAAGGCGTATGCATCGGCAGTCAGCGACGTGAGCGGAATAAAATCAGCAGTGCTTTCATCTCCAAAAATGATCTGTTTGTGTTCGCCAATCGCGAAGCGAATCGCTGCGATGACCGCTTGGCAAGGATCAACGGGAACATAGAAAGCACGCTGATGGTTCGTAAGTTCTTCGTTCTCGCCAGATGAATTCAGATCCGACGACCAACCAAGAGTCTCGGTCTGTAGGACACATGCAAGCGATGGTAGTCTTGTAACCGCATCGAGAACCTGGGTCCGAAAAGCAGATGGGATTGGAACGACCATCGCATCGAATTCTTGATTGTAAAGCCATTTCTCGATCGCCCGCGCGTACGCACCGTCGCTGTTAACGACTGGCAGCAATTGCAGTCGGCTGGACAAACGGAAAGGATCGTTTCTTAGCTGTTGCATCAAGGCTTGTCGTTCACATAGCGTTGCGATCTAGTTGCTGAACGGAACAGCGGGTAAGCGAGTCGCTTCGCAGATACGATTTAGGTTATCACGTCGCCAACGCTGGTTCCAGAGCTTGGGTTGTCGTTTGCCCGATGAAATATTTGACGCTGAGCGCGAAGAGCACAAAAAACGCGGCTGCTTGCGCAACCGCGTTTCTTTTTTTGGGTCATGGGTGATTACCCATTCGCACTACTCACTAGGTTTCGCGGACAAATCTTCAACGACGTCTTGCGTTTCAACGGGTGAGTCGGAACGAAGCGTCGGAGCGTTTTCCAGTAACGGGAAATCCTGCTGCATAGCTGCGGTTCCACGATTGACCAGTTCTTCCAATGCCTCGCGACGATAGCTAACCTCGGAATCTTGGAACATGCGGAACCCAGTTCCTGCCGGAATCAAGTGACCGAGAATCACATTTTCTTTCAATCCGACCAAACGGTCTACTTTGCCTGCCAACGCGGCTTCGGTAAGTACCTTAGTCGTTTCTTGGAAACTTGCGGCCGAGATAAAGCTATTGCTCTGAACGGACGCTTTGGTAATTCCAAGCAATTGAACCGATGCAGTGGCTGGCTTCGGCTTCTTACCCTTGGCAGGTTTGCCACCGAGTGCCTCGGTCTGCGCATTGGATTGATCGATTGCCTCTTTCGGAACAATCGCTCCCAAGGCAAACTCGCTGTCGCCTGGATCAGTAATCTTTAATGACTTGCCCAGTTCATCGTTAACGCGTCGCAGCTCAAATCGGTCGACGACCAATCCTGACAGCAGACTTGTATCGCCAGGATTCTCAATTTTGATTTTTCGCAGCATACGAGCAATGATTGTCTCGACGTGCTTGTCGTTGATTTCAACGCGTTGGCTGCGATAAACCTGCTGAACTTCGTGCATCAAATACTGTTGAACAGCCTCTTCACCGCTGACACGCAAAATATCGTGCGGAACTAATGGGCCTTCGATCATCGCCTGACCAGCTTTTACAATATCGCCGGTATGTACCAAGAATCGTTTGCCTGGCGGTACCAAATGTTCGACTTCCTTGCCGCTTTCGCTGCGTACGATAATGGCACGCTTGCCACGTTTCTTCTCTTTCGAGATTTCAACCACGCCATCAAGCTCGGCGACGACGGCTGGCTCCTTCGGTTTACGAGCTTCAAAAATCTCTGTAATTCGAGGCAGACCACCAGTGATGTCACTGACACCGGTCGCTTCACGTGGCATTTCAGCCAACTCAGTACCGGCGGTTACAGATTTGCCTTCGGGAATCGTCACAACCGCCTTCTCAGGCAAGAAGTATACGTCCAACGGCTTGCCATCCTTGTCTTCAACGACAATCTGAGGATGGAAGGTCCCACGGTGGTCAATGATCACGCGGCGAAGGTTGCCACTCGGATCTTTTTCCATTCGCATGGTTTCGCCTTCGATGACGTCATCGTAGCGAACCTTACCGCTGACTTCGGCCAGAATAGGAATCTTATGTGGGTTCCATTCGCAAAGGATCGAGTTCTTTTCGACCATGTCGCCTTCTTTGACAGCCAAGCGGGCTCCCGTCGGGACTTCGTACTTCTCGATTTCGCGGCCCTTATCGTCTACGACAGAGATTTCGCCGTTTCGAGTCAGAACGATATCGAAGCCTTCTTCGTTTCGGACAACTCGCATGCGGATCAGACTGATTTGGCCAGGCCGTTTACATTTGATGTCCGATTCTTCAACACCGCCGGTTGCGACCCCACCAATGTGGAAGGTTCGCATGGTGAGCTGAGTTCCAGGTTCACCGATACTTTGTGCCGCGATGATTCCGACCGCCATACCTTCTTCGACCAGGGCACCGGTGCTCATGTCCATCCCGTAACAGCAGCGACAAACTCCCAGGGCAGCATCGCAGGTCATCGGTGAACGAACTTGGATCTTTTCCAGTCCCATGGCTTCAATCTTGCGAGCTGCTTCCCGTGTGATCATTTCGTTCTCATGAACAATGACCTCTTCGGTAACAAGATTCACAATGTTTTGGCGGCTAACACGACCAGTGATCGCATCGGCCAGCCGCACTTCCACCTTTTCGCCTCGGTAGATGATTCCCTTAGTAATCCCCTGGCTGGTTCCGCAGTCATTGAGTGTGATGACAACGTTTTGAGCAACGTCTGCAAGTTTTCGCGTTAGATAACCGGAGTCAGCAGTTTTCAGTGCGGTATCGGCTAGACCTTTACGAGCACCGTGCGTGGAGCTGAAGTACTCCAGAACAGACAATCCTTCACGGAAGTTCGCTTTGATCGGCGTATCGATGATTTCGCCGGTCGGTTTGGACATCAAACCACGCATACCAGCCAACTGGCTGATCTGCGCGATACCACCACGAGCACCCGAGGACGCCATCAAGAACACAGGGTTCACGTACCATGCACCGCGGTGCTGATCGTGCTCCATAGCTGCAAGCATATCCTTTGTGATCAGCTCGCGAGTGTTCGTCCAAGTATCAATTACTTGGTTATAGCGTTCCTGACCAGTGATCAATCCTTTGTCGTAGTTCTTCTTATAGTTCATCACCTTCTTGTCTGCTTCGGTGATGTGTTTGGTCTTGGAGTCCGGAGTGATCAAATCGTCCGTGCCGAAAGACAAACCGCTCCGTGTCGATTCACGGAATCCGAGTTGATTCATATCGTCGAGCAACTTGATTGTGGCTCGTCGTCCAAGTCGTTGATAGCAGTCGCTGATGACTGTTGCCAAGTCACCACTCTTAAGCGTCAGGTTATAGAAATCCATCCCATCTGGAAGAATCGAGTTAAACAGGATTCGTCCGTAGGTGGTTTGAATAATCGCGCCCATTTTCGAGTTGCCATCCTCTGTCTTTAGCTTTCGCGAGGCAGGCAATCGGACCTTAATTTTTGCATGCAAGTGGATAATGCCCTGGCTGTGAGCAAAATCAGCTTCGCGTGTGCTTGAGAAGATCATTCCTTGGCCAACACAATCAGGTTTTTCAACGGTGATGTAGTTGCAACCCATCACCGTATCTTGCGACGGCGACATAATCGGCTTGCCGTTGGATGGCGCAAAAATATTGTGTGTGCTCATCATCAACGTGTGAGCTTCGACTTGAGCTTCGATTGAAAGTGGCAAGTGGACTGCCATTTGGTCACCGTCGAAGTCCGCGTTGAAGCCTTTACAGACCAGAGGATGCAAGTGAATCGCATTTCCTTCGACCAAAATCGGTTCAAAGGCTTGGATGCCCATGCGGTGCAGGGTAGGGGCCCGGTTCAAAAGGACGGGGTGATTGCGAATCACTTGTTCCAAAATGTCCCAAACTTCTTCATCCTTGCGTTCGAGCATCTTCTTGGCCGACTTAATTGTGTCGGCATGCCCCAATTCCTTCAGCTTGCGAATAATGAACGGCTGATAAAGCTCCAAGGCAATTTTCTTTGGCAATCCACACTGATGCAAACGCAGTTTTGGACCAACCACGATTACGCTTCTGGCAGAGTAGTCGACTCGTTTTCCGAGAAGATTTTCGCGGAAGCGACCCTGCTTACCCTTGATCATATCGGTCAAGCTTTTCAGCGGACGCGAGCTTGAACCAAGGACTGGACGCTTGCAGCGGTTGTTATCAAACAACGCATCAACTGACTGTTGCAACATCCGCTTCTCGTTGCGAATGATGACTTCTGGCGCGTTCAAATCGACCAGCTTTCGCAAGCGGTTGTTCCGATTGATAATACGACGATACAGGTCATTCAAATCGCTGGTGGCAAAGTTTCCGCTATCGAGTAGGACCAGCGGTCGAAGATCTGGTGGAATCACAGGGATCACATCCAAAACCATCCATTCCGGTCGATTATCACTGTCCCGAATCGATTCGACCAACTTCAAACGATTGATGAGATCTTTCTTGCGCTGTTTGCTATTCGTCTCAGCCATCTCGATTCGAAGTTGATCCGAGAGAGTGACTAGATCCAGATTCATCAACAGCTTCTTGACTGCTTCGGCACCCATATCGGCTTCGAACGCGTCCTCGCCGTACTCTGCTTTGGCAGCCCGATATTCCTCGTCGGTCAGCAGTTGTTGAACTTCCAATGGCGTTGATCCGGCATTGGTGACCACGTAGTCTTGGAAGTAGATGATTTTTTCCATGCTGGTCGTTTTCATTTCCAGCAGGTTGCCCAAGCGACTTGGCATCGCCTTGAAGAACCAGATGTGCACTACTGGTGCGGCCAACTCAATGTGACCCATGCGTTTGCGTCGAACGCGGCTGTGCGTCACCTTTACGCCGCAGCGATCGCAAATCATGCCTTTGTACTTCATGCCGCGATACTTACCGCAGGCGCATTCCCAGTCCTTCTCTGGGCCAAAAATCCGTTCACAAAACAAACCATCCTTCTCAGGACGGTAGGTTCGGTAATTGATGGTTTCGGGCTTCTTGACTTCGCCAAAACTCCATGATCGGATGTCTTGGGGTCGAGCAAGAGAGATTTTTACTGAGGTGTAATCGTTAACGCGATCGTAGGTCGTTTCCGCTGTGGCCATAAGTGTTCCCTGTCGAGATATTTAGATTTGAATTCGAAAAAACGTGACGGGACTGATTCGCTACAAAGTTCGCTTCTCTAATCTCATATTCAAAGCAAGGCCGCGGATCTCGTTTGTTAGCACGTCAAAGCTTGCAGGAGTTCCTGCTTCTAGTGTGTTTTCGCCCTTGACCATTGATTCGTAGATCTTGGTACGTCCTTCAACGTCATCGCTCTTGACAGTGAGCAACTCCTGAAGAATGTAAGCGGCTCCATACGCCTCCAACGCCCAAACTTCCATTTCCCCGAATCTTTGGCCACCAAAGCGAGCCTTACCACCGAGAGGTTGTTGAGTGATCAGTGAGTAAGGTCCGGTGCTGCGAGCATGGACCTTATCGTCTACCAGGTGATGAAGTTTTAGCATGTAGATGTAGCCAACAGTTGTCTCCTGATCCATCGGTTCGCCGGTTCGACCATCGGTCAAACGGATCTTGCCGTGTCGAGGCAAACCAGCTTCTTCCAACGCGTCGTTGATATCGCCTTCAGTGGCTCCATCAAAGACTGGCGTTATCGACGAAAAGCCTAGCTTGGCACCTGCCCATCCAAGGTGAGTCTCCAGAATCTGTCCGACGTTCATACGAGATGGAACACCCAGCGGATTCAACATGATTTGAATCGGGGTACCATCAGGCAAGAAAGGCATGTCTTCCACAGGCAAAACCTTCGAGATAACTCCCTTATTACCGTGGCGACCAGCCATTTTGTCGCCGACGCTAATTACCCGCTTGGTAGCGATATAAACGCGAACCATTTGCAAAACGCCACTTCGCAGTTCATCACCGCGCTTCATGCTGTTTACGTTGCGATCACGAATATCCAAGGCCTCTTCGACGGCTGGCCAATATTGTTTGTAAGCCGCTTTGACTTCCGAATGCAGACCAGAATCCAAGCGATTCAGCAGACGCGAAAGATTAAATGTCTGAGCCTTCTCGGCCAAAAACTTTGGATCGTGACCACCGGTCAACGGCGTTCCATCGTCATCGGTTAATTTACCGCCAATGGCTTTTTCAATTTGTTCCGCGAACGCTGAGAAGGACTCGGAAATCGATGCGTTGCCTTCGGTCTCCAGCTTCTTAAGATCGCGTTCGAATTCGCGTCGTTCGTCTTCGGAAAGACTCATTCGACGCGAGAACTTTTGCGTATCAATGACAATGCCTTCGACGCCCGAACTGACTTCCAGCGAATCGTTCTTCACGTCTTCACCAGCTCGACCGAAAATAGCATGCAGCAGCTTTTCTTCTGGTGTCAATTCCGTTTTGCTCTTCGGGGAAACCTTGCCAACCAGGATGTCGCCCGGATGCACGTAGGTTCCGATGCGGACGATCCCGCTCTCGTCAAGACTTCGCAGGGCCTTCTCGCTGACGTTAGGAATATCGCGAGTAAATTCTTCGCGGCCAAGTTTTGTTTCGCGAATTTCGACGTCAAATTCTTCGATGTGGATGGACGTGTACGTGTCGCTCTTTACCAGCTCTTCGCTAATGATAATCGCGTCTTCGTAATTGAAACCATCAAACGACATAAAGCCGACCAAGACGTTCCGGCCAAGGGCCAGTTCTCCTTGGAAAGTCGAAGCGCCGTCAGCCATGATTTGGCCTTTTTCGACCTTTTCGCCAAGCTTGATAATTGGCTTTTGGTTCAAGCAGGTTCGCTCATTGAGCCCTTGATATTTCTTTAGTTCGTAAATGTCCGAACCGACTTCGATCCGAGTTGCATCAACGTAAGTGACTTTGCCAGCTCGTTTGGCGCGAACAACCATTGAACTGTTTTCTGCGACAACTCTTTCAAGTCCGGTTCCAACGATCGGCGGCTCAGCAACTAGCAGCGGGACTGCTTGGCGCTGCATGTTCGATCCCATCAAAGCACGGTTAGCGTCGTCATGCTCAAGAAACGGAATCAAGCCAGCCGATACACCAATCATCTGGCTCGGCGCAATGTCCATGTATTGAACCTGGCCAGGCAACACAATTTCGAAATCGCTGCGGTGCCGTGCGATCAAACCCGGCCCCTGGACCAAGGCCGAATCTTTAACTTCAGTATCTGCTGGAGCAATGTAAGCGTCAGCTTCTTCGTCGGCGCGCAACCAAACGACCTCTTCAGTCACGGTGCCTTCGTTGACTTTGCGATACGGCGTGATCAAAAAGCCATATTCGTCAATGCCAGCATAGATTGAAAGCGAACTGATCAAACCGATGTTTGTACCTTCAGGTGTCTCAATTGGGCAGATTCGACCATAATGCGAAATGTGCACGTCACGGACCTCAAAGCCCGCCCGTTTTCGGTTCAGACCACCCGGTCCAAGGGCCGAAAGACGGCGTTCGTGAGTTAGCTGCGACAGCGGGTTGGTTTGGTCAACAACCTGTGATAGCTCACCGCGACCGAAGAAATAATCGATTGCTGCTGAGATACTCTTTGGATTTACCAGCGATCGAGGAGTCATGTCCTCAATCTCCTTCATCCCCATCCGCTCTTGCACCGTCCGCCGGAGCTTCAAAAAGCCTTTTCGTAGTTCTTCGCAAGCGAGCTCATCAATAGTTCGCAATCGGCGATTTCCCAAATGGTCAATATCGTCAAATTCCGCTTCGCTGTCCTGATCAAAGAGGTCGGTCAAATACTTAACAGACGCTATCAAGTCGTCAGCGCGAAGGGTCATTACGTCTTCAGGAACATTCAAACGCAATTTACGATTGATACGAAAACGCCCAACACGTCCAAGTCGGTATCGCGAGTCGTCATAGAACTTTTCATGAAACAGCGTGCGGGCTTTTTCAAGTTGCGGAGGATTGCCTGGGCGAAGGCGTTGGTAGATTCGTAGCAACGCTTCCTCGTGACTGCTCGTATTGTCTTCGGCAAGCGAGTTCAGGATGTATTGGCTGCGTGGCGGTTCCATCACGTCAATTGTTTTTACGCCTGATGTACAGATGATTTCCGCAACATTAGCCGAAATTTTCTGGCCTGCTTCAATCATGATTTCTCCAGCGCGATCACTGCTGGAGGGGTAAACGACATCATCGACCGAAATTTTTCCTTCGATCTTTGAGACCGCATCTTTACCGCCAAGCTTCTGTGCGCTGGTGGAATAAAACGCTGCCAGCAATTGGGTGTCCGTACTGTAGTCGGCACTCATCGCTCGCAGCAAAGTGAAGATCGAAAACTTGCCGCTCTGGTCGATACGAACTGACAAGCTGTCCTTCTTCGTCACATTGATTTCAATCCAAGAACCGCGTTCGGGAATGATTCGGGCGCTAGGTGCTTTGCGATCCGAAGTGCCTTCAGTCTCTTCGACAAAGTCAACGCCGGGCGAACGATGCAATTGATTGACGACAACCCGTTCCGCTCCGTTGATTATGAACTCACCGCCGCCGAGCATTACCGGAATGTCACCTAGATACACTTCTTCTTCAAGCGGTTGATCTCGGTTGATTCGCAACCAAACTTTCAACGGCTTTCCGTAAGTCAAACGCAATTGCCGGCACTCTTCAGGCGTGTATCGCGGTTTGCCCAATTCATAACGCAAGTACTCAAGCGTTACGTTTCCGTCGTAGCTTGCGATCGGAAATATTTCGCGGAAAACGGACTCCAAACCCTCGTTCTTGCGTTTATCTGACGGAGTATCCTCTTGCAAAAAAGCCTCGTACGACGCGGTTTGCAGAGTGGTCAGGTTCGGGATCGAAAACGCTGTGCGGGTAGTTCCGAACTTTCGAACATTTGAAGGCTCAAGCCGACGCTTTGAAGTTGTCGCCATAAAAGGGAATTGCTCCGCAAAAATACCTAGAAAATCAGAAACGGGCTATTGAACAATGCTTGCAACAAGCAACGAACTGGAACGATGCGAACAACGAGACCGCTGAGCACCGGATTTGTATGCCTTTGTGCGATAAAACGGACGCATAGACACACACTTTGCCACAAATCGAGACATGCGGCAGCAAGAAACGGAAGGACACAATCGAGTCAATAGAGAATCCACTCGCAGAGTCTAACCTATGGATTTGCATCTCGTAAACCGTAAAACGGCCTCAAGACAAAATTATATTCCTCTTTTGTACGCCTACGCGAGCGATCTGGCGTGGCATGTGCACTGCAAATTCCGTTTGCCGTGATTTTTAGGGCCATTTGGCCGTTGTGAACAAAAAGTGCCACAGGTGATATTACGCGAACTTTGCCGCTTCGCCAGCTTATCTATTCCGCCCGCTATGCGTCTACACCGGAATCACTGCGATTCCATTCGGCAATCTCTCCAATGACAGAGTGTACCTGCATAATGGAGCCAAAGTTCGATCAGACGAACTGTCTGCGATCTATATCAACTGTCTGAGCTTGTCGCAGTTACATTTCAAAGTGCGAACATCAATTTCGCGAAAGTAAGGCCACTGACGACGCGCATCTTGAAGTCGCGTTTTTTCTCATTGCAAATGGGTAAAACCACCACGCAATAACCCGACGACAGCTAACCTGTTCAGACTGCGAAACCTCGAGTCAGGCCTAACGTCTGCAGAAAGTGGATCAGTTGCACGAATGTAACCTTTCCAAGTGAATCACTAATCCGTCAATCGCATGGACATAAATAATGCCAAGCGTTGCGAGAAACATGGCTCACCGTTTTCTCAAGTCAGTACGATCGTAGAAACTGAGAACGCGAAAGTTACCGCACTGTCAAGCGCCATGCCTCAACAAAACGACGGCCTGTCGTTTTGATTAGGGCAGTGGCAACAACCAAACAGTTAGGCAGCTTGAGCGACTACTTCAGTTCGACAGTAGCACCAGCGGCTTCGAGCTCTTTCTTGACCTTTTCAGCGTCATCTTTCGAGACACCTTCTTTGATCTTAGCGGGAACTGCCTCAACTAACTTCTTGGAGTCCATCAGCGAAGCGCCGGTCAAGTTTTTGACGACCTTGACGACCTCAAGCTTCTTATCGCCAAAGGCGGTCATTACAACATCAAATTCGGTTTGTTCAACGACTGCCGGCCCGCCAGCATCGCCGCTTGGTGCAGCCATCATGACAGCACCGCCAGCAGCAGCTTCGATACCATGAACGTCCTTCAGGTAATCGCTCAGCTCTTTGGCTTGCTTGAGAGTAAGTGCAACGATTTGCTCGCCAAGAGTTTTGATGTCATCAGCGAAAGCGGTGGAAGATTCGGACATAATTTAGGGATACCTTCTAAGAAAAAAACAGACAGTTTTGTTAATCGTTAGCGATCGATCACCAACGAGGAGTTTCCAAATGTTAAACGTGACTAGCTTTCGCTTTCCACGTCATAAATCGTCTTAAGCTGAGCGGCAATCTTGCCGCCAGGGCCTTTGAGCTGGGATGCGAGTTTACTTCCTGGACCTAGGATCTGGCCAACCAGCAAGGAAATTTGTTCGCCTCGGCTTGGCCACTTGCTGATGGCTTCGACCTGATCTCCTCGTAAGGCTTCGCCATCCATAACGCCGCCTTTGATTTCAAAGGCTTTGAATTTGCCAGACTTGCCGATCTTCGTAAGCTCTCTAGCAAGTCCGACAAAATCTTCACAACCCCAGACTACTGCAACGCTGCCAGCCAATCCGTCAAAGGCTGGGCGAAGAGAAGTGCCTTCAGTCGCACGGGCGGCAAGCGTTCGCTTGACAACCATCATGCTAGCGCCTTTCTCGCGCAATTCCTTACGCAAATCATAAGCTTCATTGCCTCCTAGCCCGATAACGTTGACGACGACGGCGTCAGCAATCCCAACCAGTCGGTTGGATATATCGCGAGCAATAAAGCCCTTTACTAATTTACTCATCTCAATAAGTCCTCGGACAAAAAATAAATCCAGTAACACCAGTCGCTCAGCAAGCAACTCGCACGCTAGGACTCATCGTGGCGCAAATTGCCACTGACTTGATGTATGTTCCCTTAACCGCACTAGGTTTGAGCGACTGAATATGGCCGATCAAATGACTGATGTTTTCTTGCAGCTTAACTGCGTCAAAACTGATTTTTCCAACAACGGCATGGACGTTACCACCCTTATCGTTTCGGAATTCGACCTTACCAGCTCGATACTCTTTGACGATCCTGGAAACGTCAGTCGTTACCGTTCCAGCACGTGGCGAAGGCATTAGGCCGCGCGGACCAAGCACTTTGCCCAATGGTCCAACGAGACCCATCATATCTGGCGTCGCAACGCAGACGTCGAAATCCATCCAGCCTTCTTTGATTCGTTTCGCAAGATCTTCCGCGCCGACAACATCCGCACCTGCTTCTTCAGCCAACTTGGCCAAATCACCGCGGGCAAACACGACAACCCGCTGGACCTTTCCGATGCCATGCGGCAATACTACGGAACCTCGCACTAGCTGGTCTGCTTGCGCGGGATCAATACCGAGATTCATATGAATCTCGACGGTCTGATCAAACTTTCGCGGTGGAAATTGCTTGAGCGTTTCCACAGCCGATTCCAGCGGTAGGACGACTTTCGCCGAAACCTTGCTGGACATCACTTTCATTGCTTTAGTTAGTTTTGCCATCTGTTTTAGCTTTCTACGACCTCGATGCCCATTGACCGTGCTGTACCCAAAATCATCCGTCGAGCATGCTCTAGATCACGAGCGTTGAGGTCCGCCATTTTCTTATTGCAGATTTCATCTACTTGGGCATCGGTCACCTTGCCGACTTTAGTTTTGTGCGGTTCGCCCGATCCGCTTTTGATGCCAGCAGCTATCTTGAGCAGGGCTGCTGCTGGCGGGCTCTTGGTAATAAATTCGAATGATCGATCGGAGTAAACTGTAACAACCACCGGAATCGGTGTGCCCGCAAACTCACGCGTTCGCTCATTGAACTGAGAGACAAATTGCCCCAAGTTCACGCCGAATTTTCCCAAGGAAGTTCCAACCGGCGGTGCCGGCGTTGCTTGCCCGCCAGGCACTTGGAATTTTGCCTGACCTGTTACTTGTTTTGCCATTGCATTGCTTTCAAAATTTCATCGCTTCTTCAGCCAGACCCAAAAACGGGAGCGTCGAAGGTAGCGATGAAATTGCTTAAATCTGTCTAAACTTTGAGCTTTTACTCAAAAACCGAATTCACCCAAACTGCCAGCAAAAAGCCTAAATTGACTCGATTTGCCAGTGCTCGATTTCTACTGGTGTGCTTCGGCCAAAGATACTGATAATCACTGTCACTCGTCCGTTTGCCTCGTCAATACGATCGACCTCTCCTTCGAGATTCTGGAAGTTGCCTTCCTTTATCCGAACTCGATCGCCTCGCTTGAACGGAATGGACGTCTTGAGATTTTGATCGTCGTCTTCAGGTGGATGTACCAAGCGAATGATGCGTTCAACCTCGTCATCATTCATCGGCGTCGGTTTGCCAGCAGCCCCTGTAAAGTCGCCAATGCCGGGAACTTCCCGGACAAGGAACCACGAGTCATCATTGACCGACATGCGGATCATGATGTACCCAGGGTAAAGCTTTCGCTTGACAACTTTGCGTTTACCGGCTCGCGTGAACTCCACCACAGCCTCGGTGGGAACTAATATTTCATCAAAGTTACCGCTTATATCCGAAAGCTCTATACGCTTGCGCAGGGCTGCGGCAATTGTATCCTCTCGATTAAATGCAACTTTCAGGATGTACCAGCGCAGAGGTTGATCCCCTGGTGTTTCATCACTCGCTAAACCTAAAATATCGTTCACGAACTATCGAACCCTCACGCCAGTACAGGCGACTTTCGACAAGCCGACCACAACCCGAAAAACATCAACAATCGCCGATGCTTATCAATACCACAGCCGGAGCGAAAATCTCCTGGCGGTATTCAATCATCAACAGAGCAAAAAGAGCCTTTAAAAAAGGCAGAGCTTGCGACTGCGACGACGAATCGCCGTTAGGAAATATTCAAATACTGGAATATCGCTGCCCAGATTAAATCATAGGTAAACAGCAATAGAGCCAGGAAAAAGATCACGAATATAACGACCGACGACGCTTTGACAAGCTCAGAACGTGTCGGCCAAGAAACTTTATGTAACTCTGCTTCAACCGAAATCAAAAAATCTGCAAACTTAGGCCAGTTGACAATGCGATAACCAAACCACATTCCCAATAGCAAAAGGGCAGCCGGCAATCCCCGACGTAACGCTACCGCTGCATTCTCCGAAAACGACTTGAAGGCTACTTGCTGCAAGACAACATCGTAAAACCGCCACGAGGCAATCGCTACCGCAAGCCAGATCGCCAAGCATGTAACTTGACGAACCATACGTCCTTGATTTCGCTTGTAGATATCGCTTAAGAACAAGGCACTGATCAGTGACCGTTCCGAAGCAGCATTATCGCTCGCCATTGCGAACCTACTCTTCCCGTCGCGAACTGTTAAATTCGCTGTTCAAACAAAAAATTAAAAAGGCCTTGACGCCTTTGGATTCAGCAGGGGCGGCAGGAATCGAACCCGCAACCCCCGGTTTTGGAAACCGGTGCTCTGCCAATTGAGCTACACCCCTGTTAGCAAAATGGTGCGAGCCGCTCGATGACTACGATTCACCACGTTGCACGACCTTCGGCGACGGGCTTGACTTTCCCGATCGCCTGAACATGTCGGTCAAGTGGATTGATGCAAACCACTTTGGCCGGATTTTTCAACTACTCAATAATCTTGGTTACAACCCCAGATCCGACTGTCTTGCCGCCTTCGCGAATTGCAAAACGAACACCATCATCGATGGCGACTGTCTTTTGCAATTCAACTTCAAGCTTGACGTTGTCGCCAGGCATGCACATTTCGGCGCCAACAAGGTTAGCGCTTCCGGTGACGTCGGTTGTTCGGAAGTAAAACTGAGGTCGGTAACCGCTGAAGAACGGTGTATGACGACCGCCTTCGTCCTTGCTCAAGCAATAAACTTCGGCATGGAACTTTTTGTGCGGGGTGATTGAACCTGGCTTGGCCAATACTTGCCCACGCTCAAGATCTTCACGCTTCACGCCACGGAGCAAACAACCGACGTTATCGCCAGCTTTGCCTTCCTTCATTTCCTTGCGAAATTGCTCAACGCCGGTGACAGTCGTCTTGGTCTTGCCTTCTTGCAATCCGATGACTTCAACTTCTTCACCAACCTTGATGATACCGCGCTCGATACGACCGGTGGCAACAGTTCCACGACCTTCGATACTGAACACGTCTTCGATTGCCATCAAGAAAGGCTTGTCTTCGTCGCGGCTTGGTTGCGGAATGAACGAATCGATTGCAGCGACCAAGTCGGTGATGCATTGCGACGCGGCTGGGTCCTTCGGATTGTCGTAAGCAGCCTTTGCGTTACCACGGACGATTGGAGTATCATCGCCAGGAAAATCGTACTTGTTCAGCAACTCGCGAATTTCAAGCTCAACCAATTCAAGCAATTCTTCGTCGTCGACCAGATCGCACTTGTTTAGGAAGCACACGACGGCCGGCACACCGACTTGGCGAGCCAACAAAACGTGCTCCTTGGTTTGCGGCATTGGTCCGTCAGCAGCGCTGACTACCAAAATCGCTCCGTCCATCTGGGCGGCACCGGTAATCATGTTTTTGATAAAGTCGGCGTGGCCTGGGCAATCAATGTGAGCGTAGTGACGGTTTTCCGATTCGTACTCGACGTGCGAGGCGGCAATGGTCACTGTCTTGGTCTGATCACGTACGGTACCGCCTTTGGCGATATCCGCATACGACTTGGCTTGCGCCAAACCCTTTGCCGCTTGAACTGCCAGCAATGCACCGGTTGTGGTCGTTTTGCCATGGTCGATGTGACCAATCGTGCCGACGTTACAGTGCGGTTTTTTACGTTCAAATACCTCTTTGGCCATTTTACTAACTACCTAAAAACAAACCTAAAAAATGCCGTGAGGTTCGTTCCCACGCGCGTCAACAACGAAACACTTCGCCGCTCAGCGAGCAACGAATCCAAACACAATCGCCCGACAGCGAAAGCTACTGATGGGACTTGAACCCATGACCTCTTCATTACCAATGAAGTGCTCTACCAACTGAGCTACAGCAGCAACCATCTATCGAATCAAAAGCGGGTGAAGGGAATCGAACCCTCGTATTCAGCTTGGAAGGCTGCTGCTCTACCATTGAGCTACACCCGCAACTTGCAAACACTCGTACCTGCGATCCCACGCTCGACCAATTAGTCACTGCCTGACGCTCCCAGCCTTCAAGGCTTCGGAATTGTCTGAGTGGAAGGTGTAGGATTCGAACCTACGTAGCCGAAGCATCGGATTTACAGTCCGACCCCTTTAACCACTCGGGCAACCTTCCGTCTTGAAATCAATATCAAAGTCCTGCAAAAGACCACTAAAAGCCAGCGGAGGGACTCGAACCCCCGACCGGCTGATTACAAATCAGCTGCTCTACCAACTGAGCTACGCGGGCAAATGTTTTACCAGCGACCACGCGAATCTTTCGAGACGCAGATCGTCGACTAACCATTCGGTCCAGTGCAGAGAGCCGAAGAGTGTACAAGCCTACCCAAAAGTCGCAAGACGGATTTGAGCTTCAAAACGACGTTTGTACCGTTTTTTCAATCAAAATTACCTCTTCCAAGCTCGTGCTGGACAAAGTTTTGCGAGCTCTCCGCTTCTAATCCAGCCACTCGAATGTTTTCAAGCGACGTATCACCTAACAGAGCCACCAGCACTACTGGCGGTTCAGGCCCAAGCAAACAAACCGCCGCCTCGACACAAAGTGAGCAGCCTACTTCGTATTGTGAAAAGTAAAAAGATTGTTTTACTGCCCTGGAATCCACAAGCCGCTGCCGCTTTCCGATTTGGTTGCTGGTGCGGCTTGATCTGGCGTCCATAGCCCGCTCCCTTGATCAGGCGCGCTTTCGGCTTCCAGCTGTCGTGAGCTGCTTTGGTTGATCGCGCGCCGGGTCAAGCTGTCTTGAACCAAGTTTTGAGGCATTGCGCCGCTACCTTTCTGATTCATTTGCTGCATTTGCATTTGCATCATGTAGACGAACTCGCGAACGGCTGGATCTTGCTCATTTTCGGTAACAACACGGCGGATCACGGTTGACGCCTCTTGGTGCATACCAAGCTGACTAAGCATCTGGAACCAGGCGATGCCGACCTGTCCGGCTGCTTGGCCGGCTGTCCGGAGAGCGTTGTAGAAGCCTTCAAGCTGCTCGATCCGCTCGCTGGGGCTTTTGGTCATTGATAAGGCGAGCTGGCGCCGCAACAAATCGACTTCGACCGCGATCTCGGTCGGGATTTCTTTCGTTTGGAGAGCTTGAAAGTAGGCTGCAAAAACTTCGATATGCTGACGCTGCATGGCAGACCGACTAAGTGCGACCAGCTCTATAACTGAGACGTTTTCGAGGTCGGCCCAGTAATAGTTTGCCGCACCAACGAAATCGAAACCATCTATGCCTGCTTCAAGCAATGGGACATTGAGGCCCAACGTCTTGTGAAGGTCGTGATAAGCTGCTAGATCAAGCCCGGACTGACTGCCAGCCAAGTAGTGCAGCAAAATTCCTCGGCATTCAACTGACAAATTTGGCTCAGCGGCTGCCGTGCCAAAATCTTTGCCGGAAAAAGCCGCAAACTTGCTTTTCATCAAGTTACTGATCTGCCGTTCACGAACAAATGCACGGAGCTTTTCTTCCGAGAATCCATCCTCCGGTTTTGGCTGGTTTTTGATCGTGATCGGAAGATTTAAAACCGCGAAATACGGGACTGGATTAGTTTTTTCACTCAAAACGCGATCGCTCGAACATCCCAACTCTGAAATCACTTGGTTGATACCACGATCGCAGTCTTCGAGAATGCCTTCGGTTCGGATCAGAAGAAATCTGGCAGGTTTGTCTGTCTGTTTGCCGAAGATCGCAACCAAGCCCTGCGCGACGGACGGTTTGAGGCTAGCAAATTCCTCGCTTAGGACTGGCAGTTTTAGTTCCGCGACCAACCGCGGAGGGACTTCTTCCTGGGTCAGTTGTTGGACGAAATTACGATGTGTTTCCTCGTTTAGGGGCGTTACGTCTTCACGACCGGTAAGCATTGCTTCAAAAGCTTGCTCATCGTCAATCTTGTATTCAACGATGCGGTTTTTGGCTGACATGCCCGCCTTGAGCGGATTGAGCTCGATTGCTAACGCGAAAAAGTAAATTCGCTGAGGTTCGGCCACTGTCGTATCGTTTGCCAAGCGTAGGCAGGTCTCCGCCGCTCCTGCGCTGTCGACCAGATAAAGCTTGCAATGCAGCAATGCGGTTAAGATCGCAGGATGCGAACCAAATTCTCGCTGAATTCCTTCCAGTTTGGTTTTCGCATGTGGCACATCGCCGTTGAACATCATCGCGATCGCTTCACGGAACCGCTCGTAAAACGCGGCGTCTTCGCAAGGTGGCGGCGAGGGAATGCCTTCTCTTACTAGCAGACTCAAGCTTTGATTTTCAATCAGCCGTGCGGAAAGCTGTGCCAGGAACCCCTCAATTCCGTCAAAACGGTCAGAGGCCAGTTCGATGTGCAAATAGGCTGACAATGGGTTGCCGTATTCAGTCAACATCTGAATCAGATTAGACAGCACCGTCAGCAATAGCGATGATGCCTCGATCGCAGGCGAGTAGATCGCTTGCAAGTAGAGCGTCGCGGCTTCCTCGAGTGAACCTCGCATGAGCGCGACCATCGCTCGATTAAGTTTGGCTAGCGGATTGTCTGGTTGTAGGCGGATAAATCTGGCCGAAGTTTCTTCCAGCGTGTCGCCTTCGCCCAGCCGCAGCAGCACATCGCACTTAAAGGCAAGCAACCAAGGTTCAGACGGAAGAGTTTTGAGCAAAAGATTGATCTGATCCAAGGCGGCAACATATTGCTCGCCAGTGATCATTCGCTTGATCTTGTCCATTTCCGCCAAGTATTCGTGGCATTTGCAGAACTTGATCTTCTTGCCCAGCCCGCAGGGGCAGTTGTCGTACATATTTAAAGACATTGCGATTTAACTTCAGAAGCTAGGGGTTGCAAGAAAGGCAGGTCTTAGCCGTGGTCCAAACCCGTATCGTATCAACTCGGCGACTTTCTGGCGACCACAAGATTCCGACCTGCAGAAGGTGTCAGCTCAAATCCAGCGGTGAGGCAAAATTGAATGTTTCGAAGCAAATGCAGGGTGCCGAGCGGCAGATCGACTCTATAATCGAAGACATTAGGCTCAGCTTCCTCTCCGATTTCAAAGCAAGATTCGATGAAAAACTACCAAACTTACGTGCAGCCAGTAGTGTTTTCGGTTTCCATAATTTTCCTTACGTGCACTGGTTGCGACGATGCAAGCCAAGCGGGCAAGCCAACCGCTACTGAGGCTCTTGACCAGTCTGCTCAAGCTCCAATGGAGGCACAAAAGGCCCGAGTTGGCGTCGGCGTTCAGGGCTCGCGGATACGTGCCGACGATTCGATGGCGTCCGATCTAGTAACCGGACCGGCCAAAGTGCTTTTCAATACCAAAGAAAAAGTCGTGTTTGAAATCCAGTTGCCGCAAGCCTTGCAGCTTTTTAAAGCTTTAGAAGGTCGATCTCCGACGTCGCACGACGAGTATATGACGACGATTGTTCGTGCGAACCGAATTGCCTTGCCGAAGCTGCCCGAAGGAATGCAGTATGTCTATCACGTCGACGAAGAGGAATTGTGGGTCGAACCTATTGCTCAATAATAAATTCCTCGTCGACTCGCGCGATTCAAATAAAAAAACTCGCATTGGTTACGAATCTTACTTCGTAACCGCTGCGAGTTTTCTATTTTTTGCCGAACTTCCGAAGCAGTTTAGTAGCTGAACGTTTGACCGTCAGAACGTTTTCTGTCCCAGAGCATTCTTCGCGGCTGGCTGCGGGATGCCAGCCGGGAAGAATCTTTTATCCAGTCTCCGAATCCGCTCAGACGCTGGTTGCGAAGCCAGCGTCGTTCGCTTCATCCGTCAAGCTTAGTAGCTCAAGACCAAGTCGTTGCCGAACACGGCCAGCGAGCTGCGGGTGTTGCCGTTCGCGTCTGGGTCCGAGATCAAACCAACTCGCTCGCGGTCCCAGATGAACCGGATTTCAGGACGCCATACAAGGTTTGCGGTAGGCTTGTAATTGAAGCCCATTGTGTAGTTGTACGTGTCTGCGTTCTTCGGAGCTGTGAAAGCTGTTCCGGAGATGTTGTAGTACTCAAAGCGTTGTCCGAAAGCCAAGCAATCGCTCATCTGATAAATCAGATAGTTGATGTTGCCGTAGGTGTTTCGAGCTGTACCACCAGCGAAACCGTTGTCGGTATCGAGGTAGTCCGTTTGAACGATGTGAGTCAGCTTGTCAGTCAAGCTGGTTGTCAAAATGCTGCTAACGTTAATACCACGCTCGGAATTGCCAGCCGCTGGGCTATCGCCAAAACGTCCAAAGGCACCGGTGCAGATCAACGTTTGGTACTCGTTCAAGTTTCGTGAGAAACCGCCCAAGTAAGCGTCGCCGTTATCTTCAAAGCCGCTGTCCCAACCCATGACGTAACCATTCCAAATATTGGTATCATCGTCCAACTGATAGTTGGTCAAGACACCGGTATGGGTGAATGGTTCTGAGTTGTAGAAAGTGAACTGTCGGCTGTAGAAGAAGTTACCGGTTGCAGCAACAACTTCGTTTCCGATGATCGTAAAGAAGTGACCGACTTTAGCGGACAACTTGCCATAAGCGACTTCACCGTAAACTTGCGGTAAAGCGTGGCCATAAGCCCCGCCTGGTGCATTATCCCAGCTATTGTCCCAATGGTTATTTGGAATGCCGAAAGCTTGGGTGTCCGGAGCATCTGTACCGTATAGGTAGTCGATACGTCCACCGAAGCCTAGACCGCAGCTACCGTCAGCTACTTTCTCAGCATAAAACCACTGCTGCGATAGCTGAACGCGATCGCGGTAGCTGTCGAATTGAGCTGTGTTGCGGTTGTGGTAACCAACGGCGGTCCAACCACCGATGTCCCATCCGCAAATGCCTTCTTCGCAAAGTGCCCAAGGTTCGCCGAGGCAGCATTCGCCCAGACCACCTAAAAGGCCGAGACCGAGGCCTGAGCCACAGCCGCAAGAATCACAACCCGCCGAATCACATGATCCGTCCGAACAACCAACGTCACATGATGACGAAGTCGCCGGAGCGCAACCACACGAGGACGAATCGCTGTAAGATACTGTTTTGTACGGGCTCACATGGCCTTGTTGGCCAAATGCCGAACCCGCAAAGCAAGCGCTTGCAATTACTGCACTTAACGCTAATTTGCCAAATTTCATGTTCTGGAACTCCTATCCTGAACTAGCTTGAACGCTCGGGTAGTGGCAATTCGGCCGATCGAAAACTATCAAGCCGTGCCATGGATATTTGCGTAATGGTAGAAGCGGTAATTTCGTCGCTCAAACCAACGGCTCGACTGAGTCGCTGGTTTTCGCTACGTGTTACCTATCCATCCATGGACGCGTTTCAGCATTTGTTATCGGGGAATTGGCTCTCGAAAAATGACGACACTTTTCGCCAATCCAGTTGTTCTGTTCAGCAAAGCGTATGCGAATAGGTAAGCTGTAACGCTCACGCAGAGTTTGCGTCGTCGAGCGGAGCGATTCCGATTAGTTCTGCAAACACGGCTTCACGCCGCGAAGGTTCAGACGTGCGATTCTCGTTCGAATGAAGCAATCTTGTCGGCTGTACCGTGACCTTCTACAAGTACTTGATTAAGCGAGCATCAAGGCTCACTTGAGACCGCGGGCTAGGCCGAATCAAACAATGCGTTGGAGAGTAACGCTAGCCAAATGAGCGTAGCGACTGACCATCGATTTTTTGTTCACAAAGATCCAGTAAGGACACACGGGATATGCGATCAATAGCTTGGATGACTGCCGCGATGCTGTTGACTCTAGCTAGTGGCTGCAAGGACGGTTCCTTCGGGGCTCATCGTTGGGGCGGCAGCCCGTATGGTCAGGGGAGTATCGATCGCCAAAAAGCTCGCGCGGTAACCTTTGACCCTTACCCGCTCAATGATACCGGACCCGAAATCGTCGGCGGCCGTCCAAGGGGCTTTGCTAATCCACTCTCCGAGCCAGCTCGAAATGAGATGACCGCCAGGCCAGCCAACCCTTGGTCGCAATACCCCCGCTAGCCATTGAAATGAATCAATTGGGGCTCCAATCATAAAGGAACGCTCGGTAGAAGAACTCGCATAGGCTTTTAAGCTCTGGACGAGTGACAGCCCGCCTGACGGCGTTGAGAAAACGCCTGGCCAATAGATTTTGAACTTCGCGGCAGATCTGCTAGAAACGCCAGAGCGTTGAGCAGAACGAATGCAAAGCTTATTTCTTCTTTTTCTTCTTGTCGTCTGCTTCGTCTTCCTTTTTGACCTTCTTTTTCTTCTTCAAAGAGATCTTTGGAACACGCGTCTTGGCCATGCCGACGACGGACATTTCGTCGTCCCACTTGTCTAGTTCTTTCAGTCGTTGCACGCGCTCGACCCGAGTCATTACGTTTCGCGATTTGATCGCACCAGCACGAACTTTTAAGCTTTTATCTAACGTCATAGCAACCTCGGGGAGGTCCAGATTCTTGGATTTACATGGAATACGCAGGAAATGCTGCGATGAAGGACCGAAGTTTATAGCCTTGGAAGGATGGGACGGCAAGGCCAACCGTCATCGCAATCCTATCAAAATACTGCTTATGAACTATGCTTGGATTAGCGATCGAAATCATGTGAGCCAATCTGAAGCGGGTAAACGCCTCTTTCGGCGATATTTCGAATCCGAAAAGTTAGCCGTGCGGATGCCAGATTTGCCAATCTTTTGGCCGTTGCTTAAACTATGGAAAATCTCCCAAGCGAATGCAGAAGCCTATTTTTGCTGAACCCAATGGGGACTGCCGGAGATGTTCATCCGTATCTGGGAATGGCCGTCGAGCTTCAGAAACGCGGTCATCAAGTCGTCCTTTTGACGAACGAAGTCTTTTCAGACGCTGCGAAACGATTGTGCATCCCTTTCGTTGCTCTGGGCGAGCGAGTTGATTGGTCAAAAGTTGCTGACGACAAAAAAGTTCGCAATTTCTGGTCAGCGTGGAAGGAAGCGATGGGCTGGGCGGCGATCAACCCGATGCGAGAAGCTTTTGCACATTTTAAGCGACTCAATCAGCCGGGAAAAACATGTATCGTCTCGCCAGTCTGGAGTTTCGCAGCCCGCAACGCTCGTGAGGCACTCGGCATAAACCATGTCAATTGCGTGATTAATCCAATCGTCATGCGGTCTGCCATTCACTCGCCCCGAACACCGATGATGTATTTGCCAGACTGGATGCCGCGGTGGTTCAAACGTTACGAGTTCTGGTGTGCCGACAGATTCTTCATTGATCCAGTGCTAAAACCCGAACTCAATCGGTTTCGAAAAGAGTTGGCGTTGCCCCCGGTCAATCGCATCATGCATCGTTGGTGGTTTTCGGACCAGCTAGTCTTGGGCCTATTTGATCCTTGGATGGTACCCGCCCAAAGCGATTGGGCTTGCTCAGTGGAAACATTCGGGCATCCTCGTTGGGATCCGCCGGGAGAAACCGCTTCATCAAAAGCTGCAGTGGAATTTGCGAACGCGGGTGATCCGCCCGTTCTGTTTGTTCCAGGTTCGGTTGGGCCGGGCGACTCGGATTTTTTCGTGAATGCGACAAAAGTCTGCCAATCGATGGGGCTTCGAGCGATATTTCTTGACCGCAACGAACGTTTCGTCCCCTGTCAATTACCGAGCTCGATTCGACACTTTGATTATGTTCGTTTGTGCGAATTGACGCCGCTCTGTAAAGCGATTGTTCATTGTGGTTGTGCAGGGACGCTCAATCATGCAATGGCAGCAGGAATACCACACGTGATTTGGCCCAGAGTCAATGACCAATTTGATAACGCTGCCAGACTAGAGTCGCTGGGAGTTGGTAAGACGCTAGGGTGCAAGAAAGTGACCTCAGAAGCGCTCGCCAAGGCCTTGGCGAATGTTCTTGCTGATTCAAAATATTCTGAAAATGCGAAGCTTTATGCGGCTAAGATGGCCGAGAACCGACCGCTGGCAAAAATATGCGATCGACTGGAGCATTTCATGTTGCACGACAAAGACGGTCTCCGAAAGTCGACTGAGTATTCCTCGGTCTCCAGTGCGGCAGATCATGATCCAGATAGACTTTAGATTTGTCTTACAGTGCTCGGCAAGCCAATTTCCTGTCGCAGAGTGTTTTCAATAGCGGCCGCAGTGATTCCAGCGTTCGCGGTGCCGACAATTCCGAGTCGTGCATTAAAACTATTGAGCCATTGGAAACGTGACGTTCGATGATTTCTCGAACTTGGTTAGCCGATTTTTCAGGTCGGTAGTCTTGGCCGATAATGTCGAACATCGCAATTCGGTAGCTCCACCAAAGCAATGTGCCTTGCACAAGTCCAAGCTGTCCATACGGTGGTCGAAACAATCGCACTCGCTGCCCGATGCAAGCTTCGATCGATTTTCGGCCTGCGGTAATATCCTTCAAGTAATCGCGAACACCGGACTGCCAACCACTAAGATGTGCATATCCGTGATTTCCTATGCTGTGCCCTTCTTCGAGCACTCGCCGCGCCAGTGCGGGATTGGCTTGGACCATCGAACCAAGCATGAAGAAGGTCGCTTTGGCTTTGTGCTCGGCCAAAATATCTAGAATTCGGTCGGTGACGCCTGGAGTTGGGCCGTCGTCGAATGTCAAGTAAACCGCCGGCACCGTGGTCGGCATTCGCCAAAGTAGAAACGGGATTGACCAGCGAATCCAGTCTGGGATCTTTTCGAAGTCTTCATTCATGGCTTGTCTGACCGCGTCCGGATGAATTGACTCTTACGTTAATCTTTAAGACCCACCAAATGCAACAAACGGCAATCGCATAGACTGCCGGCATGGCGACGGATCGCATTCGCATATTGCTCCAATAGACCGAGTGGACTGCCGTTAGAGACACAATCAATGAAATCGCGGGCGCGAGATTCCACCAAAAAAAACGCCCGATCTTTGCACGATTCCAAACGCAAATCAAAAATGCTGCCAGCGCGAGGGCGTAGATAATTGTGTACCAGCTACCGATGATCACCCGAATCAATGGCCTGGATTGCATCGACGCCGGCGCCGGAGCCCACAACCAGCCGACGCGGATAAAGGCCGCTTTGAGGAAAATATTTGGCTGACGAGCGATCGTCGCCCAAGCTGCCTTAGACGCAACCTCGTCGTCGACCAATTCGCCCCTTGGGAAATCGGGAGACTCAAGTTCAGTTGGCTCCGACAGCGCGATCGGTTGCCGATTGGTATCGAGCCAGTACGCGGGCTGGCTCAGGTCGTGACCGGCTCGTTCGGCCCACCGCTCATGAAAGATTGCTTCATCCCAAATTCTTGACGGCCCTTCCTTTTCATAATGCTGAAACAGGACGGGGTTGTTGGCCAGCAGCAAAGTATAGCCACCGTGCGTGGTTGCCCAAATCGGCTGGCCAAAAACAACCGCGTTTCGAACGATCCACGGGGCCATGGTCAGCGCGATTGCAACGACAAACAAAGCTGCCCGCCGCAACCCCCCTACAGAATCACACCGCGTATTCCGACGATGTTTCCAATTGGAAAGTATAAGGCAAAGAAAGAGCCCAATCGCCCAAACCGCGAACGTCGGACGACAAAGAATTGCCAGTCCGACTAAAAGGCCGCCGCCGATCATTTCTGCTCCATTGGCTCGCGGATACTTGCACCACCAAAGCCAGATCGCAACCGCTAAAAAAGTCGCCAAAGTTTCTGTCATAACCAACGTTGATTGGCGTAGTAATATCGGGTCGACTGCGCACAACAAGCCAACAAGATAAGCAGCCAATGAAGGAGGTGCTGACCGATACACCGCCGCAGTTGGATTTTCTGGCGAGCTCATGCAATGCGCTGCAATGCTGACACTCATCAGGCAAGTTGCGACACCGATAATCCAATGAAACATAGCAACCGCGGCCAATGATAATTTTGTCGAACCAAAGGGCATTTCAGCCGATGCCTCTGCGAAATCATGACGCGTCAACCAGGACAGCAACCAAGGGTACAAAGGGGGGCGAAAAGCTGTTGGGATCACTTCGGGCCGCGATGTTTCAGCTCGTTGGATTCGGCCAAAAATCCCGCTCTCAGACCAACCCTCGGCCAATGCAATATAGGCATCGTGGTCGTCTGCAAGATCGCTAAAACAGGTAACAAACGGCAACAAACGAATCAGGCAGATCGCCAAGATGCACACCATAGCGAACGCATTAAGACGGCGAAGTCGAATAGGGTTTTCTAGATTCGGCGTCGAAGAATTGATCATCCCCAGATTGTAACTGCAAGTGACATCAATACCGAGAGCCCATGCCAAGCCAACGATCGACTACAATGAATTCCAAAAGCAAACGCAACGTTTGTCGGCTATTTTTGAACAGTTATTCGGCTTCTTTGTTTGTATCGACAGCAAAGCATAATCTTATGATTCGTCGCGATCGGAAAAGTGCTGCATGTTTTGCAGGGTGGTTTTGGCTGGCCTGTATTTCGGTCGCAATGTCACAAGAGAGGCAATGGGAACTATCGCTTCGCAGTCAAACCGAAACATCGCTTGGTTCGAAACGGTTCCATCAAATCGAAGAACCAGCAGTCTGGCGATCGGAGCGGACTGCTTTAATCATTTGCGACATGTGGGATACACACCCTTGTGTCAACGCCGTCCGCCGAGTTCATGAACTTGCTCCAGCAATTGATCGCCTTGCTAAGTCGCTCAGAAAGGCCAACGGCACGATTATTCACGCACCGAGTTCTTGTGTTGCCTTCTACAAAGATTCACTCGCCAGAAAACGGACAAAAGCGATCCCAATAAGCGATCAGACGCCAGATGACATTAGCAATTGGTGCGATTCAATAGATGAAAATGAACTTGTTGATTACCCAATCGATCAGTCTGATGGTGGGGTAGACGACGATCCAGTCGAGCACGAGCAATGGCTAGCGACGTTGATTGCAAGTGGTCGCGATCCGGGGCAACCGTGGAAGCGACAAACTCCGATGATTCAAATTGACGAGTCGTGTGACTACATTTCCGACGATGGAAAAGAAATCTGGAATCTTCTGCGAACAAAGCAGATTGAAAACGTATTGCTTGTGGGAGTGCACACCAACATGTGTGTGCTGGGCAGACCGTTTGGATTGAGGCAATTAATCAAGCAAGGCTTTAATGCGGTTCTAGTTCGCGATTTGACCGACACGATGTATAACCCGGCTAGCTGGCCCTTTGTGAATCATCATTCGGGCACCGATTTAATTGTCAACCACATTGAACGCCATGTTTGTGCAACGGTCGAAAGCGACCAATTCGTCGATGGTCAAGCGTTTCGTTTCGCCAGCGATCATCGACCACACATCGCAATTTTGATTTCCGAACCGGAATACGAAACAAATAGAACGCTGACAGAATTCTCTCAGTTATTTCTTAATCAGGATTTTCGAGTCAATTTGATTTACGGACCTGAACCAGCAGATGAGGCGTCACAATTGGACGGAATACCGGGCATTCAAGGCGTTCAAGATGCGGACGTGTTATTAATCAGCGTTCGCCGAAAGCCTTTGCCACCGAAACAACTGCAAGCAATCAAAGATTTTGTTGCTAGTGGGAAGCCCGTGATAGGTATTCGAACAGCCAGCCACGCTTTCAGTCTAAGAAATGCCGAACCGCCTGAAGGCCTTGTGAGTTGGGGTGACTTCGATTCTGCGGTTTTCGGCGGAAATTATACCAATCATTACAAACAGGAGGGCTACACAATTACGGCTGTTGATTCGCAGCATGCAAGATTTGTTGACCTTCCAGAGGAAAAAGCGACCGATTTCTCATCCATTGGTACTCTCTATCGCACCAGTCCGCTACGTTCGGGAACGATCCCCCTGCTAAATGGGGAATTGATTGGCGAACCAGCAGAACCGGTCGCTTGGACATATATGCGACAAGACGGCGGTCGGTCTTTCTACACTTCTTTGGGGCATCCGGCAGACTTTAAGCTTTTGCCGTTTCAACAGTTGCTGATCAATGCGATTCGCTGGTCAGTCGACTTACCCAAAATCTCGTCTCAAAAGGTCTACGAACTGCGACAGCAACATAGTGCGGGAGTAGGTCGCCAGCGATGATTGCAGCGTTCGCAGATTTGTAGATTAAGATTGCGCAGATATTCGAATAGGTTCGATTTAGAACGTCTTTTATATCGGGTAAGATTATCTATTTGATGTCGCTTTGTTTCAGGTTCGTTATCGCATTTGAAGGGAATATACGAAACGACTGACATCATATTTTGTGCGGTCGTCTGTCGCTGCTTTTTTTGTTTGCTCCAGTGTGTTCGCGGTGGGACAAATTGAAGCAGCTGAAGAAAAAATCGTATTCAATGAGGATTTCGAAAAAGGCGTGGAGCGCTGGGAGTTACTAGATCCAAAAACATGGTCGCTGTCAAAAAAGTGACAACTCAAGTATGAAATTACTGATGGAGAAAGTGAATACGTTCCGCCTCACCGCAGTCCATTTCATATCGCGTTGATCATTGACTTGCTGTTTACTGACGTTGAAATTCAATTCCGTGTTCGAAGTCCTAAGGACACTGGTGACCACCGTGATTGTTGCGTATTTTTTGACTATCAAGACGATAAGCACTTTTATTATGTTCATCTTGGAGCAAAACCTAATCCGCACAGTGGTCAGATCATGATCGTCAATGACGCGCCACGCTTGACGTTAACCGAAAACGAGACGCCTGTCCCTTGGGATGATTATTGGCATCAAGTTCGCGTCGTCCGAAAAGCGAGCGATAGAACAATTGCGGTCTATTTTGATGAACTAGAAAAGCCGATCATGCAAGCTAGCAACAAGACCTTCCATGGCGGCCGGATCGGGATTGGTTCTTTCGACGATATGGATGAATTCGACGATATCAAAATCATCAATTTAAAGAACGAGAAAGTTTGAACAAAAAACGCGAAGGCTAATTGAAGGGCTGCCCTATTTTTTGAATTGATTGCTCATTGTTGGTCGCAATAATGAGCAATTCTCCAAAACGTAAATCATGATTGTCGCTGACCAAATCGCTGACAATATCCTCTCCGCAGATTTGGTCTCTCGAAGTTGCAAAGACTTGCTTAAAAAGGCCAGTTCGGATTGGGAAATCCGCCGTTAGCAGAACAGGATGGACTAGCCCCCAATGATCGCTGAACTGAACAGGGGAGTGTCGCTGCGATTCTGTAGAACCATTTGGAGTAAATGCTATGATGAATCCGTCTGGACGTAGTCGTTTGGACATTTCTTCCAGAGCCGCCCACGGATTAGGAACATGTTCAAGGACATGGCTGCTGTAGACAACATCGAAATCGCCACGAATATCGTTCAATGTTGAATAAATTTCGACACCTAAATGTTCTCGTCCGAATGTGGCACGCGGTACCGAAATTTCAAAACCGACTGCTTTATAGCCATGTTGTGCTAGCTGCCAAAGTCCATAGCCCCAAGAGCAGCCAAAATCCAAAACTCGCTGGCCCTCTCCGATGCCTAAATGTTTCAGCAAGTAAATCAAACGACTTAGGTCCTTGTTGGTATCTGCGAAGTTGGCATTTTTAAGAACTTGCAAATCAGAAATGGAGGGGAGTTCGGTAGTCAAACCTTTCTGTGCATAGCTAGTTTGGTAAAATCGCGACATTTGACTCGCGGATTCCTGAGGAAATCGAAATCGCAACGTGCATTGCTGACAGGCGAACAATCGATGAAACCACTTGCGATCAACAATTTTTACATTAAGCGACTTGCAAGCTGGGCAAATAGGTTTGCGGCCAATCGCTCCAGCGATACCAGAAACCAAGTACAAGAGTCGTTTCAAATTCGAAAACACGTTAAATGACGACAATATTTAGGAGGGTTTAGTAAGGATTTTGGTCAACCGAATCAACGCGATTGTCGAGCAGCATGTTTTTAAGAGCACGTGAGTACCAGTTTAAGTTACAAGCCTCAATTTGCTTTCGACTCGAGAGCCCCATTTGAATTCTCAATTCAGCATCATCGACAAGCTTTTGTATCTTTTCAGTGAAGCCGTCAATGTCGTCGTAGTCGAGTACAAAACCATCTATTCCGTCGCGGACCATAGAACCGCTATTTATTGTCGTCACGATTGGCAAGCCAGTATCCATTGCTTCGATCACAGCGCCTGCAGATCCTTCGCAGGTGCTTGGGAAGAAGAAGATATGAAAACGCGAAAGCCATCCGATAATTTCAGAACGAGCGACGCTGCCTGCTAATTCAACCGCCCCTTTTTCTTTTTGAAGTATCTCGGGATTTAGCGACGACTTTCCCAGCATTACAAATTTTACTTTGGCTGGGTCAAAACGTTTGGCAACTTCAAAAAAGTAAGGTGTTCCTTTTCTCAAATTAATCGACCCGACAAAGCCAACCAGAATTGGTGATGCGCTGAGCTGTCGTTCGATAAAAGGCAGCTCCATACCTATGGGTCCGTAAGAGATCATCGCAATGCGATTATTAGCAACACCACAGGACTTGAGCCCATTCGCCACGTACTCAGATCCGCAAACGATGTAATCGCAAGAATCCCATGATTGAAGTTCAAATGATTCAGCGAAATCGAATGCTTCGTTCGAGATTGGCATTTCCCAGCCAGGAAAACGCTGCTGTTGAATTTCGTATTCCCTGCGTTCGACAACCGCGGGAACAATCATCTGATCGCCGATTACCTTCAAGCCTCTATTTTTCGCGGTTTCAAAAAGTTCAGGGCTTGCGCTTCGAAGAAAAGCGTAAAGGTGGCTAGAGTTTCCAAATCCGCTTTTGGCGATCCAGTCATGCTGGACTTTTGCGATCCAGCGATAGTACTCTGCGGTCGAACCAAAACTGGTTCTCTTTAGAAATGAGCGGATGGTCAAAAGCGGATTGTCAAAAACTTTCGAGCTATCAAGCTCTTGATTGCAACGATCGAGCATACGCTGGCCAAGCGAAGGTTGGAATTGTTTGATTAATCGCGAAATCAGCTTGCTAGTCTGTCGATCCTGGACATACCAATCACAATACATCCGCTCAAGCACACCTGCCATTTGTAACGCGACAGGCACCATGTAGTGCCGACGCGCTCCGTCTTGAACCATGGTTACAAGAGGCTTAATCATGGGCTAGATCGATGCTGTAAAATAGTTGAGACGATAGATCGGATGCAACTCTACAAAGCCGTCTCAAAGTTCTTCGGCTTGGTACTGAGAACTGTTCCAAAGAGCCTGACCAAATTGCCATCGCAATCATGCTGAGAATTTATAATCAACAATGCCGCTTCGCGTGAATTAGTGAAACGGCATTCAATTTCGAAACTCGGATTGCTCAACGACAGATTGGAGATCTTCGACAAAAACGGCTGCCGAAAATCGGCATTAATAGAAGCTTGAAAATTTGAGAGTGAACAGATTTTGGATTTAGAGCTCCCACCCAGTAGTAATTCTAGCTGAGGTGACGTCCAAAAAACTCCAGAGCCGCGTTCGTATTGAAACAGTCCAACATGTGTTTGAGACAAGGTTTCCGAAATCTGATTTAACTTGAAATTTGCGGTTTTGCGATTTCGTTCAAGACGGTCGATCACATAGCAGATTGCAGTGCTCAGTCCTAAGAAAAAAGTCAATCTCACCAAATCATCGGAGTGAATTTCAAATTTAAAACTGGGCTGTTGCACAAAATAGATCCATGCGGCTGAAGAAGCCACTGCGACAACAACTGCGGCCCGAAAGCCGAGAAGGCGTTCAGCAACAATGACTGATCCTAGAAACGGCAGGAGAGAAGTGTTTCTCCGTAATGGTTCGATGGTGAAGATAACGATGATTGCAACGATCAAAACGATCAGCACGCTAAGCACAGCAGCGATTTGATTTCCGGAAGGAATTTTCCAATAAGTAAGGGTCGGGTTTTGCGCGTTCATTAGATTTACCGAACAATTAAACAGCTAAGAAGCCGAGTTTTAATCTTAAGTCAGTTTTTGCTCGGAAGTCGTTGGAATATACCCAGTTTACCGCAGCAGCAATAAAGTGGACTCTGAGAAGAAATGAGAAGTGGTTTGGGAGGGTGAAGGGCGCAGCTTTCTGGGCATGACCGGCTGGCTCTGAGATATTTCAATCGCCCAGCGTGATACGATCAGCTATTGGAAAGTGTTACTAGAGAGTCATTGAATTCTCAAATATTCGGCAGGCAGCTCACGGATTTAATCCTCGCTAGCGATTTTTCGACCGCTGTGGATCCATTCAAAGGCTGGAGTTTCATTGAAAAAGTTATGCTTCCGTTTGCTGGAAGCGGAATCAGCCGATCATGCTTCGCTTCGGTTGAACGAGGATTGGGATATCCAGTAGCTGGCTCAATCCCAACGACGTACCCGTCTTGGAGAGCTGCAGTGTTTTTCCAGAAAGTCATGAAAGGCAGGGTCGAAACTTCAAATGTCACGCTCAACCCTCGGTCTTTCAGGGAGTTTACGATTGCGGCCTCTGCGAATCCATTGCGGTCGGCTACTGGCTCGATGAAGTAAACCTGCTCTGCGTAACCAACGGTCGGGCCGCCGCACTTGGACCAGCAATCAAATCCGTCCGCCGCTCTTTGGTCGCGTGGGATCACTTTCTTTGACGCCACAAAAACCTCACTTCCAGCCTCAAGAATCGGGCTTCCGATGTTGATGTGGTAAAGCAACTGCATCGTTGCCGGCATGGAACTGGCATTTGTCACTTTGTCCATAATTTCAATTTCTGATTGTCCATATCGAAACCGATATCGAGTTTCCAGCACAAGGTTATTCACCAGGAAACGCGTTTCAGGAACAATTCCGACAACATCAAGAATTCCTCTTTCTTCGTCAATCTCAAGCCATAATCTAGTCGCGATTTGGTTCGCAATTCGTCCGTGCAGCGGCCACAGCAGTTTGCCGTTTGAATCGAATTCCGGTGCACCGTTGCTCGATAAACCGCATCGCACCAAAAGCTCGTCAAAACCTTCTAGCCAGCCGACTCCACTGGGGTCTTCAAGTGGGACTAGAGCTGGGTGAACTGGCCCACGAACCGGGCTGTCCCAGCCGATCTGGAATTCGTCAGACCAAGCTTTCCAAAGTCCCATGCCTCGCGTTGGAATCACTGTTGCCTTAAGCCGGCCGGTATCCACTGTCAGAAGCTGAACACCAGACGAACGTCCGCTAACGAGCGTTCGCCAGTCGACTTGAAATCCAGCAGATGAGAAACTCGACTTGCCCGCTGGCTCATCAACAAAGGGATCGTCATTAATCAAGTCAATAGTTTGCATGCTGGCGAGATATCGCGAGTGACGAGCTGTTCGGAACTTATCACTATCAATTTAAGGACTTGCCGTAGCAGGCGAAAGGATACGTACCTCAACCTTCATTTGTTTCAGCACAGCCATCGCCTTCCAATCCGTCGGCCACAAGCATGGTTAGCGGGAGCTTTCCGAAACAAATGCCGCTGCTTTTTATTACTTCAAATTGGAGGGACCGCTTTTCAGATAGCTTCTTAGTCTGCTTGAAGATTGCAAAGGAGGTGATTAAAACAGAGCGAGCTCTGCACGACGTAGGCAACGCCGGTAAAAAGTTTTTTGGTCGGCTGAACGTTCACACACTCCATTTCGCACTCAACGACTAGTATTGATTATGACTGCCGTAAAACTCGACACGGGACTGATCAAGGGTGATAGCGTGGCAAAGATTCTCGACGCCGCATTAGAAGCCGGAGAGGGATTGTTGCGGTTGACACCCACCTGGGTTCCGCGAAGCTTTTTGCATCCTGGCCGCCGAATCAAATTGCATCCTGACGACTTGTATGCATTTGGTGCCGATCGTGGCGGAATTGATGAGCGATGGTTTGGATCGACGACTGAGGCGGCCAACGACGGGCGAGTCTGGCATGAAGGCTTAAGTTTCTGCTTGCATCAGAATCAAAAGTTCTTGCTTAAGGATGCTGTCGCTGAAGCTGGCGATCGTTTGATTGGCAAGTCGATGTTTAGTGAATACAAACGCTGGCCAGTGTATTCAAAGTTCTTTGACAATATGGGGCCAATTCCCCACCACATGCATCAAACTGCCGAAGATGCGGCGTTGGTTGGTCGCGAGGGGAAACCGGAGAGTTATTATTTTCCGCCTCAATACAACAACGTCGACAACAATTTTGCCTACACCTTTATGGGGCTCGAACCGGGCACGACAAAAGACCAGTTGCGCAAGTGCCTCGAAAATTGGAATCGTGGCGACAATGGAATCCTCGACCTTTCGAAGGCCTATCGATTGCAACGCGGTACAGGTTGGTTGATTCCACCCGGCGTGCTTCACGCTCCAGGCTCGCTTTGTACATACGAGCCGCAATGGGGCAGCGACGTTTTTGGCATGTATCAATCGATCGTTGAGGGGCGTTATGTTCCTTGGGCGTTATTAGTCAAAGATATGCCGGAAGAGAAACATCATGATCTCGACTTTATCATTGGCCAATTGGATTGGGAAAAGAACATCGATACGCACTTCAAAGACAATAATTACATCGAGCCGATTATTGACCAAGAGTGCAGCGGCGAAGGTTACACCGATAAATGGGTCGTTTATGGCACCGTCGATGGCAAGCAGCTTTTTAGCGCCAAAGAGCTGACAATTGAGCCGGGCGTTTCTTGTGTTCTGCAAGATCCTGGAGCGAGCAGTTGGATCACCGTGCAAGGCAAAGGCACGATAGGTAAAATGTCATTGCAGACTCCAGCGATGATTCGTTTTGGCGAAAACACCGAAGATGAAGTGTTTATATCGTTTGAAGCTGCTAAGGCTGGCGTGAAGCTGACCAACAACGGCAGCGAGCCACTCGTTGGGCTTCGATATTTCGGTCCAGATGTTCACGGCGACTTGCCCTCCAATGGTGCATGGCAATCGCATCGTGTCTAACTGAATGTCACATCCGCTTTGCAAACCGGAAGTGACTTTTAAAACCTTTCCGCCGATATTTTGGCTTTCACCAACTACTAAAGCAAACACATGCCTCTCAGAATTCATAACGCGATGTGGCCGGGCCTTGTCGGCAAAGGGGATGGACCAAACCAAGAGCCGCCGATTTCATTAGACCGTATGCTTGAGCTAACGGCTGCGGCCAATGTGGATGGTCGAAAATTCGATGGCATCGACTATTTCCTGTTCCTGCCGCACACAGATCCCAATGCGACGGACGAAGAACTGCGACAGATTGCTGACCGCATTGCTAGTTTTGGTTTTTCCGTCGGATCGTTAGTCGCGCCGGTTTGGCCTGGTACCGTTGGCGATTCGGCGATGGGTGACGACGTGGCCCGCTCAAAATTCTTAGATGCGGTTCGAGTTGGTTGTCGAATTGCCAAAGTTTTCCGCGAGCAAGGGGTCCGAAAGTACGGAGTGATTCGGCTTGATTCAGCCGAGTTCGGAATTGCAAAATGGCGAACAGATAAAACCGCCAACACAAAACGGATCGTCGAGACGTTCAAGGAAGCTGCAAAAATTGCGGCTGATCACGGTGAGCGATTGGCTGCTGAAGGCGAAATTTGCTGGGCAGCAATGCATTCCTGGAAAGATATGCTCGACGTTCTTGAAGGCGTCGGAATGCCGGAGACGTTTGGATTCCAGGCAGATTTGGCGCACACGTATTTGTACTTGATGGGCTACAACGCACCGGAATACGCGATGCTGCAACCCGGCTACGATGAAGCAGAATTTTACGCTGCCTACGAGCAAATGACCGACAAGTTGCGGTCCTGGACGATCGATTTTCACGTTGCACAAAACGATGGCGATGTGCATGGGGCAGGGGACCACGACAAGACAGGCAAGCATTGTGCAGCGGATGATCCAAACGGAAAACTCGACATCGTCAAGTGTTCTCAATATTGGCTGAAAGACTACGCCAGTCGCGGGATTGAGCACATTTGCTGGGACGGCTGCATGTTTTCCAACGCGACGCTGGAAGACCCACGGACCTGGAATACAATCCTGAAAACCATGATTGATGTTGCCCAAATGGCAGGCTAGAAGAATCGAACGTCGCCGAGACGTTCGAGCATTCAAGTCTTCGTTGCCTGCGAATGCGTTTTTGGTCAGCGACCAGCATGAACGTTTTGGTCTTTTAACTACTTACGAATACAAACCACAATGAGCAGCAAGAAACCTCTCCGCGTCGGCATGATTGGATACGGATTCATGGGGCGAGCGCACTCTAATGCGTATACCAAAGTCAATCACTTTTTCGACTTAGAATTCCAACCAGTCCTCAAAGCCGTCTGTGCTCGCAACCCGGAAAAAGCGCAGGCGTTTGCGGACCAATGGGGATATGAATCAATTGAAACCGACTGGAAAAAAATGCTCCAGCGGGACGATATTGACGCAGTTGATATCTGCACACCAAATAACCTGCACAAGGAAATCGCTATCGCCGCAGCCAAAGCGGGCAAGATGATTTTGTGCGAAAAACCTCTGGCCATGAATGTGGCCGAAGGCGAAGAAATGTGCGAGGTCGTCGAAAAAGCGGGAGTGCCAAATACGGTTTGGTACAACTACCGCCGAATCCCGGCCGTGACCATGGCCAAACAATTGATCGACGAAGGTCGGCTGGGTCGCATATTTCACTATCGCGCCATGTTTCTTCAAGACTGGACTATCTCCGCGGATGTTCCTCAAGGCGGCGCCGCGACTTGGCGTTTGGATGTCGACGCGGCTGGTTCGGGTGTAACAGGTGACTTGCTGGCTCACTGTATCGATACGGCGTTATGGTTAAACGGAAGCATTGATTCGCTGACCGCAGTGACTGAAACGTTTGTAAAAGAACGTGTGCATGCGGAAACTGGAAAGAAGCAAGCGGTCGGAATTGACGACGCCGCTGCATTCCTTGCCAAATTCAAGAACGGCTCGCTCGCGACATTCGAATCGACACGGTACGCCCGCGGGCACAAGGCACTTTACACTTTTGAGATCAATGGCGAGCATGCCTCCATCGCGTGGGACCTGCATGATTTGCATCGCTTGAAATGGTTCGACCATCGCGACGAAAGCAAGCTGCGAGCTTGGAAAAGCATACATCTTTCTGACAGCGATCAACCATACATGAAGAATTGGTGGGTACCTGGTTTGCAAATTGGTTACGAGCATTCTTTCGTGCATCATGTCGCTGATTTCTTACAAGCAGTTGCGGACGATAAACCTTGTCCGCCGACTTTCCGAGATGCGTTGGAAACTCAAAAGGTATGTGACGCGGTTCTGGATAGCGGCAAGAACCACCAATGGCAGACAATAAAATAAATCCTCCGTCGTCAGCGGTAGCGAAAGTCGCTAAGACTTTCGTTTAGAAGCTAGAACAAACCGTTTTACAAAATCGAGATAAGTCAATGAAATATGGAATGAATTTGCTACTTTGGTCTGGTGAAATTACCCAGGCGATGTGGCCGGTCTTAGAGCAGCTCAAAGAGATCGGTTACGATTGCGTTGAAGTTCCGATGTTTAATCTCGATCTCGATTATGCCGCCCTCGGAAAGAAGCTCGATGAACTTGGGCTTCAGCGATCAGCAGTCACTGTTCGAAATGCCGACGACAATCCAATTGACGCTAACGCTGCAGTTCGCAAAAAGGGTGTTGAGAATAACAAGCGAACGCTCGATTGTTGCGCCGCTGCAGGAGTTGAAACGTTGGTCGGTCCGTACCATTCAGCCATTGGCCATTTCTCGGGCAATGGTCCTACCGCAGACGAATGGAAGTGGGGCATCGAGAGTATGCACGCGACTGCAGAACACGCGGCCACAGTCGGTGTCCTGCTAGCGGTCGAACCGCTGAATCGTTTCGAAACTTACTTGTTGAACGCTCAGGCAGATGCGGCGAGGTTTTGCCGGGATGTTGGGCATCCAAACTGTCGTATGATGTACGATACCTTCCACGCGAATATTGAAGAGAAGAGTATTCCAGCGGCGATGCATGCCGTGAAAGATATGCTTTGCCATGTGCACATCAGCGAGAATGATCGTAGCACTCCTGGTCATGGAAGTGTTCGGTGGAAAGAAACCTTTGATGCAATCCGCGACATCGGTTACGACGGTTGGTTGGTCGTCGAAGCCTTCGGTCTGGCCCTTCCAGAGATTGCAGCCGCGACCAAAATTTGGCGAAAAATGTACAGCAGTGAAATGCAACTTGCTAAAGAGGCTTACCACTTCATGACCAACCAAGTCGCGATCCGCGCAAGCTAACGTGCAATGAATCAGCAATCTGCAAAACTTTCGGATTGGGCCTGCACCGCGGCAACGATTGCATGAGCGAATCGTATCGAACATCTGCCAGTATCGCCAATCTGAGGTCCCGATCGCGTCTTGCTGCGTTGGCTAGAACGATTTTCGACCGGGTGGGTTTCGTCGAAGTTCATCCACCGGTGCTGGGCAGCGAATTTGTGATCGACCGCCACATCGATCCAATCGAAGTTGGTTTGCAGATCGACGGTCATGCGCGACAAACCTATTATTTGCAAAGTTCCCCCGAAGCCGCGATGAAGCGGCTCATGACCTCGGGTCTAGAAAGAATCTATTCGCTGGGGCCAGTCTTTCGTGCCGGCGAGTTTGGTCGCTTACACAATCCAGAATTTACTATGCTGGAATGGTATCGCGTTGGCGACGATATGGATTCAGCTTGCGATTTTCTGTCGAGCGTTGTCAGTGAGATGCTTGGCCGTCCAGTCGCCAAACGGGTGACGTTCGCAGACAAGTTTCATGAGTTGACATCATTCGATCTCTTTTCGGCCACGCTTTCCGATTTTGCGAACATAGCTAGTCAATTCAGCCTGGGCGTTGAGTCGAGTTTTTCTACCGACTGGGACGATTGGGTCAATCTGATTTTTTCGGAAGTGATGCAACCGAAACTAGGATTTGGTTCTCCTGAAACGATCACCAATTTTCCAGCGTCACAGTCCGCGTTGGCGCGTTTGGGCGAAGATCAGCGAACTGCCGAGCGTTTCGAGATTTTCGTTGATGGCATCGAGCTAGCTAACGGATATTGCGAATTGCTTGACGCAGACGAATTGCAGCGTCGAAGCGAACGCGAAAACAAGTTACGGCTGGTCGATGGGAAATCAATGTTACCAATCCCTTCTAAATTGATTGCAGCAATGCGTTCTGGTCTACCACCAATGAGCGGTTGTGCACTTGGCTTCGACAGGCTGGTGATGTTGGCCGTCGGGGCGAACACGTTGCAAGAAGTGCTCTGCTTTTCTAGCGACTGCGTCTAAGAGCGCTGCGCACGTGCTGTACTCGAGCGGCAAAATCAAGCGTCCTTTGTTGCGTTATTGCCCCGCTCCAGAAACATTCTTCGAATATTTATCGTGTGTGACCAAACTTGTCACTAGGCGACCGTTTAATAGGGTAATCAAGCAATGCAATTGATTGGAATCAAGAGCAGGCAGATCCACCCGATTCATTTTGAGCCGTTTGTAAACGATCTTGTAACTTTTGTTACCACTTCGCTAGAATGCTAGCTCTGCATGGCATGGATTCGCTTGGACGACTTCAAATTGCTAGTTTGAGAAGGAAATTAGAAATTAGTTTTGGTTGACTGGAGGTGACGAACGCAAAGTCCTGCTTGTCAAGGAGTTAAAGTAGGACTGAAGTTCTCAGCTCGAAAGTGGATTTAGTTGGTTTGTCAGCTAAAAGTTTGCTTTAGATGGCACTACCTATGATTTTCTTGGATATTTGTGAATTTTGACTGAAGTGGGCAGTGATAAGCGGTATTTCGTTTGCTCTTAGCTAACAACGAACGCCGGTCGCTGTCAATAAATTTTATGAACAGCACTGCTCGTTGAAGCGAGCAAGCAACAATCAAGGAGGTTTACGATGTTGGTTTTAAGTCGAAAAGAAGGTGAACGTCTCTCAATCGGTGATGACATCACGATTGTGGTCACCAAGGTTGCTGGTAACCGAGTCACGATCGGTATCGAAGCGCCTCGGAATGTGAAAATTGTCCGCGGCGAGTTAGATACTTTGGAAGTCAAGCCAGCCGTTTGCAATGCGCTCGACAATTGCGAGTCCGGCTCGCTTGAAATGCGAACCTTTGCAAAGAAGATTACGTCGCGACTACGCCAGGTTGGCTAGCGTCTACTCACCGTCGGCGATGGAGAATGTGGGCAGCACCAGCACGTTGTGAACTGGGCTGCTGATCAAACTCGTTACGTTTAACGGTAGTTCGTAGGCGGCAATTCGGAATCCGGCCTACGTTTTGATTGTGAAGTTAACAGTCAGGACAATGTTCTGCCAGTTAACCCCTACTAGGTAATTGCAACCTTGCCAGTGCTGTCGCCAAACTCTTCGACGGTCACACCAGCGATCTCAGCCATCGAAATGTGAAGGTTGTTCAAAGGGGTGTCGTCTTTCTTTTCATTGTTCACGATCGTTCCACCACGAACTTGTCCGCCGCCGTGTCCGGCAAGCATGATCGGAAGGTTGTCGTGATCGTGTCGGTTTCCGTCGCTAATTGAGCCGCCGTAGACGATTAAGCAATTGTCGAGAAGTGTTCCTTCGTCGCCATCTGGTATTTCGGAAAGCTTATCCAAGAAGTAAGCAAACTGCTCACTGTAGTAACGATCAATCTTCCGAATCTTCTCGATGCTATCGACTTTGTTTTGGTGGTGAGACAATTGGTGATGTCCCTCTTTGACATCGATCATTGGGAATGTGCGGTTGCTGCCCTCGTTTGCGAGCATAAACGTTGCCAATCTTGTCGTGTCTGTCCGAAACGCTAATGCCATAATGTCGTACATCAACCGAATTTGCTCAGTGCAGTCGGCGAACTGCTCTGGTGGCACGGTTACATCCAGATGAGTCAAATCAACAGGTGTCGAGAGTCTATCCATTCGTTTTTCGATCTCTCTCACGCTTGTAAAATACTGATCGAGTTTTTGGCGATCGTTGACGCCGACGCTCTTTAGCAGACGTTTTTGAGAGTCGATAACCGAGTCAATAATGCTGTGGCGTCTTGCGCTGGACTGGTCATCATAACCGCCGAAAAGTCGCTTGAATGCCTTTGCTGGACTGACCTCTTTTGCCATCGGCTGGCTTTCCGATCGCCACGAAATGTTGTTGGAGTAAGCACACGAATAGCCTGAATCGCAATCGCCAGCTTGACGTCCTTCCTCGGTCCCCAATTCGATCGATGGGAGACGAGTAGTTTGTCCATAAGTATCAGCAAGGATTTGATCGATGCTTCGACCGACGCGAAGCCGGCTGCCGGCTGTTTTCAGCGGATGCGCGCCAGTAAGGAAAGTGGCTGATGATCTCGCGTGGTCGCCCGGCCCGTCGCCCATCGCAAAACCAGTCATCTGTGCCATATTTCGAAAGGCCGTTAGGTGCTGGTGATGTTTTGCCAAAGGTTCTAAGCTGGGCGATACTTTCCACCCGTTGTCCTCAGCCGAAGGGAGCCAATGCTCGGCATTTGTGCCGTTTGGAAAGAAAACCCAGGCCAAACGAATTGGCGATTTGGCGATGGTTGCAGCCGCAAATGCAGCGTTGGTTGGTCGCATTGCTTCCAAAAAAGGAAGTCCAAGGCCAATACCAGCGGCCCGCAACATCGTCCGGCGTGATAGCTTCGATTTAATTGACATGTTTAATCGTTCCGAGGGCTAGCTCAGTGATTGGAAAGAAGTTCCGGGGTGGGGTGGAGTGTGCTGTTAACAAAATCAGTTCGATAGCAAACTCCAGGACATTTACAGTATAAGATAGATTGCCCAAAGGCAAGTCTTTTCAGGAGTAGATTACTCTGGCAATATTATGACTTTGTTGTTGGGAGCAAGGTAAATATACAAGTAATCACTCTGTCGGGACGCATCCATCTTGAATTCCTCAGTATTTATTCGTCTTTGTGTGATGATGTTCGCCAACTTTTTCGTTTGGGGGGCATGGTTGACGACGCTTGGTCCCTATATGGAAACCCGTGGAATGGGAGCAAGTCTCTCAAACGCATTGGTTTTACATTGGGCGGGCGCGTTGGTCTCACCTTTTTTGGTTGGAATGATCGCTGATCGTTTCTTTCCGACAGAAAAAGTGCTTGGAGTGCTTCATCTGGTCGGAGGGTGTATTTTGCTCTCGATTCCCTTCTTTGCCTCCATGTCAACCGAAGCTTGGAATGCCAAACTCGCACTAGCCCAGGCGACCTCCGAACAAGCGGTCGCTGAACTGAGTAGTTCGGCTCTGATTTTTGAGCATCTGCCGTTTTTGTTGGCGATCTTCGCTCACATGATTTGTTACATGCCGACGATCAATCTAACGACTTCGTTATCGTTCCAGAATCTATCTAGTTCCGAGACGCAGTTCCCGTTTGTTCGGGTGTTCGGAACGATCGGCTGGATTGTGGCTGGTTTTAGCGTTAGCGGCTTTGGATTTGATGGACAGAACGGAATATTCACGTTGGCTGGAATCGTCGCGATCGCGCTTGGCGTTTACAGCTTTACGCTGCCACACACGCCAGCGCCCAGCCGCGGCAAACGCGTTAGCGTTCGAGACGTCTTGGGACTAGACGCTTTGGTGTTGCTCAAAGATCGCTCGTATTTGGTGTTTGCAGTCAGCTCATTTTTGCTCTGTATTCCGCTGTCGGTGTATTACGGTTACTTGGGTATCTATTTGGACGATTTAGGCCAAAAGTCGGCCGCTGCGACGCAGTCGGTTGGCCAGATCTCCGAGATCTTTTTTATGGTCGCCATGCCACTTTTTTTCGCGAGGTTGGGCGTCAAGTGGATGCTGGCGGTGGGCATGTTAGCCTGGGTTGGACGTTACGCGCTCTTTGCGATCGGCTCGGAAGAAATGTTTTGGCCGATGTGGATTGGGATCGCGTTGCACGGAATCTGCTACGACTTCTTTTTTGTGACCGGTTACATTTATACCGACCAGCAAGCTCCGAAGCATATTCGTTCGCAGGCCCAAGGTTTTCTGATCTGGATCACTTTCGGCTGGGGCATGGTGATCGGCTCGTTTGTTTCGGGCTATCTATTCGCTGACTTGATGGCCAAGACCGACGGGCGACTACCGCTATGGCACCAGAACTGGTGGTTCTTGGCAGGCTTTGCGGCGGTTGTGCTGATCTTCTTCGTTGCCTTGTTCCGTCCGAACGCTTCGCTGACGAAAGACAGCGAAGAAGTGGCTTGACACGAACCAATAGGTCTAATTGCTCAAATCGCGAATCAAGATATCTTTGAAACGCATCCGGCCTTCGCCGCCGGAATGCAACTGTAAGGCGATGACGCCTTCGGTGGCGTCGGGAGTCGGGTAGGTAAAATCCAAAACTAGCTCGCCGTTAAGATGTACAACGTAATGCTTGCCTTCGACTTTGATCAGCATGTCGTTCCAGTCGTCGGGGCGAAGCACCGTTTCTAGCTCTGGTGCTGGCCAAGCGACCCAGCCCTTGCCGTCGCCATAAATCCCGCCGGTGTGGTGTCCAATTACGCGATCGATCTCTACCTGCCTGCCTTTGATGACCTTGACAGTTCCTGGCTCGAATTCAGTGTGCAAGTAAACTCCGCTGTTGCCGTTTGCTTCGCATTTGAATCGTAAGGCCAAATGGAAGTCTTTATAAACTTTGTCGGTTGCCAAGTAGCCGTACTCTTCCGTGATGCCCTCGCCATAGATTGCCCCATCCTCAACGACCCATTTTTCGCTACCGATCTTCGTCCAGCCGCTCAAGTCCTCTCCGTTAAACAGCGGTTGCCAATTCGCCTCAAAACGTTTTGGCGTGTCCTGGGCAGACACGATAGATACAGCTAGTGAAAAAACGAACGTCCAAACAATACGCATGATGATTGGTTCCAAGGTGCAAGTGTTGATGTTGTTACCGGTGCCGCAAACCCGTCTGATTATGGCGATAATCTCGAAGGAGCAAACAATCTTAGTTTAACGTATGGCACAGTTCATCACTTCAGGCAAAACGAAAAACACCTCGTCAAATGCTATTGAAGGTCAGCATTGGCGGCTGCTTAGCGCAGCGGGAACAATTACTAGCCTAGCGGCGCTCCTCAAGAGTTTCGTCCACGCGTGGAAACGAACGTCTTGAAGACTCACGCTACGTCAAGATTCGTCAGTTGAATTCCCGCGCTGAATTGATCAGCTCGGTCGCATCAGGGCAATGACCAGAGCGTGCAGCACCGTAACGTGTGGGTTAGACTGAAAGCGGAACATATCGAGACGATTGTTTTTAAAACCTAGCCGCGTGGAGCAGACGATCTGCCATGAAAAATTCTAAGTGTGTGATCTGCGACAAACCGTTTAGCAGCGTATCGCAAACGGACCGTCTGTGTAGCACTCCAGCTTGCGAGGCGATTTATATTGTTCATCTGCGGCAGGCGAAGCGATGCTGTCGTTCATGTGGTAAGCCGCTGCAGTCGGAGGCCGGCAATCTTTTTTACGACGAGGTTTGTCGCAACCACCAATGCCAACTTGCTGCCGTTCGGTTTACTAATCCGGGGGCGGTGTTCTGTAAGGTTTGTGGGATCTGGATTCCGTCGGCATCCGACCCCAGTGGCTTTCATGATTGTGGGTGCCGTTGCTGCAGAAGAATTTCAATGGAGTTGCAATCCAGAAAAAAGGCAATCGAGCTGGCGATCCTGCGCCGCGATCGCGACGCTAAAATCGAACGGATTGTTCGCGAAAGAATTGGGCTACCAATTAAGGCAAAAGGAGAAACAGGAGAACTGTCGGAAACAGAAGCTCTAGAACCCGAAATTGTTTCAATTCCCTTTATGGAAAACGGTCTGCTGCCTATGTCGCTGGATCGTATCGCGGCCCTTCGCGCGAACCTACTTGAGATTGTTAAAAAGATGGAGATTTTCCAGACCGCAGCGGTTGGAGAAGCGGTCGTTGCTCAAACAGGCGACGTGAAGTTGGGCGGGGATGAAGAACTCGATAATGGAGAGAATCGCAAAGTTGGAGAAGATTGCGGCACGGACAGCAACGATCAAGACGATGCAAAACTAGTCACATTGTTCCAGACCGCTTGCGGGATGTGTCGCGGTGAATGTTGCACGAAAGGGGGCAATGAGGCCTATTTAAATCTTGATGTGCTGGAGCGGTTTGCAGAGATGAAGCAATTTACAACCGTGGAAGAAGTCATTGATGCATACCTTGCAAAGATTCCGCTCGTTACGGTGGAGGGATCGTGCATTTATCACGGTGAAACTGGTTGTGGGCTATCCCGAGAAATGCGATCCGTGACGTGTAATTCGTTTCTTTGTTTTCCTGTCCAGCACCTCCGCGATCAAAGTCAAAAGGGCAAAACCGAATTTATTCTCGCCACGTCAAATATTCGCGACTCATTCGAAAGCCCGCCTAAAGTCTTTGAAATTAAGCGAGTTTGAGGCCCGTTGTATCAAAGCGGCAATGCTGAAGACGATGTTGTTAAAGGTTGGGACTAAAGGACATGGAATATCCTTGGGCGAAATTGGTGTTGCAAACGTTTCGGAAATGAGTACTATTCGGGGCTTCGAAAATTATTGATAGACAAACCTCGTAACTATTCGCAAAGACCATGAGCGTAGCGGCACCCAGCCAGCAGCAATCCGTTGAACATTTCAGGAAGCACGATTCGGACAGCGGATCGCCAGAAGTTCAGATTGTCCTTTTGACCCATCGAATCAACCATTTGACCGGTCATATGCGATTGCATTCAAAGGATTATGCAAGCCGTCGCGGGTTGCTTCAAATGGTTAGCCGTCGGCGTTCGCTGTTAGATTATGTTCGAAAGCATGATCCGAACCGCTATCTTGACGTCATCGGACAGCTTGGGATCCGAAAGTAGTTTTAGTAAGTTTTGGTTGTCAGCGATTTTTGAAATCGTGTTGTTTGGCAAGTTTGTGCAGCAGGGAAATGTTCTTTCGCTGCGTACTTTGTAGGGCGTGTAGTAATTCTGTTTGATCGGCGTGTGCCGGATCGTTCTTCTCAATTGAGCCGCATTGGTTTGCTGTTTTTCCCAGCGGAATTTCAGAACGAAAGCGGATCGCCGTTGCTGGCACAAGCTTTTTCATGTGGCTGGCGGGCGAAATGATCGTGCGTCGCTTGTCCGGTGAATTGAGAATCTTTTTAAACCAGAGTAGGCCAGAGCCTCACTCGCAGCAACTAGCGTGAATCGAATTGGGGCAGCACAGGCTGACCAAGGATTTGCCTGATTGCGCATCCATTTTTGTAGGGTTAAGTTTGTATGAAATATACCGTTGAGAAAAAAATTGGCGATCAAGTTTTGTCGTTCACAACTGGTCAGCTTGCGAAGCAGGCTGAGAGTTGTATCACTGTCCAGTATGGCGACACGGTTGTCGTTACCGCGGTTGCAACAGGTCAATCGCGTCCCGGAACCGATTTTTTGCCGCTGACGTGCGACTATCGCGAACGGATGGCCGCTGCTGGCAAGTTTCCAGGTGGTTTTCTGAAACGTGAAGGCCGACCGACGACCAAAGAAATCTTGACCGCTCGTTTGATTGATCGGCCTATTCGTCCGCTTTTCCCAGAAGGATTTCATGACGAAATCCAAGTCCAATGCATGGTCATGAGCAGTGACTTGCAAAATGACGGCGATGTGTTGGCGATGAATGGTGCGGCTACAGCGCTTCTGATCAGTAGCTTGCCGTTTCAGGGTCCAATCGCTTCGGTTCGTATCGGTCGTGTTGATGGAAAACTGCTGCCGTTTCCAACCGATTCCCAGCTTGAAACGTCCGACTTGGACATGATTGTTTCGGGCAATCAAAAAGAAATCGTGATGATCGAAGGCTTTGGCCAAGAGATCGTCGAATCCGAGATGCTGGAAGCCGTTTTGTACGCTCAAGGCGTCATTCGAGATATCATTGCTCTTCAAATGGAGCTGGCAGAAAAAGCGAGTCGGCCTCGTCGCGAATTTGCTGCCAAAGACGATTCGGAATTAATGGGCCGAATGAAAGATCAGTTTTACGAGCAGCTCAAAACTGCCAAGCAAACTGAGGGCAAGCAAGCACGCAGCGAAGCCATTCGTGCCGTTCGCGATGCGGCAAAATCCGCATTTATTCCAGATCCAACAGCACCGGATGCACTGACGAGTGAATCTGTCAGTCGAGTGTTTCATGCATTGGAGTCACGCGTTGTTCGCGACTTGATTCTGGCTGGTATTCGAGCCGACGGACGCGACGCAACTTCGTTGCGATCGATCGAGTGCGAAACAGATTTACTTCCACGGACCCATGGCACTGCGTTATTCCAACGTGGCGAGACTCAGGCTTTTGTAACTGTTACGTTGGGAACCACACGCGACGAACAACGTGTTGATGGTTTGATTGAGGAATACAGCAAGAAGTTCATGCTGGATTACAACTTTCCATCGTTCTCAGTTGGCGAATGCCGACCTATTCGAGGACCAGGACGACGCGAAATTGGTCATGGTGCTTTGGCCGAACGATCGTTGGAACCCGTTCTTCCAGACCCAGATGCGTTCCCATATACGATTCGAATCATCAGCGATATTTTGGAAAGCAACGGATCGTCTTCCATGGCCAGCGTTTGCGGTGGCTGTCTAGCGTTGATGGCGGCTGGAGTTCCAATTACGAATCCGGTGGCTGGGATCAGCATTGGTTTGGTTCGTGAGAAAAATGATGGTGATAAGTTTACTTTGTTGACCGATATCCTGGGTGACGAAGATCACTTTGGTGATATGGATTTTAAGATCTCTGGCACGCAAAATGGCATTACCGGTATCCAGCTTGATCTGAAAATCGACGGAATCAGCGAAGAGATCATACGTGCGACGCTCAAGCAGGCGCGCGAAGCTCGCATGGAAATCTTGCGAAAGATGTTGACCTGCATACCGCGACCGCGTTCAGAGACCTCCCGCTACGCTCCGCGATTGTTGCGAACCAAGATCGATTCGGAAAAGATTGGCTTGCTTATCGGTCCAGGCGGTAAAAACATTCGAGCGATTCAGGAACAAACTGGCGCCACGATCGATGTTGAAGATGATGGTACCGTAACCGTGGCCAGCCTCGACAGCGACTCTGCTTATGAAGCACTTCGTCGCGTCGAAGCCTGCACGGCAACGGTCCAGATTGGTAAAATCTATGACGGTGTTGTCAACAGCATTCGCGACTTCGGTGCCTTCATCGAAATCTTGCCAGGTCGAGACGGTTTGTGCCACATAAGCGAATTGTCCAATGGATTTGTTCAAAACGTCGATTCGATTTGCAAAGTTGGCGATCCGATGAAGGTTCTGGTAATCGACATCGACGATCATGATCGAGTCAAGCTTTCTCGCCGTCGCGCCTTGGAAGAACTGGGCTTGGAAGACGAGCTTGCATCAGTTGCCGTGGCCGCTGGCGAAGAAGATTTTGATGGTGCCGGCGAAGAGGGCGGCGAAGAGCGACCGGCAGGCTTCTACGATCGTGGTCGCGAAGGTGGCGGAGATCGACCTGCTGGTGGCGGTGACCGAGACGGACGCGGCGGTGGCCGAAGTGGCGGCGGTGGCGGACGTGGTCGCA
>JBGSKY010000193.1:0-7301 GCA_041740995.1 Pirellulaceae bacterium
ATCGGTTGTCAGGCGGAACGACTCGTCCTTGAGATGGTTGAGCTGATAGGCTTGGTCAGGATCATAGGGTGGCAAGGTCCAACCCAGAATGCAAGAAGCGAACAAACGCTCGAGTTCTTCCTTGTGCGACTTCTTGTACTCGGCCGCAAGTTCCAACGCTCCTGCCAGTCAAAACACTGCCATCGAAACCGACTTGAAAACGATCTACGATCTAGTCAAACTGCGAAGCCAATGCGACTTCCAAGCCTATACGCCCACCAACGCCCTGTATCAAAGTCGTTTCAAAGAGTCGGTCCCGGTCGAGCAATTTCCAGTGATCATCTTGCAAGACACAACCGGTGGCCATGTCCATGCCGCCGCTGGCAATATGATTCCTGCGACGGCCGAAGCACTGCTAAGCGACCTGCGAACCAGTTACACGCTGTATGAACAAGCCAAGTCGGCTGAGAAAACAGGGCTCATAAAAACCAGCGGTTATAGCTGGGATGCGGCCATTGATCCATCGATGCAACTCTCACTCGAAGATTGCGTCGACGGTCGTTGCCCGCTGCCTACGCAAGATCCATGGCGACCGGCTGATCGACTGCGCGATGGGCTGTTCGATCGCGCCAACGATTCAGCGCAAGCGGTCCTGTGGGCCGGTGCAAGCGAAGTTGTTTTGTTCGGCCTAGTTGTAGTGGCCGCTTTCTTAATCGTATTCATTGTTCTCAAGAGAGGCATCGTATGATCGCAATGGGATTGGCTGGGTTGGTCGTAGTCGTACTACTGGCCATCGCGATATTGCCCGGCAAGAAGAAAGATATCGCCACGTTGTTTCCTACTTCGCTTCCTACTTCGTTTCCAACTTCGCTGATGCAATCGCCGCCGAATGTGAATCTACGACAGCAGCAGCTGAGCGAAGAGGCGGAGGCAGTTGCTTCCGACTATCAAGCTCGTGCGCAAGATGCGTGGCTCTCGGAGGTACGCAGCAAGGCGTCGAAATACTTCGCGAAAGATTGATGGAAATGACGATCGCCAAGATGACCGCCGAACGCGGATCGCACATCGAGCAACTGCGTTTCGTGGCCGGTGAGAGCCAGTGGCTCAACGCTGGTCCCTTCCGAAGTTGCTTTGTGACGACGCAGATCGCTGCACCTGCGGCTTGGGTTATAGAAGGACTGCTGCCCGACGGGCAAGTCATTCAACTGGCGGATTATGAGATCGACAACAGTCCATTTAACGCAACCTTACGGCCCGGCTACATCAGCGTCAATGCGATGTGCGGGCTGCCGATTCGCTTTGTCTCAAGCGAACCACAAACCAATTCGAACCTATGGATCGTCTTCAAAAGCTGAAAGCGATCCCGCTGCTGGATTTGGCGTCCGGTAGCGAAATCGCTTTCCTTTAACACAAACCGGCTGAATCGATGGGCAATGTTTTACAAGATGGCATACTGTGGCTCTCCAATCAAATGGATGAACATGTCTCGATCGACATTGTGTATCAGCGCAATGCTGACCTCATTCCGCTCAAGGCAACCAAAGGCCGCTCGCTATTCGAACAGGTCGATGCCAATAACATGGTGATCGGTGTCGAGTCGCGTGATTTCCTGGTCAGCTCGTCCAATTTGATGCTCCATTCGCAACGCATCGAGCCAATCGAAGGAGATCAAATCATCGAATCGGTGGGCAGCGAAACTTGGCTGTATGAGGTCACGGCGTTTATCAACGATCAGTGCTTTCGATACTGCGATCCCTTTCGCCTGCGGATGCGAATCCACACCAAGTTCATTGGCGAGGTGGCCGCTTGAACCAGACCATTGCGATTCAGCTAGCCGAGGCGATTGTGAATCGATTAAATACCGGTTCCTTCAGCCAGCCATTCACTGCCAAACGCTATTACCAACCCAAGTTTAAACTCGAAGAGTTGCAAGAGCTCCGCGTCTGTGTTGTGCCACTGTCGACTTCCAAGGTTTCCATTTCGCGTGGAGCCGATTCGGTCGAAACGGTTGTGCAAATCGGCGTCCTAAAAAAGCTCACCTCCATCGAAAACGAGTCGCTTGATCCACTGACCTTTCTGGTGGAACAGATCGCCGACAGTATGAACAACATTGAAGTCCTTGCCAATCCAATATCAACCGTCACTGGAACGGCCATCAATCCTATCTTTGACCAAAAGCTCCTCAATGAGAATCGGCAATTTACATCGGTCGTTGAACTGACGGTGAAATCGTTCGTATGAAAAACAAACCGGGAATCACGATCAGTATTCGTCGTAGCAAGACGCAGTTCTTCTTCGACGATCGCCAGATCCGCAAGTATATGGACAAGCGAACGGCAGCGGCGCTGGCTCGTGGCGGAGGCTACGTGCGAACGGTGGCAATGCGAAGTATGCGGAGCCGTAAAAAAGCCTCACAACCTGGCCAGCCGCCCTCTCGTCACAAACCGCTGGGGAAAGGATTCACCAAGATTGAATTCGCATTCGACTCGCGTCGTAAAACAGTAGTCATCGGACCAGTGCGATTCTATGCCGGACCCGGCAATACAACTGCGCCGCAAGTCAACGAATTTGGTCTGAGTATTCGCAGGCCACGCACTCGGGCGAAGACCGCGCAGCCACACCGTTTTTCGATCGGCGAGCGTGGTCCAATCCGAGAGGTCGGACAACCTTCGCCGCGCTCCAAGCGCTTTGCCAGACCGATCCTTACGTCCCAAGCCCAGATCGATCGAGCACAGCAGATTCATGACGAATACGTCGAGTCCCGGGCTGCCCAAGCAGGTCAAACGGTGAAATATGCCAAGCGACCGTTCATGGCACCGGCGCTTGAGAAATCGGCACCCAAGCTGGCCGGCCTTTGGTCGTCGGCTGTTACTCATTAAGTTCGCTTCACGCAGGATAAAGTATGGCTATTCGCTTGGGCATGAACGCGAAGTTGTATCGCAACTCGTCAACATCGAGCCTTGATTGGAATGAATTCAAAAACGTCAAAGACCTGACGCTGAATTTGGAAAAGAGTGAAGCCGACGTGACCACGCGTGGCAACGATGGCTGGCGGGCAACGGTGGGTGCACTGAAAGACGCTTCGATTGAATTCCAGATGGTGTGGGATACGGCCGACGACGATTTCACGGCCATCAAGGATGCTTGGTTTAATGATACGTCGATCGAGTTTGCAGTCATGGACGGACCGATGGAGGCTCCCATTGGCGGTCAACCCAGCCAGGGTCTGCGGGCCCATTGCGCGGTGATTAACTTCAGCCGCTCCGAAGCGTTAGAGGACGCGATCATGGTCGATGTTTCGATCAAACCAACCTACGCAACCCAAGCTCCACAATGGATTACTGGGACGGTCGAAACCGCTTAATCTTTAACCGCTTAACCAATGAAACTGATGACTACATTTACTGATAATCTTGATCGACCATGGCCAGTTCGTATCGACTACCTCGCTGCGCAGCGGGTTCGCCATGCGACACATACCAATATCCTGGACTTCAAGACGATTGCCGAAGTCATGGAGTCACTCAAATTTGATGGACTGTTCGTCGCTCAAGTCGCTCATGCCATCTGTGAACCAACGATTCGCGAACGAAAGCTTACGGAAGCATCGTTCGCTGATGGACTGCAGGGCGACGCGATCGAACGAGCTAGCGAAGCGATCTTGGAGGCCCTTCTAAATTTTTTCCCGAAAGGCCAGCAATCGCTGTTGGCCAAGATGAAGAAGACGATGGACGAACTGGCACTGCAAGGAATGAAGGAAGCCGAGACGGAGATAGCCAATGCGTCTGGCGGTTCGGCTTCGAGCTTGGTGGAATCCTCGGACTAGACCCACGATCCTTCACGCTGCGTGAGCTCGTTTGGATGGTCGAGAAGCGTGAAGACATTCACTGGAATCATACGGCCAGTCTGATCGCAGCCATCTTTGAACAGAATCGCGATCGCAAGAAACGCCGCAAGCCATTCACCGGCGACGACTTCAAACCCAAGCGCAAGCCGCGTCGCAAGGAGCCATTGCCGCAAGTCGAAGTCAGTGTTTTGAAATCAATATTTTGCGGACGATGAACCCAAAATCAAGAATAGTCTATTCGAATTGCGTGAGTAAGCAGTTATGATACGGGCAACTAATACGAGAGGCTTTTATGGAAAACAATGAATATTTGGTTGTCTACGAAGATGGAGTGTTTAAGCCACTAGGCCAAGTTGCATTGCCCGAACACAAACAACTCGTGCTAATAGAAAAACCTGACGAAGATACATCTGCTAACTCTAGCGATGATCAAAGCGAAATTTTGTCGATTTTGAATGAACGCTACGTCACCGGCGAGTCGAACCTAGCGGCTGATCATAACGACCATCAATCTTGATGAAGATCTTCTTGGATACAGTCGGTTTGATCGCGCTTTGGAATGAATCCGATCAATGGCATCTGGCAGCGGAAGCTGCGATGTCGCGCCTCGTCACAGCACGATGTCAATTCTACACCAGCGAACTTGTGTTGTATGAATGCGGAAATGCCGCGGCTCGACGTTCATTTCGCGCGGCGGTCCCACGAATGCGTCGGTCTTTGATCGTAAAAGATCGACTGTTGATCGCTTCCTCAAGCGAAATCGAAGCAGCATGGTCTGCTTTCAGTCAACAAGATGCAACTGGGGCGAGTATCGTTGATCATGTCTCGTTCGTCTTAATGAAGCGACTTTCGATGACCGAAGCTTTTACAAATGATAAACACTTTCGATCGGTTGGTTTTGTAACATCGTTCTGACCCATTGGGAATTGCGAATTGTCTCTCAATAACATTCGCGCTGGCAAAGCGACCGTCGAGATTGCGGCCGACAGCACGCATCTAGGACGCGACTTGCGGGCGGCCAAGGAACGGCTAAGTGGCTTTGGTAATTCACTGCGTGGATTGACCGCCAGCTTTGCAGGTATCTTCAGTGGTGCGGCCATCAGCGGCGGTATCTTAGGTGCAGCCAAATCGTTTGCCGAGACGGGCGACATCTTTTCGAAGATGTCTCAACGCTCGGGCGTGAGCGCTCAGGCACTTTCAGAACTATCGCTGGCTGCCAAACTGAGCGACGTCAGCGTTGAGTCGCTCGGCAAGGGTTTTCAGTTCATGCAGCGCTCGCTGGTCGAAGCGGCGCGTGGTGGCCAGAAACAGTCTGAGGCGATCGCCGAGTTGGGTCTCAGTCTCAAGACGCTCACCAAACTTTCACCAGAACGTCAGTTTGAAGAGTTTGCCGATGCGGTCAATCAGATCGATGATCCGTAAGGCAAGCTGGCGCGCAAAGGATGAGTTGTATTCGCAACTTATTAGCGAAATCGAAGTTGAAGTGCCGCATACGGTAGAGACTTCCCAAAAGAAGCTGGAAAGTATCGATGCCGAAATTGATGGCGTTACGACCGTTATCGCAGACGACAACAATGTAATCGCAACAGTGCAAGCCCAGAGAAGTCAGGTGTGGCAAGAATGGCATATTGCTAATTCACGGAGGTCCGTTGTAGCGCAGCTGCTGTTACGATTCGACTTGCTCAAAAAACACTACTACTCCGACATCGAACGCCTTGAATTTTTATCGGAGGCGGATCATTACCTATCGCAAGTTGGAAGCGCGGTCCACTGCCCCGTATGCGGTGCACTGATGGAGGATCACAAGGACGAAAGTCATGCTGGCGTCGAAGTCGATGCCGAGATTAAAAACGCTGCACGAATTGAGGCGGGTAAGCTCGCAGTTTTACTTGGAGATCTGGATGTAACTTTAGAAGCCCTGAAAAAGGAAGAAGCTGAGCTAGAGACTGCAATCCTTGAGTTGCGTGAAAAAATAAACGAAAGCGATAAACGTCTCAAGCAAGAACTACTTCCGCGAATGCAAATTGCAAGGAGCGCCCTGCAAAAGCTCCTCGATGACCGGAAGCAAACACTTGCGGAGCTGTCCGCTCACGCACGGATTCAATCATTACGTGAACAAAGAAAATTACTTGGCCCCGAACCCAAACAGATAAAATCAAAAAGCTCGACCGCAGAGATTGCTGGGGAAAGTGTAGCTCGACGACAGTTTCTGAATAAGCTTCAGGCAATGCTAGTCGCATGGAAGTACAGCCCTGTGGACATCGCCGAGTTCAACGAAAAAATGGAGCTCATTGTTGCTGGTGAGACTCGCAAGAGTCATGGAAAGGGCATTAGAGCGATTCTGCAATCCGCATTTACTGCGACGCTAATGTTGCATGCTTGGGAACGTCACCCTGGTCTAGTCGTTTTGGATTCACCCTTAACATCGTTTCGCGAAGCTGATTCTTACGAAGCGGATAAGGATGTGCAGCGTGGCTTCTTTGAGTACCTCATCGGTTCTCAAAAGGGTCAGGTGATCGTTCTTGAGAATAAGGAGCCAGCGGCCGATCTTATTGCACGTATGCATTATGAGCATTTCTCAGGAGCAACTGGGGAAGGAAGAAAAGGCTTTTACCCGACCTAACAGGCTCATGCTTTATCCCGGCAGCATGAATTGCGAGACGATGCTCCAAAGCCAAATCACAACACCCAGCAGTGCTCCACCAAGTATGAGCCAAATTGCCGCCGCGATGGACTTACAGAAACCACGCATCCAACCGTGGTACATTAGCCGCACGGGCGACGAAAGATGCTCTCCCTGCTCACCATCCCCGTGATCTGGTGCGATATCGTCAATTAAAAACGGACGCCATTTCTCAATAACGAAGTCTGGATCGAAGTAGAGACCATGGCTTTTGAGTCGATTCCCTTGATCAACTGATTCAAAGTGTGCCGTAGTTGCGCGGAGACGCTGATTTTCCCGCCATCAGGCTAAGTTGGCGAAGCCGCGTTCTCTTGAGGAAAGACCTCGTAAGCAAAGAGTCTCGTTAATTGCATATCGAGCTTTCGTAGATCAGTCAGATTGCGACTTTAAGAATGCCTGCCAGTCCATCGGCAAACGCTGGATTAGCGGATTCTGCGGCACTTGTATGTCGACTGCCCCCCAAAGACAATCGCTATCGCACATGTTATACTATCCCCACCGCTGGGCGTCAGCCCCGGGGACGAGTTCGGACTAAAACCGCCCAGTTTTTCAGGAGACTGGAGTATGACCATGACAAAAGACGATTTCGGCGTCCGTGTTAAGGAACTGCGTGAACAGTTGCATCTCACCCAAGAAGCGATGGCTGAGACTCTGGGTGTGAGCTTCGCGACCGTGAATCGGTGGGAAAACGGATGGACGGCACCATCGAAACTGGCCCTTCGTCAGATCGATCTGCTGTGCAAAGAACACCACATCGCGCCAGTGACCGACACCAAACGTTCCGCCAAGTAA
>JBGSKY010000194.1:0-21886 GCA_041740995.1 Pirellulaceae bacterium
GACTTTGTAAGTTGAAATAGTCGTTACGGCTTAAGCCGCTTTCGTCTTACATGCCCCGGATCATCAGTTTCCACGAGTCACTTTCTATCGGACAACCTTATTATGTTTGGAATTGGTCAAGGTCAGATTCTTATCCTGCTACTCATTCTTTTGCTGCTTTTCGGCTCGCAAAAGTTACCTTCGCTGATGCGCAATCTAGGTCGCAGCGCAACGGAGTTTAAGAAGGGAATGAGCGACGAGGACCAGGACCCCATCGAGCAAAAAAAAATTGATTCCCAAGACAAAAAATCCGTAAATTCGTAACGGTTCTGTTTCGGGAGTAATTCGATTATGGGTGGATTGGGATACAGCGAGATGATGCTCTTTGGCGTCATCGCGCTCATATTGTTCGGCGCACGATTGCCTGAGGTGGCGCGCAACCTCGGTGGCAGCTATCGCGAATTGCGAAAGCATCTCAACGATTTTCAACGCGAGTTTTCTTCGATTGACAAATACGAGCCGCCGAAGAAACCGACTTACGAAAAAGACGAACCGGAAAGCGTAGTGGCCAATAAACCGCCACGGTTCATTCCGCCATCGTCCGAAAACGATAAGACTGAAGTTTAGTCAGCATCGTTTTCAATTTGTTTCGACTGGGCGATGAGCATCTGCTCGCTAAGGTCTTGATGACCTTGACCTGGGAAAATTTTCGGCAAGTCCGCCGCAAGGCCTAGCGTGCAGATTAGAATCGAGGGACTAGCCGAGTCGGTTCACGTGAATTACTCGCCATAAGTTGCATCGGGCGGACGCCACTTTGCGATCAAGTTGCTAGCCCGCCATGGACAAATCGTTCCTCCCAGACTTTAAGCAAAGGTTTCTTCCCATATGTTCAGTAATTTTGACCGTCGTCGTTTTATGCAAAGCGCAGCTGTTGCAACAGCCGGCTTGGCAATGACTAAAGCTTCCTTGTTCGCCAACGCGAAAGAAGAAAAGCAGCTTTACGATATTTCTTTGGCTCAGTGGTCGCTCAACAAAAAATTCTTTAACTTTCTCAAAGGCAATGGCGGCGCGGATTCCAACGCACTCGATCCGCAAGACTTTGCGATCATTGCCAAGAATGACTTCGGCATCGAAGCGGTTGAATACGTGAATCAGTTTTACGCCGATGCCGTCAAGGATCCGGGATACCTCAAGGACTTGAAGAAAAAGTCAGAGGATGCCGGCGTCCGTAACGTGCTCATCATGGTCGACCGCGAAGGCGAGCTTGGAGATCCAAATTTGAAGCAACGCATTACCGCAGTAAGAAACCACATCAAGTGGCTTGAATGGGCGGCAGAACTCGGTTGCCACGCGATCCGCGTAAACGCTTCCTCGCGAGGCACCTATGAAGAGCAACAGAAGCTGGCGGCCGATGGTTTGCATCGCTTGGCCGAAATTGGCGATACATACGACTTGAACGTTATTGTCGAAAACCATGGTGGGCTTTCAAGCCACGGTCGCTGGCTGGCGACGGTCATGGAGATGGCTGATCATCCGCGTTGTGGAACGTTGCCAGACTTTGGCAATTTCTTCATCAATCGTGGAGGTAATGGTCAAGCTGTACAAGAGTACGACCGCTACTTGGGGACATCTGAATTGATGCCCTATGCCAAAGGTGTCAGTGCCAAAACCTATGCATTCGATGACCAAGGTAACGAAACAGCTACTGATTTTGATCGGATCATGAAGATCGTTCTTGATGCTGGTTATCGCGGCTATGTCGGCATTGAATTTGAAGGCAATTCCGATCCATACGCTGGCATCAAAGCAACCAAAGCTTTGTTGGAAAAAGTCCGAACCAAATTCACCAACGCGTAAGTTAAGCGAATTGATTTTTATGTTCGTACGGGTCCTCCGAGGGCTCGTACGACTGGAGTTGGTTGACGTTAGAGGCATTGCTGTCGGGCGCTGCTGAGTCGGCCGATTGTCTCAAGGCAATTGATTTTTGCCTGTCTTTTCGGCGATTGACCTAGCGCTTCATTCAAATTTAAAGTGCGGGTACCTCGTCGCCGAAGCCCTCAGAATTCGGAGCCTTTTCGCTGGGCAATCCGATCTCTTGCGAGATCGCCTTCCCGGAGATTGAATGCGGTTGACTCACTAGCCAGTCTTCATGCAAAACACACGTAATTTGCGTGTGTCAGTCATCGCAATCGCGTAAGCTGTGGCTATCCAAATTCTTGTCGACACTAATTTTGTGTCGAGCATATTTCACGAGGCAACTTTCATGATCAGTCTATATTCGCTTCGTCGGTTCACGAACACATTAACCGCGACTGTGATATTGATGTTTGTTGCTGCATTGCTACTGCCAAAGGTTAACGCACACGAGGACGAGGATGATCACGGCGAGCACACACACGATCGTCCAATTGCCAAGCTTGCCGAAGTCATGACGACTCGTAGCGCAGCAAAGGTGATTCCGCCGACGAAGGAAGAAGACGTTTTCCACTTTGTGATTTTTGGCGATCGAACCGGCGGCGTTCCTGCTGGCTTGAAGGTCCTTGAGCAAGCAGTGGTTGATACAAATCTGTTGGACCCCGATCTAGTCATGACTGTTGGAGACCTAGTGCAAGGTTACAACGAAACTGACGAATGGCTCGCACAGATGACGGAATACAAAGACATCATGAATCGTCTAAAGATGTCATGGTTTCCAGTTGCGGGTAATCATGATGTTTACTGGCGCGGTCGTGGAAAAGCTCCGGCTGGCCAACATGAAGGGAATTACGAACAGCATTTCGGTCCGCTGTGGTATACGTTTCAACACAAAAACGCGGGCTTTATAGTGCTTTACTCCGATGAGGGCGATCCTTCGACCAACGCAAAAGGTTTCAACGAAGGTGTCCTTCAAAATATGAGCGACGACCAGCTTGAATTTCTCGAAAAATCATTGACCGAGCTGAAATCGCTTGATCATGTTTTTGTGTTTTTGCATCACCCGCGTTGGATCGGAGGGGGATACGCTGGAAGCAACTGGGGTATTGTTCACGACAAATTAGTAGCTGCTGGTAATGTTTCGGCAGTATTTGCCGGTCATATCCATCACATGCGATACGATGGCGCAAAAGATGGTATCGAGTACTATGCACTGGCAACAACTGGCGGAAGTCTCGCTGCGGATATTCCAGATGCTGGTTTTTTAGATCACGTAAACTTGGTCACGGTTCGTGAAAACAGGTTCAGCGTTGCGGCATTGCCAGTCGGTGCAGTGATAGATCCCAAAGAATTCACACCTGAGTTCTTAGAGCAAGTCGAATTGGCGCGAACGATCAGGCCAGAATGGCTCAGCGAGCCGGTAATATTGCAGCCTGATGGCTCAGCCAACGGAAGCGTCATTCTGAAGTTGACAAATCCTTGTGCACATGAGGTTCTAGTCAGTGTCTCATTCCCAGGCTCCTCGACGTGGCGATCGTCGCTCGATCATCAGCATTTTACAATCGCTCCAGCTCAGTCCATCGATGTCCCGTTCGAAGTCCGTCGTTTGGCCGTTGACGAACCAGATCAATCCGTACCCGCACTGGAAATGCAAATTGATTATTTGGGAGCCTCATCTCGCGTTCGTCTACCGCTTAGTGAAAATCCAATTGCGATTGCACTGACTCAAGTTCCTAGCGACTACTTCGACGTTGCGGTGAACCAATGCTTGCAGGTCAGCAGCGACGATTCGGCCATCGGAGTCGCGGCTAACCAGATCGCATTGCCAGACGGCCCAATGACGTTGGAAGCGTGGGTAAAGCCAATTGACGTCACAGGCTACCAAGCGATCATCGCAAAAACGCAAAGCTCTGAGTACGCGTTGTTTTCTGATGAAGGCGTGCCGCAGTTCGACATTGATCTGAATGGAAAGTACGTTACTGCGAAAGCGAACGATGTGATGCCGTTAGACCGTTGGACACACGTAGCTGGAATGTATGATGGAAAATCGGTATCGATTTTCATCGATGGGAAGAAAGTTGCAACGAAGCTTGGTAAAGGTAAGCGTCGCGTCAACGAGTTGCCTTTGTACATTGGCGCCGATCCAGACGGCGGCGGTCGCCCAACACGCTCGTTTAAAGGGCTGATTGACGAAGTTCGACTGTCATCCAAAGCCGTCTACGAGATGGATTTCGTGCCGCAGCAGAAGTTTAAGCCTGATTCGAAAACCGTTTTGCTTTTGCATTTAGATCGCACGCTCGGCCCGTTTACGCTAGACCACAGCGATTCTGCCGCCAATGGCCTATTAGGCCCGGCGACTCGGCTGGTGCCGTCTGAATTTTAGCTAAACGCTACCGGCTATTTTGCATCGAGTACTGGTATTTCAGCTTCTCCAAACTCGCATCAAGTGTTTCTTGAGGTTTTTCATTCTTGCATTGATCAGATTGAGCGATGGAGTAATCGAGCTTTCGACAGGACGATTCGTCGAATCACAATGTTTTCCTGATCAGTGGGCTTTGAAGAACAATTAGCGTACCGATATACTCGACGGCCACGAAGCGAGTCTTGGCCAGAGATCCTTTCCCTTTAGGTCGGTACGAAGACGCGAAAACCTTGGAATTCCAGTTTAGGAAGCATTACATCCGTCATGAAAACCGACGAATTACGCGAAAAATACCTCGAGTTTTTTGAATCAAAGGGGCACCATCGCCAAGGAAGCGACGTCTTGGTTCCAACTTGGGATCCGTCCGTCCTGTTCACACCGGCAGGAATGAATCAGTTCAAAGACCACTTCTTGGGCAAGGTCAAACTGGAATTCACTCGTGCCACGACTTGCCAGAAATGCTTGAGAACGGGCGATATCGATAACGTAGGACGGACTGCATTCCACCACACGTTCTTTGAGATGCTGGGAAATTTCAGTTTTGGCGACTACTTCAAAAACGAAGCGATCCAATGGGCTTGGGAATTCCTGACCGATAAGAAGTGGCTTGCAATCGATCCCGATCGGTTGACCGTCACAGTGTACAAAGACGATGACGAAGCGGCGAATTTTTGGCACGAAAAAATCGGCTTGCCAACGCAGCGTATCTCACGCATGGAAGAAGATGAAAATTTCTGGCCTGCGAGTGCCCCGAGCCAAGGTCCCGATGGCGTTTGCGGACCTTGCAGCGAGATTTACTACACTCTCGAAAATGGCAAGAACGTCGAAATTTGGAACCTCGTCTTTACGCAATTCAATCGTGTCGGCGAGCCGCCCGATAACTTGCGTCCGCTGCCGAGTAAGAATATCGATACTGGCATGGGGCTGGAGCGAACTGCCAGCGTGTTGCAAAACAAGCCGAGCAACTTTCATATCGATTCGTTGTTCCCGATTGTGCAAGCCGCTTCGCAAGTTTGCGACACGGCTTACTCATACGACAGCGACGAAGGTCGTCGTCTGCGTCGCATCACGGACCACGTTCGGGCGTGTACTTTCGCAATCCATGAGAACGTTTATCCGGGGCCTAAGAAGGCTCGCTATGTTATCAAGCGATTGCTGCGTCGCGCTGTGCTGGACGGTTATCAGCTAGGAATGAAGGCCCCGTTTTTGCATCGATTGGTGCCAGTTGTCGCAGAGATGATGGCGCGACCCTATCCAGAGTTGATGGACACAATCGAGCGAGTCAGTAGTGTCATGCAACGTGAAGAAGCCGACTTCTTCCGAACCATCGATTCTGCCATGGACCGCATCAATCGTGTGTTTCTCGATATGAAATCGTCGAGCAAAGTGATGATTGACGGCCATGAAGCGGCTGGTTTGTACCAGACCTATGGCGTGCCACCAGAATTGTTCCAACAGCTCGCTGCTGAAAATGGCTTCACCTTTGATTGGGATGGCTATCGTGAAGCGATGCAGGCTCACGAAATTATCAGCGGCGATGATCAAAAAGAACTTTTCAAAACCGGTCCAATCGAAACACTGAAAGAAGCATTGCGATCATCGAATTTCGTCGGCTATGAAATGACGAAAACATCAGCGACCTTGAAAGGTATCGTCGTCGGTCAATCAAAAAACGAACGACTGGTCCCCTCGGTTGATAGCGACGATCCCGAAGCCGAGCACGTGCGTGTTGTACTGGATCAGACACCGTTTTACGCTGAGAGTGGTGGTCAAGTCGGTGACGTCGGTATCATCGGCGGGCCGAACGTCCAGTTCGAAGTCGCTGACACACAAAAATCTGGCGACTTGTTTGTCCATACCGGTCGATTAGTTAAAGGTTCATTGCAGGAAGGGATGAGCGTCGCCGCGACCGTAGATTCGTCTCGACGTGACGGCATCCGACGAGCGCACTCGGCGACTCACGTGCTGCACCACGCTCTACAGAAAGTCGTTGGATCTCACGCACAACAACAAGGCAGCAAGGTTGACTACGATTGGTTGCGATTCGATTTCACCAATCAAGAAGCGTTGACAGAAAGTCAGCTCGAAGAGATCGAAACGATCTGCAATCAGCGTATCGCAGAATCGCAACCCATATCATGGAAAAACATTTCGTTGACTGACGCTCGTGCGGCAGGTGCGATGATGCTCTTTGGTGAAAAATATCCAGACCCTGTGCGGATGGTAAGTATGGGCGAATTTTCTCGCGAGTTGTGCGGTGGGACCCATGCCGAAAACACCAAAGACATTTCTCTGGTTCAAATTTTGAACGAGGAAAGTATCTCTGCTGGTACACGTCGAATCACCGCGTTGACTGGCCAGCGTGCGCTGGAGTATCTCGAACAAACCAAGCGAACTGCGATTGCGGCGGCTCAGCGTCTGAGTAGTTCCATTGCTGACTTACCGCTAATTGCCCAAGAGCTGATGCAAACCGTTCGGAAGCTCAAGAAACTTGTCGGCGGTACATCGTCCGAATTGCTTCCGCCAATAGTTGGCAATGCGTCAACGACTGCGAAGTCGAAGCTTGACCATGAAGCAGTCTCTTCAACAGCCATGCGGGCTGCAGTTCGTCAGACCGCTCGGATTTTTAACGTCTCGGGAGATGAGATTCTCTCGCGTTTGGAATCGTTGCTTGCCGACCAGGATACGCTGCGAAATCAAATCGAAAACGCATCGTCTGGCTCCGCAATTTCGGTCGAAGACTTGATTGCCAGCGGTGAAATCTTGTCAGGCGTTCGATTGATTGTACAACGAGTCGATGGTGCCAATCCCGCGCTGATGCGTCAATGGATCGACAAAATTCGCCAGTCCAGTCAAGAACCGACAGCGATTATGTTGGCCGCGCCGGCGGAGGACGACAAAGTCACACTTATCGCCAGTGTCAGTCAGGACTTGGTTAAATCAGGCAAGTCTGCTGGGAAGTGGATTGGACCCGTCGCGAAAATTCTCGGTGGCGGCGGCGGTGGCAAACCTGACTTGGCCCAAGCTGGTGGCCGCGATATTTCTAAAATAGACGACGCGTTAAAACAAGCGAAAGCGACCTGGGCCTCGTTCTAACAACGTTGTCGGTGAATGAAATTGGCTCACGGCTTTGTTTCGAGATGCCGAATGATCAGCAATGACGCCACTCGATCGAGAGCTAAAGGTGCGTTTGTTTGTCCGCTATTGGTGACCGCCAGGACAGCGAACTTTCGCTGCGGTGCCAGCCAGCAAACGCAATGATTGACCGTGTTGGAACCATTATGCGAGAGCGCTAACCCATCGCCGTTGACATCTTTGGCCCAGCCGCGATCCAAGACGTTCCAGCCCATCGCATAATCGGTTCCATCTGGCGGTGTGTGCAAAAAGTCCCATGAAGACTGTGTCAATACGTTCTCATCACAACTCAGATGCAGCGAAATGAACTTTGACCAAGAGGTCAACGAGGCATGGACGGTACCGGCCGGTCCTAGCGATGCGGCGTTGTCTAGTTGAACTGCCTTCAGCGGACCAAAACCGAAAAAGGTAGTCATGTGCCCCCAAGGTTGATCCGTTTGATCGATCGTCCCAGGGACACCAAATCCAACATCGCTCATACTGAGAGGCTTGAAGATTCTCTCTTTCATCAATTCCTCCCATGATTGATCGGCGATCGTTTCTGCAATCAAGCCTGCCAATGCAAATCCCACGTTCGAATACTCGAAGTGTTTGCCTGGTTCGTGACTTAGTTTCATCTTGCAAACTTTTTTGAGCAATACTTTTCGTTGCTCAGTCGTTGTCCCCTTGCCCAATTGGTGCCAATTCACGTTGGCCGGAAATCCGCTGCGATGGGTCAGGAGATGCGTAACTGTGATCGAGCGTTGTCGCTCGTTCATTTGTTCCACCAACTCCGGGAAGATCTCCGCTAAAGTGGTCTCCCAAGTCAATTTGCCTTGTTGGACTAGCGTCGCAAGCAGTGTGGCAGTCATCGCTTTGGTGCACGAACCCAGATGCCAGAGGTCATTGTCAGTCACCAAAGTGTCGTCGCCTGTTTTGCGAATGCCGCAACTGGCGATCTCTGTAACACCTTCAACGGTAACTATGCAACCTGCCAGTGCAGGCAAACTAAATTCGCTACGAATTTCTTCAAGCTTATCTTTGAGCGAGGCCGTCGCAGGTTCGTCTTGAGCTCGCACAATTGTGCAAGTTTGGATTGTTGCGATTAACCAAACGATCAAGCAGAGTCGTGATGAGAGTTTAAGCATGATTGGTTTGTAAGAATCGACTGGACGAACCACGGCCAGGCGTGTCATTTCCGGAAGCTAGTAGACAGGCATCGTCTGCCGCTCTTGCAATGGCGTCTTTCACGCCGCGAAAGCTTTAAATGATGTTGTTTTCGTCAAGCGAAATTTAAGCGACCATCAAAAGTCGGATGGCGCTATTCCGAATCAACCAAGCCTTGCATTGTAAACTTAGATGCCAGCATCGCATTGCTTCTTGCTTGATTGGATTGGTTGTCGGCGGGCCGCTGCATGAACGGCGGGAAGTTTACAGCACTGAAGATGTTTAGATTTGGACTCTTACCAACCTCGCGGAGCCTGTCTTCAATCGTTTCATTTCGATTGGTTGTGAGGAATCCGGGAACGTTCGAACCGGAAGTGCCCCAAACCTCTTTGCCTTTCCAAACTACTTTTATCGACGATTTGAAAGTGTTTACAACATACGCACCGCGAGCAATGTAGCTGACCGCTTCTTGAGTCGGCCCGGTGATGGCGGCCACGATCTCGATTTCTGCTTTTGTCGAATACTTAAAGCCCGCTTTGGTTATTGCATCCTTCAAGCCTGTTTCGACTGCTGATTTGTGCTGACCCGGTACAGCAGACGTGTTGATACTAATCTCGACCCCGGGATGTAATAAAAACATCGATGGGTCAAGTTGCGAGTTAGCCAAAACTTCTTTTGCCTTGGGATGCGGTATCTCCGAAGGGACCAACAACCCGCCAGTATCAGCCATCATGCCAATGAAGGAAATTCCTCCGACCACTTCAATCGCCGCCGCATTGGTGTACTCACAGACCTGCAGTTTCGAGGGAATATGGAAAAGTAGACGGTTGTCGATCAGCAAAAAGTCTGGAGAAGGAAAACCGACTTTGCCTGTTGTCATTAATCCGCCTGGGAATTGTTCATCCATTTCCCATTCGCCAGATTCTAGATTGAGGATCGCAAAACGATGGGCAAAGACACAAAGAATTCGTTTACTAGTTGGGCACCATTCGATTCGAGGCCAACTGATCCCCGATTTATCTTCAAAGGTTTTCGTCGCAACAATCTTGTTTGTTTTTGTGTCGATTACATGAACCATCGAACCATTGAAAACGGCTAAGAGACTTGCGTCTACGCTCTCGGCTACTGAGAAATTACGATCCAACTGCATGTGCCAAATTGGCGTCCGACTTGCAATATCAAACATGGCCAGATGACCATTTTTGGAACAGAGCACGACGTGAGATTTATCGATCGCAACTGCCTTAAGAATTTCGCCATTGGTTTTCTTGCCCCACGCTTCGGCGTCGTCTGGGAAAGGTTTCCAGATGGGCGAACGAAAGACATTACGACCGCTGATTTTCCAAAGCTGAACTTGATCTGGAGTTTCATGTCCGCCGCGTTCGTCACTGGCGCCAACCATCAGAACAGTGCTGCCATCGCCTAAAACGGCCAGTGGTCGCATGTGGCATTCGATTTGGTCGGAATGAATTTCGCTTCCACTGGATAAATCAACCAGCGATAATCGGCTCAGCGGACTGGGTACCGAAAAGGAGACCGTGCTACCGACCGCTGCTCGTTGAGCAACCGCATTAATTGCCAACGGGTGCATGTGCTCGTGGAAATTTGCTTTCTTGGGCAATATCGCTCGGCTGGCGGTGTATCCAAGCCCTTCAACCTTTGGCAGCGGTACACCCCAACTTTTTTTGCCATCCCAACCGCTGCCAGGATCTAAGACAAGTTCATTGATGCGTTTCCAATCGACCGTATATGGACTGTTCCAGTTGTATTGGGAGGTGCCGAGCGTCGCTTTTTTGACTTCTGGCGGAGCTTCATTGACCGCCATGAACGGTGACGGATTTTCCGAGACGACTTCAAAAGGGCTTTCAGAGTTGTCCAAAAACTCTTGATCTGATGGACTCAATTTATCTTTGGGAATCTTCATCGTTTTCCCATTGGACGTTTTTAGATAGACGTCGTTTCCTTGGACCTCTACCAAAGACGCAACGATTTTGTGCGTCCCGGTTGCGTCAGACCATTCACGAGTGTTTTCTGTTTGTGCGAATGCGAATGGAGCTAACGCAATCGAAATGCAAATGACGAGTCGCGTACCGTTGGTAAGCTTTCGCATCGTTTTCACCTAATGAAATATGTAGAGCAGAGGAAAAATCGGCTGAATTCGACGAAGGCGAATTTTTCCGGGAAATGTCTACGGGGTTCGATGTCGCCTTGCAGACGGCGAGTGGAAGTAACATGTCTGTACCCAACAATTTGATCGAATACAAATGTGAATGCAACCCGGACAACGGGATAGATCGTGAAAAATGAACCGAAATCGAAGGTGTTCAAAATGACGGAAACTTATGTACCGCGACGTAAAAAGTCTATTTCAGTAACGAAATGGCTTCGCGATAGTAAGCTGCTTCGAGAGGCAACCCATTGTCTTCGCAAAAAACTAGAAGCTCTACGAATCGTTTTTGGGCCTGACACTGAGTCGAATATAGAAGTTTTGCATGGCATTCCGGACAAAGCCATAATGGCTGAGCGTCCGATTCGGCAAGGCTGTTACTGCCTTGCATATTGCATGAGTAAGCTGTGCAGTGTTGCATAGAAAACATGTGCCCTGTTTCATGCGTCGCAACTTTGATTGTCCGCCTTAAACAACCAGCGAACGCATCGTCGCCCTCGTGTGGGTCTCCGAGGCGGTGAAGCGACCAAACCCCAACACGATCACGAAACATCGCTTGTCCAAATACAAAGTTCCAGCCATCACCAGGCCAAAGGTCGGATGATGTAAAAGCGATCGATGCGAACGCATTATCGGGCAGTTCCGGTGCAAGAACTTGTTCTAGGATTGCTGATGTTAGCAGTTGTCGCTGGTTCGTGTCGGAATTGATTCTCTGGCCGTTTGTTGGGATAACCGACTCGTCTTTGGTCGGCAAAATAATTGCTTCGCATTGAAAATACGTTCCAAGATATCGCGCACAAAGATTTAGGATCTTTTGCTGCGTCGCATCAAACGCACCAATCGGTTGCACATACAACTTATTCCGTTTCGTTGTGAGAGTTGTTGGACGTATTCGGAGATACTGTTTGAACGACTGGCCCTTTTCGTCGTGCGATGAGAGCCATTGCCCCGCAGTGGGTTTGTTTAGTTCTTTTTGTAATGGCCTTAGCTTGGGAATTGTTTCTCGGATCGCTGCAATCGAGCGAGCAAACTCAAGCTCTTGTGCGACACTCGTTGGGGCAGACAACCAAAAAATCGTAAAGGCCAAGGTGTAACTTGACGCCAAAATCCCAAGACGAATTTGATCAAAGAATAACACTCGATCGTAACCTCAAGGCGAAACGTCCTGTCAAGAAAAAAAGTTACTGCTTGGCAACTTCATTATAGTCATCATACGCTGAAGAAATCGACAAGATTATCACACGACCGCTGCTCAGAGGAATAAATTAGCGATGAAGCCCAAGCCTGAAAAACCGAACGAAGGCCAAGAATCTGTGTGGGATTTTCCTAGACCACCGGCGCTGCAACGCGTTTTCAAAACGCTGAGAGTGGTTCACTTTGGCGAAACGATTGCTGAGACAACAAACGGGTATCGGATATTGGAAACAAGTCATCCACCCGTATACTATATTCCGCCGAGTGATTGTCGTATCGAATGGCTTAAGCTCGGTAGCGGTTCTTCATTTTGTGAGTGGAAAGGTCGTGCGACATATTTTGATCTCGCGATACCAGGTCAAACGAAGGTATCGCAGGTCGCGTGGCAGTACCCTTCACCAGTCAAAGCGTTTTCGGCCATCGCAGGTTATATCGCATTTTACTGCCGTAAAGTCGACGCATGTTACGTAGATGATGAACAAGCGATACCACAACCGGGCGGCTTTTACGGAGGATGGATTACTAGCAACTTGGCCGGACCTTTTAAAGGAGTTTCTGGGTCGATGGGTTGGTAACGAAGCTAGTTTGTATATGTTTAAGCGGCGTGGTTTTAAAAGGCGAATTCGTTATTCGAATTGGGCAGCTTCGTGATCACTTCGCCGTGGCAAAAAATGCAGCTTGGGTTTGTCGCACTCGGGACAATCGTCATTGCTGCGGTCTGCGGATTTCGATTTTTGGCCAACTACAGTTGGTTGGACGCGATATGGATGGTCGTTATCACCATCTCAACGGTTGGATATGGTGAGCAGAGTAGCACCGATGCGTCGACAAAGATTTTGGCAATTCTACTGATCTTACTAGGTGTAACTGCTTCGGCTTATTTATTTACTGGCGCAATTCAATTGATACTACAGGGCGAACTTGATCAGGCACTTGGGAAAAGACGAATGGAACGACAACTAAGCCACCTTCGTAAACACACGATCATCTGTGGCTTTGGAAAAGCCGGGCCGACATTGGCCGAGCAGTTAGCAAAACGAAAACAGTCGTTTGTTGTGCTTGATACCCATCCAGGCCAATATCAAAATGCAATCGACGCCGGATACATAGCCATTCAAGGCGATGCAACCGATGAAGAAGTTCTGAAGCACGTTCGAGTGCAAGAGGCTAAAGCTATTCTCATCGCTTTACCTACTGATGCAGAAAATGTTTTTGTAACTTTGTCCGCTCGTAATCTCTGTCCATCACTCCGAATCATTGCTCAAGCGGAGAAGGAATCGACCTCGGTCAAACTCAAACAAGCTGGGGCGGACGAAGTCGTTATGGCGCATCTTATGGTCGCTTCGCACATGTCACGTTTGGTAACGCGACCATCGACAGCCAAGTTTTTTACGCTGTTGACTGAGGCCGAAAACTTAGATTTGGAACTCGACGAGTTATTGATTCCAAAGGAATCCTGTATCGTCGACGAAACGATTGCGGCCCTTTGCATTCGGGACAACCATAACTTGCTAGTGGTAGCCGTAAAGACGCAAGCAGGTGAGCTAAACTTCAACCCAGCGGGCTCGCGGAAGTTTGCCATTGGAGAGACCGTATTGATAATGGGAAAAGCTAACGACATCGAACATTTTCGATCTCGCAACGGTTTGGCGTCAATCGATTGAGGTTCAGGCTGTCGAATTTCAGCAACTTACCGTGTTAAACTTTAGGCTTTGCTCGACGGAATCTATAGCGAATAAGTTAGGGTTGAAAGTGACTTATGCAAGCGGAAACCGTTTCTGAAAAGCTTCCTACAAAATTCTCTCGACTAGTTTGCTTTGCAGTGGTGCCAGTGAGAATTCGGCGATGGTGCCGCTGTTGAAGACTAGAAAGTCCGACTCGATGCCGTCAGAAAAAATGACGCCTCCTTCGGGCATCAAGCTTTCTAGTCGCAGCGGATTAGTTTTCGTGATTGAACCAATAACCAATTCGACTTGGCTAACTTGTGAACGGAATGGTTCGCGGACTACCCAGCGAAGCTCGTCAGTATCCAACTTCATTTTCGAAGTTTCAGTCAATCGAAGGGTCGAATCCAAACCGATTGATTTGGCTACACCAAGCGTCATGTTATAAACACTGCTCAACCAACCTGTCGATCCAGCGCCGGTCGAAACAATGACTCCACTAGATGAATGGCTTTCCGAGCGGTCTTGACAGTAGAGGACGTATCGAGCTGATACGTGCGATTGCCGCCCCACGAAAAAGTCATTGAAAGCCAACATTCGCTGGCCATCAGATAGTTCGACCTTCGCCAATGTTGCACGCTTGAAACGGACTTTGTTATCAAGCGTCTTTAGTACCACGCTTCTGGCTTCGGATGCTTTAAATGGCAAAAGTACACCGTCGAAGCGATTTGGCATTGGATTAACGCCGATGATCGGAAGCTCACCCACATACTTTGCCGTATTGGCAACTAGGCCGTCTGGTCCGACGACGACAACCGCTTCGGTCATGCCAAAAAAGTAGTTGGCTAAATATGCCTTCGGCACAACAATTACCGGATAACCCATGCCTTCCAAATCAGATCGGATCGACTTGACGACCAAAGTGTATTGCTCGTCTTCTTCGACATAGCGTTCAAATTCAGCTTCCGAGTCGAAGACTGCTGATATGTTGTTTTGACGATACTGAGAACGAGCGGTTTTCAATCGGAACCGAGCTGATCCTTTCGTGCCAAATTTTGTAAGAAGACCTGTCAAACGCGTTTCAGTTGTGACAAGTGCAATGGAAGGCGATATGCCCATGACTGAATTTCGACGATTTGTAAAAAGTGATGTCGATCATGATCAAGAAGTGAGAAAACATCTTCTTACTTCGTGGCTCAATAGCCTCAGTCATCTGAAAGTTGTTTGAGAAGATCCGGCGAAATGTCGAGCCGACCGATCTTGGCTGCGTTTTCAGCTAGAGAACCAAACGCCAGTGCAATCAATTGCTTGGAACTGGTTTCGTTTGACGATGCAGCCAAAGTTTTCCAATCCACACTGCCCATAGCTGCCAGCGTTCTTTCGAGTGTTTCAGTTCGTGCCAACGCCAGCGTCTTTTCATTCTCCGATTGTTGGCGAACCAGTTCTTCGCGACCTTTCTCGATTGCGACATCAGTAGCCAATTCGGCTTCTCTGACTTCACGTTCTTTTTCTTGCGTGACGCGTTTATTCTGAAGTTCACGTTCGCGAATTTCTTGTTCAGCTTCGATTGCGAGCTTGCGACGTTCGTGAACAGCTTGGTCGGCCTTTTGAAGTGTAGCCTCTCGCGTTTCGGCTTGAAGGGCTGCTTCCATTTCAGGCGAAGCTTTGACTGATAACACAACTAATGACTCTAAGCTTAAACCCAAAGACTTCGGCTGAGTCGAAGATTGAAGAAATGATTGCAGGTGTTCACTAAGCTCTGGAGTTGCTTTAAGCACGTCTGTTATACGTCGTTTACGAACGAACTCATTAGATTCGACTTGAACAATTCGGACCAACCGATCACGCAGCGCGTCGGGATCTTCGGATTGATATCGGCCACGAGCATCGACTGAAAAATCAAGTTGTCGCGCAAGGACCGTTGGATCGGTGACGCGAAAAGCCAAGTTGCCTTGGATTGTGACATCCTGAAAGTCTGATGTTTGCTGTTCAAAAACAAACGGTAAATCTTGGCTCGCGATATTGATACGCACGATGACTGAATTCAGCGGGATGTAGAACATCGAGATGCCCGCTCCTTCGGCAACGACTTTGCCATTTCGAAAACGCATTAGATACGTTGTTGGTGTCGACTTTAAGTAGGTGAAACCAAGCATGATGTCGCTGTTCCAATTCGGTAAATGCAATCGTTGTATATTGTCGCAGTAAAGTCAAACTTTATTGAGCGAAGTCATTGTGCAATCAATCGAATATTCAAGCAGACTAATTGATGCGATAAAATTTGCGACCACGTTGAACGAAAACGTTTATCTTAGTTGCTGCACTTCTCGGCAGTTGTGGCGTGCGAGCGAATATTTGGGGATCAAATGCATGGGTTTAAGTCGAATCGCTCATCCGCCAACAGAACTGACCCGTTCGGAAAACTTACAAGAAAGGTCGGGCTTTGGCACGATTTTGGCATTACTTGGCCTGTGTTCTCGTAAAGCTGGTTCAAGGATTGATCGCTTGTCGATCTGGACAGCTTAACAATACCAAACTGCGATCATTGGACACGGAGGTAGCCAAATGGCGAAAACGCAAACATCTATTGGTTCGATTGCGAGCTCAACGAGATATCGGTCGAAGCGCCGGTCAGCAAAACGGCCGTTTCGGACGTATTGGGCCGAAACCGGCTTTCTTATTCTTGCGGTTCTCTTTATTCGCCCGGAAATTATTAAGAATATCGCTGTCCAACTAAGTGGAATTGAAAACGCGACTGGGTCACTAAATCGCAGTGAACCAGAAAAAAACGCGACGGTATTCAGATTCAATGAGTATGAGGCAGCCAACTTTGATGTTATGCCGAATCAGGTCCCGCTTTCAATTCCGCTAGGTGTTCGTTAGTTTGCCTGCCCAGCGGTTTTCTCTGGAGTGCGATTTTGCGTCGATGTGCAATCTAGGGTAGAATCTTGCAAGCGAATTGTACAAATTGCACGAGCGAGTGGGCTGGCGGGAGGATTCAATGAGCCGATGGGTTGAAATAGCATTTGATTGCCTGCCATTGCGTAGTGTCGCGCGGTTAGACCCACCACTGGATGCTGACGCGAAATTGATTGAGAAATCTAAGCGGATCAAGTCCGCGGTGCAAACTCACGGAACACACAACACCTATTATTTGCATAACGCTGAATGCGTTTTCCATTTTACTAATGACGAGACCAAAGGGATGGTCGCTTTCGCATTCGAAGGCGTGGTCGCAACTTGCAGCCAGGATCTAACCGCGTTATCCGCAACTTTAGACGTTACATTGCAGTGCGAGGATTGTAGCTGGCTGAATCAAACGATCGTTCAGTGGTTGCAAGAAACCGTTCAACATGCCGTCCTGGTCGAGTTTAATCGTTTCATTGCTGCTGGTGATTTGCGTCGTACATCAGAACGCTTAGAGGCACTCGAAAAAGAGCTTGAATCGCGACAAGGTTTTGTTGGAATGTACCTGTAACGCGATTGTTTGCATCGAATCGCTCACCACGGTCGCGAGCTGATCACCCCTTCTTCGGGACTTGAGGCCTGGGCATACAATCGTTTTGGAATTCTTCCGGACTGAAACGCGAGTCTGCCAGATTCAATTGCAAGTCGCATCGCCAGCGCCATTTTTACCGGATCACGAGCGTGAGCGATTGCGGTATTCAATAAAATACCATCTACCCCAAGTTCCATTGCAAATGTTACATCGCTTGCAGTACCTAGCCCCGCATCAATTATCACGGGATAGTCTGGTTCGCCATCCTTTAAGTATTCGAGGATAATGCGGATATTGTTTGGGTTGAGGATTCCCTGCCCGGACCCGATCGGAGAGCCTGCAGGCATGACCGCTGACGCGCCTGCCTTTTTTAATCGTAGCGCGGTGATTGGATCGTCGTTGGTGTAAGCCAGAACTTCGAATCCGTCGTCGACCAACAACGCACATGCTTCAAGCGTGGCAATCGGATCGGGCAAAAGTGTCTTACTATCACCAAGTACTTCTAGCTTGATCCAATCGGCACCAGGATTTCCCAAGGATCGCAGGATTTCACGACCCAGGCGGGCAACTCGAAGCGCATCTTTGGCGTGATAACAACCGGCGGTATTCGGCAGGATCGTGTAGGTTTTTGGATCAATAAAATCCAATATGTTCTGTCCGGTCCGATCGTAAAGTTTCTCACGTCGGACCGCGACTGTAACGCAATTGCTGCCCGACTGGCTCATCGACTCACGCATCAATTCCATGGTGTCGTATTTACCAGTCCCGACGATTAGTCGACTGGCTAATTCATGCGAACCGATCCGTAATGGTTTCTCTTGTAATTCTAGGGCCATATTGCACAGCGCTGCGTTAGCGATTAGTCTTCCAAAGGCATCAAACCATGTATCCTACCAAGGCTAATTCGTAAGTCCACAACGAACGTCTACACCTTTTAATTGTAAAACAGGGTCCACTTACGTTCCAGCTTGCCGTCTTATGCCAGCCTGAAAGCTGGTACTTTCGAGACCTATCCAGAGCGGCCGCGGTCGACGAGTCTCTCTGCGTGATCGAATACCGCTCTCTGATGGGCAACCTCAGCAACGGGTGTAACGTTTCGAGCTATCTTGACGTACCCAATCAATGGCCGCTTGCTAATGCCGACGCTTTGCTTGTCCGATCTATGCCGCTTGGATCACTTGAACAAGTCATTTTCCGTGTGAACAGCCTGCACGCTGCGGCGGCGAAAGGTTTGCCAATATTCAATTCGCCACGAAGTCTGGAGATCGCGATCGACAAATGGTTGACGCTTGAACTTGCCACCCGCGCGGGTATCAAAGTACCCAAGACGATCGTCTGTCAGACGCGTGAGCAAGCGATGCAAGCCTTTGAAGATCTGAGTCGTGATGTCGTTGTTAAGCCGATCTTTGGCGGCGAGGGCCGAGGCATTATGCGAGTTTCTTGCAGCGATCTCGCTTGGCGTGTTTTTGGAACTCTGCAAGTCGGGCAGTCGGTCATCTATCTGCAAGAATTTATCGAGCATGGTGGGCAAGATATTCGAGTTTTTTTGATTGGCGAAGAAACCTATTCCATTCGTCGAACAAACCAATCCAGTTGGAAGACCAACCTTGCATGCGGCGCAAAAGCGTCGGTGCACCATCCAAGTTCGGCCGAACTAGAGATGGCCGGTCAAGCCGCAGCGGCAACTGAAACGCTGTTAGCGGGCGTTGATTTGATACGGGACCACAACGGGCAACTCTATTTACTAGAGGTCAACGCGGTTCCAGGTTGGAAGGGACTCGCAAAGACACTAGATGTCGATATCAGTCGCAAAGTTCTAGACTATATTCGGCGAAGTGCGTAGGCACGGGTCGCCGATACTAAGCAGTAACGCTCAAACGTTTGCGTCGTCGCTTGAGACAATAGCCCATCGCAGCGAGTGCAAGCAAGCTGATTGAAGTTGGTTCGGGAACGGCAACAGCAAAGAATGAGTTGTGGTCGATGACTGCCCATGCGGTGTTGTTGCTCAGATCAAATCCGTAATTCCCTAGCAACGGACGTCCATCGAGCGTGGTTCCAAGGTATGACGCATAGCTCAGATTGCCTTGCTGATTGAGCGTCAGAAACTCGCTCAAACTTTGAGGGCCACTTCCCGACAATACAACTGAATTGTTCGCGAAGTTATAAGATGTCACGTTGCTATTTCCGAGTATTGCATTGACCCACGCGTCATCAGCAGTTGTACTATCCAAACCTTCATCGAGCCAACTGAGGCTAGTTCCAATGCCCAGAAGTGGGTCGTAACTTACTTGCACTACATGCAGAACCGAATCAAGACCATCAATCTTTACAATGTCGCTGGCTAGTTGCCCGTAGTTAGCCGCGTTTCGCAGAGCTTGGTTTTCGATCGCAATATCATTCAATGCAATAAACTCCAATGACACCGGGGTGGCTTGATTCAATACCGCAGAATCAAGAAGGCTGACTCGAGTCGGAGCCAACTCATTTTGGCTGTTAGCCATAGTGTTGGTCAGGTTCAATCCTTCGCCGAATAGTGTCGAGTTTGCCGCAAGCAGAGCCGATCCAGATATTGCTTCGACGACTTCGCTTCGTTCTACTAAGTAAGACAACGTTTGCGTTGTGGCATCACTGCCGATGATCTGGAATCGCGAACCATTTGAGTCGTAGACTTGGGCAAGCTGCGAACCGGCCAAGGTTTGCGACGACAAATTAGTAACGCCGTCACGAAGCGTGATGGAAAATTGCGTTCGGTAATCACGACCAACTGTACCGACGGCGATGTTGGATTCATCAAAAGTTGGCGTGAGGGAGATTGATTCACCTGCTGAAAGACTGAGATCAAAACCAGATGCTTCCGGTAGCGACCAACGTGTCGAGCCAAAACGATCGAGCATCGTAATGATCGCTTCGGCCTGCAACGTTCCAGGATTCGCAATTCGTTCATTGGTCAGCACGATTGGCGTACCACTGGTCAACATTCCTTGTGCAGTAGCGGTGACTTGCGATGATTCGACCGACACTCGATGGGCCTGGTAGCTAGTGGCGGCAGTAACGTTTTCGCCGATCAAACCTTCACCAGTAATGCCATTGCCGGCCGAAAGAGATACGGTTTGGACGCTAGCGTTGTTGAGCAGAAAATCTCGATTAAGCCCTAAATTCGTATGGGTCAAAGTTGAGTTCACTAGCTGGACGGAGTTATTTCTGGCGAATTGCCCCGCGACGTTCTGGTTATCCAGAACAAAATAGGTAACGTCTTGCGAGGTCACACTATTGTTGTCTACTACGCCGTAACGATACCCAACTTGTAAATCGGTCTGCACGTTTTGGCCAGCGAGATTTTCTAAAGAAGTAATAGCCGAACCTAAGTTGACGGTTTCTTGGAACGTGCCAAGTACGCTTCGGTCAACGTTGTTGAAACTGGCGCTGATGGTCACAGTTGATGTATCATCGGCTGCGTCGAAAGTTGCTGCGGCAGAGCTGAACGCGGAGACGTTGTTCGTAATTGTTGAAAGCATCAAGCCATCTAATTGAATGCGAGTCCGCTGATTGTCGCTGCCCGAGGTTGCAATAGTGATCTCGTCGCTGCGTGAAAATGATAACGTCTCGCCTGGATTGCCGACAACAAAACGACCCAGCGATATCGTTGGCGGATCGAATGCATTTCGCAGCGACAACTCCGGACTGTTGACGGTCAATTGACGATCTTGCAAAGAAATTCCTTGCGCAGAAATCGTAATATTGGATAAGTCAAGCGTCGGGATCGCATGAGCCGGATCGCCCTCATTAACTGGTGGTGGAGTATCGACAGTGAATAACGCATTTCGACGTTCAACTGTAGGTACTTGATCCTCGATGTAGTTGTAGTTGATCTCACCATCCAAGATGGTCGGCAGAGGGCTCGGTCTGGTTGAGTCCGTGCGATTGAATGCCGGACTCGATTCCGGTCGTCGAGAGGCAGGTTGCAATGTGACTGGATTGATGTTCGTACCGCTGAGTGAACTGATTTCACTATTGGCAGGATTGTTATCAATGAAGCGATTATCGGTCACAGCGAACGTGGCTTGTGTTCCATCCAGCTTGTTGTAATTTGCCTCCCAATACCAGTGTCCACCGATCGACGCAACATTCTCTTCCGCACCATTGGTGTACTGATTATTCGCGGGCAGGGCATAATTTTGGACGTTATAGTTCCCACTGCCTAAAAACAGAACGTCTAGTGTATGAAATTGATTTGGGTTGCTGAAAACCAACTCGTTCTCGCTGGAATTTCTCAGCACGATGCCGTTGGGGAGAAACGCATAGCCCAGTGCGCCAATTCTGATCGGGTGTGCCTGACCATTGCCACCCATCGATTCGCTTGGAAGTTCAGAACCAATGATTGCGATGATTCCTAAACTGTTGGCCCCCATGTGTCGGCCAACGTCACCGAAATTCGCGGTTCCTGACAACGTCCGATTTTCCAGCGACACCTGCGCAAAAACTGAAGCTGAGGTCCAGATTATGCTAAGGGATGTGAACGCAAGCAGAGACAAAGTTAACGAAATTTTCATGCTGTCGAATCTTCAAACTGAGAAAACGTTGGAGGGCTGGCTGCGCATCGCAAAACAATCCCTACTTCGCAAGGCGTTTGATTCGAGTTTTTGTGACGACTATTTTGGCAAGAAACTCTCAGAATTTTTGCGATCGACGAACGCCAGAAAATCGACCTTGAAGAGAGTCCGTCGGTTTTGGTCCAACGCGGCAATGGCAATGGCAATGGAAGAATC
>JBGSKY010000195.1:0-1653 GCA_041740995.1 Pirellulaceae bacterium
CGGGGGCTTGGGCAATTCGTTAGCCGATGGAAACTACTTGTTGACCGTCGATCCGGATCAAGTCTCGGGAGACAACCAGTTTGGTGAAAATGCGACCGACGAGTTCTTCCGCATGTTCGGAGACAGCGATGGAGATGGAGACGTCGATGGTACTGATACGTTCGCGTTCCGCCAAGCTCAACGGCCTGGCTTGTTCAATGCTGCACTGGACGCGAACGGCGATGGTTTCGTGAATTCCAGCGACGCCTCAAGTTTTGTCAACGGTGGCAAACGTCGTCGATTGTTCTAAATGTTGTTTGAAATAGTATCGAGATCCCTAGACCCTTTTTCCGTTAGCTTGAGAAGTTCAGATGAAAACTAAAATCCGTCGAAGCTTTGCTTCATTGTTATTGATCAGTGCCGTGGTCGTTGCCATGTCACATGCCACAGAAGCCGCCCTAATATATGGGCTTGAGTTCCAAGGACCGAAAGATGTCGTCACCGGTACAGCGTTTTCGCTCGATATCTTCTTGCGAGAAACCGCGACAGAGCTGGGAGACGCGACTGTGATTGGTGACCCATTGCAAGGTGTCATTCAAGGAAATTTCGCCATCAATCGCTTTGGATTGGGTGGATTTGCAATCACCGGAGTAAGCGGTAACCTTGCGTTTGATGATCAGGGTACGGCTTTATTCTCGATGTCGTCAGCGTCCTTGGTTCAGGGGGCTTTGATGAATACACCGACTGCGTCACTACTATCACCGGGTGTGTATCGCCTTCAGCTAGGCACGCTAAGTCTTACTGCACCATTGGTCCTAGGTGACAGTAACACTTTTACATTTGTCGACCCCGACCTCCTGGGTGATGACTTGTTTCTTGGCGACGGCTCTGTCATCGACGATGTGGTTGAATATGGGGAATTCACGGTGACGGCGGTCCCCGAACCTTCGAGCATGACCTTATTCGGCGGCTTGGGCGCTGCCTTTGCGAGCATATCCCAATTCCGCAGGCGACGCATTCGGACGGCCAACCAACTGGCATAAAAGTGATGCTTTTTGTCTCAAACAATTGATCGTACGTCGACAGTGAGAACCCAGAGAGTCGCAGTACCACGAGCGAACGACGTAACAATGCGGTTAGTTTCGCAACACGCCGACGGAGCGCCAAAACCTGCTGCAGGAGTTTCGTCATGTCCTGTTCGAGTAGATGCAGCCGCACAATGTCGCAATTAGCCGCTTGATTCAAGCAACCCCTAGCCGCTGGTCAAATGTGATCAGCGGCTTTTTCATTGGTCTTTCGATATCAGAGGCTGGTCGCAAAAAGTTCAATCAGATTCCGCCAATTCAGGACAAAATGTGGCAAGTGACTGCGAGCAAGAGACTTACCGAGTTCTATCGTCCATTACCCTCACTTGCAGTGCATGCTCCGTCTTCCGCCGGTTCGTGCCCAAATCGTGGAGCTTCTGGACGGTTATGACTCCACCATGAGTACGAATCTCTTCTTCCGCGACCAAAATGTTGCTGGTCAGTAGCAGGCTGAGGGACAGACTAATCAGGCAAATTCTCATTTAGTACTCCTTCGTTTGGTTGATGTGGTGAGCGATCGACTCTAGAACATCGGTCTTGCAAAAGCGTTCCTAACCGGCAGACGGTGGGCAGCTCAAGAACCGTTACC
>JBGSKY010000196.1:0-2083 GCA_041740995.1 Pirellulaceae bacterium
CAGAACCATGGCGGTGAACCGCAGTCGTGGTACCGCCGTTACTTTGCACTTCCAACTTTAACCCCACGACGCGGTTACCTCTACCGTTGGTCGGTGCAAACGATGCGCGAGCAATTGACATGCTCGACCTGGCAGACCTTCGTAATGATCATCGACGGCCGCTATAAGCTTAGATTGCTTCGGTGACGACTACTTGGGATCTGGACACTCGCTCGGTGCGTCGAATTTAAAATGCTACCGTAAGTTTCCTCGCTGCATAAATTCTCATACTTAAAGCAAACGATGCGCGGACAATGTCAATGCTCCAAAAACTTTACATCATTACTTGGCCACATTTGCTCTTTTGGTCGGTCGTTGTTGCGGTAGCGTATGTTGCATACCGTACATTTCGACCTCCATCCTAATTCCGCGCGACAGCAATGTCGCAAACTCGATCACGCATTGACTCACCGTTTTGGTTATTGAGTTGCTATCGTTGCCTTATTGGAAATATTACCCAAATGAGGAACGATCGATGGACAGAACTGAACGAACCAAACTTGCGGAAGTTATCCGAGAGCGCTACCAAGGATCGAGCAAAGCAGACAAATCCAAGATTCTCAACGAGTTTGTGGCGATTACTGGACTTCATCGAAAGTACGCGATTCATGTTCTGCGCGACGTTGAATAGGCAATCGTGCCTTCGCGGTCAGTGACACATAAAAGAATCTATGACGAAGCGGTGAAGGAAGCAATGATCGTGCTCTGGGAAGCGTCAGATCGTATCTGCGGAAAACGCCTCAAAGCAATCATTCCAGTGTTGCTTGCCTCACTGGAACGCCACAAACGCTTGAAGCTAGATACTGGAGTGCGTGATCGACTATTAACTGTTAGCGCAGCAACGATCTATCGAATATTGCGTCCGATTCGCGTGCATTCGAATTCCACGAAACGACGCCGTCATTTGCATAAAACTCGAGCAAAGATCGCAGTAAGAACGTTCGCTGACTGGGGCGATGTCGTTCCAGGTAATCTCGAGATAGATTTTGTAGCTCATTGCGGCGGATCTTTAGTCGGTTCGTTCATTCACAGCCTAGTGGTGACGGATGTCTGTTCAGGATGGACGGAAGCAACATCACTACTGATGCGCGAGCAATCGATGGTCGTAGAGGGACTCGAAGTACTGCGCGGGCGGCTGCCAATTCTGGTCCTCGGGATAAACTCCGATAATGATAGCGCTTTCATAAATGAATCGGTAACAAAGTATTGCACCGATCAGCAAATTACGTTTACACGTTCACGCCCGTATCGTAAAAACGACCAAGCGTGGATTGAACAAAAGAACGGCGCCGTGATTCGACATTTCGTCGGCTATTCTAGATTCGCAGGCCATGTCGCCGGTAAGACGCTAGCGCACTTGTATAGAGATCTACGTCTTTTCGTAAATCATTTCCAGCCATCATTCAAGCTGCTCGATAAGCGGCGTGAAGGGTCGAAGGTAAAAAAGTCTTACTCGCCACCGACGACGCCGTGTGAGCGGTTACTCGCTCATCCTGGAGTTGCGGAGGAATCCAAAGATCGCTTAAGTACGGAACGTGCCAATCTAGATCCAATGTTGATTCTTCATCGTATTCGACAATCGCAATCCGCGCTGGCAACACTTACGTCGAATGGCACTGTGACCGACGAACAGGAACACGAGCTCGACAAATTTCTAGCTCAGCTTCCGAGACTATGGCAGCAAGGAGAGGTGCGCCCGACTCATCGAAAACCAGCAGCCAAGGAACGCGACTATCGCACAAGGAAAGATCCATTCGAGGACGAATGGTCTCAGGTGTTGAGATGGTTGGAACAAGAGCCGGACACGACAGCTAAAATACTCTTTGATCGATTGCGAAAAAAGTATCCGGGTAAATTTGAGGATGGTCAACTGAGAACGTTACAACGACGCCTGCGACTGTGGAGACAAATTATGGCCAAGCAGCTCATCTACAACACTGAAGCGACTTAGCGTACATCGCCCTCCTCGCCGCCATACACGAGGAGCGAGTGCTGCTTCCGCTACGATAAAGCATGCCTTGGACCAGCCTCGCTACGCTCAGCT
>JBGSKY010000197.1:0-31776 GCA_041740995.1 Pirellulaceae bacterium
TGAAGTTTGTATCGTATAGGTCTTTTGTTTTGGGATTCGTTGTAATCCTGATGCTGGCAAACGCGCCGCTCTCGTTCGCGCAGAACGTTGAGCGAGTTGTGGAAGCTGAGGTGGCTGAGGATTTGGTCGATACTGACGCTGTCGCTGAGGCAGATCATGCACCGGGCCATCACGCTGATCACCTTGATCCGACAGTCGGCAATGCAAGTGAGAGTATGAATTCCTTGCTCGCGTGGCAAACGGAAAAGTCGATTTATACGGTTGTCGTTTTTCTCTTGATGATGCTTGGGCTTTACGCTGTAGCTTGGAAGCCAATTACGGAAGCTTTAGAGAAACGTGAACGAACTATCGCCAATAATATTTCGGATGCGAAGAATGCTTCGGATCAAGCCCTGGCTAAGCTGAAGGAGTATGAGGCGAGGCTCTCTAGTGCAGCGGCCGAAGCGACTGAGATTGTTGGTCGGGCCCGTAAAGATGCTGAACTTGCTGGGCAGCGGATTGTGGCAGATGCGCAGTTGGAAGCCGCTCGTCAGCGTGATAGAGCAGTGGCAGAGATCGAAACTGCGAAACAAAACGCCCTGTCGGAAATGACAGCCAAAAGTACGGATATGGCCTTTGGTTTGGCTCGTCGTATCGTCGGCCGAGAGTTGCAAGCCAGCGACCATCAGCAGTTGATTCAAGAAGCAATGCAAAACCTTCCTTCGCGAAATTGATCCAATGCAAGAGTCGCCACAAATCGATACCGTATTTGATGATTCGGAAAAGCACATTGGTCGTGTTTACGCAACCGCGCTTCTCAAGGTTGCTGGCAAGGCAAATGCGGTCGATTCGACGGTTGATGAAATTCAATCGGTAGTCAACGATGTGCTTGGTAATTCGCCGCAGCTTGAAATGGTGTTCAAGAATCCGCGAATTGATGCTTCGGCGAAACTGAACATTCTTGATCGCTTGTTCGGAGATAAACTCAGTGGGGTATCGCTGAAGTTCTTGAAAGTCCTGGCTTCACGACAGCGGCTCGGTTCGCTTTCTAGTATTGCCAAGGCAGCCTCTCAAATGCGAGACGAGGCCGTAGGGCGTTTGCAGGTTAAAGTCACAACCGCGCAGGCGATTGAGCCTGGCCAAATGGAACGCTTAAGGCAGCATCTGGCGACCGTTTTCTCTGCTGATGTGCGGGTTCGAACAACGGTCGACCCGGCCATACTTGGTGGAATGGTTGTTCGGGTTGGTGACACGGTATACGACGCGAGTGTCGACGGTCGTTTGCGTGCAATGCAGCGTCAAACCAAGACAAACGCTGAGGCCTCTGTTCGTCGGCGGCTTGCCGAATTGTCGTTATGATTCCTAGATCGCCTGAGCAGTCCAAAAGATTGTTTCAAAGCTAATATTCACTGATAACTGATTGATTTACGAGGGACATTATGAAATTCAATTCCGATGAAATTGCATCGGTGATTGCGGCTGAGATCGAGAATTTTGGCGACCAGATAGACGTTCGTGAAGTTGGAACGGTTCTAGAAGTCGGTGACGGGATCGCTCGGGTCTACGGCCTCTCGTCGGTCATGTCTGGCGAAATGGTTGAATTTCCAAACGGCATCACTGGCCTTGCATTCAACCTCGAAGAAAATTCGGTCGGTATCATCATTCTCGGTGATTATCTGAAGATTCAAGAAGGCGACGAAGTGCGATCGCTGGGTAAGCTGCTCAGCGTTCCGGTCGGCGAAGCGGTTGTTGGTCGCGTGTTGGATCCCTTGGGAAATCCGCTCGACGGAAAAGGGCCTGTTCACACCACTGAGCAACGACCTGTTGAAGTGATCGCCGCCGGGGTTGCAGAACGCCAGCCGGTGAAAGAACCGATGCAGACCGGGATCAAAGCGATCGATGCGATGACTCCAGTCGGGCGCGGTCAGCGTGAGTTGATTATCGGTGACCGCAAGACAGGTAAAACTGCTGTCGCAATCGATGCGATTTTGAATCAAAAAAATACCGGTGTCAAATGCTTCTATGTCGCAATCGGCCAGAAGGACTCGTCGGTCGCATTGGTAATTGATGCACTGGAAAAGCATGGCGCGATGGATTACACGACGGTGATCGTATCGGGTGCTTCAGCCCCTGCTCCGCTGCAATATCTTGCCCCATATGCGGGTACAGCTATGGCGGAGTACTTCATGTTCAAAGGCGAGCATGCGTTAATCGTTTATGACGATTTGAGCAAACAAGCGGTTGCTTACCGCCAGCTAAGTTTGCTCATGCGTCGTCCGCCAGGCCGGGAAGCGTTCCCGGGTGACGTCTTTTATTGCCACAGTCGGTTACTGGAGCGTTCGGCAAAGCTTTCCGATGACCTGGGCGGTGGATCATTGACCTCGCTGCCGATTATTGAAACACTCGAGGGCGAAGTTTCAGCTTACATTCCGACCAATGTGATTTCGATTACCGATGGACAGATTTACCTCCAACCGGACTTGTTTTTCGCTGGAATTCGTCCTGCGATGAACGTGGGTATCTCAGTGTCAAGGGTTGGCGGAAATGCACAGATCAAAGCAATGAAGAAGGTTGCTGGCGGTCTACGGCTTGATTTGGCCGCCTTCCGCGAACTGGAAGCATTTGCACAATTGGGTACCGAATTAGATCCAGCGACTCAAGCAAAACTCGACCTTGGTTATCGAATGGTCGAATTGCTGAAACAACAACAATACCAGCCGATGGATGTTGCCGAGCAGATCGTTAGCCTTTACGCCGCGACTCGTGGTCACTTGAACGAAATTCCTGTCGATAAAGTTCGTGCATTTGAGCAAGCACTTTTAAACCAAATCAAGGATCGAAGTCCGCAGATTTTGGAAAACATTCGAACGGGTAAAGATTTGACACCAGAAATTGAGGAAGCCATCAAAACGGCAATTTCAAATTGTAAAGCTGGCTTTAAGGCGTAGTTCACTGTTGGCTTCACACAGGCAATTAAACGTTTCGATAAGATTGTATTTGATACTAAACCATGGCTAATATTCGTCAGCTTGATAAGCGACGTAAGTCGATTCGCAACATCCGCAAAATCACGCGGACAATGGAATTGATTGCGACCGCACGATTTAAGAAAGCCATGGATCGCGCTTCGGCAGCCACCGATTACACCAATCGAATTACATCGATTGTTCGAGATTTGGCGTCGAGCGGTGCCGAAGTTTCGCATCCGTTTTTGGTTGCTCGACCGACAGTGCAAAATGCCTCTCTGCTCATCTTGACCAGCAATCGCGGTTTGTGTGGCGGTTATAATGGGTCAGTTTTACGTACGGCAATTCAGCGACGCGGCGAGTTGGCTAGCGAAGTGAAAGTCCTCAACACCGATGTCAGCGGAAAACGTGGGATCAACGCGTTGCGATTTCGTGGCGTTGAGCTGAGCGAAGCTTACACGCAATTTGACGACGAGCCGAAATACGATGAAGTGGCGAAGATTGCTGACGGTTTTCTTAACGATTATCTGACGGGCAAGATTGATCGGTTGGATGTTGCGTACACCAAGTTTTTGACCAGCAGCCGTCAAGTTGCCGTGGTTCAAACGCTGTTGCCGTTAGCGAGTCTGGATGAAGAGTCAACTGCGAAAGTCGAGCAATCGGCAAAGGTCGACTACGAATTCTTACCATCGGCTGAGAGTATTTTGGAAGAAGTCGTTCCAGCGAGTTTCAGGGTGCGATTGTTCAAATGCTTTTTAGATGCAGCCGTGTCTGAACAAATCGCACGGATGATCGCAATGAAATCGGCCACCGAGAATGCTGGCGACATGATCAAGCAACTCAGTCGGACGTACAATCGCGCTCGACAATCAAAGATCACGGGCGAGATTATGGAAATCATCGGCGGCGTCGAAGCTCTCAGCTAACACTAATGCGGCTACCCCGCGAACGTACTTACTAATTTTTGGATCGCAAATAGTTTAAAGCATGTCCACTTCAAGCGTTAAAACAAATGTCGGTTTCGTTTCTCAAGTCATAGGTTCGACTTTTGACGCGGAATTCCCTGAAAACCAACTACCGCCAATTTACAATGCGGTAACAATTACCAGTCAAGAAAAGGGTGTCAATTTGCACCTGACTGGCGAAATTCAACAGCATCTAGGTGGCGGAAAAGTTCGCTGCGTGGCTTTAGGAAGCACTGAAGGTCTTCGTCGTGGTCACGAGTGTGTCGATACCGGAAAACCGGTTTCGGTTCCTGTAGGGACCGCAACTCTGGGACGCGTGTTCAACGTCTTAGGCCAACAGATTGATCGTCGTGGAGAAGTCAAAGCCGACGACTACTGGCCGATTCACCGCCCTGCTCCGTTGCTAGCAGATCTGTCGACCAACACCGAAGTTTTCGAAACGGGCATCAAAGTTATTGACCTGCTGACACCGTTTGTTCGCGGTGGTAAAGCTGGTTTGTTTGGCGGAGCTGGCCTCGGCAAAACGGTTATTTTGACTGAGTTGATCGCTCGTATCGCTTCTAGCCACGGTGGATACTCTGTCTTTGCTGGGGTTGGTGAAAGAACTCGCGAAGGAACTGACCTTTGGCTTGAAATGCAGGAAACAGAAATTGGTCAGACAGGTCGGAAGGTTATTGAACAGACTTGTATGGTTTTTGGCCAGATGAATGAGCCACCAGGTTCCCGACTGCGAGTCGCTTTGTCTGCTTTGACAATGGCTGAATATTTCCGCGACACGACTGGCAAAGATACGCTGCTTTTCGTAGACAATATTTTCCGTTTCTCGCAAGCTGGTTCGGAAGTTTCCGCGCTGCTTGGACGTATGCCCTCGGCCGTAGGTTATCAACCAACTTTGGCGACTGAAATGGGTGCGTTGCAAGAGCGAATCACTTCGACAAAGAAGGGTGCGATCACCTCTGTTCAAGCGGTTTATGTGCCGGCGGACGATCCGACTGACCCGGCACCTGCGACCGCGTTCGGACAGTTGGATGCCTTTATTTATCTTGAACGATCAATTTCAGAAAAAGGTATTTACCCAGCTATCGACCCGCTGGCGTCAAACAGCCGAATTCTCGACCCGCAAGTTGTTGGCGAGCGACATTACGCAATTGCACGCCGTGTCCAAACAACACTGCAACGCTATCGCGAATTGCAAGATATTATCGCGATCCTAGGCGTTGATGAGCTCAGCGAAGAGGACAAATTGATTGTCCATCGTGCTCGGCGCATCGAACGTTTTCTTTCTCAACCGTTCTTGGTCGCTGAAGTGTTCACTGGTAAGGCCGGCGAAATCACATCGCGCGCAGACACCATTCGTTCCTTCGAAGAAATTTGCGACGGAAAATGGGATCATTTGCCCGAATCCGCATTCATGTACGTCGGTGTCATTGAACAAGCGGAAGAACAGGCCAAGAAGCAAGCGGCCAAGTCAAAATAGTTTTGCCGTTGGTAGTGCGAAAGACACCGGCATCTGCCCAGTGTCTTTGCAAATGAAATTTCAGCTTTCGGAAAGCTCGACGAACTTATCCGCGAGCGGCTTCGAATGCGGAAATCTTGTCAACGAGTTGCAGAGTCATTGCAATGTCATCTAGTCCGTTGAGCAACGAATGCTTTCGGAACGGATCGATTTCGAATTTTGCTGAAAATCCGTAATCATCGGATACTACTTGCTGTTCAAGATCAATTGCTAAAAGATACGGATCATATTTCGTATAGCGATCGAACAGGTTTGCGACTTGCTCCTCGCTTAAGACAATTGGCAAGAAGCCGTTTTTGAAGCAGTTGTTGTAAAATATGTCAGCGAACGAGGGTGCGATGATTGCGCGAAGTCCGTAGTCAGCGATTGCCCAGACAGCGTGTTCGCGGGAAGAGCCACTGCCAAAATTTCGCTTGGCGATCAAAATAGTCGCCTTTGCATTTCGCGGCTGATTCAGCTCAAAAGTTGGGTTTGGCGTCGTCCCGTCTTCTTGAAAACGCCAATCGAAAAACAAGAACTGACCGAAGCCGCTACGCTCAATTCGCTTCAGAAATTGTTTCGGGATGATCTGATCGGTGTCGACGTTTGCCCGATCCATCACGGCGACGTTACCCTTATGTGTCGTAAACGCTTGCATCGTAATTAATTAGATTTTAAAGATTGAAGTTGTTGGAACACAAACTTGAACTGGTTCGGCAAGATGACGAAGAGTTATCGTCTGAAATTTTGAATTGCTGAGATCCTAGTGATGGTAAGCCCATTCTCGAATGTCGGTAAAGTGACCCTCGATAGCAGCCGCAGCGGCCATGGCTGGCGAAACCAAGTGGGTTCGGCCACCTTTGCCTTGCCGACCTTCGAAATTCCGATTGCTTGTAGAAGCACATCTTTCGCCTGGCGCTAGTTTGTCTGGATTCATCGCCAGACACATACTGCAACCGGCTTCGCGCCAATCGAAACCCGCAGCGCGGAAAATTTCGTCCAGCCCTTCTTTTTCGGCCTGCCGTTTCACTTGCCCACTTCCTGGGACAACCATTGCATTGACCGACTTGTTAACACGGTATCCTTTAACAACCTTGGCCGCCGCCCTCAGGTCTTCAATTCTCGCATTGGTACAAGAGCCGATGAAGACGCGGTCAATCGAGACATCGGTTAGCTTGGAACCAGCCTTTAGGGCCATATACTCCAATGCGCTGGCGGTCGATTTACGTTCGGTATCGTCGGCAAAATCGCTTGGATTCGGAATCGGCGTGGTAACCGATGAGACTTGACCCGGGTTAGTTCCCCAAGTGACTTGTGGTTCGATATCTTCACCACGGTAAATATCGACCTTATCGTATTCTGCTCCGGCATCGCTGGGTAATTCTTTCCACTTCGCTACCGCCGCATCATGATCAGTCGGTGCAAACGGGCGATCTTTGAGGTAGTCGAAAGTAATTTGGTCTGGAGCGATCATTCCGGCGCGAGCGCCCGCTTCGATCGACATATTGCAAACGGTCATCCGTTCTTCCATCGAGAGCCTGCGGACCACTTCGCCGGTGTACTCCAATACATATCCCGTCCCACCAGACGTCGTCAGTTTACCGATCAGATAAAGGATCATATCCTTTGCAGTGACTCCAGGGGCGAGCTGGCCATCGACTCGTAGCTCGTAGGTTTTTGGGACAGATTGCAGTAGAGTTTGCGTTGCCAGTACATGCTCTACTTCACTGGTTCCAATTCCGAAAGCCAAAGCACCGAACGCACCATGTGTTGCGGTATGCGAGTCGCCACAGACAATTGTCATTCCAGGTTGGGTGTAACCAAGTTCAGGACCGATGATGTGGACGATACCTTGATTGACGTCGTTTAAATCGTAGAGCCGGATCCCAAATTCCTTACAATTTGCGCGCAGCGTGTCGACTTGCTGGCGCGAAATTGGATCAGCAATTGGCAGTCCGCGGTTTTCTGTTGGCACGTTATGGTCTGGAGTGGCAATGGTTCGCTCCGGACGACGAACTTTACGTTTCGCGAGTCGAAGCCCTTCAAACGCCTGGGCAGAGGTGACTTCGTGAACCAGTTGTAAATCGATATAAAGAATGGTTTGCGCGTTCGGATCGGCATGCACAACGTGAGAATCCCAGATTTTTTGGAACATTGTGCGAGGCTTGCCCACACGCTTCGGCTCGTTCATGGTTGCAATATTTTCGAAGTCTGGTCGCGATAAAGGGAGATAGGTCTGAAGACACCCGTGGGTCGCAATATGTTCATCAAGTCAGCGACCACTGAAAAACCGGTGTCTTTTTTCAGATCCACTAATTTAATCGCCGCATTGTAATCTGTTTAGAGCAAATCGATGCTTCAATTCATTGGATCCGATTTCACGCTGGTTCCGCGTTTCCGCTCAGATATGGCCAAAACCACGCTTGATTTGAGCAGACGCGCGATACAGCATCTATAATTTCGCCATGGGCAGAAAAAAGCGGATACTACCGAGCGGAATCGATTTGGTTCTGGCGAGCATTGCACCGATGCTTATCACCGGAATGATTGTCTCGCTCATCTATTTTTTAGTGCTGGTTTTCTACCGTGGTTCGTTTTCGATTCGGATCATGTACATTTTTACCCTGTATACTTTTGCCGCCGTCTTGGTCGCAAGAATTGCAATTGAGCAATCTAGGTCGGTGGCCATCGGCTACATGGCAATTCTTGGAGTTGCCGCGTTTTATGTGCTGTCGATGTTTGCCACCATCAATGGCCCGTTGGCGTCTATTTCGCCGATCATTAACGCTGGACTTCTGGGTTTGATCGCCTTTCTAGCCGATCGAATTACTTTTGACTGTACCTTCGTCGACGAGCGAGCAAGAAGTTCTGGTGAAGGATTGATGCAATCGCTGGGTTGGGTCCATTCGACGATGCACGTGCGAGACGATGCTAGAACCGATCGAGAACAAATCGAAGAAGCTAAGAAGGCAAACAAACCGGGTCACAATCCAGGGGTTTGGATACTCTATTTTTCTGTAATCGCATTACCAGTCTTCGGGTTTGGACAGGTATTTATTCCAGGTTCCGATACCAGTGCTCGTCGTTTTGCTTTTTGGTGCTTGTTGGCCTATTTATTCTGTTCGCTCTCGTTGCTTGTCCTGGTCAGCCTTCTTGGACTGCGACGTTATATGCGGCAAAGAGATCTTGAAATGAATGACGCGATAACCTTTCGTTGGATTGGAATAGGTGTTGCAAGCGTTGCTGGGCTATTAGCAATTGGATTAATCTTGCCTCTTTCCAGTCAGTCAATATTTCAATTGGATTCACCGATTACTTTTAATAGCCCAGACGGACTACAAAGCAGGCAACTTGGATGGGGTAAGGAGGGCACGGAAGACCAAGAACCAACGAGCAGCAAAACGCCCGGCCAGACGAAAGATCGCAATGACGAACCGAGCAATGCGACAAAGCCAGGAGCCACCGAACGAGGCGGCCAAGAGGGGCAGGCTAACAACGGAGAGCCTGGGGCAAACGCCGCAGATGGAGGTAAGCAACCCAAAGGATCGAGTGATCCGAAAACCAAGTCACCCGATCAGCAAGCCGATCAATCTGGTGACAAAAGTAGTTCGCAGACTTCGAACGAAAAGGATAGTACAAAAAAAGCGGGCAACAATTCAGCGGATCAGCCTTCCAATAAGGCGGGAATGGATGGAAGTCCACGCGACAAAGCACCTGAACAAGGCGACAATCAAAATTCAGCGTCTGATGAGTCACGTAAAGAAGGTCAATCGGATGATGGCCAATCTAAGGCCGACAGCAACCGCGGTGACCGTTCGGATAGCGATGTAGCAAAAGATCCAGCTACGGAAAACCAAGTCAATAAAAGCCAGAGTGATTCAGCAAGTCAAACGTCTCCGAGCTCACCTGCTTCGAACAACGCTATCTCTGTCCAATGGATGTCGATGTTGAAATGGTTGATCATCGTTTGCCTAGTCGCAGTCGTCATCTTTTACTTTTTGACGCATCCAAGTGAAACGCGAAAGCTGTTGCAAGGCTTTAGAGAATTTTTGTCCGCGATATTCAGGGGCCGCCGAGTTGCAGAACCAAATGCTAAGATAGCTTCGGTCAGCGTCGTAGCGAACGTAGAAAAAAGACGCAAACAGTTTCGAGAATATCGTGATCCTTTCCATAGTGGGATTCGCGTTTCGCCAGTCGAAGCAATCAGAACGACCTTCGAAGCATTTGAGGCTTGGGCCTATGAGCACTCGGTCAGTCGTATAGAAAACGAAACCCCCAGCGAATTTGTTGATAGGGTAAAGAAACGAGTTGATCCAAGCGAGCAAACGATGGAAAGTTTTGCTAGGGCTTACAATCAGCTCGCATACGCCGGTGAAAAGCCTAGCGACGCAACGCTGCAACCATTGCGTGAGTTATGGGAAATGATGCGTCGCGAGATGAAAGGCCCGCCATCGAATTGATTCGGAGCTTAGTTTAAACGCCTGTTTGATCGACCACCTTTACGTCGTCCCAATCAATTTCTAACGTGTGATGACTGTCAAAAAATTCGCGGATTAGGTAACCGCGATGCGTAGCGGCAGTTCCCGATGGCGGCATTCGAATCGCACGTTCGAGAGATTGGCGGTCAAAAAGCGGGGTGATTTTCTGGTGCTGAACGATTTGATTCGCGTATCCATCGCGACCAATTTCGTGATAGCGCATATCAATCTTCTTTTTGGCTGCGATGTTCGATTGGGATGGCAGTCGGTTGAGTAATGTTTTCTTCGTAAGCCAATCCGATCGCCCTAACAGCCATCGATAATCCTGTTCTTTGGTGTTTCGACTTTCGATTCGACTGACCATCATTTGCCAGGAGTTTAAGATTTCCCATGCTTCCGGCGGGACGCGTTTTTTAGTCGTAAGAAATTGTCTGACTCCCTTAATAAATAGCCACTGCAATTCGATTGCCGAATACCGCTTGCCTTTTCGATCGGTCGCTTGGTACTCAAGTTCGTTGTCGCGAGCAAACATCCGCAGCGTCCGAACGTAGGAAGAGAAATGAGGGCAGCCATCCATTGCGCCTGATTCGATTAAATCTAGCACTAAACTTGTGCTGCCGATTTGCAGCCATCGCACTGCGTCATTGGTCGACGTGTCGCCACAGCAAATTTGAATGCGTTGCCTTTTTCGAAACAATCGCCGGAGCGCTTTAAAAGACTTTGAGTCGTCCAAGCACAGGCTCCGAAAACAATGTGAGAGATCGATCATCGGTCGTCGAACGCCATCACCCGAAAAGCCGATATAGTCCGTACTCTGTTTTGCTCTCGCGCTGATCCAAAAACTGCCGAAACGATCTACATGACCAGAACCATCGAGGATAGTCCGTGAAGCTAGAAAACAACCCAGGGCATGCTTATGTTGACGCAACAACAAGAGTTTACATTGCCGTTCAAAAAGCCATTCAATTGGCGCATGGCAAGCTTGCAAAACTTTGGCAGCGAACTGCAAGCTACGATAAGTCGAGAGGTCGAGTGCCTGACCGCTGGAGAGTAGATCAAAATTTTTATCTGAGAGCTTTTGGCTTGCACGTCTGAGTGTGAACCATAGTAAGGCTTGAACGAGGATGCGGTGAAAAATCAACAAAGGTAATAGGACCAAAAGACTTAATCGCCATAGGAACAACCAAACCCCACGAGCGATTTCAACTTCATAGTTTTCTTGCTGACCATAATTGTGCCCAAACGCGTCACCGTTATTGCGAAGTGCTGAAACTGGTAAATTGTCGTTGCGATGATCTTCACCACTTACAGGTTCGCGCAAGGTGTCGTCAACCATACTGTCGTAAGCATGTAAATAAGTGACTAACTGCCTTGGGCTTCGGCATTGTGGAGTAGAGATTTCGACGAAGCCTGAAAAGCCGAGTAAGTCGTCCAAGCTTGGCTCCCAAGATACGCTGCCGCCATTGGCAAGAAAGTATCGGTTTGGGTTTCGGTAAGAGGCAACAAGCGGTGCTCGTCGAGCGAACGATTCAATAATTGTTCGATAGAGTAGTTGAGAATCGCGACGTCCCGCTTTGGAGTAGCGAAATCCGTATTCAGTTTCTACTCCGAGGACACGGTCGAGGATTGCCGCTTCACTCCCCGTTGCAATCGACTTTCGTTTCGTAAAGATACTGCGAGCTTTTCTTCCGCGCATCATCAACAATTCCGTCGATCAGTTTTTCTAGCGGTAAAGCTTCAGTAAGTGAGTCGGCTTGATTTGTGCCCAATTTTTGAGCTGGTCGAAACGAGGACTGGGATTCAGTCAGGTCCGACTTCCAGTCCGGTGAGTCATCACGCATCAAGTAACCTCAATTTCGAGCAACCATCTCTCTGCTACCGAGCAATTGATTGTCGTGATTGCAATTCGCAATGCAAGAACCAATCAAAAAATTAACGAAAACCGCTTTAAGTAGTTCAAGCAATTCGATTGGGGCGCGAAACTTGTGCTCTTGACCGCTAATGAGGTTATTAACTATGACACTTTTCACGCAACAAGGAAAAGTATCGTGTTTAAAAATGTCTCCAAAGTCTTCTACGCAAGCTTGGGGATAATCGTATCGTCGACACTCATCGGATGTGCAACTTGGTATCCGAATCTTGAGCAACCGTCTGCGGCTAAGTCGTCTGCAAAACTGCCCAAGACGCCTCAAGGGCATATTTCGTTACAGACCATTTTTCTTCGGTTGGAAAACGAAGATCGAAGTGTGATGAGCCAAATGTGGAGCCAACTAGATGAGGTTTCAGTTGACTTCCAAGTTCGTCGCGAACTAGAGCAGAACGGCATAAGATGCGGAACTGTAAATGGCCAATTGCCGATTGAAATGCAGCGGTGGGTCACGCGCGCCGAACAAAAATTGATCGATGACCCGCTCGAAAATATCGGATTAGTCGCTGACGTGAAATCGTATTCTGAAGTGATATATTGCAAAAGCGGAGCTGACAAAGATATCGTCGTAAAGCCAACGCACAGCGGTTCGCTGGTCATAATGCACCGAAATGGTGGCGGCATGGGTCGCACTTTTGAGTCACCGCAGTTGATGTTCAAGCTTCGTGGTCGATTGAAGGACAACGGCTCAATCGGATTGCAAATTGAGCCTGTCGTTGAGCATGGTCAGTTTCGAAATTCGGTTATGGGGCAAGATTTTGCTCTGCGGCGAGAGGTCAAACGCGACACGCAGTACTGGCCAAATCTCCGAATTGATCGGGACTTGCGAGCTGGCCAAGTATTGGTGCTCAGTTGTACTGATCCGCCAGTAGCGTTAGGAAAGCATTTTTTTATGACCCAGAAAGCGGACGATAGCCAATCGCAACTGGTTTTGCTGGTCCGAATTGACAAGAGCCAAACCGATTCTGCTTTTGTTGGAAAATGAAACTAGCGGATGTCGACTGTGATTCCTTCAGCAGCGCAGTTTCGCAGTGGAGCTTCGAATCGGAACAGTCGTTGTTGTCACGCAAATTCAAACTGATCTTTCAAATTTCGATAACTATCGTCGCATTTCTTTGACCACTGGTCCAAGCGCTATAAGTTCGGATTAAAATTGGGATCAAACCGAGTAGCTCCCTTACCGAAAGGTCGTAAGCCCGTTGATCGATGACGCTTTGATTGAAGAAATAGGTCGTGTTTTAGACACATCGACGATACCACTGGGCTGCACGACCTTTGTCCAACGGCCACAAGAAGGACTTTCGTTTTGGAACTCATTGGCCCAATTTTATCCCGAAGAGACAACGTCGAGCCTGACGCCCGATAACGCTCCCGGAGGCAACGCGGAGTCAGAAAGTTCAACGACTGCCGAACAAGCCGCTCAATTGCGGCGGGATATCGTCCAATTAAAATCGTTCGCGAACGTGCAGCCATGCCCAATCCTCGCAGTGTGCGGTCTACTTAATTCTGGAAAAAGTAGTCTTGTTCGTGCGTACTTGTCGACCCTAGGTCGAGCTCGCGTCTTGGTTGGGCGAGGAGACAATGCGGGCACGCATCGGTTCGTCATTTGGTTGCCGCTTTCATGGCGTCAAGATCGCTTGATCTGGGACACTGCCATGCGTCAGATCACCGAATGCTTTGGCCACCCACCGGAATTACTCAGCGACATTCCATCGGAGTCGCATCGGCAATACAACGGTCATAGCATCCATCATGAAGATGCTGAATCTTTCCAAAAATTGGAAACAGAGCAAGATGGGCATGTGGAAGGCTTGAGCGGTAACGCAGCGAGGTTTCAAATACCGCTGGTCGGTGTGGACGCACAGCTCGACGATTTGCAAGTCGGACTGATGGATTGTCCTGATGTACAAAGCGGCAACTTCCAAGACTCAATAGAAGATCAAACGCTGGCGCATATAGAAACCTCGACGGCAAGCAAACATACATTTCAGTCGTTTGCCGCAGTGGCCGACTTTCGACTTCGAACTTTGTATCGGGGTTTGCAAATCGCCTCAGGAATAATTTTCGTAATGCAATCCAACATGATCCGCGACCAAATGGTATCGCGATTGATCAGCGGTGTCGCGAAAATACTTCCGCACGTGAAATGCTTTCTGGCAATCAATCAAGTTCCCAAACGCTACCAACCGTTTGAGATTTTTGATGAGATCAGCGGACATTTCGACATGCATCGTCTGTCAGGAATGTATATGGCGTACGACTATCGCGGCCCAGGTTTTCCTGAACGAATGCTACCGCTGCCGCCGCAATTACAGTTAACAGAGGATGGAGAAGCGTCCCCCGACGCGCTCCCAAATTTCTTCCGTCTCGAAGGAGAAAAACTACTTCGTAAAGGCCCCATCTCCGGAGCACAAAGAGTTGACGATCTGCCATGTGAGTACCTAATACAAATTGGCAGTCGATTGGATGTTGGGCAAATGGCGATTCAGCTAATTAAATCCACAATTGAACGTTCGCTTCAAGGTTTGAAGTCGTGCGATAATTCTTTGGAACGCGTTATTTCCGCGCAGGCGGATGTTACTTCACGGCTGCATCTGACAACATTAGAAGCCATTTTGCGTTTTTCGCGTGGCGATGTTCGAGATTCATCGGCTCTCCGGCTTCAGTTGTCCCAGGAGATCGTAGCGCAGATGCAACAGTCGCTTGAACGCACGGCTCCATGGTGGGCGCGGCCTTCACGTGTAATGAGCCGGTGGTCGGCAAGTATTGGGAGTTCAGCCAAGCGATTGAGCAATAAGATTCCCGGGTTGCCTTCGCTTGGGCGTGGGATGCAGCAAGCTAGCCAGTGGGTTCAAGAAAAATTTCGTCGCGGTGATGGTGGCAGTATCATGACCGACGAGCAACTCGCGGCTGCACTCCGCCGATGCGATGTGGCAGGCGATTTGCCACCACCCTCCTACCCTGCTGAAAAAGATTTGTTGGTGAAGACAGCGGCAAGAATTATTGAACGCTTTCAAGAACAATCGCAAACACGATTACCGGACGAGCAACTCGACCGATTTACTGAGACGATCTGGTCTCAGATGAATATGCGGCAAAGATTTATGACCGGCGTTGCGCCGGCTACCTTGGTTTTCGCGCCGATCGCTGCGGTGATTGCGATGCCATTTGATTTTGGTACAACGCACGTTCTGGTTTTCGCGAGCTTAAAAGAGTTGCTTTTTGCGGGTGTTGCTAGCGCCGGTATTTTACTGGCTCAAGGTGACCAGATTCCTGAAATTGCCGAAGGCCAAGCGGCTTGGAAGCAAATCGGTGATCTGTTTGCGATCGCTTGCGATGAACTGGGGCGTCCTCGGCCGGCCACGCAGCACTTACCAAGTGCAAAGATCGAACAGCAAATCAAAACGGTGGTGCAGTCTAATGTTCCAGTCCAGCCATCAAGGCACCAATTGTTGCCGGCGGTTCTGGTATACCAACCCAACTTTCGTAAACGTATGGATAGTCTTCAGCAGCTACTGCGTAAATGGAATCCACAGAGTTAAAAAGTGTCAAACCAAAGTATTCGACAGTTGCGATTGAACCGCTTTAATTCCGAACTCGATCAGTTCTACGCGCTGATGGATCGAATTGAATCTACGTCCAGTCGACTCTATGGAAAGCACGTGATCGCAGACCAGATGAACGAAGTCTGCGACGACTATCGCAACCGTTGCGAGAAACTGGCGGTCGATCGCAAAGTCGACGTTCCTATCTTTGCCTCGTTGGGATTAAAAGGGCAAGGTAAGTCATGGTGCATTCGAGCGATGATACTCGACAGCAACGTTTCGAAGATGGTCCCGACAGGTGTGCTATCGAGTGAAGCAACGACAAAGCTCTATTGGATTGGATCGAATGCGCCAAGCGAAATTGACGAGCGATATGAAGTCTTCTTGAAGATCGATTCATCGTTGATGCTGCCGTTGCCATTTCAATATATTCTGCTTGATACTCCCGGCGCAACTGATGCCGATTCGGCGGCCGCGATGATTACGAAGTCTGCAGTATCGATGGCTCCCATCGCATTGCTTGTAACGCGGCATGACCAGATGAGAAGTGCGGCGGTTACGACATTGGCGCACCGCGCTGAGGGAGCGATTATTATTCCCGTCATTACAGCGGTAGGACGAGATCAAATGCTGAACCCGATCACCGCTCTAACACCCATCGATCAATCGATAAGTGCTAGCCAGTCGTTGCAACGGCAGGTAGAGCAATGGACCCAAATGTTAGCTCTAGCGGCACCGACTTCGAAGTGGCTTTCACCAGTCTTTGTAGAAGATTTTGAGGAAAGCGGCGATGAAAACTTAGCTGCTGCTCGATTTCGTAATCAACTGCAGTTAAGACTGGAGAACATCAATGCAACCGCCATCCAACAATCTCAGGCGCTTCAACTTTCGGCTTTAAGTAGCCAGTTGCGACACGATCTCAGCCAGATTGTCGAGCATCAGTCACCTCAGCTATCCTCCGCCGTTGTGGAGTTGAAGCGTCAAGCCGATCGGATTCCTGATCAAACTGTTGAATCGATTATGGGAAGCCCGACAATGCTGCAGATTGCAATTCGCAATCAACTCCGCGCTAGCCTAGTATCGTCGACGCCGGCGATATTTTTCCCGTATCGGACCGTATTAGCGCTGTTATCGCTGACTCATGGTGCTTGGGATCGTTTGCTACTTGCATTGTCGGGTTCGCTGCCTTCGCTTTTTACTGGGCTATCAACTTGGACCAGAAACTTTGCGCAATCTCGAAAGTTACAAGTCGAGATTAAAGAAGGATTGCAGCAGCGCATAGACTCGCAAGTCCTTGCGTTGCTAAATCCAATCCATGAAAAATTTCGCCACAGTTTGCGTTCCATTCGGCGGTCACAAGTCATCGATCAGACCAGCGATCATGGCGACAATCCGACGCGGATCGTTCTTAGCGGTGTTGATCAATTGCAGCTTCGATCAACCGAAATTTTCAATAAGCAAATTGAGAAATCGAAAACGTCAAGCTTCTGGATTATTTTCTCGGCCTTAATTGGCAGTCTAATATTTTGGATGCTTTTTGCCGGTCCAATTGTCGCGATCTACCGAGACTATTTGCTTGCGTGTTGGCAAACCGTTACAACGGCAAAACAGTCTATCAAAGATTTTCCAACTCCACCGGCATCTCTGTTATTCACAAGCCTCATGTTGTCTGGATTCCCGCTTGCGTTCTTTTGTATGCTGGTGATGACATGGTTTTTGAATTCACGTCGAATTGCAAAAATCGCTCGAAAAATTACGAACGAACACTTTCAATTAGTTGGTGAATTGCGCGCTCAAGGACTGTTGAAACTTGAGATAGTCGACGCAGAACTTGACGATGCAGAATTTCTAGTCGGGCTAAACAATACGACGCATGCAAGTCCTCCCCATGCGACAAGCTAATTTACGATGACAATCATGAATCCAAGAGCAGCTCGGCTGACTTCGAACGATGCAGCCGCAGTAGCCGTGATTGCTGTTTCTGGTGACGAAGTCGAGCCTCTGATTCGCCAACACTGGCGATCCGCTAGTGGACGTGAGCGACTGCCAGAGTCGGTCATTTGCTTTGGAAGTTGGCATTCCAAACAGGGGGAAGAAGTTGCGGCTGGTGAAGATGTTGTAGTTTGTCGTATAAGTGCAAGACACTATGAAATTCATTGTCACGGGGGAAGAGCCGCCAGTGAAAAAATCCTTCAAGACTTGCGATTGGCTGGCTGCTCGACTGTTTCTGCCAGTGTCGTCGAACTTGCTTACGAGCTTAGCCCACTCGAACAGCAGGCGGTTGAAGACCTGACGTACGCGAATACGATTAACGCCGTTCGAGTTTTGCTCAATCAATCCAACGGTGCGTTGACCGATGAAATCCGTTCGATTTGCGATTGTGCTGCCTTGGGTGAATCGGCATTGGTTGAACTAAAGGTAGAACATCTTTTGTATGTCGGCGAAATAGGCCTTCGACTGCTTAGGCCGCCTCAAATTGCAATTGTCGGTTTGCCCAACGCTGGAAAGAGTAGTTTACTCAATCGGCTTCTCGGTTATGACCGCGCCATAGTTCATGAAACACCTGGCACGACTCGCGATCTAATTTCGGAATCTGTAAGCATTGCCGGTTGGCCGATGAACATATTGGATTCTGCTGGACTCCGAACGACAAAAGATGAAGTCGAGTTGGAAGGGATGAATCGCGCTTTTGCCTTGATGCAACAAGCTGAATGCGTGCTGCTTTTAGTCGACCAAACGCAGCATTGGAATGACTGGCATCAAAAAATTCTCGAGGAACATGGAGAGAAGCTTTTGGTCGTTTTGTCCAAAAGTGACTTGCCCCCCAACAACCTCAAAATTCCAACGTTGCAACGCTGCCCGCAAATTAGTGCCAAGACCGGCGAAGGGATAGAACAGCTCATGACTACGCTGGTAGAATTTTTCGGTTATGATCGTTTGCAGATTGATGGTCCAGTGCCTTTTCGCGCTTCACACATCGCGTGGCTAGTTAAAGCTCGATCAGAAATTGATGTGCCAGAAAAACTGCTCCAAACTTTGTCGAGTTTCCTCGCCGGTGATGAGCTGACCGTATGACTTGTGAAACATAAGAATTAATGGATAGTCTAGAAATCACGCTAAACGCGTTGCGAGAGGCGGTGCGATTGGCTCCTGATAACGTCGCATTGGCCACGCACTTCGTACAGCAATTGATTGCCGCCCTTCGATATGACGAAGCAGAGCAGCAAACACGGACGTTGCTTGCGCGCTTTCCTCAGTTGGCCGAATTAAAGGAGCTAATGGCATTCATCTACTACTGCCAGAATAAAAATTCTCATGCACTTGCCATCATCGAAACGCTTACATCGGTTGGACAGCCGACCGCTACGGCGCTAGTCCTTCATGCAAAACTGCACTACCGTTCCGGGCAGGTCGCTGATGCCGTCGCGCGTTACAAACAGGCAATCGAAGTAGACGAAGCTGCCTGGGACGAGAATTTTGCAAATACTTTGGGAATTGCTCGATGGGACGAGCCTGATGAAGAACAAGAGGCGCTGGAAGCCTTTGACGGACGAATGCGAAACTTTGTCGAGGCCCAAGCTGATGACGAAGTGTTGACGCCGATGGAGAAACCTAACATCAATTTTGCAGATGTTGGCGGAATGCAAAAAGTCAAATCGGATATTGAGGTCAAGATAATTTTTCCGATCAAGCATGCGGAAATGTATGCGGCCTATGGAAAAAAATCTGGGGGTGGAATTTTAATGTATGGACCGCCAGGCTGTGGGAAGACTTATCTTGCTAGAGCAACCGCTGGCGAGGTTGACGCAACTTTTCTTGCAATCGGAATCGATGATGTTTTAGATATGTGGGTTGGTAACAGCGAGCGGAATTTGCACGGGATTTTTGAGCAAGCTCGACAGAATCGCCCATGCATTGTTTTCTTTGATGAAGTCGATGCGTTGGGCGCAAGTCGGTCGGACATGAGGCAGAGTGGCGTTCGACATTTGGTAAATCAATTTTTGGCCGAATTGGATGGTGTCGACAAAAATAACGAAGGCTTATTAATACTCGGTGCCACCAATGCCCCGTGGCATATCGATCCTGCCTTTCGACGCCCTGGGCGTTTCGACCAAATTGTTTTTGTTCCGCCACCCGATCAACCTGCCCGCATAGAGATCTTACAGATCTTGCTCAAAAACAAGCCGACTGATGACATCCAGTTCAAGCAAATCGCTGACAAGACTAACGAGTTTTCTGGAGCAGACTTGCAAGCGGTCGTTGAACGCGCTATCGAATCGAAACTGCAAAACGCGATTCGAAGCGGCAAACCAACGCCATTAACAACCAAGGATCTGCTGGAAGCAGTCAAGCAGACGAAGCCAACAACCAAGGAATGGTTTGCGACAGCAAAAAATCATGCTTTGTACGCGAATCAGGGAGGTACCTATGACGACATCTTGCAGTACCTCAAACTCAAATGAGTGAGGCCTTGTACCTGGAACGCGCCAGGCTTCTTCTCGCTCAGGGGCGATTTGCGCAGGCTGCCGAGCAATTACAGATGTTGCTTTCAACAGACCCGAATCAATGGCTGGCTCATGCCTTGCTCGCCTGCTGTTGGATGCAAGATGCTGATCGTTTGGGTGACGCAACGGCTGAGGCCCAATTAGCAATCGCACTTGCGCCCGATCAGAGTTTCACGCATTCGATTTTGGCAACTGTTTGCAGCGCGAGAAAGCATTTCGACCAGGCGCAAGCGGCAATCGAAACAGCTATCTCAATTGATCCTGACGTTGCTGCCTATCATGGGATTCAAGCATCAATTTTTTTACAAACCAGTAAGTGGCAACTGGCTTTAGAGTCAAGCGAACGCGGCCTTCAATTTGATCCAGACCAAGAAGATTGTTTGGCTAGCCGCTCTCTTGCCCTTGAACGATTGGGTCGAAGGAAAGACTCGTTGCAGCAGGCTAATGAGGCCGTCGCTCGCGATCCTGACTCCAGTTCGCTTCACGCCATGCGTGGCTGGACCCTATTACATGATAACAATTATCGCGAAGCACAAATCTCTTTTCGCGAAGCGCTTCGACTAGAACCAACCAATTCATTTGCCAGATCGGGAATGCTCGAATCGCTTAAGAGTAACTATTTCTTGTTTCGAGTTTTCTTTCAATATCAAGCGTTTATGAGTCGGCTCCAGGGGCGATTTCGATTCGCGTTGATAATTGGCATCTATCTATTGATTCGGGCACTTAACATTTGGTCGGATGCAAATCCAAAGGTTGAACCATTTATCTTGCCGATCACCATCGCTTACATCGCATTCTGTTTGTTTAGCTGGATTGCTGACCCAATTTTCGATGCCTTGCTGAGGTTTAATCGATTCGGCCGGTATTTGCTGAGCGCGAATCAAGTTATAGCGGCCAATGTTGTTATCGCGATCATTGGGTTGGCAGTGATTACCGGAAGCGCTCTAGCAATCTATGGTGACTTTGCGGCTGCTTTTACGCTCGCGCTTTGCGTTCTATTTTTGACGCTGCCAAGCTCTATGATCTTTCGCGTCTCGCAAGGATGGCCGCAATGGATTGCTGTTGGTTCGACGATCGTTATGAGTCTGTTGTGTGCGATATCATTGCTCGTTTGGGCTTTCCCAGTAATCCCTTGGATTGCACCAATTATTTTGTACGCATTTTGCCTATTTGTTTTCAGTTTGGCTGGGAATTGGCTGACCTCGATCGTGATTCGCAAGTGAGTTCTCGCGTCTTTCTTCGTTTGCAACGACACGTAACAAGACCGGCTGAGTGGTCAATTTCCCGTTGGCCTTGGTTTGCAAGTGGATTGGTCGTTCTTGAGGCTCGACCCAAGGAGCAGCCGTAATAAAAAACTCGCGCTCATTTTGGCCTTGAGGAATCAACAAGCCGCTCAGGCCAATGTTGCTGACAATGATGCCATGCGGAAAATTACGATTGCAGTCGTCAGTCCCAAACGATAACTCCACCTTGTTTTCGCCGCCTTCCAGGACAACCGATGCTGTAACAGTTTCTCCCGGATGCACGACAATTTCTTTTAGCGAATCGCTCTGGCTCGAACCACCACTAGCAACCAGACGCGGTCGAACTAGTTCCGTCTTTTCAATCTTCAGTGCGACTTTTTTCGGCAGCTCAATCGTCTTCACTTTTCCATCGACCATGGCACTCGCTACGATCGTGAGCTCGATATTTTCTGGAGGCGCTTCCAAATCGATTGGGGCGTAAATCGCAGCCGTTGCTGAAATTTGTGATCGCTCAACAAAGAGCGGTTCGCTGTATGTGAAACCATCTGGAAGACCTTTGATCAGTATATCAATTTGACCGCTGAAATCATCGAATCGTTGAGCAACAATTTCTAATTCGGTACCGGAACCAAGCACAATTTCATTCTTGGAAGATTCAACAGAAACGTTAAAGTCGGGTCTTGGCGGACGAATATCAAACTGGTATTTGTACAGTGCACCCTCCAAACCACGTGTGTCGCGAATCCTCGCAGTAAATTCTCCGTCATAGGGAGCAACAAAAACGAGTCGGCTATCGACACCAAGCTGGCGATTTGGATCGTCATCGTTTTGGAAATAGATTGGGAAGACTGGTAAGCCATTTGGACTGGGTTGTTCGTCAGTCGACAGCTCACGAACAATAAAGGCTGGCTCGTTCAAGGCATGTGTGGAGGCTGTTGTCCCGAAATATGTTGTTCGACTATCTCTGCCTGGATAAACCTTGAACCCAGAATCAGGTCCGCGTGGGTAAAGCCAAAGTTTGCAAACCTCGCCATTGGCATACAGCAATTCATTGAGTTCCATGTCTTCCCAACGATGCAAACGGAAGTCGTCTGCCTGGGTCGAATTTTTTGCTCGAAAAGTAAAGTAGGTTTCCCGAACTGCTTGCAACCGTGTTCTCAAAAGCGGTTCACCAGTTGCATCGAGAATTTCCAAATGGCTGTCCAAGGGTGAGGCATTATCTAGCCTTGTCACAGTCATTACCCAAGGCATTCCTTTGCTCGCCTTGAAACGGAAACTGTCGGAGTCGGCTTGGTGTGAATTTTCTAGAAAGAATGAATCAATTTTTCCTCGGACCCGAGCGGGCAAAGTGATGAATTGAGCTCGCGATGGATCATTGCTGTCTTCGAATGAATCATATCTGGTTGCAAGGTCATCCACCTGACGACGCGATGACGTTAAGGGCTGATGGCTTGGGCTATGTGAGACCGATACATCCTCGGTGCTATTAATACGAGGTGGACGGTCGAAATAAAACTGTTTTCGCTCACCGTCGATGGTCGTGGCGAACAACTCAGTTCCCGAATTGTTCCAATTGATTGCGACTGGGATTTCGTCGCTGCTGCCAAGCTTTGTAACAGGAGTAAGATCGCTAGCCGTCCAGACTTTATAGGTGTGGTCTTGTCCGCCGGTTGCAAGAAACTGGCCGTCTGGGCTTATTCGCAATGACAAAACTGACGCTTCGTGTGCGAAGGCCGAATGAATTAGCGGATTGACCGCAGGTTTATCGTGAGCCACGATTTTCCATACACGAACACGGCGATCGGCACCACCTGCGTAAACACGATTGCCCTCAGAGTCAAATCGGCAGGTATATTGCTCTCCTTCGCATTGGCCGAATGTGTCGAGCCGCTGATGCGTGCGAATATTCCACAATTTGACGGTTTCATCTGCCGAAGCACTGCAAAGTAAGTCGCCATCAAAGCTGAAGTCAAGGTCGTAGACGGCACCATTGTGACCAAGCATTTCAGCGATCAAATTACCGGTTTCAACATCCCACAAACGGATGGTCCGTTCATACCCAGCGGTTGCAATAATGGTTTGGTCGGGGCTCATCGCTGCTGCGTAAATCGAATCCTGGTCAACGTCCCATTGCTTGATCAGCGATAGATCTTCAGTCTTCAATAGACTGACTTGACCACCAACACCCGGCACTCCAGAACCGACTACGACAACTTGTCCATCGCTGGAAAGTCGAATACTGTTGACTGAACCAATGACTTCCGATGATTGGGCAATCAGTTCGCCACTAACTTCATCGCGAAGTTCGATGCTTCCAGTCTGACCGATTATCCAACGCGGCTGGTTCTGCTGCAGTCGCAAGCTGGATGTGACAAGTGATTTAAAGCCGGTTGGATCAACCGGGCCAAGCGAAGTTACGCGTTCGCGTAGCGATGCACTGGACTCGCCCTTCTTGGCACCTTTCGTGATCCAGTCAGCTATCAATTTCTTTTCTTCAACAGTCGGTTGTGCTTCTTCATCCGGCGGCATTTTTGGCTCCGCCTTTCCGTAAATCAGAAGCAGAAGCTGGCTGTTTTTCGGATCGTCAAGATTGACGACCTTGCCGTTTTCGCTGCCAAGCATCACGTTTTCAAAGCTATCCGCTGCGAATCCAGTTTCGCGATCTTGCTGATTGTGACACCCGGCACAGTACTTTGTTAAAAGCGGTTGGATATCGGTGACGAATTCGATTTCGTTCGACATGCATCGCGGGTTCGCGAGTCCACAAGCGAAGTAAACGGCGACGAGAAGTCTTAACTTTGCAGCAAAAACCGAAGCTGTTTTGAGAGAATTTAGCTTAAATTGCATGAGAGGAAATGTCTGTTGGCGAGCCAATCGCATTGAGGATGGCCGTCACCGACAATAAGCGTTCGGGAGACAACCAAATGCGGAGTTTGGTGTAGCAAAGGCGAGGTTGAAATTATAACCTCGATCGCTCGCGCTCGCATCTAGTTCATCAGTTCAGTTGCAAGCCAATCAAAAATCGACAGAGACCACGCGTTGACATTTACAGCGCGTAGATCGCTCAGTAGACGTCACGAACGTAGCGTTTGTCGCTTGAGAGATTTTGCAAGAATTTTTTCGACGCTGACGGGTCGAGTTTTCCGTTCTGACTGATTATGTCCACGATTGTTTTTTCAACATCAGCGGCCATTCGACTAGCGTCACCAAAGACGTAGATTTGTGCTCCTTCATTTATCCATTGCCAAATTTCATCAGCCGCTTCTCGCATTCGATCCTGTACGTAAACTTTCTTATCGCCGTCGCGGCTAAATGCGGTATCCAGCCGTGTTAACAAACCGCTGCTCTGCCAGTGCTTCAATTCCTCCTCATAAAGGAAGGCAAGCGATTGACGTTGGTCTCCGAAAAACAGCCAGTTTTTACCCGAAGCTTGAGTTTTCTCGCGCTCTTGCAAAAATGCCATGAACGGCGCAATTCCTATTCCAGGACCAATCATGATCATAGGTTTTGTCAAATCAGACGGAACAGTAAATCCGCCGTGGTTCAGCTGGACAAAAACATAGACATCTTCGCCAACACTCAGACCGTCCGCCAACATGCTGCTAGCGACACCCTTTCTCAGACGACCTTCACGTTCGTAAGTTACTTTACCCACCGTAAGATGCACTCTTAGTTGTTCTCAATCGGACTCGAATAAAAGAAACGCTGCTCTTTCGGGCAGCGTTTCTTTATTTATGGGCAAAGCAAATTGCATCAAACCTTTTGAGACAAACAACCAGTTGAGCAGCTATCAATTTCCGCCGATCGTTTTGTAGAACAACATTCCAATCAGCCAATTGATGATCAGCATCGCTATCAACAGGTTACCGAACATCTTGCCACCGGCATTCGACATGAGTAACGAACCCTCGTGTCTTAACGCGAACGTTCGATAAGGAATCTGCGCAAGCGTGACAATAAAAAACAGCCATCCCAATCGATGGATTTGCAACGAGGCTTGCAAATTGAAATCCGCCAGATGAATGAAGCTTCGCGTGAGTCCACATCCGGGACAAGACACCCCGAAGATATCTTGGCTAAAACAGGTTTGTGGCACTTGGCAAAAAGGCATTCCGCTTAAATGTACGCAACCGGAAGGCCCAACCTCTAGAACAAACGAACCGATGATTGCCAAAGTTGAGATGACAAGCATCTCTACATGTCGGCTTTTCAGAATCGGCGTCGTTTCTTGCCTCATAAAGGTTCCTCAAATAAAGGCTCCTGTTGCTCAGTTGCCACCATGATCGCAAACCTCACGATCGACCAAAGTATTGCAAAGCATACCGATATCGCGATCATTTTGCCTCCGTTCGGTTTACCCTGAATCAACCTAAAAATTCCGACGATGCAACCAATCCCAGAGCAAAGTATGCACAGTATCCAGTCGACTGTGGTCAGTTTGGAATCATCCGGGTTGTTTAGCGGTTTGCCCAGTTCCGCTTGAGAGGCGTCGTACGGATTGCTTGGACCTGAAACTTGGCTCATAACTTTCTCGTTCTAGTAAACTGATGTTGAAAAGTCGCTAAATTGCGAAAGAACAAAAAGAACATTTAAGTCCGAACCAATCTGGTCAAGATTTAAAACTTACTTCACTCCGATCATGAGTTTACGCGCAGCAATTGCTGCCGGCTACTACCCCATCAAAAGAGGTTCTATAATCAAAGTGGCTTTGCCAAGCGGGTTGGATGCGCGCGATTAAGATGCAGCGTGTTCGGTTCAATAGGCCAAGCATTGCTGTGCACGGTACTTCGAATTTTAATGAGCGTAAAACCAATGGTTAGTCTGAATTATCGCTGTCCGTTGTGCGATTCAATCTTCTCCGTATCGGCTCAACAAGTTGGAACGCAAATTGAATGTCCCAAGTGCTCAATCCCGATTCGAATTGATGCTCCCGTTGCCATCGCAGTGCGAAGCAATGGTGACCGACCTGATAGGACCAGCGACGAGCGAACCATCGTCAGCGTTCATCCTGTTATGTTGCGGGCACATCCATTCCGATTTTTGCTGCTTGTCGCATTGTTTATCGGCGGAATCGCATTCACGGTTATCGGAAGTCGATACCTTGGGAAATTGGAAGCCACTCGCAACAGCAGCCAAATCTACGCGACTTTGATCGGTGCTGGCATTGCCGCAACTGGGCTGATAGGACTTATAGTCTGGTACATCGCTAACTTGGGAACGACTTTGACTATCACAACCAACCGTACCCGCCTAGTTCGTGGTTTGATCGCCCGCAGTAGCAGCGAAGTCCAGCATGATGATGTGAGAAATATTCAAGTCAACCAAGGCATCATTCAGCGAATGATTAACGTCGGCGATTTGGCAATAAGCAGTTCCGGTCAAGATGATCTAGAAATTGCCGTCAACGGCATCGCATCACCGGAACGTCTTGCGAGTGAGATTCGACGCCGGCAATAATATGTTGGAACTCCCTACAGCTTGCTGATACATTCATTCTATAAATGATGGAATCACGACTGATTGATCGTCGCTGTCGACGATGATTTGATTGTTCAAGTCCGCAGTTCCAATCGGCGGCATTTGACCAGACGATTCGTCGGCATGTCTTCGTAAAAGATCGCGGAATCTTTGATCGATAGCCGGATTAAAAGTCGGGATTTGATAACCACGGATCGTGTGCCGACTAGAATTGCCGCCAAACTCATCAATCCCATTGTGTCCAACGCTGTAAAGCAAGTAGCCCTCGGTGAATCGGTGGTATACAAGCGGTCGACCAAGATGCTTGTCAAGTAATAGTTCTGGCAGATAGTTCGGAACTAAATCCGTCAGTGCTGATGGACAATCGCCGTTATGATCAGCTCGATAGGCAGCGATGGCAGCAGCGGTTGTTACGAGTTGTAGTTCGGTATTGCAACGGTCTTCGCCTACGACCATTTCTACTGCTGTGGGTGAGAACACTTCAGAGAAGATCTGCGTAGCGAAATCAGTACGAGAGGAGTTGCTGAATATTGCACTTAGAAGGCTCGGTCTATTTTTGTCACGCGATTCTAGGGCCGAGTGATATTTATCAATTGCCATTGCACGTTGTTCAAGATTTTCTGCATCGAACGTCTTCATCATTTCGTCATATTGCGAATTAAGCTTTTGAAGCACGCGGTTAGTATCAAGAGGCATGCGGCTCATGGTTTGCGAAGATATTCCAGCCTCTAGTGCAATCGCTTTAACGTCCATGCGTTTAGTTGTCGCGTTGATTAAAAAGTCGATTCCTAGGATGCGCTCAAACTGATCAATTGAGCCGATCATGGAATCACGTTGCGGCATGGTAAGCAAAAAATCGCGTATTTCGATGGCAAGTGACTTTGGGATCGGCTGTTCGCACAAAGATGCTATCGTGTCAAGCGCGTGCTCAATGCAAGCGATCTGAACAAGTTCTTCAACCAAGGACACTGATTCTATATTTTCAAAAAAAAGAAGGGCTGTTTTGCAATCTTGCCACGCGCCATCGTAATCCTTTTCGCCAATCCTCAACAGAGTCCGTCCGGCCATGGCCCGAGAGACTTGTCGTTGAAAGGAGATATGTGACATCGACATCGTTACCACTGAATCTGGTTTTCCATTGAGTAACTCCGGTGAAGGCAAGTAGTACCTCGGGCGGCTAGCGGCTTCGTAAATAAGGTCGTATTGCTCCGACTTGCTATCAATAAACTCTGCAAGGAATGGAAGTTCAGCGCGCGTCCAGGGGCGACTTAAAATTGCGCTTTGCAGTTTCAAAATTTCTGGGTTAAACAACTGCGTTACGTTCGGCGTGATAGGCACCTCATCCAGCGATTGCGACTGGTCAATTATTCCATTTGATTTTTGACTATCAAACACATCGACGTCGGCTTTACGTCTCGTTCGAAAATTACTCCAAGTTGCTTCACTGTTTAATTGCATTGTGGAAGGTCGATTTGGGGGAGTGAATCCCAGTTCGTCCGCGATCAATTTCTGATCAGCTGGCGAAAGATCGCATGGCCACACCGCTAGCAAGAACGGAATTGCGGCGTTGTCTTCTGGCGGAACAAAGCGGTCCATCGCGTTTAAAAAATAGGCTTCGTAATCAGGCAAGCCATCTTTTGCCAATGGCGTTGTAATGACAGTTGTCTGTGGAGACACGACAATTTTTCGCTTAATGTTGACGAGTTGGAGAAATGCGAAAAGACACAGCACACCAACTAAACTTAAGGCAACTGCAAACCCAAACAACAGAAATCGTCTCAACATAGTTTTTCCTTCGACATCTCGCACGACAGTTGATTTAGCCTACCCGCACTGCCCATCTGTTTCTCGGAAAGCAATCGATTTCTAAAATGAGTTGGGATTAACCCGTAGGACTATTCGCTCACAAAACATATTAAATCCGAGAGCCCGCCATCGCCAGTCCGCTAAAAGCAATTGACAGTTGCGGATTCGATTGGAATTGTAGTTTGTAAATATGCAGCAACATCTCAGATCAATGTCTCAAAATGGCTGACTATTACTGCTCCAAACTAATCATTGCGAAGTTAAACAAGGGTGTGAAACTAAAGGATTCGCGTCTAGGCCAGTGACTTTGATCGTGACGCCGATATTGGCACAGCAGTTGCGACCGCAGTCTGATTTGTTCGCATTGCGGTCGGTTCCTTCGACCATCTGTCGGATTTTCGGGCGAGTTTGTTTCGCTGGGAAATCGTCACGTTCGATGGCAACATGCAAGGTGATCGATACTACTGGCAGAAATTCAAAATGATTCGATACATCACCCCGTTCTGCATGGTTATGTTGCTTTTGACTGCAGCCAATGCGCAAGATAGAAATGTGTCCGCTGACGATATCGCTACAGATGCTTCGGGCGATCGGATTGGAGAAGTCAACGTTGCTGAAAAGGTGCAAGTTGACCCGGTCAACAGTGACGATCGGATTGAGAAACGTTTGCAGGAGATTATGCAAGCAACCGGCTGGTTTGAATCACCCAAAGTGTCGGTCGATCGCGGTGTAGCGTTTATAGAAGGAATTGCTGACACAAAAAGGCATCAAGCTTGGGCTGAGGCCACGGCGATGAATACAGCCGACGTTGTGGCGGTTGTCAATCGCGTTGAAGTTGCTGCTCAACCGTTTTGGAACTTTGCGCCAGCTCTGGAGTCGCTCTCGCAACTTGGGCGTGAAGCTGTCGGCGTTCTACCGCTCGTCTTAATCGCTTTGGTCATCGGTGTGCTCGCATATTATCTTGCTATTTCTGCTGCGCGGTTGACCCGCTGGGTGGCAACCAATCGAGTTGATAGTCATCTTTTGCGGCAGGTTATGGGGAATGTCGTTGGCGTGGTGGTGTTCATCATCGGGGTTTACATCGCTTTGCGAGTGTCGGGACTTACAAGGCTTGCTGTCACCTTGTTAGGCGGAACTGGTTTAGTCGGACTCGCTCTGGGGTTTGCGTTTCGTGACATTGCGGAAAACTATCTTTCCAGTATTCTTCTTTCGCTGAATCGTCCTTTTCGCGTCGGTGATTTAATCGAAGTCGAGGGTGCAAAAGGTTACGTCCGCAAAGTAACAACTCGCGGAACTGTTTTGAATACGCTCGAAGGCAATCAAATCCAGATGCCAAACAGCACCGTCTACAAAGGAAAGATCACTAACTTTACCGCTACGCCGCTCAGCCGTCACGATTTTACCATTGGAATTGGATTCGAGCATTCAATCGGTGAAGCCCAAGAAATGATTATGTCAGTGCTTACTGGTCATGCCTGCGTTGTATCTGATCCAGGACCTATGGTTATCGTGAAATCGCTAGATTCTGCGGTGGTCAATTTGCAAGTACTTTATTGGATTGACCAAACCAAGCATTCCGAATTAAAAGTTAGCAGTAGCGTCATACGCAAAGTCAAACAGCGGCTTGCTGAAACTGGTATTACTATGCCAAACGAAGCTCGTGAAGTAGTTTTTCCATTGGGCGTCCCGGTGCATTTAATACAAAACACTGGGTCAGATCCGTCGATGAAACCAGACGTTGTTAAAGCACCTTTGCTTGAGCCTTCAATTACATCGGGTGAAGGCAATTTAGAAACTGAGCAGACTGAAGTTATGCGCGCGACGAGCAATGATGAAACTATCAAAGACGAAGTAAACTTGATTGCATGAGGACCCATCTTCAACAACTTGTTTACCGCATCCAAGGAAGCTATTGGTTCATTCCCTCGCTAATGGTTCTCGCTGCGATCGTCTTGTCGCAGGTTTCGATCTGGATAGATCATGAAATGGGCAATAGATGGCTCAAGAACTTCTGGTTTGCATCCATGAACCAGCCCGACGGTGCCCGAGCACTCCTGTCAACCGTCGCAGGCTCAATGATCACAGTTGCAGGCGTGACATTCTCGTTGACGATTTTAGCCGTTTCGCACGCAACATCACACTTTGGTCCTCGCTTGCTAGACAACTTTATGCGCGATCGCGGAAACCAAGTCACATTGGGCATTTTCGTAGCGACATTCCTCTATTGTCTGTTGGTTTTGCGAGTAGTGAGAGGGGGTGGAAGTTCTGGAGATAGTGGATTCGATCTCAAGGTTTTCGTGCCGCAATTATCGCTTCTGATCGCTCAACTGCTGACCATCGCATGCATCGCGGAGTTGATTTATTTCATCCATCACGTGCCTGAAAGCATCCACATCTCAACCGTGCTGAAAAACTTGGCTTCAGATATGGATAAGAAACTGGACGAGCTTTATCCCGAAATGGTTGGCGATCCCGTGGAGGAGGATATTTATGAAAACAAACAGGAATTCGAATTTGTAAATCCCGTACATTCTGCAATCAGCGGTTATTTGCAAGGGATCGACGATAAAGATTTATTAGGGTTTGCAAATTCCCACGGGGCTGTAATTCGATTGTTGCGTCGTCCAGGCGATTTCATTCGAGAAGACGAGAAAATCGCAGAGGTGACAGAAGTTGAAGATTGGTCTGATAAGCATATTGCCGCCATCCGTTACGGTTTCACGATCGGGTTTTCGCGGACACCGACTCAGGATGCTTTGTTCATTTTAAACAAGTTCGTAGAAGTCGCGACGCGAGCTTTGTCGCCCGGAGTTAATGACCCTTTTACGGCCATGCAGTGCATCGATTGGCTTTCCGTGGGATTAGTTAAACTGTCACAACGAAAAATTCCGAAAGAGCATCGCGTTAATTCAAACGGCGTTGTTCGAATTGTCGTCTCAAAGGTTAGTCTGGCCGACTTTGTTGGCTCAATGCTTGGGCAATTAGTTCCTTATGCAAAACAAGATGAAAATGTCCGAAGTTACTTCGTTGATTCGATGAAACGAGTCTTAAAAATATCAAATTCAGATGAATTGAATCAATTGATCATCGAACAAATCAAGCGAATTGAAGCTTGAAGAAAATCGGACTGGGGCATATTTCATCCCAACTTTTAATTATCATTCGTAGAAGTGAAGCTAATTGATATTCGTTGCCGTGGTTCGTTAGTGTGACAATCCGATCTGGATTTCAATGCGTTAGTTTTTCCAAGTCTTGTTTCCGCGCGACAGACTGAGATTGGGCGAATGCAACAATGCCGCCAGCTATCGCGCCTGTTAAATGGCCGTCCCAAGAAACCCCGTATCCGGCCGTCGGAAGAACACCGAACAACACGGTGCTGCCGTACAAG
>JBGSKY010000198.1:0-2617 GCA_041740995.1 Pirellulaceae bacterium
ATCCCACCTCCACTGATGAGGGAATATCGGCTTCGCTTCGCCACGATGTTTGACCGTGCAGATATCTACAAACCATTCATCGAGCGATCACTCGACCTATTCGCCGAAAATGGGCGGCTCGGATTCATCTGTGCGGATCGCTGGACAAAGAATCGTTACGGTGGACCTCTCAGAGAGAAAGTGGCTAATCAGTTTCATCTGGAGTCATTTATCGACATGTCAAACACGCAAGCCTTTGAGTCAGATGTGATTGCCTATCCAGCAATCACAGTGATTCGTCGCGGCAAATCGGGAATCACATCCATCGCTTCAGATCCAGCGATTGATAAAGCAACGCTGTCATCGCTTGCAAATTCGTTGGGCGAACAAACTACAGATAGTAGCATTATCCGAATTGATGGTTTAACGAAAGGACAGGCTCCATGGATTGTCACTGGTTGCAACAGTTCGCGATTGCTTCGAGAAATCGAAGCCGAGTTTCCGCTACTTGAAGACGTGGGCTGCAAGGTTGGAATTGGCGTTGCCACTGGTGCCGACAGGGTCTTTATCGGTCCATTCGAGACGCTGGATGTTGAAGATGATCGAAAGTTGCCGCTAGCGACCACCAAAGACATCGCGAGCGGTGAAATAGAGTGGCACGGGCTTGGGGTTGTGAACCCCTTTGCCGAATCTGGTAAGCTCGTCGATCTGGCTAAGTATCCACGCTTGGCATCGTATTTTGCTAAGAACCGCGACCAACTCGTTTGCCGTCACGTGGCGAAGAAATCACCGATGAACTGGTATCGAACCATCGACCGAATCCATCCCGATTTAACGACAACACCGAAGCTGTTGATTCCAGACATCAAAGGCGGTGCAAACATCGTTGCCGAGAAAGGAAAGCTCTATCCGCATCACAATCTGTATTATGTCACGGCTGGTGACTGGGACATCGAGTCACTACGGGCAGTCTTGCTATCGGGTATCGCCCATCTTTTCGTGTCGAGTTACTCGACGAAGATGCGGGGTGGCTATCTGCGGTTTCAAGCACAGAATCTGAGGAGGATCTGCCTTCCCTCGTGGGCAAGTATCAAAGCAACGGTGAAAGCCGACCTCGTGGCGGCGGCAAAGGATGCCGACTTAGATGCATGCTTCGAATTGACAGGCCAGCTTTATAGCTTCACCTCCAAGCAACGCTCGATTTTTCGGGGCCATCTGGCGGAGGTTACAGCATGAGCCTCAGTCTTGGCGATTTTGAAAACAACGCTCGGGTATCGATCCAGCACTTTTGGCAAACACGACTCGATGCCGCGACCAAGCAGAAAGAACTTGGGCGGATCGACCAAGGGGAGCGTGCCGGGGTTACCTCTGGCAAGAACATGGATGGCTTCGTTAAATTGATCTGTGATGTTATCACTGCCAACGGAATACCCGCTGATTGCATACAGTTGCAAAAACGTGTGTTGACGCTACCCGGTTTTTTTCGTTCGACTAAGAGTTGGGACTTGCTGGTGATTCACCATGGGCGTTTGATCGTAGCAGTCGAGTTCAAAAGCCAGGTTGGGCCTTCATTTGGCAACAACTTTAACAATCGAACTGAAGAAGCCATTGGCACGGCACTCGATTTGAACACGGCTTACCGCGAAGGTGCCTTCGGCGATCAGCCCAAGCCCTTTGTCGGTTGGATGATGTTGCTCGAGGATTGTGCAAAGTCCCGGCGTCCAGTTTCAGATCGATCGCCCCATTTTCCAGTTTTCAATGAATTCAGCGGAGCGTGCTACGCTGAACGTTATCACCAGCTTTGTAAGAAGTTGATGCAAGAAGACCTGTACGATGCCGCTGCTTTTATGCTGACCGCGAGAGAGAACGTCAAAGACGGTAGCTACACTGAAATCGATTCCATGACTGGCCTAAAGACATTCGTATCGCAGCTTGCCGGGCGAGTTGCTGCTGAAACCGCTCGTTAGAGCGATAGAACTCTTCGACTAACGCGGCAAACAGCGCGACCGATATTTGATCGATAAAATCTATGTTAAAAACCATCTAAAATGCCGCCGCTTACCCTTGTCCATCTCGCTTCGCAGGTCTCCACTGATCAAGCCAATATCTCCTGCGAGGTCAGACTCTGCTAAGCTAAGATCCTCGTAATTATCGGCCTCGCTCTCGCCAGAACGCGAATTCATGAAGTTAATGATGATCAATGCATCAACTGCTGTAATAAAATCATCTTGGTTTACGTCTAAACGACGATCGTCAACGATAAGTGGACGATCATTGTTTGAGTTTAGGTAGTTGATGACCAGCAGTGCGTCGAGCGCAGTCACAAATCCATCCGCATTGACATCTTCTGACTGATCATGAATATCTTGAACCAAAATCAGAAGCACTGCTTCTTTACTCAACCCTTCCCGGTCTGTTACTGCAATGCGGACTGAAAGGGCTGGTTTTTGCGTGAAATCCAATTCTACCCTGGTTTTCAAAACATCTCCTTCGATCTCAAAAAAATCGTTACCCTCATCACCTTCGCCGTCAACCAACTGAAACTTTAAGATGTCGTCTTGATCGGGATCAGTGGCTGAGAATAGTCCGACATGTGTTCCCACGGGGGCATGCTCATCGACAACAAGTGATGAGATGT
>JBGSKY010000199.1:0-1594 GCA_041740995.1 Pirellulaceae bacterium
CGGTTCGAGATAAATTAATACGTTTCGGCAAGAGATTAAATCAATCTTGGAGAAAGGTGCATCAAGGATTAGATTCTGGTGCGAAAAGACGATCGAATCGCGAAGTTTCTTGTTGATTCGGTAATGAACATCGTCCTCGGCTTCAAAGAACTGCTTAAGCCGCGTTCGCGATAAATCGCTAGAGATGCTAGCGGGATATACTCCACGACGCGCAAACTCGATGGAATCATCGTTGATGTCGCTGGCAAAAACTTGAAAGTTGACCGGCTTGCCAGCGGCAAGCAAAGCTTCGAACAACAACATCGATATCGAATAGGCCTCTTCGCCGGTTGCACAGCTTGGTACCCAAACCCGGATGGGCGTCTCTGATGTGTGCTTCGAGACCAACGCGGGAATCACTTCTTTTTCCAGCACTGCAAAAGCTTCCGGCTCGCGGAAGAACTGAGTCACACCGATTAAAAAATCTTTGCACAACGATTGCACTTCGCTCGATTGCTCACGCAAGACCTGGAGATACTTGTCCATGTCAACAAGCTGCATTAACCCCATGCGTCGCTCTACGCGGCGCATCAGCATGCTCTTGCGGTAGCTACTGAAGTCGCATTTCGTCTGTTCGCGAACCAGTTTGACGATTGAGCCGAGATCCTCGACGAGGTTTTCGGCTGGGGTAATATCGTTGTGAGGCGATTTTATGTACGGCTGCTGGACGTACTTTAACAGCGTTTCTGGCATTTGCTCTGGCGGAAGAACGAAATCGACTAGTCCTGTTTCGATCGCACTGCGCGGCATTTGGTCAAACTCGGCGGATTCCGGTGACTGTGCCATCGCCATACCACCACAGCGTTTGATTTCGCGAATGCCGAGCGTTCCATGACTGCCGGTACCCGAAAGTACAATGCCGATTGCTGTTTCACCTTTTTCCACCGCCAACGAGCGCAAAAAGATGTCAATCGCAGTTTGCGATTCCGTTGGGTCCGGCAAGTCGCTCAAACGCAGTTTGCCATGTTCAATGGTCAAGAGGTGATTCGGCGGGATGACGTAGACGTGGTTGGTTGCGACCGAAATTCCATCGGTGACTTCGACAACCGGCATCGATGTGTGTCTGCTCAGCAACTCGACCATCAGACTTTTATGGGTCGCATCCAAGTGTGGTACGACGACAAACCCAGCACCGCTATCGGCTGGCATCGCCTGGAAAAAGTGATTGAAGGCGCTCAAGCCTCCGGCTGAAGCGACGATCCCCACGATGGGGCAATCCTGCACGGATGGAAAACCAATCGACGAAACCTCTGGGCCAGTTTTCCCAGCAGCGGTCATATCCTGCGCTTTGAGTGACACAGACTTTCTGTGTTGTGTTGGACGATCCGCCATCCTAGTCGTCCTTTGCGGTTGCGGAGTGAATTTGCTTACTATCATACCAGATGCCAGGTAAGACGTCTCGCGCATCTGGTGTAATCCACCATGGCTGGAATGGCTTGGCATTCGATTGGATCGTGGCTCAAGGGCACCGCAACGATTCACTCACAGCCATTACGTCACGTCAATCAACAGAGAAGTCGCATCCTAGTCTGCCCTCATGGCGTTGCGGCGATAG
>JBGSKY010000200.1:0-24640 GCA_041740995.1 Pirellulaceae bacterium
GTGACTTTCGCTAAAAAGAATAATTACGAGCTTACCTTCTGTAATCGCTCGTTTGCTTCAATGAAAGTAGTTTCGACGTGGCAAGAATTGAACGCGTGTTGGTAACCGGCGGAGCTGGTTTTCTCGGTTCGCACCTTTGCGAGCGACTAATCTACCAAGGTCATGACGTGATCTGCTTGGACAACTTTTTTACCAGCCAAAAGAGTAACGTTCAGCATCTATTGGATCATCGAAATTTCGAACTAATTCGGCACGACGTCACTTTGCCGATTTTTCTTGAAGTCGACCAGATTTACCACTTGGCTTGCCCAGCGGCGCCGGGGCACTATCAATTCAACCCAATCAAGACGATGAAGACGTCGATCTTAGGTTCGATCAATATGCTGGGGATGGCAAAGCGTTGCCGCGCGAAAATTATGCTTGCCAGCACCAGCGAGATCTATGGTGACCCACACGTCCATCCGCAGGTCGAATCCTACTGGGGCAATGTTAATCCAATCGGCATCCGCTCGTGCTATGACGAAGGCAAACGGGTCGCGGAAACGTTGTTCATGGACTACCACCGGTCCAATAAAGTCAATATTCGGATCGTGCGTATCTTCAATACTTACGGCCCGCGAATGCATCCCTACGATGGCCGCGTGGTTTCGACCTTTATTCGCCAAGCGATCACAAACCAGCCGATTACCATTTTTGGCGAAGGTCAACAGACCCGCTCATTCTGTTATAGAGACGACTTGGTAGATGGGTTTTTGCGATTAATGAATGGTCCAGACGATTTCATCGGCCCGGTCAATATCGGTAATCCAGACGAGTTCACCATCGCAGAGCTTGCCCAGCAGGTGATCGCCAAGACGGGAACCAAGAGCACACTCATCAAACGACCGCTGCCGGCGGACGACCCAACTCGACGTCAACCTGACATCACGTTGGCAAAGAAACATCTTCAGTGGAAGCCAACTATCGCGTTGGATGAGGGATTGGAGAAGACGATCGAATGGTTCCGAGGCATCGATTTATCCAACTATCGGCCGCCAACACCGAACTATTCTTAACTGCTTGAGAGATCTCGCAATCTTTGGCAGCGTAACTTTCTCGCCATTGTGCTCTTTTCAAAAGTCGGCCAGGACCTGTCCTGGCGAGCTTTCTGCTAGCTAAGCGATTCGCCTAGTCCGACGGGATTGATTGCCGCGCGGTAGAGGAGGTCAGCTTGCGGGACTGCGACCGCCAAATCGGCTGCGCGCTGAACGTCGCTGGGATGAGTCGAGGCCCAGACGGGTGGTTTAGGGCCGACGGAAGCAGCACCAAACCGCTGCCAAAACCTCGGGGCTTCTGATGGATCGTAGCCTGATTGGGCCATCAATTGCAGCCCAATCGCATCCGCTTCTGACTCGTGGCGACGGCTGTAGGGCAAAATCAAGCCGTATTCCGCGGCGGCTCCATAAGCGTTCAAAACTAAATTTTGCCCCGTCGCCGAAGATCCGCTAATTGCATAGCCCAGCACGGAACGAACGCCTTGAACAGCTGTTTGCTGGCTGATCCGTTCAGAGCCATGGCGGGCGACAGCGTGGGCGATTTCGTGGCTCATAACGACTGCCAAGCCGGCTTCGTTTTCGCAAACAGGAATGATCCCTTCGTAGATCCCAACTTTGCCGCCTGGCAGTGCGAATGCGTTTTGAGAATCGGATTCAAAGAGGCGAAAGTCCCATTGAAAGCTCGGTTTATTTGCAGCAATTGCGATACGAGTCCCTACGCGCCGAACAATTTCTTGGTACCGAGTGTTTGTGCTCGGTTTTTCCGACGCGATGACCTGATTGAACGATTCTTCCGCCATTGCAATTTCTTGCGATTCTGGGATCAGCACAAATTGCTTGCGACCTGAGACTGGTGCGCTGCGGCAGCCTGTCAGAGAGCCGATCGCGATCGAGCTGGCGGCGGTCAGAAAAGTTCGGCGATGAAAACACATGGGAGTTTACTTGATCGAAGTTTGAGCGTCAAAGTGCGCTCGTTTGATCTTTTAGCCAATTTGCGGGGTCGGAGACAACCCGTCTGCTGAAACGTTATTGCGCTGACGTCTGTAACCGATTCTCTCATGCCGATTTGGATCACAGACATCACTCAGGCCAGGAATCGTTCTGGCATTTGTCCATGTCCCCGAACATGTGTTACTCATGTCCTGGAACCAAACAACATGTCTTGGCCTACGCAAAGTTATGATCGGGACAAATCGATGGTCGCGTTCACTGTTCGAGCTGATCGAAAAATTTGTCAAGACATTATTTGAATTTTTTCAAGACAAATCTTGCCCTTATCCGCTAGCAGGGGCTATATTGCCACTCCGCAGATTTTGATGCCGTCATTTAAGCCGATAAACTGGTTTGGAATTGAAGCGACGGCTGCAAGTCTGCCTTTCGGTCTCGTTTAGCCGCGTTCACGCGAGCATTACGACGCCGGGCCGATCACGGCGAGCACTCATTGGAAAGTGTTCCGCCCAACAAAATTCACCACATGCAACGCGTCTAAGCGGCCGCCGCGGGGGCATGTCAACGTAAACTGACAGAGGGTATGACGATCGATCGTAGCAATCAGACTAGAGTCAATCAGCAAATTCGAATTTCTCCCGTTCGCGTAATTGGCGCCGATGGGACTCAATTGGGTGTCATGCCCACCGATCAAGCGATGCAACAAGCACGCGATATTGGTCTCGATCTGGTCGAGGTCGCACCGACGGTCAAGCCGCCTGTTTGCCGAATCATGGATTACGGCAAATACAAGTACGAAAAAAGCAAGAAGCTGGGCGGTCACACGCATCAGACAAAGACCAAAGAAATTCGTTTGCGTCCCAAGACTGGTGACCACGACGTGGAAACCAAAGTCCGCCAAGCGATCGGTTTCTTGAAGCACAAAGACAAGGTCCAAGTGTCCGTTCTATTCCGTGGTCGCGAAATGGCTCACATCGACGAAGGCCGCCGAGTGATGCAGAGCGTTATTGAGGAACTGGGCGAATACGGGAAGATCGAACAACCACCGCAGCAACAAGGTCGACGTATGATCGCGACGGTCTCGCCACGCTAGCATTGAACGAGAATTATCTACGAAGCATTAGGCCGAATGAAAGCCATGAGCATCTATTGACTGGTGTCATGGTGAAACGCAAACGACTCTAAACCGTTAAGGTTCAAAAGGCATGGATGCTTTCCTAGAACATGATTGCCAGTTCGCCGACTTTGGTCGTGATGCGTTGATGCCGTTCACGAAATCGGTCGCCTCTCGCGTCAGAGCGACTGAAACTGAAAAATTGCGAACTGCAGTTCGACAGTCAGTCCCTAAAACGCCCGGCATCTATGGATTCGTTTGCGGCGATGGTCATCTGATTTATGTTGGCAAATCGAATTCGTTGCGCGGACGAGTGCTGAGCTATTTTTTGCCCAATCATGCCAATGAAAAAGCGGGCGAAATTGCAACCACGGCCAGGGAAGTGCTGTGGGAAGAGCAGCCCAGCGAATTTGCCGCCCTGCTTCGTGAACAGAAGCTGATTTCGCGTTGGCAACCGCGTTTCAATGTCGTCGGAATGCCGCGTCGTCAGCGAGCGGCGTATCTGTGCCTCGGTCGCGGCCCGGCCAATTGCTTTTATGTGACCACCAAGATTGATCCAAAGGCGCGAGCGATTGAAGGGCCTTTTAATGGTTTGACTCGTTTGACTCGCGTGGCCGAGATACTCAATCGTCGATTTCAATTGCGGGATTGCAGCGATAAAAACAAATTTGCTTTTGCCGATCAGCTAACCCTTTTTGATGACCCTCGGCGGCCGGGTTGTTTGCGCGTCGAATTAGGAACGTGCTTGGGACCTTGCGCGGCGGCTTGTTCGAAGTCAGCTTATGAACGTCGAACGCGTGAAGCGGAAGATTTTCTACGCGGCGGAGATGTCCAGATTGTTGACGAACTGGAACTGGCCATGCGGCATGCAGCCGAGCGTCAGCAATACGAACTGGCCGCACGATATCGTGAGGATTGGCAGTTGACGCGCTGGATCACACAAAAGCTGCTTCAAAACGAGCAGGCTCGTGCGGCTTACAATTTCCTCTACCCGGTCATCGGCTGTGATGGTCGCGATATCTGGTATTTGATTCGATCGGGTCGCGTCGAACACGCGGTGCAGCGACCAACGACAGCCAATCGCTGGCGAAAGAGTCGAGAGGAAATTCTTCGTTGGGCCGCTAGTGAATCGGGCTTGGCTGGACCGTACGATGGCGGAGCGAATACGTTGCATATTGTCGCAGCTTGGTTTCGCAAGAATCGCGACCAATTGAAGCTGGCGCGGCCGCTTGCCGACTTACCACTCGAAATGCCCGTCCCTGAGTCGCTGGGAAACCGCGCCGCCTCAGCTTAAAAAACACTCCGTTTCAATCGTGAAATTGAACCTTCCAAAACGATCACATTAGCCGAGAGCTATTTTCTGGGGTGTGACGCAGAAACCGGAGCTAACGCTTGGCGGCTAATATTCTAATTGGAAACAATGGCTAGGCCGACACATTGCGGTCTGCTTTAGGTGATTTCATTACCCGGTGTGGTACACTGGCGGCCAGCGATTAGAATTAAACCTGATTTAGAGTAACGATCGGAGGCCTGCAACATGAATGCACCATCGAACAGTTAGTTGCTTGGCAAGATTGCAGACCACTTCGTTTGGAGGCAAATTCTTTTTCGGTTATCTCTAAGCCTGCTGTCATTGCTCCGATTAACGTTGTCGTTTCAATCGGTTGTCCGCGCCCAATGCCTACCTATGATACTTATGCACACCTCAAAATTATTTTTGATTCGACTGACCTTCGCAGCCTATTTTGCAAGTTGTTCTCTTGCGGCGAATTCGATTCATGCTGCAGACGGATTCCCCGGTCAAGAGCTCTTACAGTATCCCCCCGTTACCCGCGTCACTGAACTGCCGGCATCGAAACTGCCTTTGCAATTTGTTGCCAACGAACGAATCGCCTTCATCGGCAATGGATTGGCCGAGCGGATGAATCTGTTCGGTCATTTTGAAGCCTACCTTCAGCTTCGGCACGCCGACAAGCAGCTTGTCATTCGCAACTTTGCTCGCCCAGCAGACGAGGTCGCCATTCGCGAGCGGCCCAGCAATTATGACGAGCTTGACGATCCGATGGGTGCGTTTGGGCCGGACACAATATTCTGCTTCTTTGGTTTTAATGAATCGTTTGCTGGAACCGAAGGAATCGCTGATTTTCAGAAGAGCTACAAAGACCTTATCAAAACGACGGCTGAGCGATACCCGCTCAACAAACAAGGCGACCAGGTTCGATTCGTCATCGTCGGTCCAACCGCATTCGAGGATGCTAACGATCCGCTGGCTCCGAATGCAGAAAAGACCAATGCCAATCTTCGTGAATACTCAGCCGCCGCAGCGGCGGTTGCTATCGAGCTAAACATTCCATTTATCGATTTGTTTACGCCAACTGCAGGTCAATTTGCAAGTCAAGCTGGTTTGCAGTGGACAAAGAACGGCGTACACCTCAATGACGAAGGCTATCGTTTAGTTGCCAAAACGCTTGACGAGCAACTGTTTCAAGCTGACGCGATGTCGATCAAGAACAACCAGTATGAACAGCTTCTGGCAGCGATTAACGACAAGAGTTGGGTTCATCTGCAAGACTATCGAATGATCAATGGCTGGTACGTTTACGGTGGTCGGCGGACGTGGGACATTGAGACTTTTCCGCACGAGTACAATCGTATTCGAGCGATGGCTGTCCAACGCGACCAAGCCGTCTGGGCGATCGCCAATGGCAAGCAACCGCCCGAACTGAGCGATGAAAATTTGCCCGAGTTGATTGTACCGCCGACGCGTTTTGGTGACCCTCGTCAAGCCTACTCTGAACCAAAAGAGCTGCACTACAACACGCCTGATGAGTTCATGAAGACGACGACGATGCCAGACGGTTTCGAGCTGAAGTTGTTTGCTGACGAGACAATGTTTCCTGAGCTGGCCAAGCCGGTGCAATTAACTTTCGACAACAAAGGCCGGCTGTGGGTCGCTTGTATGCCGACCTATCCGCAATGGAAACCAGGTGACGGAAAACCGGACGACCGTATTCTGATTTTGGAAGATACCGATGGAGACGGCCGTGCAGATGTCTGCATAACCTTCTATGACAAGCTGCATTGCCCGACTGGTTTCGAGCTTTACAACGGTGGCGTGATTGTTACCAACCAGCCGCGGCTATGCTTCTTGAAAGACACTGACGGCGACGACAAAGCCGATGTCGAAATTGATTTGCTCGATGGTTGGGGAACTGATGATACGCATCATACGATCGGTGCCTTTGAAATGTCGCCTAGCGGTTTGCTGTATATGCTTGAGGGTGTTTCAATGAACACGGCAGTCGAAAGCGAATGGGGAGCGCAACGTTGGCGAGGCGCGGCCGGCGCGTTTACCTTGAACCCACAAACGAAGAAACTTCGCCGCTTCACCACCCCTGGCTATGGAAACCCTTGGTGTATGACCTTTGATGGCTGGGGCCAGGGTGTGGTCGGCGATGGAACCAACGCACAGCAACATTGGGCCACTGGGCTTTCCGGTGCTCAAGACGGACCTCGCCGTGGTCTGGATCCCATTTTCAACAATGAGGGGATGCGACCAGCGATTGGCAACGACTACTTGATTTCACGGCACTTGCCTGATGATGTCCAAGGGCAGTTTATCTACGCATGTGTGATCAACATGAACGGCATGCCACGGTTTGATGTCAAAGAAGACGGAGCGGCTTTCTCCGGTAATCGAATCGCCGATTTGCTTTCGAGCACCGATAAGAATTTTCGACCAACCGATCCGCAAATTGGTCCAGACGGAGCGATTTGGTTCGGCGACTGGTGCAATGCACTTATCGGACATATGCAGTATTCGCAACGTGATCCGAATCGTGACCACAGCCGAGGCCGTATCTATCGCATGTATGCCAAAGATCGACCGCTGCTCGAACCAGTCATCCAATTTGGCAAATCCAACGCCGAAGTGCTTGACCAACTCCGTGAGTACGAGCCACGAACGCGCTATCGTGCTCGCCGAGAACTACAGGAACGCAACAAGGCAGAGGTTGTAGCGGCGGTGAAGCAATGGCTGCCGACGATTAAGACCGACGATCCAGACGCGGATCGATTGCACCTAGAAGCCTTGTGGATCTTGCAACGGCATGAAACGATCGACAACGACCTGCTGCAACGCGTATTGGCTAGCAAGACAGAAAACGCACGAGCCGGCGGAATTCGATTTGTCAGTGACATGGAAGATCGCATTCCCGAAGCTCTGGATATTTACGCAACTTTTGCCAAAGATCCAAGCCCGCGAGTGCGGGTGGAAGTCGCCCGCGCGATCAGTTTCAACAAAACGCAGCGTGGTGTCGAAATCTTGCTGACTATTGTTGAGCAACCGCAAGACAAATGGCTTGGTTACGTCATCGAGCACGCTCTTGGATCAATGGAATCGGTTTGGGGGCCATTGTACGAATCGAAGCAATTGGGCGAGCTGACAAGCAGCCAAGTCAAGGCGATCGAAGACTATTTGGGTTTCGCTCGGCCTGGAATCGCAGCGGCACCGCACATTAACATTTTGCTGAACGAAACCGAGGTGCGGGCTCAGGTAAAACGCAACAACTCCTACGCTGCGCTAGAAAAGCTGCGAGGCAACGCCCGAAACGGTGCAAGAGTTTTCAAACGCGTTTGTGCCAACTGCCATAAGGTCAAAGGTGAGGGCTACACGTACGGACCGGAGTTGACAGATGTCGGGCGTCGGCTTTCGCGTCACGACCTGATCGAGTCGCTAATGGAACCAAGCGCCAAGATGGACAAAAAGTTCCAGACCGAGATCATCATGTTGGAAACCGACGAAACCGTCACAGGTTTCATCGGCGAGGAAACTGATGACGAGATTCTCCTATTGATGCCGGAAGGTAAAACGCGACGAATTTCCAAGGATGAGATTGTAGGTCAGAAAACTGCCCTTCAAAGCAGCATGCCGGAAAATCTGGGCGGCACCATTTCGCCGTCGGAGTTTCTTGACTTGATGGACTACTTGGCTAGCCTCAAATAGTCAATGCAGACCAAATTAGCATTTGTTAGTTCACGATCACGGCGGTCGTTTGGCCACCGTGAGCGTTGATCGTTTACAAGCTCCGCGACAGAAGTGGTGCATCAAACGCATTTGCGGTTAACTAGATTGCACGCGATGCGTTTGCGAGAGTTTTAGTCAAGAAACTCTATGTTCCGAAAGCGAAATGGGCTAAATTAGTCCTTCCGCGATTCGTCCGATTCCTTGTTCGTCTTGCCCCGTCCAGCAGAACTTTACGACAAAAAATTATGGCCCAGTACGACTTGCCGTTTGATTCGAGCTTCCTGCGAAACATCGCCGCCGCGCATCCGACTCCTTTTCATGTCTATTACGAGCCTGGCATTCGTCAGCGTGTCCGCGATTTGTACGACGCGTTTGCATGGAACGAAGGATTTCAACAGTATTTCGCTGTGAAGGCCACTCCAAATCCGAACATCGTCGCAGTCATGATCGAAGAAGGTTGCGGCACGGATTGCTCCAGCGTGGCCGAGCTCGTTATCAGTGATCGGCTTGGTCTGTCCGGACATGACGTCATGTTCACTTCCAATAACACCACGATTGAGGAGTTCGCAGCCGCAGCGAAACTTGGCGCGATTATCAATCTTGACGCACCGCACCACATTGATGATCTGTTGCGTTTGCCTGAGATGCCCGATTTGGTTTCTTTCCGATTCAATCCAGGCGCCGAACGTCGTGGAAATGTGATTATCGGCGAGCCGCAGGAATCGAAATTTGGTTGCACCCGCGACCAAATTGTAGAGGGCTATCGACGTTGTAAGGCACTCGGCGTCAAACGATTTGGGCTTCACGCGATGATCGTCAGCAACGAATTGGAAGTCGATTCTCTGCTCGATACGGCTGAAATGCTTTTCAAATTAGCTGTTGATATTGAGCAGCAGACCGGAGCACAGGTTGAATTTATCAATCTCGGTGGCGGAATCGGCGTTCCCTATCGACCTGGTCAACAACCGGTTGACCTCTCCGCGTTTGGTTCTGGGGTGCGTGCACTCTACGAATCGATTCTGGTCAAAGCGGGCTTGGCACCGATCCGAATTTTGATGGAAAATGGTCGGGCGATGACAGGCCCATTTGGATATCTCGTTACCAAGGTGATCAACAGCAAGCAGAGCTACAAAGGCTATATCGGCGTCGATGCTTGCATGTCCAATCTGATGCGACCCGGAATGTATGGGGCTTATCATCACATCACAATTTTAGACAAAGAAGATCAAGCTGCCGAGCATGTCACTGACGTCGTCGGGTCGCTGTGCGAAAACAATGATAAATTCGCAATCAATCGGGATATGCCGGCAGTTGAAGTTGGAGATTTGGCCATCATTCATGACGCTGGAGCGCACGGGCACTCGATGGGCTTTCAGTACAATGGTCGGCTTCGTTCGGCGGAGTTTCTGCTCAAAGATGACGGTGAATATCGCCAGATTCGTCGGGCCGAAACGCTAGACGATTATTTTGCGACAGTCGAATTTCCTGCACCGGTAGAAAAATCGGTCCGTCAGACCGTCAGCTGATTGTCACCTCGCCGTGCCTGCATCAGAAGTTGTCGCTGCGACCGACAAGCTCACGTGGCAGGATTGCACGTGCTAAAGAAAATCAGCGTAGAAGTCCACGCCTAGCAACGTGGACTATCCATTCAGAAATTAGACCGGCGAGCTGCACAATTGAGAAGCAGCTCTGAAAATCGCCAGTTTGTAAATCGTGCTATGCCTGGAACGAGCTGCCGCAACCGCAAGATTTAACGACGTTCGGATTTTCGAAGGTGAAACCTTGACGATCGAGGCTGTGGTGCCAATCGAGCTGGGTTCCATCGAGGTACAACGAACTTTTCTTGTCGACAACGACCGCAACGCCGTGTTGCTCGTACTTCGTATCTTTGTTGTCGTCAAACTTGTCATCAAAAGACAATGAGTAGCTCAAACCGCTGCAACCACCGCTGGTAACGCCAATTCGCAAGAACGTATCTTCGCCGAAGCTGTTTTCTTCTTTGAACTTTTTGACCTGACCTGCGGCCGTTTCTGTAAGAACGATAGCCATGAATCGAAAACCTTTTGCAGTCAATGCGTCGTAAAATGTCCATGAACACCATGGGACAACTAATGATTATTCGCTGTTCAACCGTTCTTAGCAAGTTCGAAATTGCGCTCATCGACTCGCTAAATCGTTTTTTTGGCTAAAAAGTCCCGATCAAGCCGGTATTTCAAGCCGCTTGGCCAAAGCCGATTCAAATTCAGTCTTCCAACAGGCGACTCGAAATCACGAAAGTCTACAAAACTATCGATTCTAGGTAGATCGTCGGTGCCTCCGACCGGATAAATGTCAGAGTAAAAATCTGCGGATGGCAAGCCAAGCATCCTGATTCGGCTCGCCCGAGCAGCGGGCTCTACATCGCGTTGGTGAATTCTCGTTGAGTTTACGACCTAGTGTTTGCGCTATGAACGCAGCGATACATCTGTTTTTGCAGCGGTTCTTTGATCGCATTGCAATTGCTCCGTAGGTCGCCATCGGTTTGCAAGAAAGCCGGTGCCGTCGGAAGGATTGATTTCGCCAATCAACACTCCATGCTGTCCATAGGGTTGATGAGTCAGCAGTGTGCCATCTGGACAAATTATCGCGGAGGTAGTCGAAGCGCCGAGAATTGCGTTATTGACGGTTGCAAAGTAGCAAGTGTTTTCCGCAGCACGGCACAAGGCCGCTTTCTCGTGAAAACTATTTTTCGGGTCAGCAAATCCGAGTGGCCGAAAGTTTGAGTCTTCAACCAGCTCTGTATGCGGATGAAAGACTATTTGAGCCCCGTTGCAAACAGCCCACCGCACAGTCTCTGGATACCGCCAGCCCTCATGGCAAATGACAATTCCGAATGTCAAGCTGCCACACCGAAATACACGTCGTTTGGTTCCGGGTGAATAGATGCTTTCCTCTGACGGGTCGAGTTGGACCTTGTCCTGGAACCCCGCGAGCGATCCATCCGAGTTTGTAACTCGAGTCGTGATCAGCAGCTTATCACCTTCGACACGTTCGGTTCCGAGGATTACTGCAAGGCCAGCTTCACCCGCTGCGCGATCAATTGTTGACCAAGCTTGCGTCAAGAAATCGGAGTCGTAAGGCGCGGGGCACTTTCCGATTCGATAGCCCGGCACAAAGCTCTCTGGAAAACAGACGATTGACGCACCGTGCCTGGCAGCTTCTGCAATCGCATCCAAAGCAATCAAGAGCGATTCATCGGCCGTGTTTGCGACCCGGACATTCGCCAATGCAATGCGAACGATTGACATCCTATACCCCAATTCCGACAGAACGAACAATTGAGCTAGTGATCAAAAACGCCTCCACGCTCAACCTATCCCAAAACCATCTTTTACAAAAGTTTAAGTAGAACCGTTCAAACACAGAAACGCCGAATTAAAAGCAAACGCGCGTATTGTCCTGCTGAGCCTCTCCGCGTCTTTGTGGTTGACGTTCGGCGTCAGACTTCTGTCGATCTTTGGTTCATGAAGGCACTGAATTTCGTACCCGTCAATGCCTCTGCAAAAGATGAGCTGAACCAGCCCACCAAATTTTATTGGCCGTGTTTTGGCGTTGATGACATTCAAGTTGCTTTAACCGCTAATTGATCTCGCGAAGTGCGATCATCAGCGATTCGTATTCATCCTTGCAACATTTACATTGTTCGAGGTGTACTCGGACCGCCTCCACGGCCTCAGGAACTTCCGTACCATCGAGATCCGCTTGGGCGAATTGGTCCATTAGTTCAAGACAGCCATCGCAGCCGAGGCTATCGCCCTTAGTCGTGACGGTCAGATCGATCAGGTTCGATATTTGTTGGTGAGTGAGTTTCATGATTGGTTGTCCTAAACGAACGCCTCCAAGATATCGTCGCTGGTGAATCCTGCGCGGGCAAAACCATCTTTCAGCTTCACTCTCGCGTCGTGGATCAATTTGTAAACAGCGTTGCGGTTCATGTTCAGTTGCGTTGCAATCGCGTCAGTGGCAAAGTCGGATAGGAAGGCCCGCGTAACAAGCCGTTGTTTGTCTGTTAATTCGGTATCGATCAATTGCTGGAGCACCGCAAGGATTTCTCCTTGCGACTCTGTAGCCGAAACCGTCGATTGGCCGTCGACTGCAATCTCCATCGTGAATCCGTCATCGGTGTTGAACGCTTCCATGGAAACGTCCTGATAGTACTTTCGACGAAGGGCACTGATTCCAATTCTAGTTGCAACCGTCATCGCCCAAGTTGTGAACTTGCTTCGCCCTTCAAATTTATCGAGCGATGAAAGAATTTTGATGAGCGCATCTTGAACAATATCTTCGGCACAAAACGGTTGACCATAGCGATTGTTCAATGACTTATTCAAACCTCTCAGTAAAATTTCACGAAGCTCGGCGATCGCATCGTCGCGCAGCGCACCCTCCGCTTTGATTCGCAAATAAAGTGAGTCGTCCTCGATCATGTTCAAACCTGATATCCGTTCACTTGGTACTTGCGGTCGGGAAATCGGTATAGCCCTTCGCTCCGGTCGGCGTATACCAATCCGAAATATCCGCATCTGGAGCAAGCGGCAGTCCATGATTAAAGCGATTGACCAAATCCGGGTTGCTGATGAATGGGCGACCGAATGCGATCATGTCTGCGTTTCCGCTGGCGATCATTGCCTCTGCCGTTTCTCGTGTGTAACCGCAATTACCGATCAACGGGCTGCTAAAAACCTTACGAAAGTCCGCTAGCGTCATCGGCTCGCCAAGCTGGTGAAAGCCAAATGCAAGGCCATCCATGATGTGAAGGTAAGCTAAACCGAATCGATCGAGCTGCGTTGCTGCAAAAGTAAACTGCTCTCGATAGTCAGGCGATCCCATGTCGTTGAAGGCACCGTTGGGCGACAAGCGAACGCCGACTCGGTTGGCCGAAAATACTTCGGTTACCGCTGTCACGACCTCATTCAACATGCGGTATCGGTTTTCGATCGTTCCGCCATATTCATCGTCGCGATGATTGGTTTTGGATTGAAGGAATGTGTCCAGCAGATAACCATTTGCTGAATGAACTTCGATGCCATCAAAGCCAGCTTGCTTTGCTCGTTTGGCTGCTTGACGATAGTCTTCGACAATGCCTGGAAGCTCGGAGGTTTCCAGTGCCCGCGGAATCACGTGCCGCTCTTTGCCTTTGGGAGTATGAATGTATTCCTCGTTGATGGCAATCGCTGAAGGTGCGACGTGTTTTTTTCCGTCATGAAAACTTGGATGCGACGCCCGGCCACAATGCCAGAGCTGCATAAAAATCTTCCCTCCCGAATTGTGAACGCTATCAACTATCAGTTTCCAACCGTTCTCCATGGCGTCGCTATAAATCCCCGGTGACTCGTTCCAACCGTTCGCCTGCGGGGAAATTGTGGTCGCTTCCGTGATCAGTAAACCAGCACTCACGCGTTGCACATAGTACTCAGCCATGAGTGCATTAGGAATACGTTCAACGCCCGCTCTACTTCGCGTCATCGGGGCAAGTGCAATTCGATTGGCCAACTGTAAGCCGCCAAGTTCAAAAGGTTCGAACAATATCGGTGAGGTGATCATTAGATTTCCGTGCGGATAAAGGATTGATAGTGTTTGTCGGGATGCCCATTCTAGCCGTGGTCCAAATTGTTAGTGTTCGATTAAAGAAAATCAGTGTTCCAAAATTCCATATCAAAAAAGCAAACACGAAAATGTTGAAGCAAGCATGTTTCGTTCTTTTGGGGGCGGCGGACGCGGTCTACAACGAACTTGGTTATGGAATCGCTGAAGATGACTATCAATCAGCAATGGAAGTTGAACTAGGTCTTCTGAATATTAGCTTGACGGCGCAAGCGGGTAGGGCATCTAATAATTTTGGAAAGAAGGGTGAACTTGGGTGGAATCGTTTTGTCATCGATAAACTACATGCTCCAAAAATCCATGAAGAGATTTAGAGAACACGAATATTCGCTAATTGCACACTCATCCAACGAGCGTGAAGAAGCGTTGGCCTGGGCTAGATCGCTGGGGCAGCGGGGAAATCAACCGGTACTTCGGTGATGTTGTGAAGGTAGTTAGTGATAATCTTTTCCCCAATCGCGATAACAATATCGACCACGTTTTCTTGCGTGAAGCCGGCCTCGAGCAATTCATCACGTTCGGTATCAGACACCTTACCGCGATTCTCGGCTGTCGATTTAACGAAGCTAGCAAGCACATTGGTCTTGTCGTCAACGCTTGAATAACCGCGACGTAGCTCGATCACTTGGTCATCGGTAAAGCCCCTCATCTTTCCCAAGACTGTATGAGCCGCCAGGCAATACTGGCACTTGTTCACTTGGCTGACGACCAAGTTGATGACTTCACGCTGCTTGGCCGACAGCGACGACTTGCGATTTTGCAACGTCAAGTAATCGCCTAGAGCCGTCTCGCTGTGAGCGAAAGTTGCGTAAAGATTAGGCACCATACCAAGGCCCTTCTTGAGCTGGTCAAAGATACTTTGATTGGTTGGCGAAACGGAATCGCGAGTAGGAACAGCGAAAGCGGTAGCAGTTGTGGACATCGAATTATCTCCAAAATTTGATTGAGAAACTGAGGACATAATTAAGACGCGGTGACGGCCCCAGCGCTTACGGTCGAGTGTCAGAGTTTTTTGTGGCCCACGCTTCCGGTTTCGCGAAAAGGTCTGCTTCGAGATTAGAAAAGTTTTCTTTTTGGATTGACGAAAACTTTCTGGTTTTCATGTCATGATGCGACGACCGTTGCGACGTGTTAAATAGACGAAGCGATGAAAGCGGGCTGGAAACCAGGATGGACGAGAAATACCAACAAGCGATTCGATTTTGGACGATGGAGCAGCCGGTAGTTTCGGCTTACGTTACGGCCGTTGTGCGGGATTTTCGTGATCGCGACGATGTGCTTCAGTCAATTTCCGTGGCCGTATGCGAATTGTTTGACTCGTATGATGCTTCTCGGCCATTCATGGGCCGGGCGATGGGTATCGCACGAAATCAAATCGGAACCTATCTTCGCGAGTGAAAACGCAATCGGTTGGTCTTCGAAGCTGATACGGTTGAACCTCCGCTTGTCGCTAGTCAACGAGAATGAATTGCCAAGCGATTTTTTCGAATACACAAGTCATCATTCCCCCGATCAAACTATGGAAATGGAAAACTAGTCAATGAAATTAGACATGCGATGGTCACTGATACTCCACGGGATTCTTTTTTGCTCCCAACGGTCTTGCTTGCTGCGAATTCTGTTGATCGTTACCTTTGCGAGTGGGACCGTGTCGTTAGCTCACGAAGGACACGATCATGGTGTTGAAGATTCCAGCCTGCGAGCTTGGACGTTTGCTGATTCGGGCTCGCATATTCATGGGGCCTTTGTTGCTGCGTTCGATGGGAAGGTTCAAGTTCGGCGCACCGATGGGAAAGTTGTTTCGCTTGAAATTGCGAAGTTGACTGAGCTTGACCAAAAATTGATTGAGCAAAAATCGGCTCACGTAAAGGCGTTGAATCAAGATATGAAGCTTGAAACAGTGTTCTCAAAACTCGTAGCCTCTACTGCAATTAGAAAACCGGCAATTGCTGACTCGTTCGAACCTTTCGCAAAACTTAACGCCCTCAAGTATCGACAGGACGACCGATTTTTCTACGTCGAATCCAATTCCATGCCAGACCATCGAATGATGGTCGGTATCACAGCCTGGCAACAACAGGTTCCGATTCCGCAGCCGTATTTCGGCAATAATGCCTGGCGAATTCCGCTAGAGCCGGTGGTTGCCAAGACTCCGTTATCAGCGAAGTCGCACTTCTTTCGTGGTGCGATTGCTTTGGCTGCCAACGGTGTTCCAATTTTCAATCCGATTAAGAATGATAGACGGACCGACACATTGCTCGCTGGCGAATTAGATGAGTTCGGTGGTCATTGCGGTCGCGGTGATGACTATCACTATCACATCGCGCCAACACATTTACAGGACATCGTTGGCAACGACAAACCAATTGCTTATGCGCTGGATGGTTATCCCATTTATGGATACGCTGAACCAAACGGGTCAACAGTCAAAGAGTTAGATTCTTTCAACGGCCATACAACTCCAGAGCTCGGCTATCACTACCACGCTACAAAGAAGTATCCGTACCTCAACGGCGGCTTTCATGGCGAAGTCAAAGAAGTCGATGGTCAAGTCGATCCACAACCACGAGACAGTGGAGTTCGACCTGCACTACCACCATTGCGAGGTGCAAAGATCACTGGCTTCGAAGCCAAGGACAACACGAGCTTCAGCGTCAAAGTTGAAGTTGGAAGCGAGACTCGCTATGTAGACTATGTCCTAAATGACGATGGTTCAGTTAAGTTCAACTTCATTGATGGCAAAGGCAAAACGGTTACAGAAACCTATAAGTCTCGGCAATAAGGACCTCGCCAACTGTTTCAACAGGCCGCTTCCCAAGCCAAGAACGCATTTACTGCTTCAAGTTCCGCGATCGGCGCAGATGGAATGATTCCAGCCGAATTCACTTGCGATGGCCAGAGCGCGTCACCACCGATCCAGTGGACAGGTGCGCCTGAGGGAACCAAATCGTTTGCGCTGAGTCTCTGGCACACAGCTCCCGATCAAGAAAAATCGTATTGGGTGATCTACAACATTCCAGCCAATGTCGATCACCTCGACAAGAATGATAGGCAGACTGGAACCGTCGGTTTGAACGACAAGAGAAAGACTGCCTACGATCCGATGTGTTCCAAAGGACCGGGCGTAAAACAATATCACATTACAATCTATGCTTTGTCGTCCGAAGTCAAACTCACTAAGGGAAGCGACAATCGCACGAATTTATTGAAGGCAATCAAAGACATCAAGCTGGCCGAGACGACTCTCAATTTTCAGTATGAGCGAAAGTAGCCAAGCGTCTTCGTCACTCCCCGTCACCCCGTACTCGTGGAAATAAGTTGGGGGGGTGAGGGCTTCCCGAGTCGCGAAAAAGGCCAGCGTGTTTGCTGCATTTGCCCCTCATCCCCAGCCCTTCTACCCCGGATTACCAAGGGAGAAGGGAGCCAGAATTGTTCATTGTTTTCACAGTAATTCTCGATGTGCTTCACCAAAATTCGTTGACCATTCCGCTGCTCATCTTATTAGGCATCGCAACACCTTATGCCAACGCTCAAATCGGCAAAGGTAGCGGCACGAGTACGGGCAACCGGCTTGGCAACTACACTGAATCTCCGCCTCAGAACAACGCGCCCGAGCACTTGTTCAACATTATTCTTGGTCGCTCTACTGATCGCAATGTCACAGTCCGTGTTCTTTTTCACAAAGACGCGATAGCCTATATCGCCTAGGGAATTGATTCCAGGAAGCTCACTTCCAAGACGCCTAAATCGGAGTCCCTCAAACCGAAACAGCGCTATTACTACAAGCTTGTTTAACAACCCGATTCTGCGAGTGAACAATCGTCAGGCGAATACGGGAATGCTTCACCCGGAAGTGGCACAACCCGCAATGACTGAGCCTGCGATGCAGTCGGGTCCCATGATAACTTATAACTCGCTGGCCTGAGTTTCCACCAGCCACTGATTGACGAGGCCGAGGTTGCTCGCCATGCGGCAAGCAGGCTGTCGATCACTGGCGTTGGTTTATCCGAGTAAAATTTTTACGCCCTATTGAGTCGCCAGGGAAATAATCGCTTCCGATCCGTGTCGCTCTGACGCCCGCGTTTCAAGCCGGACATTTGCGTTAGCTGCGTCCTGGTTATCGAGAAACTCAGTCCAACGAAGGTTCTTCATCATCTCGCGAGAATGCGTTCCACGACATGCTTCGATTGGACCAGGGATGAAGTCGCTCGAAGCAATAACCAACGATCATTTCTTGTATGCAAGTGTCTGGCGATCGACAGTCTTCGAACCAACAAAGGCAGTCTTGGGTGGTACCAGCACGTTCGATCCGCTGATTCAAGAGATGTCACCCATTGGTCCGGTACTGCCGTGGCACGACGTGCAGCGTCGCGTCTGAATCGGCCGCAAGTCGCGTTGAAGTTGGCCTTTATGCATCGTTCGGGAATGCGAGAAGCGATGAAAATGGATTTCAAGATCGGTGGACTTGTTTTGCTGTGGGTTGAATCAGCCTGATGATTGCAATACGAAACCTTAACGCTAAGCAGAAGTCCACATAGCGGAACACAAGGATTTTGTCACCACAAGCGGGCGTACAAAATAATAACAAACAAACCTGTAATATCAGCCAATTGGAAGGCTTGGATTGTTTTTGACAATGTCGACGATGAAGTGTTGACACGCATCGCAAGAAGATTACTATTCCGTTATACGGAATGCGAATTGGTTTTCGGTTCGTACGAGGTGGGGTTTGGTGTTGCGAAGCGGAACGCACCGAATCCGTCGTGGCAGATTTGCTTTTGACGCCACCGTTCAACACGACCGACGGGCGCCATGACAACTGCCTTTGATCTTTGATGCAGACTCCTATAAAAACGAAGGGTTCCCGATGAGTTTTCGACAGCTTTGGTATACACCGCGATGTGTTCTTGCATTGGTGATTGCCGTCTCGCTAGCCACAGTGGCTAGTGCAGAACTTGTATTTGACTTTACGCCTGGCAACACGTACGTGAATACGGATTTTGATGGATTGGTGGGATGGCGTTTCACGACTACGCAAGATCTCGATATCACTCGTCTCGGTTTTTACGACACGAACATCAACATTGACGGAACGCCCGGTGGCGTTGATGGGAATGGCTTGTTCACGAGTCACCGTGTTGCAATCTTTTCGCAGGGCAGCAACACGATTTTGGCGGAGGCGACTGTCGCCTCCGGAACGGCGGCTGATTTGGTTTCTGGGTTCCGAATGGCTTCAGTGGTGGGTGGTCCATACAACTTGACTGCCGGTACTTATGACATCTTCGCACAGGTGTTGAGAGTTGGCGGTCTGTCCGATGGATATATCGACAGCACTTCGTCATTGACGGCAGAATCGGGAATTACGATCGGAGAGTCTAGGTTTTCAATTGGATCGCCAGTCAACGGATTCGGAGAAGCGTTTCTGGACTTCGATCCGACTGGCGGACTGGTCGTGGGTACAGAGGCTGCTGCGGGCCAGGGATATTTCGGCCCGACTTTTGAATTCACCGCGACTGCTGTACCTGAGCCTTCGTCACTGTGCTTCGCATTCGTGGTAAGTGCTGTCGGCATCGCGAGGATACGGCGCCGTTGCACTCACCGCCGTGCTTCGTCGTGACTAGCTTGACATCGGTAGATTTCGTTTTATCGATGAATAGAGATATCGTTTAACAATTCCTTTTGAGATTCGATGCGAAAAAATCCTCAAGTTCTGCAATGGCTGTTTGTTTTCCTACTTGAAATCGGATCGGTGGGATTTGCGGGCGAGGTCCCTTTGATCGTTACGGGCTGGGATTCTCCCACGCCGGCTCAATATCGCGAGGGTCTCAAAGCGTTTGAAGAATGGGGTTTGTTTGATGGCACAACGATTCGGCCAACGCGGCAAACTACTTCGGGTGTCGTCGACGCGCAGAATGCTTTTGGACGGGAACCGTGGAGTTGGGACCAGTTCGCACCGGCACTCAAGGATCTGCAAGCGGCAAAAACAACGACTTGCCGTGAGACATTTCTGATGCTTTATTCCAATCCTGGCGACATCGATTGGTTTGACGACACGGGCTGGAAAAACATCGTTCAACACTGTCGGTTTTTAGCACGTCTCGCAAAGCAAGGCGGTCTTAAAGGTTTGCTATTCGACGCCGAGCCCTATTCGCCTCCCGCAAAGCAGTACCGTTATCAGGATCAAGCCAGTGCGGATCGTTATACATTCGACGAGTACCGAAAGCAGGCTCGATTGCGTGGTCGTGAAGTGATGGCGGCCATCTTGGAAGAGTTTCCCGATGTCGCAATTTTTGCTTATCGACTCTTTTCTGATCTGCTTGAACATCTCGATGCCGATGACCCGGCAAGGGCGATGATAGGCGACACTTATGGACTACTTCCTCCGTTTGTCGATGGCTGGCTTGATGTCGCTACTGAACGAATCTCTATCATCGAAGGAACAGAGGACATTGGCTACCGAGCTAACTCGCAAGCAGAATACGACAGCGCCTTTACCGTCTTGCGACTGCGCATGCGGGAGTTTGTCGCGCCCGAACACCGTGCGAAAGTGGACCGACAGTTTCGCGTCGGACAGAGTCTGTACCTGGACGCTTATATCAACCCCAAAGGAGACAACTGGCATATCGATCATACCGGCAGCACTCCATCGGCCAGGTTGACCGCCAATATCCAATCAGCTCGCTCGTCCAGTGATGGGTTGGTGTGGCTGTATGGCGAGCAGGAACGCTGGTGGGTGAGCAGTTCTCAGAATGTCCCGCTTTGGCCTGAGCGTTTTCCGGGATGTGACTTGGCAATTCAGCGTGCGGTCGATCCAGTGTCAGCCGCAAAGAATGCTTTCTCCAAGTACTCTGAATCGGAGAATCTGATTCGAAACGCAAACTTCTCTAATCGTCTTGCATCTTCGCAGGACCCAGATCATTGGTCTTTCTGGCAAGAGGATGATTCCAAGGGGGAATTCGTTTCTGGCAAGGGAGGAACCGGGCTTCGAGGTGCATCGGACGCCATTATTAGCCAGTCGATCCCTGTGACTCCTGGGAAGACGTATGCGGTACGCATTCGGGTAAAGCAATCCGGTCAAGGAGATGTAACGTTAAACATTGGATGGAAAGATGCAGACTCGCAGTGGTTGCACCAAATCAAGCAGCGGAAATTTCATGCAGTAAAGCCAGTTGACTCCGATGGTACATCAGAAATCCTTGGTATTATCGAAGCCCCCGCAGGTGTTGGGCAGATGGTCTTCATGCCAGGCGTTAACGGCCAGTCCAACGCGACCGATGCAGTTAGATTCAGCAATGCAGCGGTTTTTACATTAACGCCGTAGATACTCGGACACAAACAATATTAAGTCGGATCGCTGAAGACCTTCCGAATCGCTGCCTTGATTTCGTCGCCTTTGACTATCGCTGCTCCTTTAGGCGTCATCATGTTCGCGTGATCAGCGACCATGGTCATGGCTTCTGGTTTTGCCATCGTCGCCGCCATCGATATTTCATGGGCCATCATCGATTCGCCTGCTTTCTCGACCATCTCGGGCAATGCCATTTCCGGGGCCTTGTCCATTTGCATCGCTCCCTTGGCCATTGGATGCAACATGTGATCATCGTTCTTTCTTCTCCAAAGTTGACCGGCAACGTGTAGCGTGTTAAAGACCTGTGCCCCAAGGTCGAGGCGTCCGGACAGTACCCAGGGCAAGTCAGTTGCAAATCAGTAAAAAGATAGAGGCGGCGTCTGGCTTTGGGTGGATGGGCAATTCAGCAAATCGTGTCTCCGGTAAACTTTTCAGAAAGTTCGCTGATCGAAGGTAAGGCCCTGTCGAATCGCCGCGTCTACCTTTTGGCAGGGGACAAATAGGACGAAGCAATCCACAATCTGAGCTGTTTTTCAGACGTTTTTCAGGAGTCGTTCACTTGAGTGAGAATTTTTCAGGCAGTGAACTTCGCGGCGAAGTCACGCCCCCAGCACTTTACGCCAACCGTCGCCGATTCATGCAAGGACTCGGGGCAGCCGGGACGCTTGCGGCCTCGGCTGGGATTTACCGTTGGTTCAACCCGGTTCGCAAGATGGAACTGGAGACCGCCACGATCGCTGACTTGGCATCGGTCGAACTGACGCAAGATCAACGACGCGAACTGGGTTATCTCGTCGACGAGCCAATGACGAGCGAGTCCAACATCATCTCCTATAACAACTTCTACGAATTCACAACCGACAAAAATGCGGTTGCCGAAAAGGCCAAAAACTTCGATACGGCCGGCTGGCAGATTCGCGTTGAGGGAATGGTCCACAAGCCAACGACGTTCACGATTCCCGAACTCAAGTCGCTGGGGCCGATCGAAGAACGTATCTATCGGATGCGCTGCGTCGAAGCGTGGTCGATGGTGATCCCTTGGGCGGGCCTGCAGCTTTCTCACTTTATTGACGCGGTCGAGCCTATGACCGAGGCGAAGTACGTCGCCTTCGAAACGCTTCACGATCCAGAGCGAATGCCAGGACAAAAGACTAAGGTGCTGCAATGGCCATATGTTGAAGGCCTGCGAATGGATGAAGCGATGCACCCACTCACGCTGTTGGCAGTTGGTTTATATGGGAAAGAGCTACCCGCGCAAGACGGCGCGCCCGTCAGACTCGTCACGCCCTGGAAGTATGGTTTCAAAGGCATCAAGTCAATCGTGAAGATAACCTTGCTATCCGAAGAGCCACCGACTAGCTGGAACCGATACGCGCCAATGGAGTATGGATTTCTTGCCAACGTTAACCCGAACGTGCCACATCCGCGATGGAGCCAAGCGACAGAGCAACGCATCGGCGAAACCGGTCGCCGCAAAACATTGATGTTTAATGGCTACGAGTCGCAGGTTGCGTCGCTGTACGAAGGTCTTGATCTCTCGATCAACATCTAACTCGTAGAGTACGCGACGAATCAACTCTTAGCGGCAAGGCGCAAGCCCTCCGGTATCACGGCACCGGACGGCTGGCGCCATTCCGCTACAAAAAATTTCTGACAAACGATTTTATAATTATTAATCAATCATGAACATCGCTTACTATCGAAATCTCGTCATCCTCGCTGGATTTGGCCCGCTCTTGATGCTCGGTTGGGACGCCTGGCAAGGCCAACTGGGTGCCAACGGTGTCAACAATGCGCTGCACATAACCGGCATTCTTTCGCTGGTGTTTCTGTTCATCTCGTTGATCATTACCCCGCTCAGAACATTGACAGGTTGGAACAGCCTCATCGCCTATCGTCGTGCTCTCGGCCTGTACGGCTTTGCTTACGCGGCTCTTCACTTTGGCATTTATGTGATCTTCGATCGCATGGGGAGCGTCAGCAGTACCGTCGAAGAAATTCTCTCAAGACGATTCTTGCTCGTTGGTTTTATCGCCGTCTCGTTGATGTTGCCGCTGGCGGTGACAAGCACCAATGCAATGATCCGAAAACTTGGGCCGGTCCGCTGGAAGCTCCTCCATCGACTCGCTTATGTTGCGACTATTTTGGGTGTCGTGCATTATTACATGCTTGTCAAAAGCGACGTGCGACAACCGCTGGCATTTGCAGCGGTCTTGACCCCGATCTTAGGCTTCCGAAGCGTCAAGCATTACATCGACCTAAGACGCGGCGCTGCCAAAGCGAAATCCAGCGCGGTCGCCGCACCAAGTACCGCGCGCAAATTTTGGAGCGGCGATTTGGTCGTTGCCAATGTCCGTCGCGAAACGCACGATGTGAAGACGTTTCGATTTGTCATGCCCGGCGGCGGTGAGATCCCGTTCGTGCACCAGCCCGGTCAGTACATGAATCTAACGCTGAACATTGATGGCCAAACCGTCAAACGCTCCTACACGATCGCATCCGCACCGACTCAGCGTGGTCATGTCGAGCTAACCATCAAGCGAAACCCTGAAGGCATGGCGTCGCGATTCATGCACGATGTGTTGAAGGCTGGCGATTCGATCCGTATCGGAGCACCCGCAGGAAAGTTCTTCTTCAACGACTTGAAGTCCGAGGCGGTCGTGTTGATCTCCGGTGGCGTCGGCATCACACCGCTGATGTCAATCTTACGAAACCTGACCGACCAAGCTTGGGGCGGGACGATTTATTTCATCAACGCAGTGCGATCGCCCGACGATATGATCTATGCCAACGAGCTGAACTTCTTGGCTCATCGATTCGAGAACTTGAAGGTACTCAACTACTACAGCCAGTCACTACCAACGACAACCAGCGACGTTCACGCCAATCGTTGGCAAGACAGGTCTGGCTATATCAGCGCCGATGACTTGAGCAGCTTCATTCACAATCTCCCGCAACTGCCAATCTTTCTGTGCGGCCCTGACTCGATGATGCAGGCCGTCCGCAAAACAATCGTTTCACTTGGTATACCAGGGGACAATGTATCGACCGAAGAATTTGTATCGCCCAAAGCAACATCAGTGCTGGTTGCCAATGAATCGTTGACGGATACGTCGGCAAGCACATTAGTTGACGGCCAAACCGCTACGATCACGTTCGAGAGGTCTGGACGCATGGTCGAGATCGAATCGTCAACGACAATACTCGAAGCCGCCGAACTAGCGGGCGTTGAGTTACCATGGGAATGCCGCAGCGGCATTTGCGGCCAGTGCAAAGTGCGCTGCACATCGGGCCGCGTAAAAATGGACAGCCGCGACGCGATTACGAAGTCCGAGGAGTCTGAGGGATTTATACTGGCTTGTCAGTCTCATCCAATCGATGAGACGATCACAATCGAGTGTTAGTGTCTAACGAATAAGTTTTTCGGACTTAGCAAACTATAAATCGTTGCAGTGGTAGCTTTTCCTGTGACCAAGTTGGGTGCTAGGTAGGGAAATTTGTGGTAAAAAAATTTCAGGCTCGGATTC
>JBGSKY010000201.1:0-2703 GCA_041740995.1 Pirellulaceae bacterium
CTGCAAGCCCAAGCTAAGCTAAATTGTTCCTCAACGAGTCAGGACCAAACGGTATCTCGGCGACCCGTTTCGGAGCTTGTCGAACGCTTCGTTGATGTCAGTCATTGGATAGGTTTCGGTCACCGGATTGATGTTGTGCCGAGCGGCGAAGTCCAGCATCGTCCGCGTCGTCGCGATGCTTCCCAGCGGAGACGCCGACAATGACTTCTGGCCCATGATCATCGGAAACACGGTTGCCTCCACTTTCGGTGCCGCGCCAACCGTGTGCAACTTACCTTTGGGAGCGAGCATGGCAACATAGTCATCCCACGGCAATTCGGCATCGGTTGTGTTGATGATCAAGTCGAACTTGTTGGCGACCGATTCCAACGCTCCGTCTTCGCCGGTGGCAACGAAATGGTGAGCCCCCATCTCGCGTGCCTCGGACTCCTTCGATCGGCTCCGCGAAATCGCGGTTACTTCGCAGCCCCAGGCATTGGCAAACATTAACGCCATGTGTCCGAGTCCACCGATTCCCACGATGCCGACTTTCGCAGTCGGCGAAACGTTATTTTGAACCAGAGGATTGAAGACCGTGACACCACCGCAAAGCAATGGACCGCATTTGGCCGGGTCGAGACCCTCGGGGATCTTCGTCGCCCAGCCCCAATGGCCGCGAACTCGATCAGCAAACCCGCCCGCTTGATGCGTGATGGTTCCTTCGACGGTCGGGCAAAGATTGTGATCGCCGCCGATGCACTGGTCACACTGCATGCAAGATCGGCAGTACCAACCCAAGCCTACCAAGTCGCCGACGCTCAACCCGGGAACAGCATCACCAATCGCCGCGACTCGCCCGATGACTTCATGGCCGCCGACGAACGGATACTGCGTAAGGCCCCAGGCGTTATCCAGCATCGACATGTCGCTGTGGCAGATCCCGCACGCATCGACTTCGATTTCGACATCGCCCGAACCGAGCGGCGGCAGTTCAAACTCAAAAGCCTTCCAATTTCCACCCGCTTCGTGAGCGGCGTATCCATGTGCGACTGTCATTGTGTTTTCTCAGTGAGGAGTATTGTGGCTCATTTGTCCGTGAACATCATTTCGGTTTCGTATCCTTCGTCGGGTCGCTGAGCCATATCAAGGAAGGCCGCACCAATCTTTGCGGGATCGAACGGCGTTCCGGTGGCGACTTCTCCCATGATTGAGACCAAGCCAACTCGTACCGGCGATCCCGCAAGTTCTTGCCCCAATGTCAACGCCAAAGATCGCAGCCCCGCTTTTCCGATGCTTGGTGACGCGGCTTGATCCCAAGGATAATGAGCCCAACCGCCTCCGGTGAACAGCACGCGACCTCTGCCACGCGACTGCATGCCGGGCAAGACTGCCTGAGTCGCCGCCAACGCGCCGACCACGTTCACCCGGAAGTCACTGGCAAGTTGCTCGGCGTCTAGCTGCGTTGGTTTGACGAACGTCGGCGCTACCGCGTTATACACCAGAACGTCGACCGGCGAGGTTTCGCAAGCAGACGTGATCGCTTTACTCATCGAAGCTGTGTCGCCAGCATTCATCGCAATAGCCCGCGTTTGGACGCCCTGGTTTTGCAATTCCGCAATCAACGATGCGAATTTTGCCGGATCACGTGAAGCGACAACCAAGTCGTAACCGGCCGCCCCAAAAGCAGTTGCCACGCCATGGCCGACGCCCGGTCCATAGCCAACGATCAAACAAACGGGATTTTCCATAAAGATGCCTTTCTCTGGTTTTCACTCAGTGAAGCCTCGGTAAATTGGATTTTAGAAGTACGCCTACTTTCGACAAGTACTAACGTTGAGGTAAGTACTTGGGGCAATTCCTACACTCCGGAGAATTGAAGTGGCCGAAAAGCAATACCGATGCGGCTTAGACGCGGCTTTGGACGTTGTCGGTGGTAAATGGAAGGTGCTCATCCTGTGGCACTTGAACGCAACAAGAAGATTTGGTGAATTAAGGCGATTGGTGGCAGGAATTAGCGAAAAGATGTTGATTCAGCAATTGCGTGAATTGGAAACTGCGGGCATCGTGGCACGCAAGGATTTCCAAGAGGTCCCACCAAAGGTTGAATATTCGTTGACGCCATTCGGACGTTCGCTAAAAGCAGCATTGACGCCGCTGTGCGACTGGGGCAAGAAACACATGAAGCGAATTGGCGAGCGTCAAAGTGATTGCGGGAATCCATAGGAACTTTCTGAGCTATGACCAATCGTTCGTATTATCCCCCTGATCTCAGTAAAGTCCTTCTTGACCGTTGGCAAGAAGCGGGACTTGATCCGGCAGCACTTCCGGACAACACCGGTCTGGAAATGCTGATTGATACGGCCTATCAAGCTAGTCGACTACGCGAAGAAAATGATCCTGTCCAGTATCGTGTTCTGGTTGCTTCACCTGACGATTCGCAGCTCGACGCCATCGAAAATGCGGATGGACTTTACGTCGTCCAATTCGACGAGTTGAGTGAATTCACACCGCATCAGGTCCGCAAAATGGCGGCTGCGGTTGGGTACTACCGCGCGTTAATCGGAGACTAAAAAGGTGTCCGGTACCTTGTTTAAGGAACTCGCCAACTGCGTACTTCACGAAAAAGGTAATCGCGGTAGGGACGGCCATTGCTGGCCGCCCCCCGCACAGATCCGTACGTGAAGCATTACCTCATACGGCTCTTGCCGCAAGTCGAGCGCGAAA
>JBGSKY010000202.1:0-23265 GCA_041740995.1 Pirellulaceae bacterium
GCTGCCACTCGATACAGATAACGATTTGTTGATCATCAACGACGCGACTACTACCGCAATTGGTGAAATTACGCATATGACCGGCCGATTGCTTTCGGAGACCGGTTCACCACTTCGAAACGCGTTGGTTGAGATTTGGCAGGTAGATCATAATGGAGCTTATTTACATTCGGGCACCAACAATGCCGACAAACGAGACAAGAATTTTCAAGGATACGGTCGCTTTTTGACCGACTCCAAAGGTCAATATTATTTCCGAACCGTCAAGCCTGTGGCCTATCCCGGTCGTACACCGCACATCCATTTCGCGGTTAGCAAAAATGGTCATCGGATTTTGACGACGCAGATGTTGATCAAAGGCGAACCGGCCAATGAAAAAGATGGCGTTTTCCGTAGCATTCGCGATCTCAAGGCGCGGGAATCGGTGATGGCTGCCTTTGAGCCAATTGCGGATTCGAAAGTCGGCGAACTAGCGGCGAACTTCAATATCGTTCTCGGTCAAACCGCATTCGAGGACGACGCTGGCAAAATGCGGGCACCGCGTGGCTAACTGTCATTAGTCGGTTGTCCCTCGGACGTCCTCTTAAAACGATTGCTGCCCATGAAACTTGCTCGATTGTGTATGCTGTTGACGCTTGTCATATCAGCGTCAAGTTCGTTCCCGCTCAATGCCCAGCAATCTACTGCTTCCAACCGGCCGAACGTGCTGTTTATTGCGATCGACGATTTGAATCACCGGGTTTCCCATCTAGGTGTAAATCCGCAAACGAAGACACCCAATATCGATCGACTTGCCGCGTCCGGGGTCTCGTTCCATAAGGCGTATTGTGCAGCGCCAGCTTGTAATCCATCGCGGATTGCGCTGATGTCGGGTTTGCGACCGAGTACCATTGGCTGTTACGACAACGCTCAGCCTTGGGAAGCGGCCGTGAGCGTCGACAAACTGCTGAACACGATGATGCGTTGCTCCGCAGGGGGCCAGGCCCTTTTTCGGATAGGCTCTTAAGCCGGAAAGAATTGCATTGAATTGCTTTGATGAATAAGCCCCCAAGCGCACGAGTCTTAATACTTGTGCCGACAACTCAAGAGCTCGCCGTCATTGAATCGCAGGTACCGAAGTCCTGGATCTTGCCATCCTCTTCGGTTGGCCGCTCAGGCAACGTCGATTCAACGCAACAAACCATCCTCGAAGTTTGCGGATTTGGTCCGATTATTTCCGCTGCTCGGACTTCAATGTTGCTGTCCAAATGGGAACCGTCGCGTGTCATTCTGTTTGGAATTGCTGGAGGCTTGAGCGACAAATTGACAATTGGATCGGCACACGTGTTCGATGAAGTTGCCTGCTATGGAATTGGAGCAGGTGCGGGCGATGAATATCAGACAGCAACTGAACTTGGTTGGTCGAAGTGGCAAATTGAATCTGCTCGCTTAGAAGACACGCAAATGCAGAAAATTGAAGAGCTGATTCATATCCGTTCATTGCAACAAGAATGCGATCCTTCAAACCTTGATATAGTACGACTGCTATTGCTCACTACAACGACTGCATCAGCACATTTTCGCGACGCCGAGAACAAACTAAAAAAGTTTCCGAATGCTATTGCCGAAGACATGGAGGGTTTTTCGGTCGCAGTCGCCTGTCATTTGCATTCGATTCCGTTAGACATTATCCGAGGGATTTCCAATCGAGCTGGTGATCGAAACCATGCAAATTGGAACGTTCGGCAAGCGATGATATCGGCTTTCGCACTCGTGCGAGAAAGGTGTGAAGAATGAGTCGCGCAATTCGGCTTGGGATTTCAACTTGTCCTAACGATACGTTTACGTTTCACGCGCTGATGACCAAGCAGGTCGATTGGCGAGGAATCGAATTCAATGTGGAGCTTTTGGATATCCAAACGCTGAACGAACGTCTCTTTGATTTCGAAGCTCCAAATAAGTTCGATGTCGCCAAAGCGAGTTTTCATGCAGCGATATTGTTAGCCGATCGATTTTGTGTGCTGCCAACTGGCTCGGCGCTCGGCTTTGGCGTAGGGCCACTTCTGCTCTCCTCGATCGCGAATACGAAGCCTCAGCAAGCTTCGCAAATCACGTTATGTCCTGGTTCAGAAACGACCGCGACGTTACTCTTTCGGCTATTTTATCCGGAAACAACGAGGATTGAGCAGGTCGTCTTTTCTGAAATTATGCCAAGGCTTCAAACGCAGCAAGCCGATTTTGGCGTATGCATTCACGAAGGCCGTTTTACATGGCGTCAGCAGGGTTTACACCTCGTCGAAGACCTAGGGACTCGCTGGGAAAAAGAGACCAATTCACCGCTGCCATTGGGTGGCATTGTTGCGTCAAAGTCATTGCCTCAAGATTTAATCGCCGATGTGCAATTGGTTGTCTACGATTCGTTGAAGTTTGCATTAGAAAACCGTGACGATGCTCTCAAGACGATGCGTGCTTTTGCTCAGGAGTTTGACGATTTGGTGCTAATGCAGCATGTCGACCTTTACGTTAACCAATGGACGCAAGAATTAGGCAGCGTTGGTCAGCGGGCATTAGACGAATTGCATCGCCGTGCAATCAATGCAGGTGTCGTTGATATTAACTGGCCAAAATTGATGCTCTTTAGCGATAAAAAATAAGCGTACGGCAATTCTGAGGCAGAACTTCGTTTGAACTAGCATGTTGGTTTGAATCGCCAGTCACCACACGCACCTTCTGTCATGACCAAGTCACGAATTGATTTCTTCGTCAACGCCGTAGTTTCGCAATTTGTCTCGCAACGTCCCGCGATGAATTCCAAGCAGTTCTGCAGACTTAGCGCGATTGCCATTGCTCAACTGCAGGGCAAGTCTGAAAAGTGTAGGTTCGATTTGAGCCAATAACTGCTCGTGCAAGTTTATCGCGTACTTGTCCGCATCGATTCGATCTTGAAACCAGCGTGTCGTTGCCGCTTCGAGAAGTTCTTCTGACGAAGCGGTTTGATGGATCAAAGATGGTTGAGATTCTGGAATGTCTTCAATTGACAAGATTCGTCCACGACTGACTATCGCAGCATGTTCGATTGCATTTCGAAGCTCGCGAACATTGCCTAACCATGGGCGATGCATTAAAGAATCGATCAGTGTATCGTTAAGCATGGTTTCTGGTTCTTCAAAACCAAGGCGTCTAAGGAAATGCGAACATAGCGGAAGGAGATCCTCAGTTCGCTCGCGTAATGGCGGCAAATGAATGTGCATTCCATTCAAGCGATAGTAAAGATCTTCGCGGAAACGACCGTCACGGACACGAGAAAAAAGATCGGTATTGGTTGCCGCGATTATTCGCACGTTGCAAGCAGTTAACTCAGTTGACCCAACGCGAGCGAAACTACCTTGTTCAAGTACACGTAGCAACTTGACTTGTACGTTGAGTGATAGATCGCCGACTTCGTCCAAAAGAATCGTTCCTCTTTCGGCACGTGCGAAAAGACCTTCGTGATCAAAAAGGGCGCCTGGGAAAGCGCCTTTAACATGTCCGAATAACTCGCTTTCAACGAGATCCGGATTGAGCGAGACTGGTGAGATAGGCAAGTAGATCTGATCTGCACGATCGCTATATCGATGAATCGCTTCCGCAAATAGCTCTTTGCCCGTTCCTGTCTCGCCGGTGATGAGGACAGAAAGATCGCTTGCGGCGACCAACGCAGTTTGACGATAGGCATGTTGAATTCCCGGCGAGCTGCCAATAATTTCATTTTTTGAAATGCTGCGGTCGATTGGCTTGGGCATGTTCCGTGCCGCCGGTCGGGACTGAAGTGCTTTGCGACATACCTGACCAATTGCCTCCAGACCAAACGGTTTGGTTAGATAATCACTCGCTCCGTTTTGAACAGCGGTCACAGCGGTTTCCAAATCGCCAAACGCAGTCATTATGACCACCGGACATTCTTCGTCGATCGCGAGAAACTTCGGTAAAGCGCTGGTGCCACTTTCATGAGGTAATCGAACGTCCAACAATATTAAATTCGGATGAGACTTTTTTGCAATCGACAGTCCTTCCTCAGCAGACGAAGCGGTTGAAACCTGCAACCCTTCTTCTTCAAGCATCCGTTTCAAGGCCCAACAAATTGACGGTTCATCGTCAACCACTAGTATAAGATTCTTACTTGTTTTCTGCATTTCAAATAGATGCTTTTTGAGTACGGTAGTAGCGGAAAATAAAGACACGTTCACACGTTCGCCAACTATGCCTGTTTGCAAATAAACTCAAAAGTGGTCCGATTCTCAAGACGAAACCATCGAACACTTCCGTTGAGATGCTGGGCTGCGCGTTGTACCAACGGTAATCCCAATCCAAGTCCTTCGGGTTTTGAAGTGACAAACGGATCAAAAATATGACCCGATATTGAATCAGGAATCCCAGGACCGTTGTCAACGATGAGAATGCGGATATTTGTTTGATTATCACATTCCGCACTTACCTGAATCACGGTTGCCGCTTGCATCGCATTCATGATCAAATTGGAGACTGCGGCGATCAAAGTAGAACCATCAGTAACATAAACATTCGTTAGATCAGACAACACCTTCCATTCCAATTCAACGCGTAAATGTTTCGCTAGAATTGAGTGCGTCGATTGCAGATCAGACAAACAATCGGATAGCAAAGTGGATCGATCGCTATCCTGGATCCCTCCACCAACGAGTAAAATTCTTCGTACATAGTCTTCAGCAATGCCCAATTGTTTTATCGCGATTTGAATCCCTTCGTCATCTGCTTGGACGCACTTCCGATGATGCAACTCCATCGCTAACCGAGAGCCAGTCAACGTGTTTCGGAGCTGATGCGCCATCCCGCCCGCGATCTGATGCAGCAATTTTTCACTTTGCTGTCGATTAACTTCGTTCCAAAGTTGTTTCAACTGCGCGGCCATCGAATTGACTGCCGTACCAAGTCGTCCAACTTCGTCGTTCGATGTGTCGGAAACGCCGCCAGCAAAATTGCCGCCAGCAATCGATTCAACCTGACTTTGCAGTCGAATCAGTCTCCGCACCAATTGGCTTGAGAGAATAAAGCTCACGGAACTTAGGAGCAGAACACTGGTTAATCCGGTTGCAAGCGGTAAGTACGCAGCGCGACGTCCTGCCGCCTCGACAACTTCTTGCTCGACCAGCACCACAACGCGTTCGGCTGAGTCTTGATTGATGCTTTGTTGTGATCTTGAGACCTCAAAAGCCAAATATGTCTGCAACTCACCCGAGATCTGCCATCCGCTAGGCAATTGATTTGCTGCATCGTTTTTTTGAAGTAGCCTGCTATTGAAGGTTGATTCAATTGACCGACGAGTTGTGAGGTTAAAATCTTCCGTGCTGGTTTCAATCTTTCCATTCCGATTGAACGTTATTAATTCAGTTGACGTTAGATCTGCAAGTGATTGAAGCACCATCGGAGTCAGAGGAAAACTCGATCGTTGAAGCGTCTGCTCGATGCCGTCAACGCGATGTCGAACTTCGTCTATCGCTTGCCTCTGACCGACATATCGAGATAAAAATGCGACTGCAATTGACGCAATTAATGCAGCCAAGATCAGCGGCAAGAGCGTTCGAACGCTTAACGAAGTAAAGCTTGATTTTTTCAAATGTACTAAGTTTATCCGCTTACGGACCGATCTCACAAGCTCGTCAGCGTTTTGTTGAAAATGCGACTGCAAAACAATGCTTGTAACAATTTAGTTGCCGGTTGAAGATCGCTCATAGGCGTCTCAAAATACGTACAAACAAACTGCTTTCAATCGAGCGGCGGAAATTTAATCTTTGAGGGCGGGATTTTCATCGCGAGCCTTTCTAGGGCAAATTTTTTGCCAAGAATTGATGCCGACAAGTAAGCTACGTCGACGTATCTTCCACGCGAAGGGTGTAGACTGTTTGGTCCGAGATTCGGTTTCTCGGAAGTTCTAAACGCAACTTTCTGCGATTGAAAACCCAAAATTTTATACGACATGTTTCGATATAGGTCGAGGCTTTTGGCGACCGTTTTTGTCATTACAGTTCTTTTGGCATTGTGGGGCTATCGGATCGTCAATACGCGGCTTCCTGATTCAGAGGTCATCTCAGTAGACTCTGCGACAACGTTTGATGAATCCGGTTTGTCGATACTGGCTCTAGGCGACTCGTATACGATCGGTGAAAACGTCGAAATCTTTGAACGCTGGCCGATGCAGCTTGCGTTTCGATTGCAACGAAAAGCGTTCGCAGTCGCAAAACCTACTTTTGTGGCCGATTCAGGTTGGATGACGACTGATCTTTCGGAAGCAATTCGATCAAGAAAATTAAGCCAAGCTTACGATCTCGTCTTTCTGATGATCGGAGTGAACGATCAGTACAGAGGTAGCCCCGAAGAAGATTTTCGGCAGCATTTCAAAGTTGTGCTTGACCAAGCAATTCAGCTCGCCAGCGACGACGCTGCAAAGGTCTTCGCGATTGAAATTCCGGACTGGGGTGCAACACCATTCGGGGCATTTAATAAGCCCGCTCAAATCGATCAACAGATCGCGGCATTCGACATGATTATTCAAAACGAATGCCGTACTGCTGGAGTCGTCGTCATACCGCTCACAAACATATCGAGAGAGGTATGGTGGAATCCTTCCAAGTTGCTTACAGACGACGACCTTCATCCAAGTGGGTTAACCTATGCACGATGGGCCGACCATCTGATGCCGTTCATCGAGAATAAGCTGTCCAATGGAATTGAACGATGATCATTCCTCGACGTTCTGCTTTCGTTTATTCGCTTCAATTCGGTGTCTGGTTTCGTTCACCGCTGGCTCGGGTTGCAAGCGCGCGATAGGTAATCAGATCAATGCTCTCATTGATAAAAGTCACTGAACCGTCAGCGTAGACGAAATTGCAGCCGCCCACATGAAGGCTGCCGAAGTCATCAAAGTGTCCCGTCGCAGTATTGGGCGCATGGTCGGTGATACCTAAAATCCTAGCCGCGTGCTCTCTTGCGTTTGGAATGATCCCATGCCAAATGCTACCTCCCAATCGAGAAGATCGTTCGCCGACAAGGAAAGTATTACTTGTGCCATCGGTTATCTGGGAGGTTCTCAAGTTGCTGTTTCCGAAGAAAATCCCATTGCCGCTGTATTCGTTTCCTTCAAATTCTTCCGTTCCGAAAACACCGACATAGTTTGATTTCGCGATCAGAAACAGCGTTTCCCCTTCGTCGACATTGACGCCAGGCTCTTCCTCTTCGTCGTGGTGATGCCCATCCCCGGAGTCGTGGAGTTCGCCTTCTCCAATACGAAAGGTTCGCTGCCCGATATCGGATGGACAAACAAGCGATGGCATTGTTTGTGGCAATAGTCGTTCATGCTCAACAGCTTCGATTCCGACGGACCAATTGATCTGGTTAAAGACGACTGATTGATCCATTTGAGCAAGTATTCTGGCGTTCCATCCCCAGCCTGGCAGATCGTCGCGAGCTTCTGTTCCGATCCATCCACTTGGCAATTTTCGATAGGTCGATTCATAGGCCATGGTCGCGATGCCAAGTTGTCGAATCTGGCTTTGACAACTGGTTCGCCGGGCGGATTCCCTCGCATTTTGAATGGCCGGCAGCAAGAGTCCGGCTAAGAGTCCGATGATTGCGATGACTACCAATAATTCGACTAACGTGAAGCCAAGCCGATTCGAACGATTCCAATACATATCAATTTCCAGCCATATATTTTCAACGGGTCATAACAAACAAAAATTCCGCGGTGGATGCGTAACGATTGAAGCAATGGCTGCGATTTGCTAGAGGCAGAACAGCGGTTTGCGGTTAGTAAATTTCCGCAGCTGAATTTTGATTCAAGCTTGCCAATCGTAGGCCAAGACCCGTCCGGGCTTGCAAAAGCTTGCCAGGAAAGGTCCTGGCCTATTCAAAAATCAAGCTGCGACGAAATACTAGAAGTAATCGTTAAGCATTGAGAGCTGCCGGTGGACCGCGAGAAAGATAGCCAGCCGTTAGCTGGCGGCTCTGTTGAGAACGTACGTCCGGCAGCAAGTTAAAGAGCGGTTTGAATTCCGAAGAAACCAATAATATGGCACTTGGCGATCCGAACTGGCCTAACCAAAAGCAGACCCCGCATTCATGGTCATGCGAGTCGACCATTTCGCCAGACTTAAGCGGCTTAAGGTCGCGGACTGAATCGCATTGGTGGTGTGAATGATTGCAGGCTTGATTGCCCACGTGATCACGTTCTGAGGCGACAGCGTTTTGCTCAGCCGCCACCATCCGATGATCGCACTGCGCAGCATGGCAGATCGCATGGTGCAAGCACAACGGAATTGGTCCGCTGCCAGAGACCATCAGCGTCCAAAGGATCGCGAATTTTAGGGCGAAGTTAAGCACAAAGGGTCATTGTTGCGGAGGGAATGTTCGACGCGGTCCTTCGGTTTTATCCGAAATCGCTCGGAATTGCTATATTCTTGGGGGAATCTAAACCACGCTATTTCATAGGCCTAGGGCAAGAAATAGTTGCCGGCAAAGAGTGAAGGCACGGTTAGTTGCAGACTTCGACCAGCGATTTCCTGCCCAAGGATTTTCGACTTGCGTCGCGTCGTCAAAATAGCGCGACTTATGGACCGTTAGGAAAGCGGCTGAGCTATCGATCTGGCAATTTCGTGCGAAAACCGTGTGAGACATCTGGAATAGATCGCGACCAAACCTCAGAATTGGTAAAACTGGACTGGTTTATTGACGCGCTATGGAACAATCGTGATTGTTCTTAGCACCTCTGACCCAGGCCGATTAGTCTGAATTTAATTGCTCGTTTCGTTCGGAACGCAGGACCAATTGCTGCTCGTCAGTTGGAACCGTTTCTTCGACTAAATATTGTTGAGCTCCAAACCAGCTTGCTTTCTCCTTAAAAATATGCCCAATACAGAAGACAAATCGTCGGGATCAAATTCCCGAAACGATAAACCATCAAACAAAACAACGCCTAAAAAAACAGGCGAGAACAAAAGTACCAATTGGATTGGCTATGCCGCGTTGGTCGCGGTATTCGTACTGATCTCCGGCACTTTGTTGATGGATCGGACCTACAATCTCGCCTACCCAAACTTAATCGAGCTGATTAAGAACACCGAATACACAATGCGTGGTACGAGCGAGTTAAAGGACGGATCGAGCGGTGAGGTTACGGTCATACCGGCCGAGAGACCTGATATACGTGAAGTCTTCAGCGATATCCGTACGGTTGAAATTGGTACGCAGTACATTCGAGGCAAGGCAAAGTACGTCAAGACTGATGCAAACGGAAAGATTGTTTCTGATTACAGCGACAAGCCGATTGACTTTCGCACAACTAACGACAACAGCCCGCAAGCAAACGACCAGCTCAAGCAATTATTAACGCAAGCCAATATCGATTGGAAACATGCCGACCCGCCAAGCCCGCTGGCCGAGTATTTGCCATTTTTGCTCCCCTTCATTTTACTCGCCTGCGTCGTGGTTTTCATGATGCGAAAAATGAGCAGCATTGGTTCGCCGATGCAATTTGGTCGATCTCGGGCGAAGCTCTATTCCGACGACGATATCGGGGTCACCTTTCGCGATGTAGCTGGTATTGACGAAGCTGTTGAAGAGGTGCGCGAGATCGTGGACTTTTTGCAACACCCCGAAAAATATCAAAAACTCGGTGGTCGAATTCCCAAAGGTGTATTACTTGTCGGTCCGCCTGGAACTGGCAAGACATTGCTTGCCAAAGCGATTGCCGGTGAAGCAGGTGTTCCATTTTTTTCGCTATCGGGCAGCGATTTTGTCGAAATGTTTGTCGGCGTCGGCGCCGCTCGTGTTCGTGATATGTTTCAGCAAGCACAAGCCAAAGCACCTTGTATCATTTTTATCGACGAACTAGACGCGCTGGGCAAGAGTCGAGCCGGCAACATGCCCGGTTCACACGATGAGCGGGAGCAAACGCTCAATGCCTTGCTGGTTGAAATGGACGGCTTCGATGCCAATACGAACGTGATCGTTGTTGCGGCGACGAATCGACCTGAAACGCTCGACCCAGCATTGCTTCGGCCAGGTCGTTTCGATCGTAATGTGCTCGTCGATCGACCTGACAAACAAGGGCGCTTGGATATCTTAAAAGTTCACGTCAAGAACGTTAAACTCGGTCCCAATGTCGAGCTTCAGCATGTGGCTTCGATTACTCCGGGTTTTGTCGGAGCAGATCTTTCCAACTTGGTCAACGAAGCGACATTGCTGGCTGCTCGTAAGGATAAATCATTCGTTGGACAAGAAGATTTCAACGAAGGTGTTGAAAGAGTAACAGCTGGGCTGGAGAAGAAAAACCGTGTGATGAACGAAGACGAAAAACGCCGTGTTGCTTATCATGAAGCAGGACATGCGTTAGTTGCGTACTCTTTGCCGGACACAGATCCGGTGCACAAGGTTTCGATCATTCCGCGCGGCGTGGCAGCCCTGGGATATACAATGCAGCGACCCGAAGGTGATCGGTATTTGATGACTCAAGCCGAACTGGAGGCGCAGATGCAGGTACTCCTGGCCGGCACGATAACCGAAGAAATTATCTTTCGCGATATCAGTACTGGTGCCTCCAATGACTTGGAACGCGCAACGTCGATCGCCCGGGGAATGGTGATGGATTACGGTATGAGCCGACTTGGAAGAATCAATTATCGCGAGTCGAATCGTTCGCCGTTCTTGATGGGTGGCTCGGAAACCGTCAACCGCGATTTTTCAGAACAGACTGCTCGCGAGATCGATCAAGAAGTGAAGCGTATTATCGACGAATCGGTTGTCCGCACGCGAGCGATTCTGTCTGAGCGAAGGGCTGCATTAGAAGCGCTGTCGCAAAGGTTGATCGATGTCGAAGTGGTGGATGCCGACGATCTGAAGCGAATCATCGATGCGACGTTGCCTGGCCCGAGAGTTGTGCCTGGAACTCATAACGCAAACAAAACGATCGCGAAAGATTCGAAGCAAGTGCAAACGACGGAACCGTCGTCCCAAGCCGACGCTTCCCAAGACTTGCAATCGAGCAGCGGCTAGTTGGCGACGAATAATTCAACCACAAAGACACGGAGTAGCTCAGAGTAAAGGCTCCAAAATCATTTACAGCAATCTCTGTGTTTCTCCGTGCCTCCGTGATTAATCGGTGTTGCTTTTTTCTTGTTTTGGGCGATCAACTCAGCCATTGGATCGCTTCTTTTTCTTGGTCAGATGTATAGCCTTCTGCCATCGTCCTAATCAACAAATTGGCTAGCTTCGGATGTGACTTGATTGCTAATTGCATTTGAGGATTTTTCTTGAGCAATTGCACATAGAGCAACGACACATCATCTGCATCGCTGTTGTGATGTCGATCCAAGTAGTCGATTACTTTGGCAACGCGAGGAAAATTGAGATGCATTGCCACCAAACATTTTGCTAAGCCCATTTCGTCCATATTTAGCGTCATGCCCCATCCTCCCGTTCGAAATCGATTGATCACAAAACGTGGGTCGTCTTGCAAGTACCATAGAAAACCATGCGTGATAGGATTCTTTGAACCTGTCGGCATCCCCACTTTGGAAATCGAGAAGGACGTATCAAAGCCCGACAACCAATTTACTGGGTCGAAAGTGTATCCATGCTCGTAAACACTGACGTGTTCAGGATAAAAAACGGCTGGCGAGCCAAACGTATGAACGACGTAGCCTGAAAGAGCTTGCGGGCCATCCACCGCAGCGATCGCTTGGAGCACATTGCTCAAAATCAAGTTGCCTTGGCTGTGAGCAAAAATTTCTCTTCGGTGATTCTCTGGTTGCCGCAGAAACTTGAACAGCGATACCTGAGCGGCATTGCGAGCGAGCGTATCCAACATCGCCTGCTCAGGAGTGCGATTTCCGCGAATGATCCATTTCCAGAAACTGTTTCGCGAGTCTACTTTGTTTTCTGCGGTCGACGATAAACCCTGGAACTGGTTTTTGTCGGCCAGGCATTGCCACAAGTCCGAAGCGAACCCGCCGGACTGATTAAACACGCCAGTGACGGGGCACATTTGAACGAGCGACAAAGCCAAAGCGGACGTTGCGTGGTCCGTTCCGCTGTTGCCCATCCCATTGACGAAGACAACCTTCCTGCTTTGCGAAAAATGCTCGATTGCATCGGCTGCCTCGCGGTTTACATATTCGTTAACCTGACCATCCAGGCTGGGAATGGTTGCGCCGGTAAGGTCTATTTCAAAGCTAGTCATGTGTCAGCTCGTTGGTCTTCCGCAGATTCTTTAAGCCAAAATATTCAAGCCAGGACAGCCCGGCGTTGCCGAGCATTGTAAAACATTTTCAAGCAATCAACGTCGTCCTGAGTGAAGATTTCCATCAGGTGAAGCCGCGATGGTTTGATTGCGAAAGTGGTTGCTGCGAGAATGCTTGACGAGGCTTACTAACGACAATATAGGGTAGCAGGCGTCCAGTCGGTCACCGACGCTGAAATCGATGGCAAAGAATCTTATAAGTCGAAACCTACAAAAGCGACCCAAAGCGTTTGGAGTCAACTAGGTCTTGGATACGTAAGAATTATGGACGGCGAGGATCTGAAGAAATCCATAAGGTGTGAAATTTAACAACGGAACACCCAAACCACATCGCCTCGCAACTTCCGCTGTAAAGGTTACGCAATCAGTGATCCCTACAACGTAAGTTGCGTTAGCAAATTCGCTAGCGACGTTATCGATCACAGGTTTTATCACGCGATCACTGATTGAAAACTTGATGGAGTGATTGATGAATGAAGAACGGTCCGAGTTATCAACTTTTCCTTTACCAATAGGAGCCAAGTTGGTGCATGGCTTGAATCCATACCATTTAGGAGCGACGCCGTAAACCAAATCAGACGCACTTTCTTCTAGTGAAGTAAAAGTTCCGAAGGTAACACGGCACGCGGAATGGAGCATCCCAGTTTCCGTGATGAACAGCAACTCAGCCATGGCAGAATTCTCCGGTTTCGCAACGTTGTTTAGACACATGACACTAAATTGCGGGTGCTCGCGTTCGATTTTAGTTGTCTTCTATGCACGCCGTCTATCATGGCCGATAGCGGAACAAACAAAAATGTTAAAAAATGCGAGATAGTTCTTCGAACTAAGCAGCCCGGCGCAGCGTGACAGGAGCTTTGAGATTCTTTAGCTTGACTTCCGCGCTAAAAGATCTGCTCTGCATCCCTGCGATCGTAACTTGCACAGATCGACTTGCAAAATAGGTATCGACATATCCAGCGGCGATCTCAATGGCTCCGCGCTATTCGGCAGCAGCATCGACCGCGAAAGATTGCCACCATGTGACCGTGACCAATCCCGTTTGCAACGGCGGCAAATTGACGGGCACCAAAGCACCCTCGGCCAGAAAGACATTTTCAATCGGCAGCCATTTTATAGATTCGACCGTTCATTGAAAGATCGCGACGTCTAAAACCGCGTAGGTCAGCGTGCTGTTGTTTACGACGACGATGGCGAGCTGGAAGTGCAGCCATCGAATGCCATCGACGTTTCGTCCAGGGTCTATGAAGGAATGATGGCCAACCGAATCCAAGGCAATTGCGGTGTTTCCAGCTGGGATTGGACGAACCAAAAATAAAGCGTCATCGAAAGTGAAATGACCGATGCACCCAGACTAACCCAAGCATTGGCGTCCGAACCAACAGCAGTATTCCACATCGCAATCCCTCGATCCAGACGGCGTCAAACTCCCCAGTTAGCGTCACCGATTCCCATGTCTAACCCACGGAAAATGATCCAGCGACGCATTTCGCTGCAAGCCAGATTGATTCAAACGTAGTGGATCTTGTAAAAGATCGCTTCGCAACGGGTAGTGGATCTTTTTAAAGATCCGGCGTGCGAGGAAGTTTAACAACTTCCACTACTTTCTTTTGATCGCGATGACCAGTAAACGTCGAGTCGACGGGCAATAGTAATTTGAGACTGAGTAAACTCGCCGGTCCGCTCGGAAACCATCAGATACTGAGTTTGCGTGAAGAAGTGTTTCAGCATCGAGATGAACGTATACGGAACCGCGCGAGCGCCGCGGCGTATCAGATCAATGTCGACGATATTGACTCCGCTGGCCATCAATCGTTCTTGCCGATCCGCAAAATTGGCAGCTCCAGAAAGCGTTTTATTGCTCGGGCTGATGACTTCGATTACCGTGACGAGTCGCGATTGTGTATCACGGATCTCAAGCCAACGGTGTGTTGCCAGTGCGCTAAGCGTTTCCGGCTGGTCTATAACCAAAGTTGCTGTCGCCCTGTCCGTGACAGGCAAGCGAACCGCAGTGTCTTGCACGACCGCCACATCGGCTCGCGTTAACGACGATTCACCGTCGATAGTATCGATCGACACGGACTCTTCAGCGATCACGCTTAAGTCTTGCGGTAAGCTCGCGTTTCGAGCGTCACGAATGTAGCCAATCACTACGGTATGCGGACTGGCCATCGAACTTCCAATTAAGAATTGATCCCAGGGAGTGGAATAGTGGTCTTAATCGACAGTTCTTCACTTGAAATAAACCGGATGCATTAGCGGATTTTTCACTCTTCAGGTTACTCGTACCAACTAGTAACGTGAAGTCTGACGCGATTACTATGAACTGCCATTGAACAACAAGCATTTATTCGGTTTAGTGAAGTTGTACGAATTTTTGAGCCAAATGATTTTCTAACAGAACACTGCACCCAAGTGTTCGCATTCTGCCCGCTGCTTAAAACGTTTTGCAAGGCGGGCTAGCGGTCAAACAACTCACGGACGCTGGGGCGTTGTAATACCAGGATGGTGAAAATGCCTAGCACTGTGCCGAAGGGCATCATCAAGCATTCAATGATTGCGATGATCAAACAGAAGGTATACGTCTGACGAGCTTGCAAACGACGACCAGCCAGAACGATCATCGCTGACATTGCCAGTCCGCAAACAATTGCGAATGCGGGTAACAAAACTAACAACCAGCCAAACGCTTTCGGAATTTGATTAGCATCGGCTTCGTCAGAAAATGCGCCTGAAACAATAGCGATTCCTATCGCCAAATGTATGACTGGGAACATCGAAAACAATGCCATCAACCCGCCGACGATGTAATGAGCGATCGATAGAAACCTCAGTTGCTCGACGTCTTGGTTTGAATAACTCTGGCTTGGATCAATCTCATTCATTAGAAGAACCAGCTTCCGCGATGGCTTTTTTTCGTGCAGCTTCGAATTCATCGCCGGCTTTCCAAGACTGCATTTCATCGGCGTTCGCCATGGCGCTGGCGATTTCAAACAGCAATTGAGTATCTTCGACCGCGCCGCTCAAGTCCCAGTTTGGATCGTATTGGTCACCGGGTTGATGATAAGTTTTTTCAGTCCAGGCCTCCAGTTGTTCGCGGCCCCATCCTTCAGGCTTACCGCGAACTGTTGTTCCTGCATGTAAATACAATCCGGGAACGCCAACTTTGGCCAATGAGAATTGATCTGATCGATAGTAGTAACCGCGGTCAATAAATTGGTCTGGAACGACTTTTCGATCCTGCCCTGTGGCGGCTTGCTGGACTAACGCATCAATTGAGCTTTTACCGTAGCCGATGACTTGTAGATCCACGGTTCGACCTAAAAAATTTAGACCGTCCATATTCACCAGTCCAGCGATCTTACCGACAGGTACGGTTGGATGAGCGGCGAAGTATTTCGAACCGAGCAAACCTTGCTCTTCTGCACCAACGGCGGCCAGTAAGATCGAGCGTTTTGGCTTTGCAGTAGACAACGCAAACTCCTTAGCCAGCGCTAGCAACGTCGCAACGCCTGAAGCATTATCGATGGCTCCGTTGTAGATATTGTCGCCGGTCGCGTCACGCTGGACCGCAAGTCCTAGGTGGTCATGGTGAGCCATCAAAATGACGTATTCGTCAGCGAGTTGAGGATCGCTGCCGGGCAACAGGCCAAGCACATTGGCTGTGTCGCGGTTACGAATCTCACAGCTCAGACGAAGCGAAGATGTGACCCCCAACGGTACCGCTTTGAATTGTCGGCTGTTGGCCGATTTCCGCAGTGCATCGAGGTCTTGGTTGGCGAGTTCCGCTATTCGATGGGCCACTTCGTCAGTCACCCAGGCCTTGACCAACATGCGCGGCGAATTGTCTTCGCCTAACTCGGACTCTTCGCCCGACCACGACGTTTGGATAACTGAAAAAGGATAGCCAGCCGATGGCGTGGTGTGAATGATGATTGCGGCCGCAGCGCCATGCCGCGCGGCGTTGGCGTATTTGTAGTCCCAACGACCGTAATACAATCGCCGACGGCCTTCGAAAAGTTCTGGATCGTCCTCGGGATCGTTGTTCATGATCAGAACGATCTTGTCTTTTACGTCGATCGATTGGTAGTCGTCCCAGTCGTATTCAGGCGCTGTGATTCCGAATCCGACGAAAACGATTTCAGACTTTGGCAGTTCGACCGTCGGCTGGGCGCGACCGCTGACGGCAATAAATTCGTCGTAGTATTTCAAGCTGATCGATTGATTGTCGCCGACGATTTCCATCTTTGCCGGGGCTTGGCTAGTTATTCCAACCAACGGGACTTGTTGAGTCCATGTGTCGTTTTCGCCAGCCGGTTGATAACCCATTCCTTGCATTTGGGTGGCGATGTAAAGCTGGGTAAGTTCGTCGGCTTTGGTTCCCGGTCCGCGGCCTTCGATCTGGTCGTCTGCTAAAAATCGGATATGTCCCGCGATCGTGGCCTGATCGATGTTTTGCTGGCCAAGCACGAAAGCATCAATGCTGAACAGACCCAGGAAAAACAAAGGTAGAAGTGAGATTGACGACGCGAGCTTTGACTTCATGACTTTTGATGCTTTGTTAGATAGGTTGGCCAGGCAAGCTGGGTTGTGATTGAGTATTGTTTCGATTGTACCGAATTTTTGAAATGATCCGAGAATATCGCAAGTTCCGAATGCAGGGCTTCGATAACAGATGGTAGTCACGCGTCAGGACGCAGAGACTGAGCCAATTATAGCTGGATGGGGTTGATCCAAGATGTCGCATACTTTCGTTCGAACGATTACCGGAATGGTTATCACCGTCATGGCACTCGGCCAAACAGGTTGCATCGGCTTATCAGCCGGTCCAAGCCTGGGTCCGTTTGCGATTCCGATACCAGTTTCGCCGTATCTGCAAGACCAAGAGGAATTGGAGTTCCATGTTCACGAGCGATATGCTCGTGTGCCAATCATGGGACCATTGACCGCTGGTGGCCCAATCGCGGCCCTTGATCCGCCTAGCGATGATGAAGTGATGCAAGCGTTGGAACGTGCTCGCCCGGTCCGCGGTGGCGTCCCTCTGTTAAGTGAGAAGCAACGCAATCGCGTTCGAATCGTCAAAGAAAAGATCGTCGATTATGTCGATCCGCCACGATTCATTCCGCTAATCGGTTTTGCCCAACTTCACCATGCACACTATAAATGCACAGTGTACTTCGAAGAGCGCATGATCAACGGTTGGCCTGTGCCGTACACATTAGAAGACAAAGAAACTGTGGAAGTCATCTACATCGACCATAATCACTTCCACATGGTTGGCGATCCAGACACCGGAGCGTCGAGCCCTTACTGATCTGGCTCTGAAGAGGACTAACTAAACAAATTTTCAGCCTGTTGCATTCAACGCGACGGGCTGATTTTGTTTTAGCACTTTCCGTTTTTACCACGACTCCATCGCTTTAATACAGAGCTGTTGGAGGTATCATCATGCCCGAGAAGATAACTCGATACTCTGTTCCAGGATGATTCCTCTATGACCGGTCAGGATTCTATGCGGCCAGATTTTAAGGCCCAAACGGTTGATCCACTGCTGCTCGACGACTTACGCCAGTTGGTACGGATGGCCATCCGAGAAGACCTTGACCGTTTCGTCGATTTGACGACCGCCGCGTTGGTGCCCAAAGGTGGCATGGGCAGTGCGGCAATTGTCTCGCGCGTTAACGGAGTTGCTGCCGGATTTAGCTTGCTCGATGCGATCATTGATGAATTTGATAGTTCGATCACCGTCGATGTTCTCGTTGGTGACGGCCAATCGTTCACCCCGCAAACCACGCTAGCGATCTTGAAGGGTTCGATTCGCGATTTGCTAACATGCGAACGGACGATCTTAAACGTTTTGGGGCGATTGTGCGGCATTGCTTCCTGGACCAATCGATTCGCGTCGTTGGTTGCGCACACACAGGCTCGACTCTACGACACTCGCAAAACAACTCCTGGCTGGCGTCGATTAGAAAAGTATGCGGTTCGGTGCGGTGGAGGTTACAACCACCGAATGGGTTTGTACGATGCGGTGTTGATAAAAGACAATCATTTGGCCGCCAACAGCGACGAAAACGGCCAGCCGTTAGACACCTTCGCTGCCGTTGAGATGGCTCGCAAGTATCTAGAGACTGCTAACGTACCCAATTATCAGAGCGTGATTGTTCAGATAGAGATTGATTCGATTGACCAATTGCCTGCCGCTCTGAAAGCCGCTCCGAACATTATCTTGCTCGATAATATGACGCTTGATCAGTTACGAGCTTGCGTAGCGATGCGAAACGAAATCGCACCAGCGGTCCTGCTTGAAGCGTCTGGCGGCGTGAACTTGCAAACGATCGCGTCGATCGCCGAAACTGGCGTGGAACGCATAAGCGTCGGCGCGTTGACGCACTCGGCAGTCAACTTGGACCTCGGCCTTGATTGGCTTCGTAGTTAGCTTGGCAGCTACTTTCTAGCCGATAGGTAGCCCCAAACGAGAACATTGGGTGTCCAGCTATCGACCGTAAATTCTTCTAGCATCGGCCAACCGCCCAAATCCCAGTAAGCTTCGTGTGTCGGCCATTCGTAAACCGATGGCTTTGTATCCTTTCCAATAACCCAGGTAATCGGCCAAATGATTCCTTGATGATTCCATTTCGCAAAATCGATGTTGCCATAGGGCACAAGACCGGCCGGGACATCTTGCCCCGTCCAGCGAGCGTCGAGTTTGAAAACGTTCTTCAACGGGTTTGCTCCTAAACCAGTCATATAAACAAAGTTGTTCGGATTGCAACCGGATTGAAACTGCGTCGATTGAACCGCGCCAATTAAATAACGCTCGTCGCCGGTGAGGTAATGAGCTCTTGTGAGATCGGCCGCGTCCGGGGTGCTGTAGAAACCAATAAATTGCGGTTTGTATTTGTCACAGGTTGTGACGTTGAAGGCATTATTGGACGCGTAAGTCAACGCTCTCTCAGCTTGCGAGACAATCCCAGCAATAGCGTGCGCCTTCAACGCCTTGTCGCCAAGCTCATCGGGCAATTGCGCGTAGTGAAAAGCATGATCACGTTGCACATGAGTTCCGTAGGCGAAAAGTTCAGGCTGCTCGGGCTTTAGGACCGTGTCTTCTAGAAATATGGTGTGATACTTCTCATCCCGCGTCAGCTTATAAAGCTCCAAAGCTGCCAAGTTACGAGAATCGATTGCTTCCCAAGTCGTGTTTCGACTTTCGATCAAGCCAGCAGATTTATCCCGTTTGAAATCTTGTTCGGCGAATTCAAAAGCGCGGATAGCACTTACTTGATAATCATCGGCAAGCTTGATGTCATAGGGCTTAACCAGCCTTGAAAGTCTCGCTCCGACGGCGGAATAAAACCAGCTCGATGCATAGTCTGGCGCAAGAACGAAACTTGGGAAACTATTTAGCCAACTGACTTCGCCGGTCAGCGGATCACCCTTGCTTTCAATGCCATATCCAACGCCACCGTTATCCTCCTGCATTCGGCGAAAGCAGGAGAACTCCAAGATCGCCTCGGCCAGAAGGTCAGGAATTCCTTTAGTTTCTGGAATATTCAGCTTCATCTCGGAGAAGTGATTAGGAAACTGTTCAAACATTTCCAACGTCGCCAGCGTCACTTTCATATGCGTCACACGACGCGGATTCCAGTCACCAGCATCATGGTAACCTCCCCAGCCATCGACCGCTTTTCCCGTATCACCGCCCGGGATCTCATCCCATGCTTCGTTTCCGTTTTCGACTGCTCGGTAAGTTGTTGCCGTTACGGAATAACCATCGTCAGGATGCATGTCACGCGGCTTGTTGTAAGTCGTATGTGGCGGTCCCAGTTCGACGCCGCTTCGATTATGAAACAGCCCGCGCATTTGTGTTTTAAACGCAACTGTCCAAACATCTTCTCCAATTTTAAACGGATAGGAACATCCGATGCCTTCGACAGCAATGCGATATTTTCCGGGGACTTTGAACTCGGAAAAATCTAAACGCGAAACATCAGTTCCATTGAAGTTGGTGTCTCGCGCCATCAGCTCAGGCCGACTCGCAGGAAAATGCAATTCGCTCTTGCCCTCGAATACTTTTTTGCCAGTCGTGTCATCAACAATCACAAAACGAATTCCATCGCTCTGCCTCATCGAACCGCCGTTACCCAACCAGCAGGAGACGAATGCACGTTTAATCGGATCGTCGGGTCGATAGCCGATTTGATTAACGTGAACTGCATCTGAACGAGAATTAACAACATTGAATAGGAACTCTGACGAAGAAGTTTGAGCCTTCAATTCATTGAAAGACAAAATATACTTTTTTCCGCTAGAAAGTTTGGCGGGCAGCCGGAGATAAATCGTATGATGCTGACCGAGCTCTCCCGATCCTTGAGCCCAGTGATTGACTCGCGATTTGCGATAGACAGCCACCGGACTAGTGGCTTTCAGATAATTTTTATCGTCGGTCGAACGAACCGAATAAGTCTCAATAGAATCAGCATCAAATTCTAGAAGTGGATCGCCGATTACGTGTTCGAAACGCGTCAGCCAATTTCGGTCTTTACCGATCAGAAGTCCGACAGTTGTGCCGTTTCTTTGCAGCAAAACTTTCTCTACCTCGTCCGCCTTGTTTTTCTCTTCTTTAAGTTTGTCGTCTGGGCTGGCAATATATTTTTCAAGTGATGCTTTTTGGAGCTGGCCAGCGACGATTGTGATCGCCATGATATCTGGCGCGACCATTGAAATCGATTCGATTTGCGGCGAAGACTCCGAGCGCTTCGAATACTTGGCTCGCATCTCTTCGCGCTGCCGGTTGACTTCTTGCATCGCTTGCGATTGAGCGTCGTCTTTTGCCTTACGCATGGCAAGCATCAAGTTCGTCGGTTCTGCGACGGCGATCTGATCGACCTTTAGATCGACAGGCACTGTCCCGTTCCAATCGCCGCTCAATTGAATTTGGTTGATCGCATCGAGGTTTGGCGGTCCAGGCTTCTCTTTGTTCGTGTCGTTTGGTGCCGACAAGGCCGCCCCATCGGCTGGCGTAAGCCAAATCCAATCGTCCGACTTACTGGCGTCCGCCGAAATGGCGAAATTCCATGTCCCTGATTTGCCGGTTTTGTCGACGAGCATTAGCCGAAGCGACTTCAGCTGGTTCTCCGGTCCTACTTTGATTTTGATGACAGGCGAAGCGTCTTTCCACTGCGACGCGTCGATTGATTGATTGAAACCGGCGCCACCTTTGTTATCGACTCCCTTTAGGACTGCTACGCCGTTCTCGATTGTCACCTTGTCTTGCCAAGAGAGGTATGAGAATAGGAAAGGTTGATCAAGTTCACTGATCACGCCAATAGGCTCGATCTCAGGAGCTTGCGCTTTGAGAAGTCCAGCGAGGAATAACATTCCGAAGCCGGTCAACAACCAGCACCTGCAGGATTCAACTATTGAAGTACGCATCGCGAGGCCAACTCACACTTGTTTCAGAATATTTTTCAATCGCAAATCGAGCAGACCAAGTTTCGTTGCTTCTGCTTGGCTGACCCTAAATTCGGCCTCAATAGAGACAACCAAGCCTCGTCGTTCTTGTTTCCTCTTGGCTGATTAGCCGTCGATCGTTAACTGCGGTTTTGCGTCACCTCCAAGCATTTCGTTCATCAACTGAGATAGCCCACGTTTTGCCGAGGCGTTGAAGGTGGTTGAGTTGAAACTTGAAATGGACACAAAAAGATATAGCGTACTCATGCCGCCACTTTCATTTTGCTGCCCCTAATTTTCCTGCCCAACTCTTCGTCAGTCTGAAAACTGTAAACCCGCGTCAACGATTTGCTGTGACCCCAAGCTTCTTTGCGCCAAGGTGACCGTGTTGGCGTAACAAAAGAAACTGACAACTATCATTCATGGAATCTCTGACGTCTGTTAGTCGACTTGATTCCTAAAACCTTTGATTTTTAGCAAACTACAATTTCTTTAATCCCTATCATTTCTCAATGTGCTGAAAATCGATTCGGAAGTATTTACGGCCCGTGGACTGCGAAAGCAAGTAGTTGTAGTCGCCAAATGTCAAAACATAATGACTCATTCCAGCCACGAATGGCACCTTTGTTCGCCGTAGTGCGTCAACTACATTCAATCTCAGAGTAGCCGATCTCGCCAGAGATCGGATTGCCCAACGAAAAGGTTCCGAAGACTGGCGACTTCGGCTACGAGTTACCCGCACTTTAAATGTGGTTGATGCACTAGTGCCAACTGCCAATCAGAACAAATTTTCGCTTACGAAGATCGGTTTTCCAAGCTAACTTTGGCAAATCGATGGGCGACTCTGATCTGGCTAAGGCGTAGGAACGACGATTAACTCGCTTGGTCGGTGGTCGCTAGTTTGTTCGGTGTCAGGGAAGTCTCCTTCACGAACAATGACTCGACTTTTTGGTTGCCACGTCTTGGCGGGCCCTGCAACGAAGAAGCCGTCGAGTAACTGATTCGGAAAATCGTTCACTAGATCCTTGTTCCTGTCCGTCCAGCTGCTTTCGATTAATTCCTCCGGACGAACCCAACCGAGGATATTGTCGCGATTAAGCTCTTCGAAAGTGCGGTTTCCCCGTTCTGCGGTGAACTCAAAATCATAATTGAAATCGCCCATAGCGATCACCGCAATCGACTGATCCCGAGCCCACTCGCGAAGCGCCTTGGCTTGCTCGTTGCGAAGAGTTTCGTTACCGCGGGCTTGATGAACAAGCACAGCGTACATCCGCTGCTGCGTAACACGATCTTCAAAAAGACAAATCAACGGACTTCGAACATTTCCAGGATTGACAGTAATGCCAGCCAGTTCCGTCGGCTCCTTTGATTCCAGCAGCGTAAGTCGATCGGAGTCATATACGATCTGTAGTCGATCGCTATTGCCGCTCTTCCCATCCACCGAGGCAAACTTCCGACTATCCATCGCCTCAATCGCATCGCGATAGACAGTAAATGCCCGCGGGTCGACCTCGCTAAACCCA
>JBGSKY010000203.1:0-1989 GCA_041740995.1 Pirellulaceae bacterium
CGATTCAAAAACGCCATCTCTTCACTCCCCAAGTTTATAAACCGGAAAACTGCACCGCATGCAAAAAATGTAGTTCCCACCGACATATCTTGCAATGTCTTCCCTTTCGAATTCAATCGCGTGTCTCGGCTGGCAAACGGGCAACAGCTTCAGAATCCCAGGGTTTTGAGGCGATTTTGGCTGGCGAATCGCACCACAGACCAATCGACACGTCGCTTGCGAATCAGTCGGCACGCCACTTGCGAAATGGTTCGGCGGACAGAGAAACCTACCGTGTGAGAATAGCAAATCCGCTTTGTCCGTCTGTATTTTTCCTACAACTGAAAGGTATTTTCATGGGACATCGATCGATCCTCGCGTCGTCCGAATACACGGACGTAGCTCACCAAGCAGCCGAGGTAACGGCGGAAAGTTGCACCAGCTTAGAAGCGCTGGTTGTTGCCCGACTGAGCAAACCACAGCGACACCGATTGCTGCACGGATTCCCCTTGGCGGCCAGCATGCCGTTATTGACGAACGAGTTGCGAACATCCGCCGAAGCCGGACATCCGAAGTATGAGCACGCTTATTTGCCGCATCGTCCGCTGTTGGTTGGCGTTTTGCCGCATGCTTTCTGCAATCCGAAAATCGCCGGCTGTGGCTTCTGCACCTTTCCCCATGAAGACTTTAGCGCTCGCAAGGCCACCTCGGTCGTAGAATGTGTTCAACAGGAAATTACCTCGCGTCTATTGCAATCGTCCGTATTAGAGGGGCGCCCGGTCAAGTCGCTTTACTTCGGCGGAGCAACGGCCAACCTCACACCGGCCGATGCATTTCGCAAACTTTGCAGACAGCTCAACAATTCATTGGATCTTCGGCAAGCTGAGGTGACCCTTGAAGGAGTGCCGGCCAACTTCATCAAACGTCGCCCACTCTTATTAGACATTCTGCAAGAGGAACTGCAGGCGCGCCACTTTCGTATCAGCCTGGGGGTACAAAGTTTCTCGCGAGACTGGCAGATAAAAATGGGCCGAGCCGGCTTCGGCGATAGCGCGCTGTTTTCACAAGTTGTTGAGCTGGCCCACTCTCGGAATATGACGGTTTCGGGCGATCTGCTGTTTAATCTCCCTGGGCAATCCCTCTCGGAAATGCTCGAGGACGTTGCGATCGGAAGTCAGATGGGCTTCGACCAGCTGTGCTTATACCACTTGGTGCTCTTCCAAGGACTCGGCACTGTATGGTCGCGTGTGCCTGAGTTGGTTTGCTCGCTGCCAGACAACGAGACGGCGGTCGCCAACTGGAAAGCTCTGCGCATGGCGATGATTCAACAAGGATTTTATCAGGCCACGCTTACGAATTTTGAACGCAATGCATTTGAGAATGATGCCCGGCGCTTCATCTACGAAATTAATAGCTTCGAACCGGGCACTCACGACATGCTCGGCTTTGGGCCCTCAGCCATTTCCTTTTCAATGAAGGCAGATGCGGGTACTGCATTGAAGACCATGAACCCAGAAAGTTCGGTCGAATACATGCAGGCCCACAAAAAACCGTTGCCATTTTGGAATCGCTATTTTGACTTCGACTCGGAAGCGTTCAGATTGCTGTACGTAACTCGACAGCTTTCGAAATTGACGATTGCATTCAATTCCTATCGTGATCTGCTAGCTACCGATGTGCTAACGGACTTTGCTGACGAATGGAGGGTTTTAGAGCGGCATAGTTTGATTGAGATTGATGAAACCTGTATTCGCTTGACGGCTCGCGGCATGTTTTTCTCGGACACAGTTGCCTCGGTTTTGTCGGGTCGTTACCGCGCGGCCCAGCTTGAACGTTCGGCGAGAACTCGACAATTCCTAGAGGGCAACCAGTCGGGGCATATGTGAGTATGCTTGACGGTGCGCAGGACGTTTAAGCGGGGAGTTAGGAGTCTCTAGGTGTTGTCCGGCGCGTCGGGTAACAACCAATTGAAACGGCTTTCAGCAGCAATGCCACGACGCCATTGCAGGC
>JBGSKY010000204.1:0-2115 GCA_041740995.1 Pirellulaceae bacterium
CCCTCGAATTCGAGGGGTTTGAAATTCGGGTTAAACAAGGTTTCCCAGACCCCCAGAAACTCAAGGGTGTTGCGGTTCCGCATCCAGTTCGCGATAACCGCGCTGCTGTCGTCAGTCTTGTGTTTCGCGATATCCGTTAAGGAGATGAAGTCTTGCTGATCAATTTGCAGCAGCGTTATCTCGCGGCCTTGCACCAGTATTTTCTTATTGTTGACCACAGGTTACCTCCAAGGCTTCAGTTGCCGAATCGAAACGTCGATGCTTCTAAGATCACCACCGCGACAAACCTACGTGAAAACTCCCTGCATCCTTCCATTTGAACTGTCAACTGTTGGTTGACAGTTGACAGTTCGATCTTCGAAACACCGTCTTCAGTCGTATAAATGATGACATTGCTCATGCCTCGATCTCCTCACCTTCTATCTCCGCAACGATCGCGTCAATCTCCGACCGCAACTTGTCAATCTTCCCGACCGTCGTTTTCAACTCGGCGTTGAGCTCGGCAATATCCACCCGCTCGCGCGTATCCTCTGTTTCGACGTAACTGCTGACCGACAGGTTGTAATCGTTGGCTGCGATGAGATCAAAATCGACACATCGAGCGAAGTGGTCGACATTGGCCTTGCTGTCGAAAACCTGCATGATGGTTTCGATGTGCTCATCCGTCAGGGTGTTGTTGTTGGTTTCCTTCTTGAACAAACCGCTGGCATCGATGAACTGAGTCGTCGTGTCAGTCTTGTGCTTCGACAGCACCAGAATATTCACGGCGATGGTGGTGCCATAAAACAAATTCGGAGCCAGCGAGATCACCGTCTCGACATAGTTGTTATCCACCAAATACTTGCGGATCTTCTGCTCGGCTCCGCCTCGATAGAAAATGCCGGGGAAGCAAACGATGGCCGCCCGGCCTTTGCTGGACAGGTAATAAAGCGCGTGCAGCACGAAGGCAAAGTCGGCTTTTGACTTGGGGGGTAGCACTCCAGCAGGAGCAAAGCGTTCGTCATTGATCAGCGTGGGATCATCGCTGCCAATCCATTTCACTGAATACGGTGGGTTGGAGACGATGGCATCAAACGGCTTTTCGTCGCCGAACTGAGGATCGGTGAGCGTGTTGCCGAGCCGGATGTCGAACTTGTCGTAGTTGATATTGTGCAGGAACATGTTCATGCGAGCCAGGTTGTAGGTCGTGTGGTTGACCTCCTGGCCGAAGAACCCTTCTTCAATGATGTGGGCATCGAATTGCTTTTTGGCTCGCAAGAGCAGCGAACCGGAGCCACAAGCGTGATCGAGGATCTTGTTGATCTTGGTTTGCTTATGCATCGCCAGCGTGGCGATCAGCTTCGACACCTGCTGAGGCGTAAAGAACTCGCCTCCCGATTTGCCCGCGTTGGCGGCATAGTTGGAGATCAGAAATTCATAGGCGTCACCGAACAAGTCGATCTTACTCCCTTCAAAGTCACCGAAATCTAGCTCCGCCACCCGTTTCAGCACCTTTGCCAGCCGTTCGTTCTTGTCCTTGACGGTGTTGCCTAATCGATTGCTGGTAGTGTCAAAGTCCGCGAACAACCCTTTGATGTCGTCTTCCGATGGGTAGCCGTTGGCGGATGATTCGATTGCAGCAAAGACAGCCGCCAGATCGGTGTTCAGATTTTCGTTGGTATTAGCAGTTTCAACGACGTTCGCAAACAATTGGCTGGGATAGACAAAGTACCCTTTGGTTTTGATGGCATCGTCTTTGATCTCTGGTGAGATACGACTATCGGGTAATTCGGCATAGTTAATGCTTTCGTCACCGGCCTCGATGTAAAGGGCAAAGTTCTCGCTGATAAACCGATAAAACAGAGTACCCAAAACATACTGCTTGAAATCCCATCCATCCACGGCACCGCGCACGTCATTGGCGATATCCCAGATTTTGCGTTGCAGTGCGGCACGTTGTTGGGCTCCGGTCATGTGCTGTTCCTTCGTGATGCGAGCGGCTCGTCGTGAGCTTTCAATTACGCTTTGGGTTTTACTGGCTTGGCTGTCTTCTTCAAAAAGCCGTCGAGGTCGCTTCGTTTGAACAGTCGATATCCGTTGGCTGGATTCCGATGCATTGGAATGTCACCGCGCGCC
>JBGSKY010000205.1:0-7724 GCA_041740995.1 Pirellulaceae bacterium
CGAACAAGCCACAAGCAGCACGCGTCCTTGTTCAATCAATCGCATTTCCGTCGGATGGCTCAGCGTGGTCAGTGTCTTTGTCACCTTGCCACTTGCCAAATCAGCCACAATCACGGACGACTGGCCCCATAAACTGACATATGCCAGCTTCTTGGTTGCATCGACCACTGCTGTATAGGGATATGATAACTCGCCGGTATCGATGGAGAATCGCGAGCGGCCGTCGGCTTGTGAGACCACACGCACTTGGTGCCCCAGCAACCCGCAAACGATCAACTCCGTCGAATCGTCCAGAGGTGTGATTCCCGAGACGACAAAGGTCTGTTCGGGATCAACGATTTCGAGCGACTTTGGCTGGCCGAGATAACCCGCATTAAACGGATACAACAGAATCGTTTCGTCTTCGCCGCCACTGACGGCCAGGGTCGAATCGCGATTGCAGAAAGCCAGGCCATAGAACGAACGCGGCAACGTGGCCGAGGATATTACCGTGTTCGTGACCAGCGATACGATACGAACTTCGTGGGCGCCATAGCCGCAGTGCAGTACCGCCGCGAACTTGCCATCGCTCGTCTGCTGCACGTTGGAAGGAAAGTCTCCCATGGCAATTTGCACGCCCTCGGGCTTGAGCGACCAACCATTGGGCAGTAGCACGCAAGAATCCGATTGCAAACCCGGAAGTCGATCTCGTTGCCGTCCATTTGACGCCTCCGTCAAGTCCGTTGCATTCAAAACGTTCGTGTCTTGGGCGTTGGCTACCGATGCCAAGGCGATGCTTATAGCTAATAAAAAGAACATCAAACTTTCTTGCAATCTTAACATCAAGCTATCTCGTTCATCGGGGGTGAGGGGCGGGCGTAAGCAAGTCGGCACAGATTATCTACTGTAATCACGTAGGCGGGCTCTCCGAGACCCACAAAATAGGTCGTCTCGGAAAGACGCCGGAACAACAACGATACCCGAATGAATCGTTTCAAGCATCATTGGTCGCGACCGCGTCACTAATTCCGCGGCCTCGTCATCATAATCTTATAATTTCTGCTGCCCAGCAGATCGTCGATGCGAGTTCGCATCTCGTCTGGATTACCGACTTGGTCGTTCAAGAAACCGTTCCAGACCACGAACTCATGTGGTCTCACTATGGCGAATTTCTCGAATGCCTCGGTGGAAATGAGTATCAACAGAAAGTGTTCAATTGAATCGAGCGAGAGGATTCACCGCGCCCGGTAACCTATCAACTCGGCTGAGTGACAACAGCTCGTTTTGGGATCAACGTTATCCAGCCTTGATGCTTACCGACACCAGTTTTCTAAGGAATTCGAATTACCACCGAGCCATTGATACGCCAGATACGCCGGACTACCAGCGCATGACGGAGGTCACCATTGGCGTTGCATCCGCTCTGCGATTGTTAGCCAGCTGAGTTGGTTTCTCGCATTCCCCTCCAACATCGCGTTGTTAGTTCAATGAGTGCGCCGGCCGCGATGCCAACCAAGTAGCAAACAAGATCTCTCCATAGGAAACCGATACCTAAACCAGCCCACCCAACGTCGTGGTTCGGATGCCATCGATCCAGGGCGCGCGACAAGGCTGTTTGACCTCGACCGCGAAGGCCAGAACCAACGAGATGATGCATCGCTGAAAAAGAGTACGACCAGCAAAGACAAAACCCACGAACAGAAACAACATCATCGCCCACAGAACATCGCCGCTGTATTCGCCGATGAACGTTGGCAGATGCTGTCGGAATCGGCGCGATGCAAATCCCGTAAATATGACGACGATCGGCGAAAGAAGGTAAATTACTCTTCGATTCACTGATTGTCCCCTAGCCGCGATCTAGTAGCCCAACTTTAATTCTTGTGCTTGTGCAGTCAGTTCGTGCAGTACCGCTGATCGGGCATCGTTCAATCGTAAACGAACGAGTAGATCATTCAACGCAGCTCGACCTGAAGGCATTTCTGGCAAAGTTGATTCCTCGAATGCCCGTTCCAATTCGCTGGTTAATCGCTCGTATTCGACCCGATAGAATTCCATATCGGCAGCGTCCAGGACACCTTTCTCTGCCCCGGTCTGCTTTCGATGAATCAATTCATCCAGGTAGCTCAACTTTGCAGACTCATTGAGTATGCACAAGTTAGCTTGAACTTCACCAGTCTTCATCAAGTGAATCCCAGTCAACAGAACTCGGAACGTGTAAAGCAGCGGTTTGACTCGCGGTGGCGATTCTTTCTCAAAAAGTCTCCATTGGGTTGCTGCAAATCCGAGGTAGTGATGTGAATGATGCCGTGTGATACAACTTGGCGCGATCGATTTGAGCTCTTCATGCTCCGGAGTTGTGAACACGACCAGCGGGGACAGAAGCTGTTCCAGCACATAGCCATTGCGTTTTAGCATCAGACCAAAGAACTTCGTGGCATCATGAGTGACTAAATCAATTTCCAAGCCATCATAGATCCCCTCTTTCTCAAACGTCTGTTGGCCATCGTCCAGGCTCAAAACTGTTTGAAGCGGAAGTAGATGCACACCGCGCAAATCGAAATCGGAGTCAGGTGATGGAAATCCATACAAGTGAGCACCGCTGATTGTGGCGAACACGAGTGGAAACGGATGCGACTTCACATGAGTCATCATCTTTTCTTGCTGGATATTCATCGTAGTGGATCATGTTAATGATCCATGGTGCCTTGTTGTTACAGCATTCTTTGGAATTTAGCAGGAGCTTTAACGACGGCCCCTGTGTAGTAGAACTTTAACAAGTTTCACTACGGCGTTGGTTTTCGAAATAGTCCATTGGTGCGAATATAGGAGATGACTCGATCAAATTCGTTCCAAAAACTGTCCTCGAAAGGACGCAACTGGGGATAGCCAGGTATCAAACAGCCTGCATAGTCGTAGTTTTTGTAGCCGTCTAGTTTCACCAACCCAGCTCGCTCAGGGTTACGGGAGATGTATTCGCAAACGTCATGGAACGCCTGTTCTTGCCTTTCTTCGTCCCGCAGAACATGGTCATAAGCTTGGTCCTGCAGCTCGAAATGGATTCGGCTCAGGGATTCGTTGAGTGTTTTGCGAAAATGCTTCATGGCCACTAATTGGTCCGTAAAATCGAACAGGCCCATCCACAGCATATGAATATGATCCGGCATTAAACAAAAAATTGGGCAGGCAAATCCGTAACGAAAACCCGCATGGGTAAGCAGTTCACGAAAGCGGTAGTAAGAGAACCCGTTGAGCCAACCTGCTTTGCGTTCTCGAATCGTTAGCGACCAATGAACAATGGCGTTGCCACGATAGTAACCCGCATCGAGCCGTCTTAGATGATCGCGTTTGTTCATAGTCTTCCTGGAAAGTTCGTAGTGGATCATGTCAATGATCCCAGTTTGTGGCTACTTCTTTTTTTCAAGAACAATTGATCGTCGAGGCGGAGCTTTAACAAGCTCCACTACGGTAAATCCTTCTGCGGAGCTTTAACAAGCTCCACTACGGTAAATCCCTCTGCGGAGCTTTAACAAGCTTCACTACGGCAATTCCTTCTGCATGGCGAGTTTTCTGGCGTGGATCAAGAACGCATTGACTCGTTCATAGTCGGGGCGATCAGGTAAAGTAGTCTGCTGAAACGCCTGTTCGAATTCGACTTGTAGCCGCTTGCGCCAAGCGTCTGCTTCTGCGAACGGAACTTCGCCGCGTTTAATCTCAAGCAACTGTTCTCGCTGTTGGCCCACTTCAACTGTGACCTTGCCTTCGCGGAGCACATCAATTCCTGAGATCAACAATCGGATCAGGTGCATCACGTACTTCCACTTGACTCGCCCCTGATTTCGAATATCCGTTTGCATTTTCTTGAATTGCGATGCGACATAACCCGAGTAGGTCTGAAACACAAGCTTGGACAAGAACGACTCGCGCATCGCGAGTAATTCGTCGGCCAAGGGTGTCGCAAATTCTACGATCGGCGAATAGAGACACTCCAGCACGTTCGGGTTCGCCTTGAGAGCCAGAACGATAAACTTTTGCAGCTCCCAATAGGCTTCTTGTGCTTCCTCGTTCTCCAATTGTTCAGGAACTCCGTAGAGAGACCAATGTAGTTCGGCGGGCGGCAAATAAATGCCACGACGATCCGTATCGGATTGATCATCCTCCAATCCGTAGGCACGTGAACCGATCACACAGCGGTAGATGACACGCTCATTCAGATCGATCATCGTAGTGGAGCTTGCCAAAGTTCCTGTCTTCATCGGATCTTTAACAAGATCCACTACGGGGGGGATGCGTTTGAATTCGGACAGCCTAAATAATTGATCGTGGTGCACAGCTGCTTCGAACCCATCATTAAACTTCACGCGATAAGTATACGTTCTGTCGATCGGCGACCGAACAATGACACCGACCGATCCGGCGGGATGTGCAACACGACGATTAACGTGATAGGTTTCTTTTTGTACGACGACTTGAGTGCCGACAGAGTAGATCAACGGTTCTGTCACTATGCCTTTCACTCCGTTTACAAATTCATATTACTTTTGCCATGCTCGTACAGTTCAACGAGTTTGTAAGGATGGGCAATGTCGTCGTTACTATAAACGATAACGTAAGGCAGACGCTCAATGGCACGTTTCAAGTTCGCTTGAGTTCGCTCGAATCTTGCAAGAAGTTTCTCGTCAGGAACGTCGTGACCGCCTTGGCTGACGCGCATGGCGACTCGCTTGATTGATTCTTCTGGACTATCGATCTGGATGAAGATGAAAACAACGGTGTACCCAAGAGCTGCTTACGTTGAGAGCTGTTCGACTTTCTCACCGACAGGATCGGATAGTACCGTCTCGAAAATAAAGCTCTCACGTTGTGCAACGAGTGCCGAGCGCAAGGACGAGGCTAACTCAGCTGCTTCGTAAGCGCTCACATTCAATGAAGCGGACAATACATCCGCGTTGATGAATCGAAGTCCAGAGTCTGCGAGAAAGGTTTCATAGAAAGTCGACTTACCGGCCCCATCCGAACCAGCCAGAGCAATGACGATCGGTCGCTTGTCGAGAAACTCAAGCGGCAGCCTCAACGGTCAACCTCGACCGCTTTGAACTCGCGACCAACAAAGCGACCAATTATTTCTTTTCCATCTTTCTCGATGCGGCAGATAAGGTCTGGATGGCCAGGCACCAGCTTGTAGTGCGGATAAGGGCGCTTGTTCAGAGTAGCCTCAAGCCGTTTGCGACCTTTGGCAGTTTCGACTTCCGATAAGAGTTGCGATAGCCGACGCTCTCCTCCGGCCATATGCAACGAAAGAGCCCGATCACCATGAAGCAACGGCTCGATCGATTTTCCGAGCCCTGCCCAGAATTCGATCTGGCCAGCAAGACTCCGCTGGGAGAACGGCACGACCGCCCGCGCATCGTCGACTATTTCGTCGGAAAGTTTGACTGGCTGACCCATTTTGTTCTCCTTCACAAAAAAGTAGGATTTTGCTACCCGAAAATCCAGTCTTTACTGCCAGTTTTAAGTATAGAGTTTGTTTTTCGACTCGGGAGATGTACACAAATCCCAACAAAATCTAAAGCAGGCGTTGGCAAGTGAGTTATGCAACAAAGAGAGACTCCAAATTGAAACGTTACTCCGGCAATCGTGATCCAAGGTTTATCGCCATTCATCGAGGCGGCGATTTGGATTTGGCTACGCATCGCTTTCTCGTTGCGTGGGCGGCTGACTGTGCTGAACATGTTTTATCTTTGTTCACAGAAGTCCATCCAAGCGACGCTCGCCCCAGCCACGCGATTGCGATCGCTCGAGAATGGGCTAGTGGCAACGCATCAGTCACTCGCGCCAGAGAAGCCGCGATTGGAGCGCACGCCGCAGCGAGGGAATCGTCGAATGTGGCTGCAATCGCAGTTGCTCGAGCGGCAGGCCATGCCGTGGCAACCGCTCACATGGCGGACCATGAACTTGGGGCAGCAGCGTACGCGATCTGGGCAGTGATGAAATCGGTCAGTAAGTTTGATGCGATTCGAGTTGCCGAATCCGAATGCCGCTGGCAGCAAGCTCAACTTTCAGACGCGATCCGTGAAATGGTGCTGAGTGACCAGCAAAACAGAAATCCAAAATTCAAAAATGTCTTTCTTGCTTCGCCACTTGCATTCTAACAAGTCACTTCTGATTAACAGCGAAGCCGAACAGAACGTCAAACGCACGCCGCCTCCAAAGCATGATGAGGAAGTTGAGATTAAAGTCCAAGTTCCTGAGCCTCGCGATTTCGATGCAAACAAGGAGACGAAAGATGGAATCGTAGAAGAGTTTAAGCCACGGGTCTCCGTCAGTCCAAACATCCAAGTAAAATCTTGAGTTGCTCGCGAAGAGCCGAACATCCATCGGTTGTTGGCGGATGGCTTGTCAAAGTTAGATCAAGCAGTTGCTCAATCTTTTTCGGCGGGCCAAACTAGTAGACGATCGATTGACCATTGCCCATCGCCGAACAAAATAGGTCTCGCAGTTTTCCACGCTTGGCAACTTCATTGAGACGGTTTGCAACTGACCTACCATCAAACCCATCTCGCATGTATTCAACATTAAGTTCAGTCTTCGTTCCATCTTTTCACTGAAGCGTAATGTGATACCCGGCGGTCTCATCCGCCGCATGACAGTCGCTGATCAATACGTCGTCAACATCAAGCTTGCCATTCGAACCTTCACAAAAAGTTCGAATTAAATATTCATAGTCCGGGGGAATCTCCCGCGATTCCCTGTCGCAGCAACAGCGTCGTTTTAAAGCCGTCATCCTTACCTCCGAGAATCCGAATCACAGTTGCCCGTGATACGCCACTGCGGCGAGCAAGGTCGGAAATCGAAATCTCGAGTTCGCTAACGCGGCTTTGTAATAGCGTAGATAGCGACATTGGTTAACAATCGATTGGGACTTTGAGTCAGAGACCGCAAGAATGCGTCACGCTACTTTTGTTGCATGTATGCAGGAAAAAGCAAGTCAAAGTTGATAGTAAGACTCGCGGCTTACGGTTTTTGAGTCCCTACAAATAAATGGCTTACGTTGTTTCTCCGTGTCTCGCGAGCAGTCTGAAAAGAGTTCGGCTTGGCTCAACTTCACTGTTTGCAGTTTTTCTAGACACAATTCAGTGAAACCGAGCGCAACAGGTTTTTCGAGCAAGCCGGTGTTTAGCAGATACGAAAAACAACTGCTTGTTTCGTATATTCCTGCAATCTCCCCGGTCTCAACCACTCTCACTAGAATCGTTGTTCAGTCGCGGTTGCCGCCAACATCACTTAGTTTTTTGCGCAGGAATCGCTTTTCTGGCTCTTGCTTGGCGAGCGACAGTGCTCGCTCGAATGCGAGTTTGGCCTGCTTCGGGTTGCCGAGTCGCCGCAGGAATTCGCCTCTTGCGCAGTGGGCGAGGTAGTAATCTTGCAAGTCGCCTCGATCCAAGATCGCGTCAATGATGGATAGTCCCGAGGCTACGTCGTCGCGCATTGCGATCGCGACGGCCCGATTCAGCTCAACGACGGGAGACGAGTCCGCTCGCAGCAAAACGTCGTACAAGGCGACGATTTGTTCCCAGTCCGTTTCGCTTGCCAGCTTCGCTTCCGCGTGAACTGCGGAGATCGCGGCTTGAATGGTGTAAACGCCGAAGCGACGGGAACGCAGGGCTTGTTCAACGAGCCGTTGACCCTCTGCAATGAAATCCCTTTTCCAAAGCGTCCGGTCCTGCTCCTCCACCAAGATGATG
>JBGSKY010000206.1:0-1800 GCA_041740995.1 Pirellulaceae bacterium
CTGTCTACGTCGCATGCGTCGCCGTCACATCCATAGATAGTCTGCACTCTTTCGATATCTCCCTTGGAAATTCGCCGTGCCGCTAAACCTTCACCGATGAAAAGCGACGGGTTCATGATCGATAAACCATCAACTTCTTCATCCACGTGCAAAAGTCCAAGCAGGTGTCCCAGCTCGTGCATGGCAACGGTCCAGCGATCAGCAACTTCGCGGTCACCGTCGGCCGTCTCTGTAAATGCATCGCCTATCACATAAAACTGATCGTTGTAGTGAACATCGCCCGTATCGATGACTTGACCAGAAGGGCCCTTCCAGATTGCGGTTGCCAAAACAAACTCGCTCTTACCCGTCTTCCCCCAGTCGGCATTGTGATATTGACCGTTTATAGTGTCATTAAGCGAGGCAAAGAGGTTGGGGAATACATCGCCGTCAACTCCTTCATGAATCCCGGTTGTCTTGAAGAGTTTTTTTCCGACCGCTTTTTCCCAGACTGCCATAGCTTGAGCAATCATAGTTTGCTGGGCTTCGCTGAGTTCATTACCGAAGGCGAATGGAATTGGTAAACTGAGGTTATCCCATCCTCCATGGATACCATACATGGTCGAAGTCGGATCATCTGAGCCTTCTGAGGCAGAAGGCGTAACGATATCGTCAGCGACCGAGACTTGATACATCTTCGATCCGCAGGCTACAAAGCCACCAAACAACATCAGAATCGATGCTAGCGCTCCCACGTAGCGGAATGCGGTGCCTGCCATGTAATCCTCCAAAGTTTTCAGAGTCTTCGTTGTCCAATCTGTGCTCAAAAATGCTATCGACCCGCTACGGAGAACCTTTAGCGCGTTGAGAATAAATCCAAGGTCATCGATTTTATGCATAGACATTAGGTGGTTGGGACGAGGTTGTGGGAGAGAGTTAGCAGGGCATTTCGCACCCCTTGGTACGGACTTGAAGAGAAGATGTGTTAAACCAGCCACCCCAATCGTGTTTCCGACTTAGTTCATGTCCTGCAAAGGCGTCTAATGAGTCGAACTTAAACATGCCTTAGGTTTCCGAAACGGGGTCTACTTTAGTTTGATGAGGCCTACGTGTAACGCTCTTGACGCGGTCGCGCATCACAACCATCAAGCCAGGCCATTCCACAGCGTGTTGTCGCAGTGCCAAAAGGACACGGTCGTGAATCGTTTGCCTGTTTGGTTTGCCCAGCAAAACAACTAAAATGCCATGATGAGGCTGATTGCGGAAGCGCGCAAAGCCTTTGTCGGTGGTCACGACCAGTCGACCTTCTGCTTGGGCAAATTGCCACAAAGCGTCATCGTCAATTCCCTGTTTTTCAGTACCGCGAACGTCGATGACATCATGGTTGGTGGCGCGCAAGCTAAAACAGTCATTGTGGGAATGTTCTCGTCGACTAAAATTTGCATCGTTCAGCCGCGCATGGGTTCGAGAGATGTCAGTTGCTCTTCGGCAAGGGATGCTGCGTATTCAAGGCAGGCGAGTACATCCTCACGCGAGAGAGTCGGGTAATCTACGAGCAAATCGTTGATTGAATCACCATTTGCTAACATTCTGACAATCTGGTGAACAGCAATACGAGTGCCTTTGACCACAGCCTGACCGTGACAGATATTCGGATCGATCGCGATTCTTGAGTTCACGGCATTGCCTCCGCTAAAATCTTAACAAATTCCTTCGGGCTTATCTTCCAGATTCATCAATTAGATAGCGCTAGGAGCTGTGATTGATGCCTTTGATTTATCGAGCTGCTGGGGCCGAAGCTCGCGTGAGGCGGTGGTGGGG
>JBGSKY010000207.1:0-11683 GCA_041740995.1 Pirellulaceae bacterium
CGCTTCAGACCGAACATCTCGCAGAGCTAATTCATCGCAAGCTGAATTTGCTTCAGGCAATCAAACAGCTAACGCTGCAGCAGAACGACTTCGTGATCAATCATGAAGTCGAAGCGTTACTGTCGATGCTCAGTCAAAAAAACGAAGCAATGCAAGCGCTGCAATCAATCCAACGACAGATCGCTCCCTTCGCAAGTCAAAACGCCGATCAACGCGTTTGGGAAAATGAAGCAGATCGGCTTAATTGCAAGTCCGAGCTTAAGCTCTGCGATCAATTGCTCAGAGAGATACTTTCGATGGAAGGTGAAGCCGTGGAACAGCTTTCAATTCAAAGGAACGCCGTCGGAAGTCAATTGCAACAAGCCCACTCGGCTGCTTCGATTCAACGCGCCTATGAATCGAACACATCCGAAGAGACCAGCGAAAGTGAATGGTTCGCTGAGGGATAAAGAAATCAACTTCAACAGACTTCACCGCATCAGCAAAAACAAAACGACAGACACTCAAAAAAATCGATCGGCCATGTGGAACGGCATCCTTCAAAACAGCTCAATCGAAACACTGACTGAAAGTGTCAAATTTGCGGAACGGCGGCATCAACTGCTGGCCAGTAATATCGCCAATTTGGATACGCCGGGCTACCTGACTCAAGATCTGTCGGTCGACAACTTTCATGAGGCTTTGCAAGACAGTATCGCGGCCAGCAAACAAAATAGGAATCTCACTGGCCCACAGGATGACGATTCGGCCAACAACATTTCCAAACAACAAGCTCAACAACATGTCCATAAAGTATACGAACAGATTTTGTATCATGACGGCAGCGATGTGAGCCTTGAGCAACAAGTCACTAACATAAGCAAGAACCAAGCGATGCACTCAACCGCCATTTCAATGCTTCGCCATCAAATGCACACGTTGCAAATGGCTATAGCCGAATCGGTTAACGTCTAACCTCCGAGGAACTAGAACCATGTTTACTTCCCTTGACGTCAGTACTAGTGCGTTGGTTGCTCAGCGTGCGCGGCTCAACACGATCTCGGGCAACATCGCAAACATGACGACACTGACTAATGAAAAAGGCGAAGCGAAACCTTATCAAGAACGTTTTGTTGTATTCAAAACCGACGACATGGGTCAAGAAAAAGGCCTGACCGGCGTTCAAGTCGATCGAATTGAAATCGATCAAGGCGAACCGCTTTATCGCTATCAGCCAGACCACCCGCTAGCGATCAAGGACGGTAAGTGGAAAGACCATGTCGCTTACCCAAATATCAACATGAATGAGCAGTTCGTTGATGCTCTGGAAGCTTCTCGCGCGTACGAGGCGAACTTGGGCGTTATGGAAGTAACAAAAGGCATCTCGCGGCAAACACTGAGCCTACTGGCTTAATGCTTCATCCAAATAAGAATTACCGCTCGGCCACTTCCTGATAACGTCTAAGAACGATTTTGACTATTGCCGATGCGTCCGAGACGCATCCTGACCAAGCCAATTTTGAAATTAAACAAAGCACTGGTTCAATTAATTGAACGAATGAAAGTGAACTAAATAGTTCAATTCCAAAATGCAAATCGACTCCAACTCACTCTTCGCAGATTTCACGCAGCGGCTTGCGAAAAATGGTAGCGAAGTGCAGGTTGATTCGACCCAAGAGCGACCAAATTTCGAAGGTTTTTTGCTTGATGGATTGCAAAAAGTTAATCAATCGCAAGCAACTTCTGAAGCTCAGATTGAAACGTTGATGACCGGTGGTGAAATCGATGCGGCTGAAGTCATTACGAGTATGCAAAAAGCTGATATGGCATTCCGGCTGTTGATTCAGGTAAGAAATAAAGTGATGCGAGCTTACGAAGAAATTCAGTCGATCCAAGTCTAAACGCACTATCGTTGTACTGAAACTAGACGGCGGAATTTCTCTAATCCGCTCGATCAAAAACCTGCGGCAAAGGCTTCGCAATGCTTAAATGCATTTCGCAGTCGCTACCAATTTACTGGCATTAATAAACGATGCAAACATTTAACCAGTTGCTCGTACAGATACGTGACCTCTTCCAATCGATGCCTGCCAGCAGTCGACTGGTCGCTGGTCTACTGTTGGCTTGCGTGCTGATCAGTTCGGTTTTTCTCGTCCGCGGAAGTACGACAAAATCCACGGAGTACTTATTCGGTGGCCGAAGTCTCAGCGAATCAGAACTGCAAGCCGCCGAAGCCGCATTTGGAATTGCTGGCTTGAGTGGTTCTGAGCGAGTTGGTCAGCGAATCAGTGTCCCGACAAGCGAACGAAATATTTATCTTAAAGCACTGGCGGACAACGATGGCTTTCCAAAGCAATTGGGAAGCACTATCGAGCAAGCTCTGAACTCGTCGAATTTTCTTGAATCTTTAGAGGTCGGACGTCAACGTTTTCATGCCGCCCGCGAGAACGCAGTAGCGACGGCAATCAAGAATCTTGATTTCGTCGAAGACGCCTTTCTAACTCACGATAAACAGCAGAATGGCTTCTCGGCGATGCCGTTGCAAACGGCCAGCGTCTACGTTCGACCCAAAGGTAACAAACCGCTAACTGATGAACAAAAGCGCAACATCATGAGAGCAGTGGCCACAGTTTTTGCTGGACTTAAGTATGAGAACATCTCCGTCATGGACCTTGCCAGCGGCGCCACGATGCATGGCGGCAGCGATCCGATGACCGCCGAACAACAGAAGTACTATCAACTGAAAACGCGCTTGGAAGATGAGCTCAAAACCAAGGCACGCAATTTGTTGACTGACTATGGCGATGTTCGGTTGGAGGTCTACGTCGATCTTGATACAACGCTCCGCGAAGCAACTGAAATACTTAAGTACAACGAAAAGCCGACAACACTCCAGGTCAGCTCCACCAAACGCGACAGCCAAACGACTCAACCGAACACTGCCGGTCGCCCTGGGGCAGAGCCCAATGCGATCGCAAACCGATCGCAATCGTTGCAAGACTTTGCTCAGGAAACCGCCAAATCGAAAGAATCAACTGAAGAAGAACGCAAAGTCACTGGACATGAAACGACACTCATTGACCGCGTTGGTTTGAAAATGAATCACGCTGCCATCTCGGTCGCCATCCCAGTCTCCTATTACAAAGCGGCCTTCCAACGACAATGGCTAGACGCGAACCCAGATAAAACGCCGAACGATTTAACGACACTAGACAAAGCTATCGTTGTTCCGGGCATCGCAGCCATCAAAGACGAAGTCGACAAGAAGATTCAACGCACTCTGGCGGCCCTGCTACCGTCCGCCACCGCTGGCAGCGATCGTTTCCCAAGCGTTACGGTGACCGATTACATGGACATCCCGACCGAAGCTATCGCGGGGCCATCAATGGCTGAAACGATGCTGGTCTATCTGCTCGGCAATTGGCAATGGATCGGCATGTTTGGTCTTGCTGGTGCCGCGCTAATGATGTTGCGATCGATGGCCAAAGCGACTCCCAATGGAACTCCAGATGCTCAATTCGACCGCGGATTCGAAGTTCAGTTGCAAGATCCAGCCATGTGGGACATGTCTGCTCTAGAAGAGGGAGAAATGGAATCGATGGAAGCCGCTTCCGCTGGTGATGGTGCTAGTCCTGGCTCGCCTCAAAAACGGCAATTCGATATGAGCGGTGGCGAGATTAAAGAAGAGCTCACAACCTTGGTTCGTGAGAATCCAGATGCTGCTGCGTCATTGCTACGAAGCTGGATCGGCGAAGCAGCTTAAACGGACGTTCTGAACGTTGGATTCTGCTCCATAACTCGGTCCGATAAGAGAAATTATTGCGAAAAATATATTTTTCTCGCAACAATTTCGCCATCTCTCGATAAGAGTAGTTAGAGAACGTATTGCTGTATTCGTTCGACTACATCCCTTTACTTTGTTCGAGCGATTTAATGCATATTGTCAAGATTTATCGACGCTACGGAGTCCAACTTATCGCGCTGGATGGCATTTACGGCGACTCAGGAACATGGCGTCAGCAAAAGCCCATTTCACCTAGTGCCGGCCGAACTATGAAGAACGCCCACGGAACGTGGAAATGGAAGCAGATAGTCAAAACGGTTGGAACTTACCAAGCGCATAAAAATTACGTCTGCTACCAATTGTTGCTCGAAGAACCTGGTGGAAAAGTTCTTTCGCTTGGATTCTTTAAAAGTAAAAGCCTCGTAGCCAACAAATATTTTCAAGCCTTCGATTCGGAGCTTGGCGTCGCAAACATACTTGACGATGGGAACCTCCATTATCCGTTTAGTAACACGTTCTGGACGTACACACCACAGGTCGATTATTGCAGTGTCTGGATTGGACCATTATTGAAGATTGGCGGAACTCTGACTGCGGGCGGTCTAGAGACGGGAGTAGCACTATTGGCCAATACGGGCACGGATGAAAAAGCGGTCGTGGTACTCGAAACATCGCGTTACGGCGCGGGGCTCGGTGGTTCGTTTGGTGTGGCCATAGCCGCGTTTGTCGGCTTTCCTTCGATTGGTTCGATGCGAGGCCACATGCAAAGCGGCTGGGATTTTTCTGTCGTGTTTGCAGAAAACTGGGCAGCATGGGCAAATTCTGTCAAAAATGCGACTTGGTTTGACACCATGCGCACGACTTTAGCGCCGCTTGCCAAAATCAAAAACATCACCCCCAGCGCGGCGAAGCAAATGGATGCCGCTTGGGATGCCGCTGGTTACGGTGGAGATGTTTATAAAGTCGTCTCTGGAAGCCTTGGAAAATATGCAGACGACAACCGTTCAATTTGCGTCCTCGATATACCCGGACTCTCAAAAGGCCTCGAACTTGCCGCTTACTACAGCAACGTCGAAGTTACAGACGTGTTCCCGTATTGATCAGAGCCTGGCATGACGAAGAATCACGTCTTCAATTGGATGTGTTTGACGATGCATCCAATTTCTGCCCCATCAATCGTTTGCGCCCGACGAATCCGTGAAACGCGGGCCGCGATTAGATCGGAAGCAACGGAATGTTCTTTCAAATCCGCGAATCGTTTTTGATTGGCAAATTGAGCTCGCGTAATCTCAAAATCCTGACGTAGAATTCGACGCGTCAACATGCCCAAAACCGGCTTGATTATCCAATTGGCAACACCGAATCGATAACGCAGTTGGACGAAGGCTTGCGTCACGCCATTTGTGATCGGCGAACATGCGATCAACGCGACGAATCGAGGCTGGTTGTTAAATTCGTAGATGACCCGCACCAAATTGGGCAGTAAGAATTCGTCCGAATGTCTGACACGGACGGATCCACCAAACAGCCATCGCACACCAGGCCCAATCCGTTCTTCCGTTTCAGCGAAATCCACTTTTACACTGTGTTGGTCAGAAGTCACCGTTACATGATGCTGTACCGATGCTTCTTGATTGCGAATCAATCCAGCATGAACAGACGCAGTATGTGTCGCATCCATGAAATTTTCGATCAGCAGTTCTTCGGTCGTCTCGAAAACCTTCGATGTGAACATCGACTTCCAACCGGGCTCGCTAAACTCGCGGATTTGCAATCCAGGATCTTGCCCCGGTGGACCAGTCGTGCAATCTATTTGTTCCACATCGAGATGAATCCAGATAAACCCCTCAGACTCCAAGACCTTGAATTGCGGAATAGCGCACTTGAGCTTCTTGCAGCCCTGCGGTGAACTAGGAATGTTGGTCAAATTTCCTTCTGAATCATATTGCCAACCGTGGTAAGGGCAACCAATCGTATTTGCGCTATAATCAAGAACTTCGATCGGCGACTTGCGATGAGCACAGCAATCCGCCAACGCGTACAGGCCATTGGATGCATCGCGCCAGATCAACAGCGGTCGCGAATAAAGCAATCGTTTGAGACACCCTTTGCGTGGTATCTCATTAGCTAGCGCGATGACGTGCCAGTACTTTTTTAAGTTACCAATTTCAGAGAACATATTGCCCTTGTTACCGGCGTGCGGCCGTTGCATGACACGACGTTTTTTCTCAAAAATAAATTACTCGGCCAGTAACGAGGACACGGCGGCAGAATTGGCGGCTCTGAAGCTTAATCGCGCTGATCACGTACTGTGCGTCACTGGCAGTGGTGCTCGGGGGCTTGATTTACTGACCGCCGATCCGCAACGCATTGTGTGCGTCGATTTTAATCCAACGCAAAATCACTTGCTTAATCTTAAAATAGCAGCCTACCGTTTGCTTGAATATGAAGACTTTCTGATCTTTATGGGAATCGTACCGTCAGCACATCCGGATCTTCATTTCGATTCGGTCATCAAATCGCTGAACGCGCAAAGCAACGCATACTGGCGTGATCGTCGCTCGCTTGTCCAACGCGGACTTATTTACTGCGGAACATGGGAAAAATTGCTTCGCGCGATGTCAAAAATGACTGTCTTTAGACAAAAGCACATTGATGGATTGTTAAACGCTGAAGCTCTCTCAGCGCAGCAAGACTACTGGGAGAAATTCTGGACTGGCCCCTTCTTACGACGCGTGCTGAATATAATTGCGACGCGTTGGGTTTGGACAACCATCATTCGTGAACCTGGGGCTAAAATCATTCCTAGGGATTTCAATGTCGCTGAATATCTGTTCCAAAGTTTGCAGTCGATGGCCCGTCGTACGCTCTTGCGAGAGAACCCGTTTGCAAACCTAATTTTTTATGGTCGGTATACTTCTGATTGTATTTTGCCGTTGCACTTGCAAGAAGCAAACTTCGATTCGATCAAACAAAGGGTCGATCGTTTAGATGTCGTCACTGCTCCACTTCACGAATATCTTTTCAACAACCCAGCAGTCTTTGATGCTTTCTCACTATCGGATTTTTCATCCTACGCGTCGCCGAGTCTTTACCAAGAAATATATTCGAGCGTTCGCTATTCAGCTAAAGACAAGGCTCGATTCTGCGAACGCTTCTTTCTTGTTAAACGAGATCGCGAAGACTGGAATCTACCAGTCATTGAATCGATAGAGCTCGCCAATCATCTAGAGCAACTTGACCATACCTGTATGTACACCTTCCGGGCCGGACACGTCATCGCTGCACAGTAATCGACTCATCAGAACGCATGCGCCTTAATTGATCATCCAAGCGAAGATCGAACTGTTGTTCACGAGAGAACTCTGGGCAGTGAGTACAAACAAATTCGATCGTCGGATCTATCAAACGCACGGATTGAATCGCCGAACGAGTATCAAGTGCCGCGCGATTGTCATCTGCCAGGACCCGAAAGGCAAACGATGGTAAGGCGTTGGACTCGACTTCTGTCCGCGCCCAATAGGCGTCCGCCAGTAAGAAGCAGCGTCTACCATCGGATAGCTGCAACAACGCACCTAGCTGACCTGCCGCATGACCGCTTAAATCAAATAGCCTAACGCTTCCATCGCCAAATAGATCGTGACATGATGCGAACGAACCAAATCCAGGTGAATGAATTGGATCAATCGTATGCAGTCGCGATCCAAAATCTTCGGGGAGGAGCGAAGGCAGAAACGCATGACGAACGGCCGACACTCCGCGTCGACGTCGAACGGCATTCCAACCTGTAACCGAAGCAATAAAATCCGAGTTTGGAAACGCTCGCACGCCACCAATATGATCGGCGTGAAAATGTGACAGCACGACCCTTCGAATTTCCAACGGGTCGATGGCCTCGCTACGAAGCCAACTTTCAATGGTCCATGCCTCGTTTGTAAAAACTCGCGTCGCCCAACGATAGGCTCGGTATGGCCACCTTTGAGTAGCTTCGAAGAATCGAGGGCTGTAGCCGGTATCAAACAACGTCAATCCGAATTTTGGATGTTCGATCAACGCTACGGTCGCGTGAAATCGAACCTTTGATCGCTGTCCACTTCGTTCGGCCAAACTTCTATTAGCAACGATATAGCCTGTCGAGAAGAATCGAACCTTCACCGACCTAGACGGATCGGTCGTTGGTGCTTCATCACGTTCTTTTAACGCGATGATCGTTCGATTGATTCCGTCTTGAACCGTCACAATTGGTTGGTATCCCAATTCATTCTCCGCGGCCTGCGAATGAAAGGTTTGGTTTTTCGCCAACAATCCAACTCCATAGCGAGTAAGAGCGGGTTCGCCAGGTGAATTCATTATTTGATGCTTCCATTCAGTCAACAGCGCCACCTGATACGCGAGCCAATACGGAATCGATTTTTCGGAAATTGGAAGACCGATTGTCTTGAGGACATGGCGTATAAGCTCCCACAGTTTTATTGGCTCCTTGTTTGTGATCGTACAAGTACCAACCGGGCGCGACGGGTCGCTCGCCAAAATTATTCCGGCAATCAGGTTATCGACATATGTCAAATCGGAAAAATTTGCCCCGTCTCCAATTTGTCGCAAACGCCCTTTTTTTGCGGCGCGCATTAATCGAGGCAGTAAAGCATTGTCGCCAGGTCCAAAAACGGCGCGAGCGCGAACGATATAAGCATTCAGTCCTTTTTCCACGGCTCGTTGAACGATGATTTCTGCTTCGGCTTTAGACTGCGCGTAAGCGCAACTAAAATCCTTCGGAATCGGTTCGTCATCACCAATATTGTCTCGATCTTTCCACTGAAAAAAAATCGCTGTTGAAGAGACATGTACCAAGCGTTTTACCCGATGCATCAAACACGCTGCAACTACGTTCTGAGTCCCAACAGTGTTGATGAGTCGTTGATCTTCAAGCGTACCCCACGGTGAAGTCAGGGCCGCGCAGTGAATAACAATTTCTTGATTGACACAAACATCGATGACTTGCTGTCGATTTGAAATATCCAGTCTTACAAAAGAACCAGGGCTTGTTACGCGATATGGACTGCGTCCGGTAAACGTAACCTTGTGACCCGCATAATATAGAGCCGTGACTAATCTTGATCCGACGAACCCCGTTCCGCCGGTTACGAGAATTCGAAGTGGAACGGTGCCCAGTGAGCTCGAAATGGTGGCGATCAATTTGGGATCGATCGTCTTTGAATTGAATGATTGTGATAGCTTTGATTCGAAATCGTTCTCTACCATCGAAGTGCTGCCGCTCCAATTGAGAGCCCGGCTGCTGTACCAATCAAGAGAATGCGGTCTCCTGCTTTTACTCGACCTTGCTGGTGCGCAATTGTCAACGCCATTGGGATCGAAGCAGAAACGCAGTTACCGTAATCACTTAGAATCTTGACCGTCCGATTTTCAGGAAAGCCAAGCCGTTGCAAGAGCTTAAAGCCTGCTCCAGAAGCTTGATGCGGAACGATCAAATCAAAATCTTCGATCGACAATTCAGAGCGTTGGAAAAATGACTTCAGAAATGTACGCAGTCTCGGGAGCGTCACGCGTAATAAACTTTCACCATGCATCTCGAACCAATAATCTTCATCGACCGTTTTCGCCATTAGCGGATGCTTCAGTAGTCCACCGCCTTGAACTTGTGTTAAGTCAGCGTATTCCGGCCAAGTTTGCTGAGAAAAAAACTCCAGCCCAGCCTCTTTTTCGGTAGCGGACATCAACACCGCCGCTGCGCCATCTCCCAAAAGCGCAGCCGATTCAGGCTGCTTGAAATTGCGACTGAGACTCGGCATTTCCGCTGTGACAATCAAGATTCGTCTATAGACTCCGGAGCGAATGAACGCAGACGCGCTATGCAACGCAACGATGAACGACAAACAAGTTGCGTTAATGCTAAAGCTTGGGACCAAAGAGAGCCCAAGTTTCTGAGACACAAATACTGAAGTGTCGGGAATACATTGGCGAATTGAAGCACTTGCGTAGATCAGCAAATCAGGAGAGCCAAACCGTTCAATAATCGGGCGAGCCGTTTTGGCGGCTAGTTCAGCCGGGTCATCACCAAGGTCGCAAACATGTCGTCGTTCAACGCCAACATTTTCAGCGATCCAATTCGCTTCGCACCCCATCGCACTGGCCAACTCAGCCGAAGTTTGCTGCCTGGGCGGTACGGCAAAATTCATCGCGACAATTTCAAAATGATTCATGTAGATCCTGACGTCCCGAGACTAGCGCAAAATGCCATCGGATCACTCGAAATGGAATCCAATTTCAAGCAGGCATTTTTCTCGATTGACCTTCTTAAGTCGCTTGGAACATATTGTACTACAAGCCGCTTCAGCGTTCTGGACTAAAGTTCACGAATCGCTGCGGAGAAAAACCGCCGCGCAAGCTTCGCAAAGCATTTGCGGACTCCAAAGAACAAGATTAATCCGTTAGCTCGCGATTTATTGATTCGCACAGTGAAGCGTTGCGTTCTATTCACGTTTTCGTTGAAAGACTTCGCTTGGACTCTATTAGAAAAAAGCGTTGGCAAAATTTTGTTCCAGAATTAGGCAATATTGTAATGCAAGAAGCGTTGGCTTGTTAATATGGTCTTTAGGTACAGTCTCTCCCGTACCAGTCTTAGCGTCAAAGGTATATTAAAATGAGTCAGACTTCTTTAACGCGTCGCTCGTTGCTTCGTACGTCTCTCACCCTTCCGTTGGTACCAGCCTTCTTCACCTCGACGCGTTCGTTGGCAGCTCAGTCAACTAAGCCTAAAAGCAAGTCGGAACGTTTGGGAATCGGTGCGATTGGGCTTCGCTACCAAGGAAGTGTTATCGCTAATAAAGCTCAAATGTTTGGCGATATTGTAGCCGTCTGTGATGTCGACAAAAACGTTCGGGATCAAGCAAAAGCAGCCTTTGGCAGCACGCCAGTCAGCGTTGAAGATTATCAAGATTTGATTGCCCGAAAAGATGTCGATGTAGTTACCATTGGCACACCTGATCACTGGCACACAAAGATGGTGATTGACGCCTGCCGTGCAGGAAAAGACGTCTACTGCGAAAAACCTCTAACGTTGACTATCGACGAAGGTAAGCAACTTACAAAAGTGGTTCAAGAAACCGGTCGAATTGTGCAAGTCGGTTCATGGCAACGCAGCGACGAACGCTTTCGTTTAGCGGTCGAAATGGTTCGGTCCGGAAGACTTGGGAAGCTCAAGAAAGTAGAAATCGTATTGGGCAAGAACGACACCAGTGGTTCCTTTACGCCTCGAATTCCGCCAGCCCATTTGAATTGGGATCTTTGGCAGGGCCAGGTACCGAATGTACCTTATATCGAGGAGCGAACGCACTATACATTCCGGTGGTGGTGCGAGTTCTCCGGCGGGCAGATGACCGATTGGGGCGCACATCACCTTGACATTGCTCAATGGGCTATTGGTTCAAGCCCGTTAGAAATCGACGGCACAGCCAATTTTCCGACAGTCGCAAACGGATATAACGTACCAATCGATTTTGAAGTCACATACCAGTACGCTGACGATGTCGTGCTGACGGTCAAAGATTCTGGAGAGAATGGAATTCTTTTTACTGGTGATGAAGGTCGTATTTTCGTCAATCGAGGCAAGTTGACCGGAGCTCCAGTCGAGCAACTTATTGATAAACCACTCAAGCGAGACGATTGGCAGCTCTACGATTTCGATAATTTAGATCGTCCGCTTCGATCTGGTAAGTTGGATGCGATCGTAAACCATATGGGCAATTTTTTCGATTGTGTTCAATCCAATCGCACTCCGATTTCAGACATTCAAAGCCAACATCGAAGTGTTACCACATGTCATCTTGCCAATATCTCAATGCGATTGGGACGAAAGCTACGATGGAATCCTGAGACCGAGTTTTTCGTAGATGATCAAGAAGC
>JBGSKY010000208.1:0-59077 GCA_041740995.1 Pirellulaceae bacterium
TTGGTCGATATGGCGCACTACGCTGGACTAGTCGCGGCGAAATTACACAACAACCCGGTGCCCGTGGCGGACTTTGTAACCACAACGACACATAAGACTTTGCGTGGTCCTCGCGGTGGGTTGATCCTGTCGAAGGAACAGTACAATCGTCCGATCAATTCAGCCGTTTTTCCAGGCATCCAGGGTGGTCCGCTGATGCATGTGATCGCTGGTAAAGCGGTCTGCTTTGGCGAAGCTTTGCACGCAGACTTCCGAATCTACGGACAACAAATTATCGACAACGCGGCTGCGCTGGCCGAGGCACTGATGAGCGCGGGCGTTCGACTGGTCAGCGGCGGGACCGACAACCATTTGGTGTTGATGGACGTGACTTCGTTTGGCATCGGCGGCAAAATCGCGGAACGCTCGTTGGACCAATGCGGAATCACGGTCAACATGAACATGATCCCATTTGATACCCGCAAGCCGATGGATCCAAGTGGCATTCGTTTAGGCACACCAGCATTGACGACTCGCGGGATGGGCGTCGATCAAATGCGACAGATCGCCAAGTGGATTGTCGAGGCGGTGAAGCATAATGACGATGAACGACTGCTTGCAAACATCAAGTCGGAAGTCCATGCGATGGCAAATCACTTTCCTGTTCCGGCCGGTGCGTCGGCGATGGTGGTCACTTCATGAGTTCACTTCCTCGAATTTTGATCGCCGACGATAACGCGGCAAATCGGGAGCTGCTGGAAGCATATTTAGCAACCGTCGATTGCGAATTGGAGTACGCGCACGACGGCGCTGATACGATGCTCAAAGTCCAATCGTTCGAGCCGGATTTAGTGCTGCTGGACGTGATGATGCCCAAGATGAACGGCTTCGAAGTTTGTAAGGCAATCAAGTCGGAGCCGAAGTACAGCAAAACGATGATCTTGATGGTCACGGCGCTCAACGAGCTAGGCGATATTGAACGCGGCGTTGCGGCGGGGACTGACGACTTTTTGTCCAAGCCGGTCAATCGACTTGAGTTGCAAAAGCGAGTGGAGAATCTTCTTCGGCTCAAGGGTACGACCGACGAACTAGAACGACTTCGCCAATACATCCAAAATATGGAAGACGGCTGGGAACGCAAACGCGTTTAATTGCGGTTTTAAAAGGCAGCCTCTTGCGCACGCGTTGATGTTCTTCCGGGGCAATTGGTGAACCGAGGATTTGTTTCCTCGCAGTTCTGACAAGAGAATTTTTCGCGGCCATCTTCACTTGGCAAATCCATCATTCGGCGTTTGCTCGAATGCCGCAGGATCAAGAGTTTCTAGGCAAATCTTCTCTCAACGTCGATGGCTTTGAAAATTGGCCCATATTCAAGTGTCGGATCCGGCGTCAATTTTGCTAGGATTGCCGGCCGGTTTGCTTTGTACCAATGAAAATCCTCCTTGCACATCGCACAAGGAGGATTGAACTGGTTGAAAAAGATGGCTGGGACGCGAGCTAGGACTTTTCGCCGCTGCCGACGGCAACAGGTTCGCCTTTGACTTCGCGGACTACGCCCTGGAAGTCCAATCGCGTGACCTTGCCTTCGTCGTCTTTGACTACGTCGACTACGATCGTGTTCTTGCCCTCGAAAGTACCCTGCAGCAATTCTTCGGCGAGCGGATCTTCGATTCGTTGTTCGATTGAACGGCGAAGCGGTCGAGCACCGTAATCCAGGTTCGAACCTTTGTTGATTACAAACTCTTTGGCTTCATCGGTTAACTCTAAAATGTAACCACGTTCTTTCAGACGATCGAAGACTTTTGTCATTTCGAAGTCGACAACCTTCTTCAAATCTTCCTTGTTCAAGTGCCGGAAGATTATCGTATCGTCCAATCGATTCAAAAACTCAGGTCGGAAGACGCGTTCGATTTGGTCCATCACGCGAGCCTTCATACTTTCGTACGAAGCATCGTCCTCGGGTCGTTGGAATCCAAATGCCGCTTCGTTCTTGATCGCTTCTGCACCAGCATTGGTCGTCAGAATCAAGATCGTGTTTCGGAAGTCAACGTTACGACCAAAACTATCAGTCAAACGGCCTTCTTCCATCACTTGCAGCAACATATTGAAAACGTCCGGATGGGCCTTTTCAATTTCATCTAGCAACACAACCGCATAAGGCCGACGACGAATCTTCTCCGTCAATTGGCCGCCTTCTTCGTATCCGACGTATCCCGGAGGGGCACCGATCAAGCGGCTAACATTGTGCTTTTCCATGTACTCCGACATGTCGATATGAATCAACGCATCGGCGTCACCGAATAAAGTTTCAGCTAGTGCTTTGGCAAGCAACGTCTTACCAACACCAGTCGGTCCCGCGAAAACGAAGCAACCAGTCGGCCGCTTCGGGTCCTTCAATCCCGAACGGCTTCGTCGAACCGCTTTCGCGACCGCAGTCACCGCTTGCTCTTGACTAACCACGCGCTTATGCAGTTCCGATTCCATGTTCATCAAACGCTTACTATCTTCCGTTGACAGGCGAGTCAGCGGAATCCCTGTCATCTTTGAAACAACTTCGCAAATGACTTCTTCATCCACCAAGCCATCGGTCTCACGGCTCTTTTCGCGCCATTCCTTGGTCTGCGCTTCTTTTTTCTTCTTCAGCTTGTCCGCTTGATCACGAAGATTGGCAGCCTTCTCAAAATCTTGATTGGCAACTGCATCCTCTTTCTCTTTGTTCAAACGTTCGACTTCATCGTCAAGTTCTTTCAGATCAGGTGGCTTGCTCATTGAACGCAAGCGGACCCGCGCACCGGCCTCGTCGATTACGTCGATCGCTTTGTCCGGTAGGCAGCGAGCTGTGATGTAGCGCTCGCTCATCTCGACAGCCGCTTCTACGGCCGCATCGGTGAACTTGACGCGGTGATGTTCTTCGTAGCGTTCTCGCAGGCCTTTCAGAATTTCGACGGTCTCAGGAACACTAGTCGGTTCGACCGTAATTTCCTGGAAACGTCGGGCAAGAGCATTGTCCTTTTCGATATATTTTCGGTACTCATCGAGCGTCGTTGCGCCGATGCACTGAATTTCACCACGCGACAAGGCTGGCTTCAGCACGTTGGCTGCGTCGATTGCACCTTCGGCTCCGCCAGCACCGACCAGCGTATGCAATTCGTCGATGAACAGAATGGTATTTCTTGCCCGGCGAACTTCGTTCATAACCGCTTTGATGCGTTCTTCAAACTGGCCGCGATACTTCGTTCCAGCCACCATCATCGCCAGGTCCAGCACAACGATTCGCTTGTCGGCCAGAATTTCAGGTACTTCTCCATTGATAACGCGTTGCGCGAAACCTTCGACGATAGCTGTCTTGCCGACGCCAGCTTCGCCCAAGAGAACTGGATTGTTCTTAGAACGGCGGCAAAGAATTTGGACAGCGCGTTCAATTTCGCGTTCGCGGCCAATAACTGGATCAAGTTTTCCTTGTCGCGCCAATTCGGTCAGATCTCGACCGAAGCTATCGAGGGCAGGCGTCTTGCTCTTGCCACCCTTCGTCGAGCTTGGTTCGCCGCTATTGCTATTGCCTTCGCCACGGCCGCGTTCACTGCCGACATCGGCTGATTCCATGCCGTGACCGAGAAGGTTCAGCACTTCCTCGCGGACATCTTCGAGTTTCATTCCCAAGTTCATTAGAACCTGAGCTGCAACGCCTTCCTGTTCGCGCAGCAAGCCGAGCAGAATATGTTCGGTTCCAACATAGTTGTGATTCAGATTTCGAGCTTCTTCCATCGAATATTCGATGACTTTCTTCGCTCGTGGCGTTTGTGGCAGCTTGCCGATGGTGACCATTTCCGGGCCACTTTGTACAAGTTTTTCAACCTCCAAGCGAATTTTGCGAAGGTCCACGTCTAAATTTCGCAGCACGTTGGCTGCCACGCCGCTACCTTCCTTGACCAAGCCCAACAAAATGTGCTCAGTGCCAATATATTCGTGATTAAATCGCTGCGCTTCTTGGTTAGCCAATTGCATTACCTTGCGAGCACGGTCGGTAAATCGTTCGTACATGCGTCTACCTTTTTCTCTTTCTCGAAAATCTTCAAACGGGCTGAAGCTCAATCGCAAACCGCGTTCCGCAATCCTAGACTGTCAACTTGGCATGAGCTCGCGAACCATTCCATGGGGAAACAACTTCGCAACGCAAGGCCACTCCTTAATGGTACCTTGCAGTAAAGCAAAGGTTGGCGATTAGGACAATCCTAACGCCGCACGATTTTTTGATAGTTGGTCAATTTGTCTTGCTTTTCCTACGTCCTGTAAAACCATTTGGCTCACTTTTTAGCATCGATGACGAGCGATATCAGACGGCATTGTTGCATCAGGCCTTATTGTTGCGACGATCCGATCAATCTGATTTGACGAAAGGTTCAAACGAAATGCTTCACAGTTGTGGGCCGGGCTCGATTCAAATTGCCAGCTCCGGTCCTAGCCAATGTAACTATCGCCGAAGATTTGGCTTTCCAGCTTTTGAGCTGCGGTTCGATTTGTTGTTCTGCACCGCTTGTTGGGATAGTTTGCTGACGTTGTGCGTTCAAGCAACTTTGCTGCGTCTCCTGCAGTCAGGAGTCTCGCTGCCAAGAAGTTAAATCAGCAACCAAGTTGCCAAGCTCAGCACCAAAAAGAATCCGCACATGTCAGTAATCGTTGTCAGAAGCGGACCAGACGCGACTGCCGGATCGCGATTCGTCGCTTTTAGTATCAGCGGGACCACGCCGCCAATACAAACCGCGACGATCGTGTTAATCAGCAACGAAAAGCCGACGACAAATCCGAGCATCGCACTACCCTTCCAAAACCACGCGATCGAGCCAAGCATCACACCCAGAGCGCAGCCGTTGATAACGCCGACTTGAACTTCTTTGATCAGCACTCGCCAAACGTCGCCCGGTTTCGCTAAACCAAGCATCAATTCGCGGATGCTTACGGCCACTGATTGATTCCCGCTGCAACCGCTCATATCCGAAATGATTGGCAGGAAGATCGCCAACGCAATGACCTTTTCCAAAGTCGGCTCATAGACCGATATTATGCTCGCGGCAATCAGATTCAAAACGATGTTGATCGACAGCCACGAAAGCCTTTTGCCAGATCGTTGACGCAGTGGCAGCGAGCGAATTTCTTCGCTGATAATACCTTGCGTCGCCAAAAATTGCGTTTGGCTTTTGTCCAACCACGCTTCATCGAAGTCCCGCCGCTGGACGACGCCAACCAAATGATCTTTTTGGTCGATGACAGGAATCCCGAGGAAAGAATACGACTCAAAAATGTCATGCATTCGATCGAGCGGCGTGTCCTCTTTAAAGCACAACGGGTCAGCAATCATCAGCTCGATCAATTGCTGTGTTCGAGCGGCTAACAGCAGCGAACGCATAGGCAAAACGCCTGTCAACTTCCCGAATGCATCGGAAACATAAGCGTACTGAACTTCGAAATCGCGATACTTTTCAGCGTTGATGGTCAAATCCTCGATGACCTGCTGAACTGTCCACAACTCTGGAAACCGCAACAACTCGGTCACCATCAACCCGCCAGCACTTTCCTCGTCGTACTGCACCAGCTTCCGAGCGGCCGCCGCATCGACCGGCAACATCCGCGACAAGATCTGCTCTGCGTCGGCGGAATCCATCCCGCACAGCAAGTCAGCTTGATGATCGCTGGGCAGCTCGTTGACCACCGAGGCGGCTGCATCGGGCTGCATCTCTTCCATCAATTGAACCGCTTGCACGAGCGGCAGATGTTCGAAGACGTCGGCTGCATCGGTCGCGCTGAGCGACTCAATCAACGAACAGCGTTGAGTCTCCGAGAGATGCGCTACAATGAATGGAAGATCACCAGCGGAAATCTCCCGCATCAGCGCTGTTGCCGCGGAAACATCCTTCGAATCGATCGCTTTGATAAGATCGATTTGCAGGTCTTCTAAAGCAACTTCGTTCTGTTCGTCTGTTCCAGCGTAATCGGCCAAGTTGTCATCCTGTTGATAGTTGAATTCCCAAGTCTGGGCTGTCCAAGTTCAGGTCCGCCAATCAATGCTTGAACAACGTCATCGTCTCAGCTTGGAATGTTCTGCGAATAGTTCTTCGCTTGCAAGTTCAACTTCAGATTTCACGACTACTTGCCAATAAAAAACGGACGCTTCAAAAGCGTCCGTTCATCTAGTTGTCATCGTAGTCGACGAAACAGATATTTTGTATTGATCATTTTCGAGTTACTTACCGTCGTTTTCCAACGCGTCCGCCTTCATTTCAGCATTCTTCTCGATTTGGTCAGCCTTGTTTTCAGCAGCTTTTTCGACGGCGTCTGCTTGTTTCTCAACAGCATCGGTTTCGGCTGCACCGGTCCAGGTCTTACCATCAACCGCTCGTGCAACATCCGCTGCTTTATCGCCAGCTTCTCGAACATTATCTGCCATTGCGTCAGCGTTTTCGCGGACCGCATCGGCTTGCTGATCGCGGTAAGAGTCCTCACATCCAGCCAAACCCAGTGCACCGCATAAAGCAAATGCTGTAATCAAAGTTCTCATCATATTCTCCTCTTCAAGTCATGAAACGTCGCCTCAATCGGCTCACGACTATCACCATTGCAACAACAGTGCCAAAGCGCTTTTGAGCGCTTTTGGATACGATGCGAGCAAATTTGAGCAATGAATTTACTGCAATTTCATGGATTGGTTGAAATTCATACAACCACGACTTGCGAAAGCTACCAATCACGTTTTTGTCTAGTTGGCGTAACTTCTCACAAAGTAATTTGTGCTCATGATCAATGACAATCGAGCGGTCTAATGCCGCAGAACACTCTATTCAGCCAACGCGCACCAATTGTTGCCAGAACTGATCCTGGCGAACTAACGTAGGCCGCGACCGATCCTGGCCTAGGCTCAGGCCGAGTTGCGACGTGGACTATTTTCGATTGAGCATATCGAGACGCTGAATCAGAGCTGCAATTTGACTACTGACGTCGCTTGATTGTGCAAGTTTGATGCTTGTCGCCAATGGCTGATGGGCACTCTTTGCAATCCGGAAATCGCCGATCAAGACTCGCAGCGGAATCTCAATCGCCGCGGCATAGTCGAATAGCTTTTGTACGTCACCATCGATTAAGTTGTCTGCCGCCACGACAAAATCCCAACGCGTCCGCGAGATCAGCCGCATACCAATCAGCAGATTCGAACAAGTGATGACTTTATGGCCACAGCTAATCAGCTCAAATTGAAGACTTTGGCGGCGATGCTTCTCTGCGTCAACGATCAGCCCAGCTGCTGGCAACCGTCCGTTGCGTGATCGCCGAGTTGGCGCCAGTTCCCAGATGCTATGCAACTGTCGGACAAAGCTGTCCCACTGTGCAAGTCTTAATGGAAGGTTAACTGACATCGTAAACTCAATCGCTAGGTGACTACACGCCTAGACAAGTTGGCAATTTTTGACGATTGCAAAAGGCGTATCACTTGTTAGGTCGGCAACCCAGTCGAAGAATTTGACGACTCCACGAAGTTTTAGCGTCGTAGTGATCGCACCGATTAAAATGATCGCGAGTTAGCGACGCGACTTCATCATGATCACGCCGACGATCAACGCCACGACGGATAAAATTCCCCACTGCGGGACCGACATGTGTTTAACACTGTAACTCAGTCGTTCAACGAAGCCGTTGCACAGGCCGAGCAAAAAACCTGAAATGTCCATCTGCACACTCACCAAGACAAGTCCGAAAACCGCCTCGGTCGTTGCGGAAGTGGCCACGATACAGCGGTGAAATCGCACAAAGGTAGCTTTAGGAAACAGCGGTTGCGAAATCTGCGGCCCCTACCCGGCGAGTAATGCCGAATTATGCTTGAATTTTGCCGCTTTTGACGGTCGTGCGGAAAATGGCAATCGCGACCGGCAAGGAGGCGGATTAGGACGCGATTTTTGTGCTTGAATGGCGGCGTGGTACCCTTGCCACAGGTGAAAGAACGGTTATATTTCCACTCCCAGTCGCAGATGCTCGGGCCCTCGTGGTTTGCGTAATTTTCGGCGACTGGAAACAAGAAAGTTGGGGCGGTAGCTCAATTGGTTAGAGCACTGGACTGTCGATCCAGAGGTTGCGGGTTCGACCCCCGTCCGCCTCGCTGCAAGAAACCCTGTTTTTCCAAGTGAAAAGCAGGGTTTTTTCGTTAGATTTGATGGATTATCTCTCGTAAGCCAGATCGCCTACGCCGCTTGACGCGTTTGGCTGATGGCTGTGATCCCGAGAAATTCGAGCTTTCCGGTCGATTCGGATGTCGCCATGACGCGGGAGCTTGGATGGATCAAACGTGGCAGCCACTTGCTGAAGGATACTTCATCGGCTGAACCGGTGGCGAGTGGCAAATTCACGATCACCAAGTCGCTTGGCAGCACCGTTACTGCCAAACGCGGAAGTGCCGACTTCAGATCGCCAGGAATCAAATGCGCTTTGACGCCTGATTCGGCACACATTCGGTGCGCGTCCTTGAGCCGCAAATGACCAGTCCCCGGGGTTGCCGATTCAAACAAATCGATCGCCGCAAATCGCAGTACCGTGTCGCTCGAAGGGCAACGTGCAAGCTGTAGCATTTGACGAGTCTGCGCTCCGTCTCCCATGCCCAATTGCAAGATCGACGAAATTGGATTTTCTAACAAAAAAGCCCATAACGGACGATCGGAAGCGGGTTTTGAAAACCGAAGCAAATGAAGCTTTTGTAACCAATTCATCGTGCGACCTGAGTTTTGAGAGGACCAAGGACAAAGCACGCGTAACTTTCGCAGCCTTTACCTTCGTAGTTCGACAAATCAGGCATGGGAGAATCATTTTTATCGCGCTGGCCGCCATCGACCTCCAAGCTTATCTATCTTCACAGCCAGATCCGTAAGCCGAGCCAATTCTTGGCCTAAGAGTTTATCCGAAAAGGGGTCTGCCCCTCTCCGTTCCCAAAGGGTCAGGCCTCTTTTCGGATAGGTTCTAAGTGAGTGGCGATGATGGTTGTAACGGTATTAACGAAAAATCCTTCGAAGCAATTAAATCTGTGGTCAGATGCCTGACAAAGCTGGCGAAACCGTCGCTCAGTGACCTAGCGTTCAAACGTATCGTTGTCGTTTTGCTTTTCAGCCAGCTAGCCAATGTACGCTTTTTCAATTCACTATTTGTCTTGTTTGGTCCGCGTGTTCGTCTGGCCAGTTGTCTCGGTCGTGGTTCGCGCTGGGTATACACGCAGTGGACAAATGGACTTGAAATTTGAATCGGCTGTGCAATCGACGCTGGTTCGATGTGAACGACGATTGGCCTATTCGGCGCTGCCATTAACCGACAACCTATTTGATCTGATTCAGCAGCACGATCAATTGCAAGACGTTACGACACATGCATCTAGCGTCGAGCTTCATGACCAATCAGTCGGCTTTGTCGGTCCGATCAATTCGCAACCATCGTCCGGCCAGGACATTGCTCTGACCCAACCAGTCACCAATTTTGCGAACGACGTATCGGCTTTCGCCACTGCCGCGCACATGTTGACTGGACTTGAAACAGCGCGGCAGTCTTACGGATTGACTGGACGTGGTCAAACAGTCGCTGTCATTGATAGCGGCATCGCTTACGACCATGTCGCGTTAGGCGGCGGATTTGGTGCTAACTTTCGAGTTGTCGGCGGATACGATTTTGCTGAACAAGACAGCAATCCTTATGACGATGCACCGGCTGGTTACCATGGAACCGCTGTGGCCGGTGTGATTGGTGGCAGCGGTTCGGTCTATCCAGGGGTAGCACCGGGGGTCGATCTAGTCGCGCTGCGAGTCTTCGACGATCTGGGGCGGGGCACGATTCAATCAGTTGAATCGGCGCTTCGCTGGGTGCACGATAATCGAAACAATTTCGCGAACCCAATTACGGTCGTCAACCTGTCACTGGGTGTCGACTTCAATGGAACGACTGCGATGGTCGGAGCGATCCTGGAAGACGAACTGCAATTGCTACGTAACGACGGTATAACTGTCGTCGCATCGGCTGGAAATTCATTTGCGAAATACCAAACGCCAGGGCTGGCATACCCGGCCTCTAGTCCGCTGGTTCTGCCCGTTTCGTCGGTCGATTCAAATGGTTTGCTCTCGGATTTTAGCCAACGGACAAACCAAAGCATCGCGGCCCCGGGACGTCAAATTACTAGCACGGTTCCGGACCATTTATTGGGTGCCGACGGCCGCGTCGACGATTATTCGACTGTTAGCGGCACGAGTTTTTCATCGCCGTATGTCGCCGGTTCGCTGGCTTTGTTGCGGGAAGCGTACAGCTTGATTGGCGTCAACAGCGTCAGTGTCGATGCGCTTCGCAATACGTTATTTGGTACCGCTGATTCAATTTTTGATTCGATTACCAACGCCAGCTACAGTCGGCTGAACTTGTTCCGTGCGCTCGATTCAATCCTGCCCGATGATAACGTCGGCGATTCGCCAAGCACTGCTTTATCTATCGATCACGGCGGCCGTTCGACTGGTACAGTAACCGGCTTTCTCAATCAAATAAACGACCAAGACCTCTATCGATGGACGGCTCAACAATCAGGCACGCTGTCGCTCAGTTTTTCGTCTGACAACCTCGTCGGATCGCAGTGGCAATCTTGGGCCAGCGGCCAACAAGTTTTTTCTGCTGCCGCTAACTCGCTTAGCATCGCAGTTCAAGCCGGCCAAACCTATGCCTTCGGCGTACATGATTCAGACCAAATCGGCGGCTTCAAAATCGACTGGGGATTCGCTGCTAGCGCTACCGGTAGCAGCGGAACAAACAACGGCAACATTACAGCGCCAACGACCGCGCCGGTCGATTTAGGGTTCAATCCAACCGGCACTACAAACTTGAGCGGTACAAGCTATCACAGCGTCCACGCGATAAACGAAGGCACGTTGACTTTACAAATCGACAATGTCGCGTCGAGCCAAAGTAGCTTGCGAGTCTTCGATAGCAGTGGCCGCTTAGTTGCCAACGACGTGACCGTCCAAAACGGCCAGCTCCGGGTTGATCTTGATGTCTCGCCGGGGCAGGTCTACTCGTTCCAGTCGTTATTGGGCGCTGGCAATACGGCGCAACTGCGATACGCCAATCTCGTCGATGTCGATGGCACGAACCTGCGAGTTTTCGGCACCAACTCGGGCGATGACGTAAGTGTTTCACTCTCTAATGGCGTTGCCGTCACTGTCGGTGGCATCGACTACGCATGGCAGAACAACGCGATTCGAAGTGTCAGCATCGATCAAGGCGGCGGCGCCGATACGCTGCGAATTATCGGTAGCAGGAATATGGAAACCGTGCAGATGTACAGTGATCGTGGAAGCATCGCATCAACTGATGTCCAGGTCCAATGGCTTGGAACTGAACGAGTTGAGTTTCGCGGCGGCGGTGGTGCAGACCGTGTTTACGCTTACGACACCAATGGTAACGATGAATTAGTCATCCGTCCCAATCAATTCCAGCTCAACGGCGCAGGTTACCAATTCGTTGTCGAACAGGCCGAACGGCTGTATATCGACGCGTCACGCGGTGGAAACGATCGAGCGACAATCTTTGATTCCAGCGGTGATGATCGCTTGAGCGTGCGACCTCAATTCAGCAGTATCACCGGCCCCGGCTACTTTAATTTCATCACCGGTTTTGAGCGTATTTATGCCTATGCAACCGCTGGAGGAAACGATTCAGCGACGCTGTACGATTCAACTGGCAAAGACACATTCACTGCCAATGCGGATGTCGCAACCATTGTCGGGCCGAACTATAACGCGTTCACTCGCTATTTCAAAAACGTCGAATCGATCGCGTCTGCTGGCGGCGATGACACTGCGTTTGTTTACACACCAAACAACGCTCAGAACTTCAGCGGCACCGATTTTGTTTCCTATCGACAAAACGAATGGACCCGCAGCGCTCGCGGTTTTGAAACGGTCAATTCGATCGCATTGATTGGCAGTTCGGCCGTGCAAGCCGCAACAGTTATCGACGCGGCCGCAATAGCCCCAGTGAGTTTGGAAGCAGTTCCAGCCGTGACAATCCAATCGGCTGAACCTTCATCGACCGTTAATGGAAACGAGCATTCCGCAATTGCTCACGATCAATTGTCGGCAATGGAAGCTACCGAAATGGTTGGGTCCATCGCGTGGTTAGAAATCGACGCAGAGCAGTCGCAAGTGCTTTCCAAGATCGATCCGCTGACATTGGCACTGCTCGATCCCGAACGCGAGCAGTTGAGCCTCGACATGTTCTTTGAATCAGTCGGCGGGCTGGCGTAACGAAAACCGTTAGTCGGATAAGATATCAATCGCAAGCTTTCGCATCGAATCGATGTGCTTGCTCCGCCGAGCAGCTTGCTCAGCCGTCAGTCCGTCGGATTCATTTTTTAGCAGTTGAGCAGCTTGCAATACGAGTTCGGCCGCCCTAAGTGATGCACTTGAACCGCCAATATTTGCTGACGTCACAGGTTCAGGTTCGAGCGGCAGTGCTTGCGTGTCGGTGAAAATGCGTTTTAACTCTTGAAAGACTGGATCAAGCTCACGGTCGGCTGAGCTCTGGTCTGCCAGCAGGCTCTCGTTGAGTTTCTCTGCTGGTGGTAGTATGACTGCATCGTCAGCAAATTGCATCTGCGTCAGTACAATGCACAGCGTCAGAAAACCTAAATAAATCTGCCATGATTTATGCACTGTAGTTTCTCCTTAGTGATTCTCTTTTCAATGCGACTAAGAACTTATCCGAAAAGGGTCTGACCCTTTGGAGGAACGGAGAGGGTCAGACCCTTTTTCCGATAGGCTCAATGTTGCAGGTAATCAAACTATGTCGACTGATTCCGCGTCAACAAAAAAAATACGATTGTTCAAGCATGTGTCGATGCTGCTGGTTTTCATCGTGATCTGTATGGGTGCCGCTGGCTTGGGGGCGATTGCCACAACGCCGGAAATTGGCGGCTGGTATCAAACGCTAAATAAGCCGACGTGGAATCCACCGTCCTGGATTTTCGCGCCTGTCTGGACGGCATTGTATCTGATGATGGCCGTAGCGGCGTGGGACGTGTGGCGAAGTGCAGATTTTGCAAAGACCAAGTTTGCGATGACGATTTTTGCAGTTCAATTGATATTGAATATTGCATGGTCTTGGATCTTTTTTCGTTGGCACCAGATCGGCTGGGCAATGTTCGAAATTGTCGCTCTTTGGGCTACGATTCTAGCGACAATATTCGTGTTCTTACGATTTAGTCGCCTTTCGGCCGCTTTATTGATTCCGTACTTGGCATGGGTCAGCTTTGCGAGTGTGCTGAATTTCTGGTTTTGGCGATTAAACTGAGCAATTTGGTTTCAAAGTTGGCCGCATTCCAAAGTCTCTAATGCAAGCGAGCAGGTTAGGCATAGTGCCGTAACCTGCTTGCTGTTTGAAGAACATCTAGTGAAACCCCGAGACGATAACTTATCGAGTCGTTGCTACTGGAGTCGAACCGATCTGGAGGGCGGGATCAAGATCAAAGCGATCGAGATTCATGACCTTGTTCCAAACCGCAACGAAATCATTGACAAACGCCTGCTTCGAATCGTCGCTAGCGTAAACTTCGGCAATGGCTCGAAGCTGTGAGTTGGAACCGAACACGAGATCGACTGAGGTCGCTTTCCACTTCACTGCACCGGTCTTGCTGTCACGACCTTCGAAAAAGTGTTCGCAGATCGAAGACTTTTCCCACTGCGTATTCATATCAAGCAGGTTGACAAAAAAGTCGTTGGTCAGCGTACCAGGCCGCTTGGTAAAGACGCCCAATTGCATGCTGTCCGCGTTCGCATTGAGGACTCGCAAGCCGCCGATCAGTACCGTCATCTCAGGCGCCGTGAGCGTCAGTTTCTGAGCACGATCGACGAGCAGTTCCTCGGCTGGTCGGTCCAGTTGGGTGTGGCCAAAGAAATTTCGGAAACCGTCCGTTGTCGGTTCTAGCACTGCAAACGCTTCGACGTCGGTTTGTTCAGCAGTAGCATCCGTTCGACCGGCTGCAAAGGGAACTTTAACATCATATCCGGCGTCTTTGGCCGCTTTTTCGACGGCCGCACAGCCGCCCAGAACGATCAAATCAGCCAGCGAGACTTTCTTGCCACCGGCTTGTTTGGCGTTGAACTCCTTCTGGACTTTTTCGAGCGTCTCAAGAATCTTCGCCAGCTCGGCTGGATTGTTGACGGCCCAATCTTTTTGCGGAGCTAGTCGAATCCGCGCGCCGTTCGCGCCACCGCGTTTATCAGTTCCACGGAAAGTCGAGGCCGATTCCCAAGCGGTCGATACCAGCTGGGAAACTGACAAGCCTGACGATAATAGTTTCGTCTTTAAAGCCGCGATGTCTTGTTCGTTGATCAAAGGATGATCGACCGCTGGCACAGGGTCTTGCCACAACTGAGGTGCGGCGACTTCCGGTCCAAGGCAACGCGAAACTGGTCCCATGTCACGGTGAGTTAGCTTGTACCAAGCTTTCGCAAAAGCGACTTCGAACTCCTTCGGATTTTCATGAAAGCGTTTCGAGATTGGTCCGTAGATCGGATCGAGTTTCAGAGACATATCGGTCGTGAACATCATCGGAGCATGCGACTTCGACGGATCGTGAGCGTCAGGAACTGTGCCTTTGGCTGCTGCCTCTTTTGGAGTCCACTGCCACGCACCGCCCTGACCTTTGACCAACGTCCACTCGTAGCCGAACAGATTATCGAAGTAACCGTTTGACCACTGGGTTGGCGTCGATGTCCAAGCGCCTTCGAGTCCGCTGGTGATGGTATCGCCAGCGTTACCTTTACCGTACGAATTCTTCCAACCCAGACCCTGCTCTTGCACACTAGCTGCTTCTGGTTCTGGTCCAACATACTTTGATGCGTCAGCAGCACCGTGCGCTTTACCAAAGGTGTGGCCGCCAGCAATCAACGCGACGGTTTCTTCATCGTTCATCGCCATTCGAGCGAACGTTTCGCGTATATCACGAGCCGCAGCCAACGGGTCTGGTTCGCCGTTTGGACCTTGAGGGTTCACGTAGATCAAACCCATTTGCACGGCCGCCAATGGATTAGCCAGTTCGCGATCGCCGCTGTAACGTTTGTCGCCGAGCCACTCGCTTTCGGGGCCCCAGTAAATATCGTTCTGAGGTTCCCAAACATCGGCCCGTCCGCCGGCGAAGCCGAAAGTTTCAAAGCCCATCTTCTCCAGTGCAACGTTGCCAGTGAGAACCATCAAATCCGCCCAGGAGATTTGTTGGCCATACTTTTGTTTGATCGGCCAGAGCAGCCGACGGGCTTTATCCAAGTTCGCATTGTCCGGCCAGCTGTTCAGTGGAGCGAAACGTTGCGTTCCATAACCCGCACCGCCGCGACCATCAGATGTACGGTACGTCCCAGCGCTGTGCCAAGCCATTCGAATAAACAGCGGGCCGTAATTGCCATAGTCAGCCGGCCACCAATCTTGAGATGTTGTGAGCAAGTCGCCGATGTCTTTTTTGACCGCCGCAAGATCGAGCTTTTTAAATTCTTGGGCGTAATCAAAATCGTTGCCCAGCGGGTTGCTTTTTGACGAATTTTGATGAAGGATGGCCAGGTTCAATTGGTTCGGCCACCACTGGCCATTTCCGTATCCTCCAGCGGCAGTCATTCGGTTCTCAGTGTCCATCGCAACGCCCATTACAGGACATTGAGCGGCCGGCTGAGAACTGTTGGTCACGGCGACAGTACTTTTGGTTTCTTGTGCCGTCGCTAGATTGACGAGGCACACGACTGCGCTGCCCGCCATCCATCGGCTAAGATGTTTATTCAGATTCATGATCTCTCCTGAGAGGGGTTGAAAGCCGACGCTTGCAAAGTGGCCTAGCGAATCGACTCTTGCCATTATGCACGATTTTCCAAGATCATTCCAATGCAAACTCACGATAGCTGGTATGCACAACACGCATTGCAGCACTTATTAACTTGATTTTAGGGTACCAAGTCTTCGAACCTATTCGACAAGTGTTCTGACCTTTTGGAGGAACGTAGAGCTTCAGACCCCTTTGTCGGAAAGGCTCTCAAGCTACGCTCCGGCGAGGACCCGTCCAGGCTCTTTTCCTGCACCGCCAGGACCGGTCCTGGCCTACATCAGGTCGATGTCTCAATTGCGGGGCGGTTGGCAGGCGATTAAACTATCGCAACTGATGACCAAATTTTGGGACGATGACGCTAGTGAAGCCAAAATCTGAACACTCTTAACTTAATCGTTGTCCCAACATCTTGATCGAGCGAATCGAAAAATGGTCTCGGCTAGCTTGCATTGTCGTTCTATTCGCTTTGCCGCTGCTTTTATGGTCAGCCACGCAAGTGGAAACTGGCACGGCCAGCGTTCACGATTGGCTGCCTAAAAGTAAGCCAAGCCGAATCGCTTACGATCGCTTTGTCGCGAGTTTTGGTGAAGACCAATTTCTGCTTCTGTCTTGGGAAAACGCGACACTGAAAGACGATCGATTGGGGATCGTTCGCGACCGTTTGCTCGTCGCCGATTCAGAAAATGGTCAGCGACTTTTCAATGAAATAGAGACCACGGCAACGCTTTTAGAACGGTTAAAATCGCAGCCGATTTCGCTCGACGATCGCGAAGCTCGAGAGAGGCTCAAAGGCATCGCCATCGGCGATAAAGGAACCGCATGCATCATCATCGAACTAAGTTCAGCCGGTGTTTTGGCCTCGGCGAAAACAATTGATTTGATCGTCGATGTTACAAGGCAGGTGACGAATTTGCCACGTGGCAAGATTCGATTGGTTGGCACGTTATCTGATGAAGTGGCCGTTGATCGCGCCGCGGATCGCTCGCTGCGTTGGTTAGTTCCGCCATCAACGGTTGCTGCGGTTTTAGTCGCGGTGCTTGCTCTGCGAAAAGTCCGTGAGTGCGTCGTTGTCTTCTTGCTCGCTGGCATTGGCCAGATTTTGACAACGTCGATCTTCTACTTTACCGGCGGCAAATTCAGTTCAGTGCTGATCGTGTTGCCAACTTTGGTTTTCATGTTATGCCTCTCCTCCGCGATCCATTTGATTAATTACTATCACGATGTAATGGAAAAGCCTACCGAGCATGCGGGCACTAAAGCATTGTTGCTGGGGTTGCGGCCGACGCTCTTGGCAAGCTTAACGACGGTGCTGGGGATGAGTTCGCTGACGATCAGCCAGCTTGAACCGATTCGACAATTTGGTGCCTACGCGGCCTGCTGTCTACTGTTTGCGACGATGCTCTTGTTGGCGCTCTTCCCAAATATCACCCGTTGGGTGTTGTCGCCTAGCAAGCGGATGCGCTTGAGCGATTCAGCGGGACATTCATCGCGTCTCATTCAACGACTGCGATGGTTATCTGGAATCGTCAATCGATATGCAGTGACAATCACAATCAGCGGGGTCGCGCTGCTGGGGCTAGCCGTTTATGGGCTGACGAATTTGAAGACATCGACGAAGCTTGATCGAATGTTTCCAGGCGATAGTCCAACGGTGCAAAGCATGCGGTGGATGGAGCAAAACCTTGGACCGATAATCTCGATTGAAGTCGTATTGGAATTTGATCGCGTGGACGGAAATTTAGTTCAGAGAGTTCAGTGGATCAAAGATCTCGAAAAGCAGCTTCGCGATCTGCCCGAAGTTAGCGCAACGTTATCGGCTGGTACATTTTTGCCGTCGCCACCTCAAGAAAGCGGCTTTCGCGGAACGACCAAACGAGCGGTCTACTCCTCGCGATTGCGAGAACAATTACCCGTGCTTCAGGCTCAAGGATGGATCGCTAGCGAAGATGCCGTTCAACGTTGGCGGGTGACTTGCAAGACGTCGGCACTCCAAGAAACAGAATACGATCACTACGCGCGAGTCATCGGCCAGCAAGCGCATAAGGCGCTTGAATCTTTAGGCGATGCGTCAACTCGGCCAGATCGCGTCGAAGTTACGGGGCTGTCACCGGTCATTCAAGAAGCGCAAGTCATGTTGCTGAGCGATCTTGGGCGTAGCTTCTTGATGGCCTTTGTTTTGATTACACCTGTCATGATGCTGATCTGTCGCAGTGTCATCATCGGTGGGTTGATGATGTTGCCCAACGTGTTGCCAATCGCATTGACATTTGGGGCAATGGGATGGTTCGACGTGCGGCTAGAGATTGCTGGGATTCTTACAGCCAGCATTGCTCTCGGGATCGCCGTTGACGACACGCTGCATTTTGTGAGCTGGTATTTTCGAGCGCGGCGAAACGGTCTCAGCGCGGCCGAAGCGACAATGTTCGGGTATGAACGTTGCGCCGTTGCGATGTTCGAAACAACAATTATTTGCTGCAGCGCGATGCTGCCGTTTCTGTTCGCGGACTTCTTACCGACACGCAACTTTGCGATGCTGATGATTGTCATGTTGACGCTTGCGATTGTCGGTGACATGTTGTTTCTTCCCGCATTGCTGGCCGTACACGACCGAATATTTAATCGAACCGATCAGCTGGGCAACTGAACTCTGGCGTGCGGCGAAGGGACTTCATTGCCCCTTATCGAACCGCAAGCCCTTACTGAATCGCCTTGAGGCTGGAACGTTGAATGAAATCTGTGGTTCAACTTCAAGCGGCCTGAGCAGCGAATTTGCTCTACTGAAAATCGTGCCAAAACGGTAAAATCTTTGCGTCTGATTCCCTAAGAGGCTTGAAAATTCAAGTCAAGTTTTGCTCTGACCGCAAGAAAGCTGCCATGCGTCGCGAAGATATCCGCAACATCGTCATTATTGCCCACGTTGACCATGGGAAAACTACCATGGTTGATGCCCTGCTCAAATATAGCGGGCAATATCGCGATTCCGAGCTGACGCAAGAATGCATCTTGGACAGCAACGATCTGGAACGCGAGCGCGGTATTACCATTTTGTCGAAGAACATCGCACTGACCTACAAGGGCGTTCGCATCAATTTAATCGATACGCCAGGTCACGCGGATTTCGGAGGCGAAGTCGAACGAGTGGTGCGGATGGCCGACGGTTGCTTGGTCCTGATGGACGCGGCGGAGGGGCCCATGCCGCAAACTCGCTTTGTGCTCAGCAAAGCGCTCGAAGTTGGCGTTAAGCCAATTGTTGTAATCAACAAGATTGACCGCCCTGACGCCCGCTGCGACGAAGTTGTCGAAGAAGCCTTGATGTTGCTGGTTGAACTGGGGGGCGAACATTTCATGGATCACTTTGATGTGATCTTCACCTCTGGCAAAGATGGCTTTGCGACCCACGATTGGAAAGTTCGCGGCGAGAACATGGCGCCACTTTTGGACTGGATGATCGAAAAGATTCCTGGCCCAGAAGTAGAGCCTGACGAGTCGTTGCAGTTGCTGGTGACCAATTTAAATTGGTCCGAGTTTGTAGGTCGAATTGCGATCGGACGAATCACTGCTGGTCGGATGAAAAAGAATCAGGGCATCGATATTATCAAAGCAAACAATCGCGTGGTGCCGGCTCAGATTCAAGGGTTGCAACTCTTTGACAAATTGGGACGCGTCGATGCGGAAGAAGCCGTTGCGGGTGATATTGCTGCGATCACGGGACTGGAAGAGGTCGAGATCGGCGACACCATCTGCGAACGCGGCGTGATCAATCCTTTGCCACGGTTACAAGTCGATGAACCGACGCTGGAAATGATCTTTTCGATCAACACTTCGCCGCTGGTAGGTCGAGATGGCAAATACGTGACGACCCGCCAATTAAAAATGCGTTTGGAAAAAGAACTTGAACGCAACGTCGCGCTGCGAGTCCGGCAAATTACCGGTGGTACGGACGCGTATGCGGTCGCTGGTCGTGGTGTATTGCATCTTTCGGTATTGATCGAAACGATGCGTCGCGAAGGCTTCGAGCTTTCCGTTGGCAAGCCGCAGGTTGTGATCAAAGAAATCGACGGAGTCAAACATGAGCCATTCGAGACGCTCAGCGTAGAAGTGCCGACCGATCGAATGGGGCCGGTCATGGAATTGGCTGGCAATCGCCGTGGTCTCTTGGAAGAAATGTCGCCTCGTGGCGAATACACTTTGCTGCGTTTTACAATCCCAGCCCGCGGCCTAATCGGCTTGCGAACACGGTTATTGAATGCGACTCAAGGAACAGCCATCATCAATCATCGTTTCGCCGAATACCGCCCAATGGACGCCGACTTGCCGCGTCGCAGCAACGGTGTCATCGTTTCAATGGTTTCCGGTAAATCGATCCCTTATGCATTGTTTTATCTCCAAGAACGAGCTGAATTGTTCGTTGGCGGTGGTGAGGAAGTTTATGAAGGGATGATTGTTGGTGAGAACGCTCGAGACAACGATTTGGTAGTGAATCCAACGAAGGAAAAGAAGCTTTCCAACGTCCGAGCGGCGGGCAGCGACGAGAACATCATCCTCAAGCCGCCACGACAATTGTTTTTGGAAGCTGCGTTGGAGTATATCGAAGACGACGAGTTGGTTGAAGTTACGCCAAACCATATTCGGCTTCGAAAGATCTATCTCCGCGAAAACGAACGCCGACGAGGCAAACCCGCTGTCGCGATGGCGTGAGCGAGTCGAGAGCGACTAACAGCGTACTAACGCAGCACTCTCGACTCTCAAAAATCCACTCTCGTCAGGGGCTGGCACGAAAAAAAATCTCGATTTGCACGGCATGTCAATCTGAAACTGAGCACAATCGGTTATTGCCCTAAATCTGCATTTGGACCCCATGAGCTTGTCTCACGGGTAAACCAGCTTCGTAAGCTAGCACCACGGCGCTACACCAAAAGACCCCAACGGGTTTACCCCTTTTGGTTAATTAGTTTGCTTGATGCATCAATAAACTTTCGCTCCGGTGGGATGAACCCACTCGGGGGCGGGATGCGCGACTGCGGCCAGCTTAGCTGACGAAACTGCGCTCCGGTGGGATGAACCCACACGGGGGCGGGAAAGATCCCACCGGACTCTTTCGGAGCGATGAATGTCGCAGTTTCGATCTGCTATTAAACCGCGAAATAAGGGAGTTAATTCAGGACAATTCCGTTAGAGCGAAATGCGACCAGGCGCTGGAAGTCCAGCAAATGGGTCGGCTGGGACTGGTGGTCGTTGGCTGGCCGATGGCGTTGGAATTGAGTACTCGTAACTTGGTCGCCCACTGCTATAAGGCTGGCTGCTCTCGAACGGCTGTGGCTGAGTTTCAAAATACGGCTGCGGTTGAAGCGGGACGATTTGCTGTTGAAAATGTGGCGTTGACGATTGATACGCGAACGGAACAACAGGAACCTTGGCGCGACGCAGATCTGCCACGAAGCGACCGAAGCGGACTTCGGATTGGTCCAGGTATCGACAGACGCCGCTGTCCGAAGCGATTCGATGGTCAGTAGCAACGTAAGCTTTTGCGATCGTCAGGGTTCGTGCGAAATCGTTTAAGGCATGTTCGAACTCATGAGCCGAAAGCGGCAGGCTGGCGGCTTTGATAAACCATTTCGCTTGTTCGTCCAGGTGAACGGAAACCGTTCCGGCAGCCGAATACGGATAAATTCGCTCCAATCGATTTCGCAAATCCCTTGTGGAGCGTTGCAATTCCACCGCTTCGCCACGTGCTCGGAACCAGGGAGACGTTGCTAATGCTGCATCGCTGGTTGCAAAGATTGTGGCACAGCCCAACAGAAGGGTGGAAATCGAAATTCGGTTCATAGTTACTAACTCCCTCTCAGAGCAGAATTCACTCATACGGCAAATCACCGCATCTCTGTAGACAGTACACACGACATGCCAATCGCGAACAAGTCGCAAGATTGCAGAAATTTGAGGAGTTTTCAAGGTTCGACTGCTCAAATCGCACTGCAATTGTACTCAAAATGATGCGACGCTGTTGTCGTTTTGAAATTTTGGTCACTTCCGGGATATTCCAGCGAGCTGGATTGCAGGCATCTCGCCGAATTTGATATTGGATTGGAAGTGAGCCGTAGCGGAACGGCGCAAGCCGTCCGGTTCTTTGGCAAGTTGGTTTGTTTGCGAGCAAGGAACCGGAGGGCTCGCACCCTGCCGCTATAGTTGCGTGTGGAAATTTCTTTTCGACAATTTGTCTATATGCGATACTTCCTCATTTTTTGGCCTGGATTTCAGCGAGCATGGCATCGCGGCGAGCTGTACGCAACGCTGCTAGCGATTTTGTTCGGTTTATGCCTTAATCTCGCGTGGATCGCAAGTTTCCATTGGCCGTTGTTTATTGCCCCATCGCTGAGATTGTTACTCTGGTGCAGCTTGGTTGTCGGCAGCTTTTGGTCCGCTTTTCGAGGGATTCGAAGCTGGTCGATGGTGCACGGCGAATCACCGGAGAGTCCGCAAGCTCGCAGTCGTGACGAGTTGTTCCGAGCCGCTCAGCGCGCATACTTGCGGGCTGAATATTTCGAGGCCGAAGCGGCGCTCCATCCAATTTTTGCGAGCGGAACAGAGGATGTCGAAGCCGCGCTGTTGCTGGCAGGCATTCTTCGACGAACGCAGCGTTTAGACAAGGCGATCCAAACGCTTGAGCGGCTATCAAAGCTGGAAATGGCAGGCTTCTGGTTTACCGAAATTCGCCGCGAACAGTCGATCTGTCGCAAACTTGGTGCTCAAGCTAACGCATAATTGAGTGCGAAATAGTGCGTTTCGGACGCCAGGTATAGGCTTGTCGCTTGATTGGCGTTTAAATAGTGGGCGGAGTCTTTAACTCGCTGGGCAACTATTCCGTTTAAACCAACGCTCAACTTTTGTCTGAATCATGCACATCGCCACGCGCCGAATCGTCACCTGTTGGATTGCTGCTTGCTCAATAGCGACATTGTCGGTTGATGTTCGTGGGGAGGAAAAATTCTGGTCTGAATTTCGTGGACCCAACGGCGCCGGCGTTATCGCCGCTGCGCTGGACCTGACTGCGGTTGGCGATCCTGCAAAGCAGCAATGGCGGACGCCGATCCGTGGTACAGGATGGTCTTCTCCGGTAACCGATGGTCAACTGCTGTGGATTTCGTCAGCCATTACTACCGCCGCGTCGGAGGAGGAAAAGGCAAAGGCGTTGAAGAATGTCCTGATCCCTGAAATGAAGGACGTCGCCGGATCAGTCGAGCTCTTAGCAATCGGTTTGGATGTTGAGAGCGGCAAAGTGAAGTGGGAAAAATCTCTGGCGATGATCGACGAGCCCAGCCCGATCCACCCGATGAATAGTTATGCGTCGCCGACACCGGTTGTCATTGGCGAGCGCGTCGTGTTTCATTTTGGTGGCTATGGAACGTGGTGCTTAGATGGTCAGACTGGCGAGGAAATCTGGCGACAACAGTTGAAGGTCGATGATAGTGTCGGACCAGGCAGCAGCCCGATCCAGGCCGGAAAGTTGCTGATTGTTGCTTGCGACGGGATTGATCAACAGTTCGTTGTCGGACTTTCGATCGAGGATGGAAGCATCGCTTGGAAGTCACCGCGACCGCCGATCCGAGCAAGCAATCCAGAATTTCAAAAGGCCTATAGCACGCCGCTTGTGCTCGAGATTGACGGCAAGTTGCAGGCGATCGTTCCTGGTGCTCAATGGATTGTCGCATACGATCCAACCGACGGCCGAGAGATTTGGCGGATCGACCATGGCGATGGTTTTAGTGTTTCGACGATGCCGCTTTACGTAGACGGGCTGGTCGTTTTTGCGACTGGCTATGGCGATTCGCAGCTTGTCGCGGTCGATCCAACCGGCTCGGGTGATGTGTCAGCAACGCACGTTCGCTGGCGGCAAAAACGTGGCTCGCCCAAGAAGCCTTCGCTGATCAGTGACGGCAAACTGGTTTATGTCATCAGCGACGAAGGGATCCTGGCTGCGACCGGCCTGGACGACGGCGAACCCGATTGGAAATCGCGTATCGGCGGCATGTTTTCCGCGTCGCCTGTCCTTTCGGGCAACCGCGTTTTGATCGCTAACCACGACGGTTCGATTACAGTCTTTGCAACTGGCGATGAGTACCGCGAAATTTCTTCACGGACATTGGAAGAGCAGATCATGGCGAGTCCGATTCCAGTCGGCGGCGACGTGATCTTGCGAACCAAAGAAGCGATCTATCGATTCAAGGCTAGTCGCTAGCGTATTTGAGCCGGCCTACGATTTCGAATCGTCGTCGTTCGGGCGATCGGCCTCGAAGTCACGCCATTTGACGGCTCGTTCCATCGGTTCGATTCGCAAGACAAGCCGTCCGTTTTGGAACAGCCGGACCGTCCCGCTGCTTTGGCTGATCACCACCGCGATCGCCTTGGTCTTCTGGGAAATGGCGGCTGCGGCCCAGTGTCGTGAGCCGAGACCCTTGGAGAGCGAAATGCTGTCGTGCAGCACCTCGATGATCTGCCGCGACCGCTCGACGATACCGTCAGAGGAGACGATAAATGCGCCGTCCATCTGAGCGATTTCCTTAATATCTTCGCGGACGCGTGAGTCGTGCATGCTGCGATTGCGCCGCGAGTAACCACGCAGCGGATCGAAACCGCTGTCCTTGCAGTGCTGGAGGACTTTACGAATATCGCCGACGACAAAAAGTGTTCCAACCTTTTTGCCTTCGCGGCCTTCGCGGCCAATTTGGACCGCCAAATCAATGACGCTTTTGAGCGTATTAAGTGGCACGGATGATTCGAGCTTTTGAAGATCGCGACTGGTCAGCCGGCTGAGCCGTTCGTCGAGCCGGATGATTGAAATCGAATCGAGCTTCTCATCGTCAAATGCGCTATAGGCCGCCACAACGTCGGCTTGATTTTTCATCAAGTCATCCGCCACCGCTTCTAAGAGTGCGTGTTGCAATCGCTCCATTACTGGCGCGTCTTCTTTGTGCAACACCAGCGGAATTAAGCCAGCTTCTTCGGCACCCTCAAGCTCGCTGGCGTGATCGGCGGCCACGATGACTTTCCGAATCGACTTCGGAATCATCTCCCGCAAACGTTCCCAATCGGCAGTACCTTCAAGCAGCAGCAAGATCGAGTCGGTTTGTGATTGGAGGGCAAGATTGCAAGCCGCGCCAACGATATCGGTGTTCTTTTTCGTAAGTTTGAGAGCCGGCATGGATCGATATCTAGTTTTTCAAATTGATTGCTTGTAGTCATCGCAAGACACCACTTTAGCGCAAGGATTCTCTAAAAGAATTCGAAAGCGGCTGCCACGATCCAGGCAGCTGAGATGGTATCGCGACCAGGGCCGCTTGGCAATCTAGGCTCGATCTTGATCGCTAAATATTGACGTCTTTGATCTGCGATCGACGTTATCTGTTCAGCTTGTCAACTAAGCAAAGCTCGACGGACCAGACGCTGATAGTCTGTCAGATTTTCGCCGCATTTTTTGTTTTGGCGTGCGACTTGAGATGCAAGCTGCACGTTCCACTATCGCAAGTCGTTCCGGCCAGACGATATCGATTGGCTGCGACCTTGTTGTACATAAACGACCAAAATCTTCGCGTCCCGGGAAAGTACATTAGAAGGGCAAATGGATAGAGCAAAGGCAAGCGGACGGTCAGATGCCGAATTGCGTCCGCCCCACCGTAACGTTTTCCCGATTCGCTGACGACCCACATCTGGTCCATCATCATGTCGTGCGTTAGCTCTGGATACCGCGTCGCAAGCGACGGATCATGCAACGAGACGAATTGCAGTTGTCGCGTAAAGTCCAACCGTCGCATGGTCTCAATTCCACGCGTACAAAACTTGCAATGTCCGTCGTAAATCACAGTGTCCATCGTTGCCAATCAATTTTAGTCGTTCGTCACGCGGCGGTCGATTTAGTATAACCGAACTTGCTGAGGTTTCGTAACGACGCCTTCTCCAGACATATTTAACCTTAAGGCATCATTGCACGTTTGAAGTGGACGGCAAAAAACGTTTAATAAGTTTTGCCCGCACTTGGCACAATTAAACTGCTCGAATGACAGGGGCGCAATCTTGCTTTGATGGATTGTTGCGTTTGCTAGATTTATCTAGATATGTTCCGTGCAGTCGCGGCGGTAATGGGCAAGAAAATTGTTGGGCAGGAAAATTTCACTTGCTAGAACTGTAGACGTTTATAGCTTGTAAGTCTGTCATTTTATCGCCTGTCATTGTTTCTTGCCTGCCGTTCCGTTCGTTTTCGGAAATTGCGAAAAACGTGTGGTCGGTCAACTAAGTGTTAGATCACCAAGCTGATTCATCCATGAGATGAGCTCGTGGGGGGCCAAAGGCAGAACTTGGGCATAGGCGGGAGTTCGCGTTTTAAGACCATGCGTTCGGTGTTAGCACCATGGCTAGGTTGTCGGCTGGATACTTGTCAGAGTTCGGTCGAGTGCGGCAAGGGCGACTGCCCAAGATGGTTTGGTTTGCAGCAGCGTTTCCCACCAGTGCAACAATGTTCGGCTGAGCGATTCCACGTCCGGGCGACGTGGCGCGAATTGGTCCAGCGCTAGTTGCACCGTCGCTTCGTTGCACTTTGCAAGTTCGACCACTTCGGCGGCGGCTAGCGTTGCTGGGATCATGGCCAAGGCAAGCACGTCGGCTTGACGTCGCAATTCAGTCAACCGCACCGGCAATTCCGTAAAGTCGATTGGGAAACCTACATCGCTGATTGCAATCGCTTCGGTAATCGATCGATCGTCCCATGCGTTGGCAAAATAGCCAAGCTGGCCGACCAGCCAAGCGAGCCGCAGAACCTCCGGCAAATCTGGCAGCGGATTGGTCAGCACTGCTTCGATGAAGGCCGAACCGACAAGCGGCGACGCTAAACCATCGCCGCCGACGATCGGTTGGACGGCCAGCACGATTGCTCTGTCGATCGCAGGCTTGCAGCCAATCAAGCGACGCATGTGAGCCATTAGCGCGGCACCATAGCCATCCCATTGTTGTTGCAATGGGCCAAGCCGAAGAGCAAGCTGCTGGTTGGCTTGTGGCATCACATCCAGCGTGGCAAGTTCGATGTCGCTGACCAAGCGAGAAATCGCGTTGACTTCGGTCGCTTGATTGTTTGCGGACTGATCGCTGGCTGAGAGCCAACCTTGGACGATTTGGCGAACGTTTGTATCGCGATCGTTGCCGCCGTTAGCGGGGGCCGCACCAACTTTGATTGATTTTAAATGTGCCGCAGCGTTGACCAACTCGCACCAAGCGACCGAATCGACTCCAGGGAACGCGAGTACCACATGGCGGTGAAGCGGCTCGGCGAGCGGCTTTAAGGCCAGATTCCAAGGGGCGCTGGCAAGCGGTTTACCTTGTGTAATTTGTCTTGCGGCGTTTAAAGCACTAGCCAGCACATTTGGCTGCCATTCAATTCTCATGTTGAATCCTTCTTGGCAGTAAAGGGTAGCCAATCATGAGGGCGCCGCAAGGCAAATTGGCGTCAATCGGACGCTGAGATGAGCTTGAAGGCGTAATTCGTTGCATTTTTCGAGTACAATTGAGTCTGCTGGGTCGCTACTCAAATCAGAACGGGCGAAACTGCTGATCCCAGTTCAGCGGACGGTCCAGCAAATCGTCTGAACAACTCATATTTGCATAAAAACTATGACAACACTCTCAATTCAAACGTTCGCTCGCTTGCTGGCAATCGTATCGCTTGCCAGCTTGACTGCCGCTGCCGCCGAGCCGGTGGTCTTGGGTCAGACGAATCCAGCGGTTCAAAAGCGAACCCAACGCGATGCCGCACCGGGCAAGCTGGTTGCGAAAACCGAACCGGTCGAGTTCGATATCGCCGCTGCCTCGACTGGCGAAAAAATTGATTATTTGATCACCAAGGGCTGGGCCGACTACGAACTGCGTCCGAGTAGCGAAGAAGACGATTTGAAGTGGTGCCGTCGGGTTTACCTCGACATTCTGGGACGTATTCCGTCATACAAAGAGCTCGAAGCATTTGCGACCAATCGTGACAAAGACCGACGACAGGCGTTGGTCAAATCGTTGTTACACGACGATCGCTACACCGAAGAATACGCAGGCAATTGGTCGACGATTTGGACCAACATTTTGATCGGTCGAAATGGTGGAATGGAGGACCGTTCGCTGACCAACCGAGCAGGGATGGAAAAGTATCTTCGCGACAGTTTTGCAAGGAACAAACCGTACAACCAAATGGTTTACGAGCTGATCACGGCGACGGGGAGCAGCAAGCCGGGTTCGGAGAACTTTAATGGCGCGACCAATTACCTTGCCATGAAGGTCAATGAAGAGGAAGCTGTCCAAGCGACGGCGTCGGTCAGCAAGGTGTTTATGGGTCTGCAAGTACAATGCACTCAATGTCATGACCATCCATTCAACGAGTGGAAGCAACAAAAGTTTTGGGAGTTGAACGCCTTCTTCCGTCAGACGCGATCGTTGCGAAGATTCGAGCGTGGGACAAACGACGTCGATCATATCGAGCTGGTCAATCAGGACTTCGAAGGCGAGAGTCGGCGGCCTGAAGAAGCTGACATTTTCTACGAGCTGCGAAACAGCGTCGTCCGTTCGGCTTTTCCTGTCTTCGTGGATGGCACATCGATCGGTAAGAGCGGTTACTTGAGCCAAGTTGATCGGCGAACCGAATTGGGCAAGCTGGTTCTGTCATCGGAGTTTTTGGACAAGACAATTGTCAATCGAATGTTCGCTCATTTTCTGGGCTACGGTTTCACTCGTCCAATCGACGACTTGGGGCCGCATAACGCTGCGACGCACCCAGTTTTGTTGGAACAACTTGCAAGTGATTTTCGAAAAGCGGAATATGATCTGAAAACGCTGATCGAATGGATCACGTTGTCGCAACCTTATCAATTGAGCTCTGCCAGCAGTCGCGAAAACGAGTCAGACGATCCTTCCGTTGGCGAGCCTCCACGATTTACACACTTCTATTCGCGTCAAATGTCGGCGGAGCAGTTGTATCAATCGTTGGTGGTGGCAACACAGGTCAACCGCAACGAATCGCTGGAAAGCCAGCAGGCGACGCGGGCAGATTGGTTGCGTCAATTTGTAGTCGCCTTTGGGACTGACGAAGGTGACGAAGCAACAATGTTTAATGGCTCGATTCCGCAAGCGTTGATGATGTTTAACGGCGAGCTGATGCGTCAGGCGATCAGTATCGAGCCGGGTTCATGGCTTCGTCAAATTGCCGATTCCAATGTGCCTCCGAATAAGAAAGTTGGGTATTTGTTTCTTGCTGGTTTAGCACGATCGCCCAAGTCGAGTGAGTTGACGGCGGCCAAGCAACTTTTGTTGGCTCGCGGCAACAACCAAGCGGAAATGTTGCAAGACATGTGGTGGGCAATCTTGAACAGCAACGAGTTTATCATCATTCATTAACGTTTTAGCGATCACAGTTGTCGCGTTTCCCGAGACACGACGACAATCGCATTGCAGCCAGACACGAATTAGAATTTCAACCGCCTCTTCGAAAGTACCAAACTATGTGGAATCGATTTTCAACACCAGCAGGCATGAGCCGTCGGCATTTTGTCTCGCACATGGCCGGCGCGTCTGCGATGTTCGGTGCGTCTCTATCGATGGGGCACTCATTGCGAGTTCACGCTGACGAGTTGAAGCGACAAGGCAAGAGCGCAATCCTGTTGTGGATGAGCGGCGGACCTTCGACGATCGATCTTTGGGATTTGAAGCCTGGTTCAGCGACCGGCGGACCATTCAAACCAATCGCGACAACTGGTGAAGCCCAAATATGTGAACATTTGCCCATGGTCGCTGAACAAATGAAGCACTTGTCGGTCGTTCGATCGATGAGCACTCGCGAAGCGGATCACAATCGCGGTCGATATTACATGCATACCGGTTTCGTTCCCAACGCGAACGTTGAACATCCAAGCTATGGATCGGTAATTGCTCATGAATTGGCATCCAGTCGTCCACAACTAGAGATCCCGCCTTTCGTGAGCGTAGGCGGCGCGAGCGAAGGGCCGGGATTCCTAGGTATGGCTTGGGCACCATTCAACGTTTCGCGAAACGGACAGATTCGAAACCTCGATATGCGGCTTGACGAACAACGGCTAATGCAACGGATGCAAGCGTTGGATTTGATAGAAAACAATTTCAATTCGCAACGACGCGGCAGCTCTGGCGAAGACCATCGCAAGATTCTCGGCAAGACAGTCGATTTGCTAACCAGCAAGCAGATGGAAGCATTCCGAATCGAACGCGAGCCTCAAGCAGTCCGTGATCGTTACGGTCGTGGATTTGGCGAAGGATGTCTGTTAGCGCGACGTCTGGTGGAATCTGGTGTGCCTTTTGTCGAAGTTGACTTGGGCGGATGGGACATGCACCAAAACATTTTCACAACGCTTCAAAACACCCGACTTCCAGAGCTCGACCGCGGCATGAGTGCGCTGGTTGAAGACCTCGAGCAGCGCGGATTGTTGAAGGACACTGTCGTTTTATGGATGGGCGAATTTGGTCGCACACCTCGAATTAACGGCGATACCGGCCGTGACCATTGGGCTCGTGCTTGGAGCGTGGTCGTTGGCGGTGGGAACATTAAAGGTGGCCAAGTAATTGGTGCAACGAACGAAGATGGAACAGAAATCCTTGGTGAGACCTACAGCAGCGAAGACTTGATGAGTACGGTTTGCAAAGGGCTCGGAATTTCCTTGGAAACAACGTTCACTGCAAAAAATGGTCGTCCCATGAAGATCGCTGGAGGTGGTAAGATGATCGAGGGCTTGCTGGCTTGATCATTTCGCAAAAGTTCATGAAGGACGACTGCTTTTATGCCTGGACCGCACTCGGAAAACACCGATGTAGCTCCGCCAATCGCTGACATACAAACTTTAATCGATCAATACCAGGCGCCGATTTGGCGATACCTGCGGGTACTGGGTTGCGATGAAGTGTTGGCTGACGATCTGACTCAGGATACGTTCGTCGCGCTGCTGCGCCGTCCCATGGAATACCTCAGTGGCGCGGCAACGTCGGCTTACTTGCGACGGGTTGCCTACCACTTGTTAATCGATTATCGACGTCGAAATAAACGAGTCGTTCTGACGCCGGAACTTGAGCATAGCGATCAGTTGTGGGTCCGATGGGTCGGTGGTGATTGTGATCACGAGATTTTTGAGTACCTCAATTCCTGCTTCGAACGCTTAAGCATCAGAGCTCAGCGGTCGTTGCGAATGCGATTTGCCGAAAACGCAAGTCGCGAAGCAATTGCTGAAGATCTCGGGATCAGCCCCAACGGCGCAAAGAACTTGATGCAACGAGCGAAAAACCAATTGAAAGAATGCGTTGAAACCCGCCTCAATGCGCGGACAAACTGATGATGAATCCTGAAAACGATGAAGTCGTAACCCCAAACGATGCTCTGATGGATGCGATCCTTCAGCAATGGCTCGGGGAAAGAACTGCGCGAGCGCTCGACGCCGACGAATTGTTAGCGCGGGTTGCGAAGCTGTCGTTTGCCGATGAGGAAAGTGTTCGTCGGCTCGATGAAGCGGTCGTGCGTGCCGGTACGACGACTCAAGAAAACGTCATCGCTGCAGCGGCAATGCTATCAACCGACGGAAAGATTCCACCGATTCAAAAGCCAGTCGTTACGCCGGCCGCCACGACGATTGAGCGGCCCGACATTTTTTCAGGAATCTCGCGACGTCTTTTGTTCGGCGCCGGCGCGGCCATTGCTGCCAGCCTGTTGATCGTCGCCGGGAGTTATTTTGGCGAAATCAGAGACGAAAAACGACGCGAACTCACGACGCAAATGGCGGCCGAAGCACAGGCGCGACAAAACGAAATCGGCAACGATTCGATCGCCAACCCCAATCCGCTCGATAGTCAAATCGCCGCCGAATCGCCGACTCCTTTTTCGCCAAATTCCCCAAGTTCTGCAGACGTTGAACTGGAGCGCACTTACGCGTTTGGCGAATTGCCATTCAAGCTCGATAGCATCGTTCGTTCCGAAGTTGCTAGCCCGCAGGAACGCCAGGCGATTGAAAACGCGTGGACGCCAGATTCCCAACAGATGCTTGTCACGACCAATTCACAGTTTGAGCAATTGTGGAAACGTTTGGAAGTATCCGACATAGTTCGCATCGATACGGTTGCTTGGGCCGATCGAGTTTCGACTCAATTGTTGGGCACCGCACTGACGGCGGCTTCGAAAACGGAACTTGCTAGCCAGTTGCGTGATGAATCGGATTTGGAAGTTTGGAAGTCGCAATGGTTGACACAAATTCTCGCTTCGGATCGATTCGTCAATAACTGGTCTGACAAAATTGCTGACGAACATTTTGGCTTTGCCTCGCGCGATCCAAACGGAGGCAATGCAAACGGGAAGGCAGCGACTCAATCGATTTACGAAGCGGCTCGGCGACGGATCAAGCGAGCAATTCAAAACGACGAATCGGTGATTGCACTCTGGAAAGATTTCTTAAGTTTGCCGATCGGATCGAGCGTCGATTTGGCAGTTGATAAAAACGTTAAGCTAGATGCCGAGCAAATTGAAAAAGGCGTCGGTGCTTGGTGGCTAGCCTCACGTTCGTTAGACGCTCACGCGAAGTCAAGCAAGCTGCTGGCTGAATGGTCAGTGGCTGGAGCGGCTTGTGCGAAGTGCCACTCCGATTCGAAATTATCGAAAACGACTGGTCTAGTTAGCTGGAACGAGCACCAATCGTATTGGACTGTTTCTGCGTTGGCGGCGAAGTTTGACATCGATCAAGAAGACAAGCAATGGAATCTAACGTTGCGACCTGATCAAGAGATCTTTTACGAACACTTCACGGGTGATTTGCAGATTGCAGAAATCCGCGATCCGATGGCGAGAAACAACGATATTCCGAAGGCAGTTGCTTCAAATTGGCCTGCGGAGGTTACGACGCGAGCCGATGTTATCAAAGCCATTGACGCGGTGGCAAATTGGTCAATAAACGAGCCGAGGGTTAAACACGGCTGGATCAATATGGTTTGGTCGGGAGTTTTTCGACGGCCATTGATCTCACCGATGCGAAATCGACTTTCATCTTCGTTTGCGTTTGATGATTCAAGCTATTACGGTAAACCTAGCGACAAGTCTGATGAAACTGCGGAAGAAGGTGAACTGCGGGAGTGGCGCGAACTTGAAGAGTTTTTGGCTTCGCAAGTCAATAAAGAAGGCCAATCGTTGCGTTCCCTGCTGACCTTAATGGTCACGCTAGATGCGTTCCAATCGTCTTCCGCCGAAGTCTCTGCGGCTTGGTATTTAACTGCGACCGAAGAAAATATTCGGCAGTTGCGTCGCCGCACTGAAGCGTTTGCTTTTTTCTCGCCTGCGGTCGATCGCAATGTTCAAACGCCAAATCGCATGGTCGCATGGTTGCGAAAGACTGGCCAGATCAATCAACAGCCACGATCGATACTTGCACAGCCTGCGCCGCAGGTTCAAACCAATAAGCCATCTGTCGCAAAGATTGCTAGGCCAGAGCAGCCCGAAGAGATGACGGCTGGCCAAGTCGAATGGTTGCTGCACTCTAGGCATCCTGAGCCGCTCGTTGCCGAGTGGATCGACCTTTTTTCGCGTTCGAAGACTATGGATTGGGAATCAGCGGTCAATCATATTTACGCGGCTGCGACAGGAAGGTTGCCGAGTGTTGTGGAACTGGCCGAAAGCCGCGACTTGCTGGACATAAGCGGCTCGCGATCAATCGCACTTTCTCGCTTGGCCGCTACACTACAATCACGATGAAATTTAGTTTCCGTGAGTTTGCTAATCGCCAAATTGAATTAATGGCTGGCTGTCACTGGTCATGATGTGAGGCTTTCGAAGACGCGGATGACTAGCAAAGATGACAAGCCTGCTGGGCTACGAGTCGGCGTGTGCTTCTTTAATTTTACATAACGACTGGTGTTCCAGCATCGTTGCGACCAGCGCCGTCCATCCTGTTTGATGGCTCGCGCCTAGACCCTTGCCGTTGTCGCCGTGGAAGTATTCATAGAACAGCGGTAGGTCTTGCCAGTGTTCGGTCGAAGCATATTTATCACACTCTCCATGACAAGGAACTTTGTTGTCACCGCCGCGCTGAAATAGCGAAATCAAGCGTCGCTCCAGTTCTTGAGCGACTTCCTGCAACGTCATTTCGTTACCCGAACCGGTCGGACATTCCACTTTGAAACTGTCGCCATAGTACAAGTAGTAGGTTCGCAACGATTGAATCAGCAAGTAGTTCATCGGGAACCAGATCGGCCCGCGCCAGTTGCTGTTGCCACCGAAAAAGTAAGAATCGCTTTCGCCAGGAATGTAGCTTACCCGTTCCGTGCCGCCGTCATAATCGAACACAAACGGATGCGGTCCGTGTATGGCGGACATTGAACGAATACCATATTCGGAAAGGAACTCTTTTTCATCAAGCATGTAGCGTAATAGGCTGCGAAATCGATCGACTGACGGGATTGCCAGCAGTCTCATGCCGGTCGTCGTGTCGCTGTCGCCAGAACGTTCAAGGTAGGTCATGTGACAAGCCATTTCCGGCTTGTTCTCCAAGAACCAGTTCAACCGACGTTGGAAGCCGGGCAGGCTAGAAATGACTTCTTCGTGCATCACCACTGCGGTGCAGAGTGGTAGCAAGCCAACAAGCGATCGAACCCGCAGCGCGGTATGCTCGCCGTCTTGATAAATGTGATCGTAATAGAAGCCATCTTCTTCGTCCCACAACCCGGTGCCGTGCAAGGTGTTCATTGCGGCAGCGATTCCGACATAATGTTCAAAGAACTTGCTTGCCATGTCGCCATACGCTTGGCTATCACCCGCCAATTCCAATGCGATCTGTAACATGTAGCCACAGAAGAAAGCCATCCACGAGGTGCCGTCAGCTTGATCAAGAATCGCGCCGCCGGGGAGCGGTTTATTGCGATCGAACACGCCGATGTTGTCGAGCCCCAAAAAGCCGCCGCTGAACAAGTTCTGACCACGGACATCTTTGCGGTTGACCCACCAAGTGAAGTTCAACATGAGCTTGAGGAAGACGCGTTGCAGGAACTCCTTATCGCGGCCACCCAGCGGACCGCTCATCTGATAGATTTCCCAACAAGCCCAAGCGTGAACCGGCGGATTGACGTCGCTGAGCGCCCATTCATAGGCTGGTATTTGTCCGTTGGGATGCATGTACCATTCACGGAGAAATAGAATCATCTGGTTCTTGGCGAAATTCATATCCAGCCGCGCCATCGGGACCATATGAAATGCCAAATCCCAAGCGGCATACCATGGGTATTCCCACTTGTCGGGCATCGAGATCACGTCGCGATTGAACAGGTGCGGCCATTCACTGTTTCGACCCGTTTCGCGCGAGGCGGGTAAAGCCGGAAAGTTCGGATCGCCTTCGATCCAACGTTCGACGACGTAATGATAGAACTGTTTGGTCCAAAGCAATCCTGCGTACGCTTGTCGGGCGATATTGGTTTCTTCAGCATCTAGATTGCTTGGGATTCGCATCGCATAAAACGCGTCGGCCTCTTCCTGACGTTGCTGCAAAACGGAAGAGAATCCGTCGCCAAGGTCCAACCTTTTTGTCACTTTCAAATCGCATTGTGTCAGTCGGAGGCGGACAACAACTGACTTGTTGGGCTCGATGTCTGTCTTGATGACCGCAGCGCATTTTGTGCCGATGCGTTTCGGATTGACGGCCGATTTCTTTGCGTGCACAACGTACTCGTGAAACGCATCTTTGTAGTACTTACTGGCCGGCGTCAGGCCAGGATGTCTGACAGGATTGGTTTCGTTGTCAGTGAAAATAGTCTCCGGTGCAGCGTCTTGTTTTAATTCTCCGACGACCTCGTACTGGAATAGGAAATCACCAAGCGTCTTATGCGAGCAGGCGACTTGGTTTGGCCCTACCGCGCGCATCTCAGGCTTGACATCGGTGTCCTCTTGCAGCTTGCCCCACGACCAGGTGTTTCGATACCAAAGCTGAGGCAACACAACCAGCGGGGCCGTTTTCACTCCACGATTGAAAACCCGCATTTCGATCAGGATGTCGTTATCGTCCGACTTGGCGTAGGTCACAAAGCAATCGAAGTAGGCGTTCTCGTTTAAGACGCCCGTGTCCATCAATTCGTATTCTGGGTCCAAACGCCCGCGTTGCTTGTTCGTATCGGCAAGATCTTCGTAGGGAAAACGAGCCTGCGGATACTTGTAGAGGGCTTGCATATAAGAATGCGTCGGCGTCGAATCAAGATAGTAATAAAGCTCCTTAACATCTTCGCCATGATTGCCCTCGGGGCCCGGTACGCCGTAAAGCCGCTCTTTGAGAATCGGATCATTGCCGTTCCAAAACGCGGGTGCAAAACAAAGTCGACACTGGCGATCGCAAATGCCCAGCAACCCGTCTTCGCCCCAGCGATAAACCCGCGAGCGAGCGTGGTCGTGCGGAAAATAACCCCATGGTTGTTGATCGGCCGAGTAGTCCTCGCGAACTGTGCCCCACTGGCGTTCGGAAAGGTACGGCCCCCAGCGTTTCCAATTGGATGTCCGTCGGCTAGAGTCGGTCAGTCGTCGCTCTTCGGCAATCGAAGCGCTATCGTTGGCAGCAATCTCTTTGGTCACCGGTTGTCATATCTGTTAAAGGAATTGAGTGTCCGTTGCTCGTTTGTAATTTTTTTGAAAACGAGCGGCTCGTACAGTCAGCAATTCAAAACCGCCCGCCGAAGCCGGTCCGCTCAAACGGCTCGCTGCATGACTTTTGTTTTGATCAGTCGCCAAATGGTTAGCACGACGCCCATCAGCATGAACATTGCTAATAATATCATAGCCAGTGTCGATCCAAGACCAAAAATTGGTTGCAACCATTGATTCCACATCGAGTCCCAAAAAACGACACAGTATGCGGTTGCGATGCAAAGGTATGGGCCGAACGGAGCCGCCGTGTTGCCAGTCACCAACGCTATACCAACGACAACTAACAAGGCAAACAACGGAGCTAAGAAGAACGCAATCGCAACCGGTTGCCAGCCGACAAAAGTGCCGACCATGGCCATCAAAGTCACATCGCCAAACCCGAGTGCTTCCATGCCCAAGGCCAAAGATGCGACGATGCGAACGATCCAGACAAAACAACCGCCGATCGCCAAACCGCACAACGAATTGAATAATGATCGCCACACAGTCTCGCTTGCCAATCCGAAAGCCGCAACAATTATCGCACTGCCTATTACCGCCAACGCGACCAAGAATCGCCAGCGACCATCGCGGACGAGTCCCGCACCAAAATACACGACTGCTTTCTTGAGCCCTCGACGCAAAATCACGCGTCGATCAGCGAGCGCGAAACACCAACCGACGAAAACGAAAACCGCAATCAAGCAGCCTTGCATCGTCGTGGTCCAGGCCGGCCAATCATTGGGTGAGGCAAGGTGAAGCTGGTCTGGCCAACGCTGATCCAGATCAATTGAATCAGTCCACAGATGCCATTGCGGAATCATTATTGACCCAAACAGACCGAGCAAAGTTCCGGGCACAGTTACCGAATCGGGAATCATCATCTCATCAAAATCGATGAAGGTCGCGACCATCAAAAACAGAAAAAGCGTGATGTGTCCAAGGCATTGCCAGTGCAAGTCGACAATCGTCAACGGCATCCTAAAGATTGGCTGATCGGGATGGGGCGTCAAACCACCCGACGTTTCCCAAATGTAAAGCCCTACGATGGCTGCCGGTACCAACAATTCCATCAGCAATGGTCGCACTCGATACCAGCGGCCCCAATCCGCTGGTTTATCGGTTCGGAAGAGCCAACCGAACATGGGTACATAGTGGAACCAACGTAGCGGCGGAAGCGCAGACTCGCAGGATCGCTGCCAAGGGCTAATTCGGTTGCCAAAGTATGACAGCGAGGCGATAGCCCAGTTGACCAAAGGCCCGGCGACGAGCAACGACAAGCATGCGATGGTGGCGATGCGAACGGGCATCGAAAGCTGTGCAAACCACTGCATCTAAGTCAATCTTCCGGTATTGTGAATACGACTGGACATGAATTTGCACATGCTACCGACAACTGTCAATTTGTTTTAGCCCCCTTGAGCACGCACAATTTCATCGACGATCTCGTCCACGCTTTTACCGTCGGTGAAGACACTCAGATTGGCACAATTTTTATAAAGCGGCGTTCGTTCCGCCAAGACCTGCCGAACTTCCGTTTCCATCGAATCAAAATTGGCCAGCGGCGGTCGATGCGTTGCGGTCGTTGCGTCGCCAGCAAGACGCTCGCTCAGCTGTTCTACCGACGCTTGCAACCAGACTACGAAACCCGATTCGATGGATTCGCGATTGGCCACTCGTAAAATCGCTCCACCCCCTAGTGAGACAACTTGGGCCGAAACCACCTTGGCCAATTCGCCGATGACTTTGGTTTCCAAGTCGCGAAAGGACTCTTCGCCATCAGCCTCGAAAATTTCGCGAATCGACTTGCCGGCCCTAGCTATGATTTCCGCGTCGCTATCGACGAATGCAATTTGCAACCGATTGGCAAGCACATTGCCAACGGTCGTTTTCCCACTTCCGCGATAGCCGATTAGATAGATCGTTTTCACGCCACGTTTGTATCGCGACCCGCTCAATCGCGAAACCCCACTCCAACGTTGATTCACGAATCGCTGGGTTTGCGACTGGCCCAATTGTGTGCGGTCGCGCGATAGATCGAACGTTCGCCAAGTCGAGCAGCGATGCCGTCGGTCACGCGATCGAGCCGATGTTGAAGCTCCGTTTGGTCCTCGTCAAACAATTCCAATTGGCGTGGCGCGTCGGGCGCGGTCAGCTCCGATAGTCCGACTCCGAGCAGACGAACAGGACCGGGGCAGCGTTTGCGCTGCGACTGGAGCAACGTGACGAGGCTTGGCCAGACTTGATCGAGCTGCCAACAAGATTTCCCAAGTGTCGCTGACCGATCGAAAGTTCGAAAATCATGCGTGCGATATTTTAAGGTCACCGCCTTGGCCGCTCGATGGTTGGCGCGAACTCGCCGACAGACTTGATCGCACAGAAAATTTGCGACTGCCAGCAACGCTTCGTCGTCGTTGATGTCTTCCGAAAAAGTTCGTTCGTGGCTGATCTGCTTCGCTGACCGGTCGGTCACTACAATACGCGGGTCGATACAATTCGCAAGTCGATGGAGTTTCTCGCCCCAATTGCCTAAGAACTGCATCGAAGCGGCGGGTAATCGTCTTAGGTCGCCGATCGTGTGAACGCCCAGCCGTTGCAGCTTGCGATCGGTGACTTCGCCGACGCCCCACAAACGGCTGATCGGAAGCGGGTCGAGAAAAGACTGCATCGCCGCGTGCTCGACGATTACGCAACCGTCCGGTTTTTGAACATCACTTGCGATCTTGGCAACGAACTTAAGCGGTGCGGCGCCGACCGAAGCAGTCAGTTGCAACTCGGCTTTTATCGTCTGCTTGATCTCCATTGCCATTGCCTGCACACTTGCGAAGTGCGGCAGCGTACCGGTGACATCGAGGAAAGCTTCGTCGCACGAGAGTGGCTGGACGACCGGCGTATAGCGATGCAGAATTTCACGGACTTGCTGACCGACGTCGCTGTAATGACGATGGTTCGATCGAACGAAAATTGCGTCTGGGCAAAGTTCCGCCGCGCGTCGGCCGCTCATCGCTGAATGGATGCCAAATTTTCGGGCTTCATAGCTGGCCGCTGCCACCACACCGCGTCCCGATTTAGAACCGCCGACGATGACCGCTTTACCTTGCAGCTCCGGGCAGTCGCGCTGTTCGATCGACGCAAAAAACGCGTCCATATCAACATGCAAGATCATGCGCTGATCTTCTCGTGGGTTTGGGTGAGCAATTGAAACGTGGTGATGATCAGTCGCAGTTTAAGCAGGCAAGAATATCATCGGGCGGATCAGTTGAGGAACGCTTGGCTGAGCAACTCTTCAAGCTGTTTGCCGTGTGGCTGAATCGCAACGACTCTGCCTTCGCGGTCAAGCAAAAAGGTCAAGGGCGTTGATCGTAAGCCGACTTGTTGAGCTGCTGTGCTGTTCATTCCTTGCAATTTTTGATCGCCGCTAAAGGCGTGAATCCACGGCAGGTCATTCGTTGCCAGAACTGCTTGAACGCTCGACAATTCTGTATCAACGTTGACGGCAATGATTTCAAAACCCTGATCATGGTAGCGTGCGTAGAGCTCCGAAAGTTGAGGGAAACTCGCGCGACAAGTCCCGCACCATGTCGCCCAGAAATCTACCAAGACGACCTGGCCTTTGAATGTTGCCAGATCAATCGGTTCGCCCTGCAAGGTCACCAAGTCGGACAAGACCAGCTTTTGACCAAGCAACTTCTGGCGACTTTGATAGTCGTACAAAATCAAGTCCACTTCGGATCGAAGCTCCGGTCGGGTAATTTTTGGCAACGAATCGGCCAGCTTCGAAGCTAAAACCGAGGCAGTATCCTGATGATTGTCGTATTCTAAATTGTTGATCTCGCGAGCTAGCGCAACGACCGACCAATCGCTTGGAAAGGCAGTCAGAAACTCGTCTATCGCAGCGGCGGACTGAGAACCGGATGGCTGTGCCTGGCTAAAGACTGTTTGCAGTCCCAGGAACGCAGGCGATTGATCAACCGCCATCTGCCAAATCGCATATGCAATGGTCGGATCGGGATGGTCTTGGAACGCGGTCATCGTTTTTTGCTGTACCTGCATGGCAGCATCGGCGAGTTCGAAATGTTGCAGGACTTTGATGACTTGTGTCATCATTTTAAACTCCGGCATCCGCAGCTTCGAAGGGTCCGCAAGAACCGTATCGACTTTGGCAACAATCGATTCCGTGTCACGTTCGCCGTTGCTCAAATCATTCAATGAAAAACCGAGCAACACCAAGGCCGCTTGACGGGCCACTTCCGGCGATTGAAAGTTTGCGTTGTCATTCGCAAATTGGCGCAGCTCGTCGGCGCGCGCGCGATCGCCAATACCAGTCAGTTGCGATAGCGCTTCGAGCTTGCCAAGGAGCCCAAGCTCTTGTTCCATTCGATCGGACGCCGTGACAACCAAAGACTCGGACGCTTGCAGCTTGGCCTCACTCAGTCGACGGGCTTGTGCAAAAAACTCATCGCCGCTGAGCTCTCCGGCTTGCTGACGCAGGAGCAGCGACTTGAGAGCTTGATCGATCGTTGCCAGAAATTTGACCCAGTCGCTGGGCATCATCCGCGCTGCAATGTTAGCGTCTGGGAAGGCGACCTGCGTAAAATCGACTAACGTGTTTGCCACCATCGGCGATTGATCGGTCAGCCGAGCACGGGGCGCCGTTGCGATTTCAACTGGCCGCTCATTGACGACCGGATCTTCGCGGTCGGACAGCCGTGACCGAACTGGCTCACTGGAAGTCTCGTCGGCCACGCCGACTGAGTCAGGCACGGTCGAAGTTCTTATGTCTTTGACAGCGTCTTCGGGGAGATGAAGTGCGGCCTGTTCGGTCATCGATACGTCTTTGGCGTCGCGAGTGCAGCCAAACAATGAAAGCAACGACATCCCAACGACTATCAGACTTCCAAGTGGAGTGATTTGATTATGTTGAATTGCCATATCGGTTTGCGGCTCGCGAGTTCTGGTGCTGGACTAATTGCTCGATTATATCGCAAGTAGTCATTAATCGTTATAGCCAAACATCGGAAGGCTCGGAGCACGATTGTTTTCCAGAATCTGGAAGTTGCCGGGATCGCTTTAGCCTAGCTGCCCCAAAGACACCGCAAGAACGGGAGCTCACACGATAGCACCACAAGTCGGAAGGGTTATTTCAGACACAACCGCTTTAGCAACTCAAAAAGATGAAGCCTGCGAATAAAAATGCGATTGAGAAAACAGGCGGTCCGCAAACACCCCGACCCGCAGCAGTTGAGGCGCAGTCTCTGCCACGGGTCATTGGGGCGTCCTTCGGCCCAGGCAAGAGCCGAGACGGATCGCGAAATAGGGTGTTTGAACTATCTTCCGAGATTAAACTGCAAAATGATTATGAAGTTAAACTGGACTAAAATGCCTCGCGATCCGAAAAATCGCGAGGCAAATTCTGACAACTGACAACCGACGCAATTACATTGTGCCGGACATCATGCTTTCGCTTGGGTAAGCGTGCATACCATGCTCGCTGATGTCCAAGCCTTCTTTTTCATGCTCTGGCGAGACACGCAGGAAGCCGACCATCTTCAACACGAAGAAGAGCAGGAACATCGTAAGAAACGCCCAAGCGATAATCACAAACGAACCGATTGTCTGGTTGAGGATGAAGGTTCCACGCGACGACAAACCGTCAGGAATATCGCCGAAGATGCCAGTCGCGATGCCGCCCCACAATCCGCACATTCCGTGGACTGGGAATGCGCCGACAGGATCGTCGATTCGAATCTTGTCCAGTAGCACAACCCCCAGAACAACGATGACGCCAGCAATAGCACCGATGAGCAAAGCTTCGCCTTGGGAAACTCGATCGCAGTTGGCGGTGATACCAACCAAGCCACCCAAGATGCCGTTGAGCGCCATCGTCAAGTCTGGCTTACCGAACCAAGCCCATGCGAGGAACAAACCAGCCAAACCGCCAGTGGCCGCAGCCAAGGTGGTTGTCAATGCGATGTAAGTTGTGGCGGAAGCTTCACCAGCAGAAGAGTAGGCGAGGTTACTACCAGGATTGAACCCGTACCAACCGATCAACAGAATAAACACGCCCAGCGCCGCGAAGGTGATGTTGTGACCAGGCATCGGAACACTGCGACCGTCCGCTGTGTAACGTCCTAGTCGCGGCCCGAGCAACAGGGCGCCAGCCAAGCCGGCAAAACCACCGACCGCATGCACAACAATACTACCGGCAAAGTCTTGGAAGAACCAAGGCTCGGAGTTCAACCAACCACCGCCCCACTTCCAATAACCACTGATCGGATATACCAGACCAGTCAAGAAGACGGTGTAGACCAAATAAGCACCAAACTTCAATCGACCGGCAACTGCACCGGAGACGATTGTAGCCGCCGTTGCAGCAAACGCGACTTGGAACATGAAGTCAGCCGACGGGCTGTAGCCGCTGACCAAGCCATCGGTCGTTTCTTCGAGCATTACAAACGGGCCGTCGTAACCAAACCAACCTGGTATGATCATCTTGTCTTCGTCGGCATACATAATGCCGAACCCGAGGAGCAAGTAGAGCACAACGCCGATACACAAGTCCAACACGTTCTTGGACAAAATGTTGACCACGTTCTTGCTGCCGTTCAAACCGACTTCGACAAGCGCGAAACCCGCCTGCATGAAGAGCACCAAGACCGCAAACAAGAACATCATGATCGTGTTGAACGAATAAGCGTTCACCAACACGACCTCTTCAGCAGCCTCTTCAACTGCTTCTTCTTCCACCGCAACTTCGGCGACCGCCTCGGTTGCCTCTTGGGCAAACGAAGTGACAGCCGAATAATCAAAAACCGCAACCAACCCAAAGGCGACCAGCGCCATGATGCTCATTACAAGCATCGATCTCGAGGTGAACCTCGTCATGGAGTCTCTCCTGTACAATAAACTTCGAAGCAATCAACGTACAACAGGACCCAGATCGCGCAAATCTTTCGCAACTCGAAAAGATTAAAGCGTAATGCGACCGGTCCACGTTGCCACAGCAACACGCTGCCATTCACCTGGACCGATATTCTCTGTCGACCCCTGCCTGGGCCATGCGATCAAAATCGAAAGTCGACTTCGATCGGTCTGGTGCTTGAAAGCCCACCATTAACATTTATCGGACCAAACCTATGCGACAAAACGTCGCGTGTGATGTAAGTGCCCCTATATTCAGTACTTACGACTCGACATTTTTGCTTGCACTCGAAAGCTAAGCAAGCTTTGTGCGCAGTGGTGCCCAAGAAGAAGGCATTGCAAAACGACGATCGACGTGGCTCCGACGAACCTCTCGCAACGAGTCTGGGATCTTCAAAATAAGAACTGCAGCGACGGATCAAAAACGAAAACCTAAATAGCTGTTTTCTCGATACTTACAGCTCAAGCGAACTGGTCGTTCCGAATCGACTGATTTCTGCAATGAATCTGTCATGCCGCAGTCGCTACTTTCGAGCTTGACGATTGCACAGACTTTTCTTGTCGATGCTTGAATATTAGGCAGCAGTATCGTTGCATTGAGCTTGCTTAAGGGATTCGTAACAAACATTAAAAGCGGTTCGTTCGTTACGATCAGTTCGTAGGATGGGGGGCGGAATGTTCGTTGCAAACCCTTTGACGCACTAGTCGTGCATCAGCATCGGGTGATATCTTTAGCTCCTTACAGTCAAACCATCCTCAAATAAATCTATCGAAAGCAATCATGAAACGTGCCCTACTTGTCATCGATGTTCAGCGCGAATATTTCGACGGCGGATTGCCTATTACCCATCCGCATGGCCACCTGGAATCGATCTTGGATACCATGGATTCGGCGTCTGAACATAAGGTACCGATGGTTGTTGTTCGCCATCATCAACCTGATCCTCAATCGCCGCTCTTCCGAAAAGGAAGCGAGCTGTGGGAGCTTCACCCTGAGGTCCGCGATCGTCCGCACGACTTGTTGCTCGACAAGCAGCTTCCGGGCTCGTTCACAAACACCGGACTCGATGACTTTCTTCGCAAGCTCGGCGTCGATACAGTTACGATCGCTGGATACATGACACAGATTTGCTGTGACACAACGGCCCGGGAGGCGTTCCATCGCGGTTACGCAGTCGAATTTCTGAGCGACGCGACGGGCACTTTGGACGTCGAGAATAAAGCTGGGGCTGTGAAAGCGCGTCAATTGCACGAAGCAATTCTGGTATCGCAACAAATGTTTATCAGCGACGTAATTTCGTCAGCAGACTGGAAAGAGCGGTTGTAGAAAGCAGCGAGCGTCGATTTGATTTCGCAACAAGGAGTTCAGGTCTGGCATTAAAATTGAAGGTGGGAGCGATACGGTGAGCAAGCTTTTTCGATTCGCGTTGGCAAGTATCTGGAGCTGGTTAAGTTGCGGGACGTCGGCCACCGGTCAGCTACCCAACGTTCCGCTTCCGACGTTGGGTGGTCAGCAATTCTGGACCGATTTTGCTTGGCGCAACGATTGGCGAATTCAGCACAACGCGGTTACGGACCATTGGCGTGTACTCGATCCCCGAAACATTCGGCGAGGTTGGGGATCGCGAGCAGGCTGTCAAGCGACGCTTGAAAGGCTTCAGCCACTCTCCGAAGTGCGAACCGAACATGTCATTATTTTGTTGCATGGGCTCTTTCGCACCAGCGGCTCGATGGACTCGATGGCGCGACGATTTTCCGTTGAAACCGCGATGACGCCGATCCGTTTTGAGTATGCCAGCACCCGCGGCGATTTAGCAGAACACGCCAATGCGCTGGAGCAGTTGATCGCTGGCTTACCCTCGAACGTTCGTATCGATTTCGTGGGACATTCGATGGGAAACATCGTGTTGCGTCGAGCCTTTCACGATTGGATTGCCAATGATGATCAAGCGACGCTTCAGCGGATCGAGCATGTTGTGATGTTAGGGCCGCCAAACAACGGAGCCGCCATTGCTCGCCAGCTTTCCAAGACTGGAGTCTTCGCACTGGTCGGCGGCGATGGAGCGATGGAGCTAGGTAAGAACTGGGATCTTGTAAAGGACAAGCTGGCGACGCCAACTTGCCCGTTCATGATTGTCGCTGGTCGATTGGATGAGAGCTCGATTCGAAACCCGTTGGTTGACCAAGCGAGCGATTTTGTCGTCAGCGTTGAAGAAACTCACTTGGATGGCGCCGCAGCAACGTTGGAAGTCAACCGCCTTCATTCATACCTGATGGACGATGAGGAAGTTCAAGCCGCTGTCTTGGAGTTTATTGCGCGGTAAGTCTTGGCATGAATTGAATCGGTCTCTGATCATTCAATTCAAACGATATTTGTAAAGTCGTTTATTTGATCGCAGGTAGACTGCGCCGTCGCTGATGGCGGGGGTTGCGCCGAAAGTTTCCCCGCTACCGATTTGGCTTGCACCTAGATGTTGGTATTCGGGGCTGGCAGCAATAACGTGGAGTACACCGCTGCTGCTAATGTAGAGAATCTTTCCATCGACCAAAACCGGAGAAGAATAATCGCCGCCCATCCCTCGGCCGCGTCCGGATCTTCCGCCGTCAGAGGGCGCTTGTTCAATTGTCGGCAATCGCTTCAGGTAGACCTCTTTGCCATCGGAAGTATTAATACAACTCACGATACCGCCGCTGAGATTATAGAGGTGCCCTTGATAGGAAATCGGCGTCGCAAATCTCCCGCGATGATTTTCGGTCCATAAGACTTTGTTCTTGCTGACGTCACCTTTGCCGTCTGCGCTAACCGCAATCGCGCCGCCGCCACGGCCCTCGATCGCATAGATCGTTTGGTCATCGGCGACAACGCTGGAATTGAATTGATCGGTTTCGATTGCTGTGCTGTACCAACGCAGCTTTCCGGTCGAGGCGTCGATCGACCAAATTTCATACGGAGCGCCGATGATGACTTGGGTCGCTGCCGCGTCGGTTCGGACCGCGACTGGCGTACCCCAAACGTTTCCAAAGTCGTCCGACGACGCTTTCCACTTTTCTTCGCCGGTCCGCTTGTCCAGCCCGACGATTGCGCGAGATTCCGGCCCTGCTGTAACGACGACCAGCTCGTCAACCATGATCGGGCTGCTGGACGAACCCCATCGGCGTGGATCTGAGTCGCTGCCGACATTGACGTGCCATTTTTCATTGCCGTCGAGGTCCCACGCGTAGACACCGCTCTTTCCAAAAAACGCAAAGACCAATTCGCCATCGCTGGTCGGGGTGTGCGACGCGTATCCATGCGCGGGAATCCCCATGCCGTCGTATTGGTCCTCTGGCAACGCCGCTGGAATGTCGTGTCGCCAAATGGTCTCGCCAGTTTTAGCGTTGAGGCACAAGATCGATCGGACAAGATCTTTCAGTGTCGCGTTGTCGTCGGCTGGCTCGCCATAGCCCGAGTAGATCGTCACAAATAGTTTTTCGCCGACCGTGATTGGCGAAGAGACACCGGAGCCAGGCAGATCAATTTCCCATGCAAGATTTTTTTCATCGAAGCTGGTTGCCGTCGCTTTTTCATTTTCGGCGATACCACTGCCATTGGGTCCGCGAAACCGCAGCCAGTCTTCGCCAGAAGCCACTGGGCTTAGGCATGTAATAAGCAGTGCAGCTCGAAACATTCGACTCAGGTGAACACGTTTACGTAGGCTGGGTTTCATTGAATTGAAATCTCGATGGGAGGGAGCTGAACGGCAAAAGCGGCGCGTCGGCGATTGCCGCACGGGACAAGTGTCATTTCGATTAACCCCCATTGTATTAGATGGTTTCGAAAATTGTTGGGCGCCGCGGTTGCACAATCACGAGGTTTGTCAAAAATACGGCGTTAAATTGGACCAACACACAGAACGGATACGCCATGGGAATTTATGAGCTTGTCGCATTAGTTGTGACTCTGGCCGCGATCTTCAGCTATCTCAATTTTCGCCTATTTCAATTACCGACGACGATTGGTGTGATGATCATTGCCCAGCTCTTCTCGCTGGTCCTTGTCGGCATCGGTTTGTTTCAGCCGAGCGTGCTGGAAGGAGCAAAGACGCTAATCGAAACGGTCGAATTTGACGACGCAGTGTTGCATGGAATGTTAGGGGCACTGCTCTTTGCTGGTGCCTTACACGTCAATTGGTGTGACTTGCGTGAGCAGAGCGGCACCGTTGCGACGCTGGCATCGTTTGGTGTCGTTATTTCTGTTTTGGTGGTCGGAGTCGTGTTCAAATTCGCTTCCGGTTGGCTCGGATTCGATGTTCCATGGATCGTTTGTTTCGTTTTCGGAGCTTTGATTTCTCCAACTGATCCAATCGCAGTCCTTGGACTGCTAAAGCAGATGCGAGCGCCTAAATGGCTTGAAACGCAGATCGCCGGCGAGAGCCTTTTCAACGATGGCGTCGGAGTCGTCATCTTTTTGGGGCTTAGCGAAGTCGCTTTTCATGGCGAAGATTTATCGTTCAACTCGTTGATGATTCTTTTTGTTCAAGAAGCGATTGGCGGAGCGATATTCGGTTTCGTAATCGGCTTGTTCGCATTTATGATGCTGCGTCGGGTCGATAACTATCAAGTCGAGATTCTAATTTCGCTAGCGGTTGCAATGGGCGGATATGCTCTGGCCACTGCGCTACATCTTTCCGGGCCAATTGCCGTGGTGGTCGCAGGGCTGTTTCTGGGCAATCACGGTCGCCAGTGGGCGATGTCGGATGAGTCCAATGAGCACTTGGACAGCTTCTGGGAACTGATTGACGAGATCCTCAACGCAATCCTATTTTTGCTGCTCGGCCTAGAATTATTAGTCGTCGATTTTGAACGAGCGGCAATCATATTAGGACTAGTCATGATCGTCGGCGTATTGATAGGACGTTGGATTTCCGTCCGAACACCGCTTGCGATCTTGCAACGATTTTACAGCTATCACCCCGGAACTGGCCGCATCTTAATTTGGGGTGGACTGCGTGGCGGAATCTCGGTCGCGCTGGTATTGAGTCTACCCAACAGCGAAGCGGAGATCCGGAGTTTGTTGCTGACAGTAACCTATGTGATCGTGACCTTTTCGATAATTGTCCAAGGGCTAACAATCAGCAAGCTGCTGACGCGGCTGGACCTCACGCTACCGGAAAAATAACGCTAGCGGAGAAATAAGTCTGACCTCTGCTCATTAGAAATCGAGCGGTTTTGATCTACGATCAAATTGCCAAATACGGAAAATATTCCACGACCGTTGTTAGGCGACGTGAGCGTTCAACGGAAATCTGTCCGCAACGACTTGAGCATCGTTGCAACCCGTTTCAACTTGCGCAAGGACTTCGTAGGCCAGCGCGAGATAATCTTCGGCGCCATGCGAATTCGGTGCGTAATCAAAAATTGACTGACCAAAGCTTGGCGCTTCAGCAAGGCGAATATTGCGTCGAACTTTCGTTTCGAAAAATTGTGCCTTAGCCCACGTCGGTGAGCTTGCTGATTGCTGGTCAATAAACTCCGCCACATCGCGACTGACTTCGGCCGCTAGGCGTGTTGCGGTCTCGTACATGCACAGTACGATTCCACGCAATTCCAGCTTGTCGTTCAATCGTTTAGCGACAATCTCGATTGTCCGCAGCAACTTGCTCAAGCCATGCAAAGCCAGAAAGTGCGGCTGAAGCGGCAAGAAAACTTCGTCGACTGCAGTTAGCGCGTTAAGGGTCAATACGCCCAGCGACGGTGGACAGTCGAGCAGCAGATAATCGAAATCTTGACTGCTTGCGAACAGTTTGTCTTTCAAGATTGTCTCGCGACCGACTTCTCCACAGAGCTCAAGTTCAGCGCCAGCAAGATCGAGGCTGGCTGGAATGACAGACAGGTTTTCACCGACGTTACGTCGAATATCATCAATACTCGCATCGCCACAGAGAACCTCGTACATCGAACCGCTGGAGATCGCAGTAATGCCCAAATGCAGCGACGCGTGAGCTTGTGGATCAAGGTCCAAAACGCACACTCGCTGACCGCACCTCGCCAGGGCCGCAGCGAGGTTAACCGAAGTGGTTGTTTTGCCGACACCACCTTTTTGATTTAAAATTGCAATCCTTCGCACGGCTCTTCTCCAAAAATGTGATGGTCTTTGTCAGGTCGCTCGATAAGCGTCTGAAATTCGTCTACGTTACGCGGCTGGATTCAGTTTCGCGTTGTACAAATATGGATTCATGGTCGGATCGTTGTACATTTTGAACTGGCGATAAGTCCGATGTCGCTTCTTGCCAAGAATGACATCGTCGAGCAGTTGTTCGACGCAAGTTTGCAAGTCGAGGCGTTGTGTTTGACAGATCGCCAATCGTCCAGCAACCTTCGCACGATGTTCAGGCGCAGCGTCAGTGCGTTCGAGTTGTTCTTGCAGATGGTAAATCCGCAGGGCCATAATTGACATTCGATCGATAATTGAGCCCGGCGTTTCCGAGTTCTGCCGCGCGTCGGGGGCGACAACGATAGACATTGAATCGATGGTATCCGTGATGAAATCGTCGAGCTTTTCAATCCAATCGTTTCGCTTTTGGTTCAACCGATCAATGTTTCGTTTGACTTGAGCGATCTGAGCATCAGTTACGTCAGGCGAACGCGCAATGTCTTCTTCATGCCAAAGATCGTAATTGAATCGATGTTGCTGGATCGCGATGGCAAGCATGGCATCGGCCGACGGCATCGACGTGTCAAGATGCCACTGAGCAATGGTATCGACTTGCATCGCAGCGATCGCGGGAATGTTGAACATGCGATAAACCTTGGACGTTAAGTATGTAAATCAAAGCCGATCACGAATACTGTCTAGCCTGCCTTCAAAAGTAGGATAGGCTTCCAGCCTGTCACTTAGCTCGATAGTCAGGCTTGAGGCCTAAACTATGTCTAGGAAACGCTGCTTTGCTTGTACAGGAAGTCACTGTCGACGCTCAAGAGCGATTCTTGACTGAAATAGCAGCGTTTAAATTTCGCTTTAGTTTTCTCACACGAGCAAATTGCGAATTCGGAACTCGTTTCTACGCCAGATGCCTTTGGCTGTCTTTAATTCGTGCTGCACAACGTCGGCGGGCGTGTAAAAATGAAAAATCTTTGGGACGAAATCTTTTTGCAACGGAAGCTCGAACTCTACCGACTGCAAGCGTAAAAGCAGCTTCGCTTGATCGATTTGTGCCGGCATAACCACAAGCATTTCGAGCTGTCCTGCGTTCTCAAAGAGCATGCAATCATGCAGCGCAAATTGTGTTCGAAAGAGATTTTCAAGCGGTTGTGGATCGACCTTGTAGCCGCTGGCAAGCGTGATTCGATCATCAATCCGGCCAACGATCCGCCACGAGCCAGTTTCAAACGGGCTGGCAAGGTCACCGGTAGGAAACCAACCATCGTCGAGCAATTTGAATCGGATCGGCTGTCTTGTCGCCGCATCCCAATAGCCAAGCGCAATGTTCGGGCCACGGACCAACATCTGACCATCGGCATCTGTTCGAACATCGACATTGATGATCGGCGGGCCAATAGAGTTGTCGGTAACTTCGCCGAATCGATTTGAGCAGACGACCGGCGAGGTTTCCGTCAGGCCATAGCCTTGATGAATCGGCAATCCGATCGAACGAAAGTCATTGAACGTTTCCGCACTGAGGGGTGCACCGCCGCTGGCCAGCATTCGAAGCTTGCCACCGAGTAATTTGTCGGCTGTGAAATTATTGCTAGAACCAAACTCACGAACGATACGATCGAAGACTGCAGGGACTGCATTAAGCAATTGTGGATGCAGCGTTTCCGCAATACCTCGCAATTCAGCGGTCGATGCAGCGCAAACCATGCTTCCGCCAGTGATCGCCCAAGTTGTCAGCTCACATGTTCGCGCATACGCATGTGAGAAAGGCAATAGATTAAGACGGCAGTCTGCGTTGGTTTGCGGCATCGCGTCCAGCTTGCCAAGAGCGTTCCATATTAGATTGGCGTGTGAAAGCACAACGGGTTTTGCATCGGCGGTTGAACCCGATGTCATCAACATTCGCGCCGGCCCATGGAATTGATCGTCGCTAATTTGGCTGTCTCGTTGACAAACTTCAGCCAAGCTCATCACGTCCTTCCAGTGATCGCGAACTGACGTTTCGGCTTGTGCAATCAAGTTCGATTCAGAATGCATCGCGTGCCATCGAGGAGCATCTGCGTCACTGTTTAAATTCAATACGCGATCTTGATCCGTTATCATCAACGCGGTCTTATCGATTCGGTCAGCGTATCGGCCGGCTTCGTTCGACGTAGTTCGCGGATCAATCGACGCGTGAATAAGATTCAACCTGTCACATGCGATATCTAAGGCCATCCAAGCGAAATCGTTTCGCTTGCAAGTGATGACGATTTGTAACGGATCATGACGCAGCGTTCGAAGCCATTGCTGTATCACAAAAATCGATGCGCCTACAACACGATACGAAATCGGCACGAAACGATCATGCTGACGAACGTACCACGCCGTCGCGTTAGGACGGGTCAGTACGTGATTGAATACGTATCCGTCCAAGCGTCGAAATTTTGGTAAATCAGTCACGAAAATTGGTTTCAAAGGCGGGTCTGGCAGCAAGAAAATTCGATCGTCGCGTTTCGTAGCCCGATAAGTTTGCTGGCATTTTGAAAGCATGGCTACCATGCGAACTTGCGGTCAGCGGATCGCAAGTTCAACAATGCCAGCATTTTGCGATTTCTGGGTAAGGTGAGAAGTTTTGAAAAGTTAAAAATAATTCAGTGAGGTCCGCAAACCGTTGTCAGCAAACGACCTACGTTCTTTTCATAGGCCGCTCGGCAGTTTGCAAGGCCGAATTCTTGTGTTGACTGGGACGGCTGCATAGGTATCCTTGGACATGTAACACAACTCGGTCAAACGAAGCGAAATTTGCCGTGGTTGGGAGATTTGTTGTTCGAATAATAGCGTTGTTGAGAGCTTGCGGCCACGGGCTTTCTTCATCGAACCAGTCTGAGAAGCAGCAGTAACTGGTTCAGCCGAACAATGGATACCTAACCACGGTTTTTTCGTAGCGTGCCCCACCCATATTCTCGCCCGCTCCCCACTTTTGAAGCACCTGGATCGCTTGGGATGCCCATTCAGACTACACTCCATGTGCCCGTTCTGATACAGCCGATCCTGAAGTTTGCGACCGATCTACAGCCCACGACAATTTTCGATGGGACGCTTGGCGGGGCCGGTCATACGCTAGCTCTAGCCCGTATTTTGCCCGCTAATGGGACGCTTCTGGCTGCCGATCGCGATCCGGCTGCCGTTGCGCGATTCCAGTCTCTGTTGGACACTTGGGCAACCGAAACCACCACCTCAGACGAAGAGTTGGCGGTTGCAAAATCCGAGTTGCGGCCAACCACAAGTCCGAATTGGTCGATCCATCATGCTAGCTACCACGAATTAGCTGCGATCCTTCTGGAGGTCGGCATTCCCAGCGTCGACATGATCCTGCTCGATTTAGGCCTCTCCAGCGACCAGTTGGCGGACGATGAACGCGGTTTCTCGTTCCGAGCCACCGGACCGTTGGATTTGCGGTTCGATCCGACCGACGGACAGCCGGCTTGGGAAATTTTAGACCAGTTGCCCGAAAGCGAGCTGGCTGACGTCCTCTACCAATACGGCGACGAGCGTTTTAGCCGTCGAATCGCCGCTCGCGTCGTCGCTCGCCGCAAGGATGCCCCAGTTCGCTCAGCAGCAGATTTCCGAGAGCTGATCCATGGCTGCGTGCCGGGTTCGAAACACGGGCGGATCGATCCGGCCACCCGAAGCTTCCAAGCGTTGCGAATTTTCGTCAATCAGGAACTGCAGCGTTTAGCCGAGGCACTGGTCGAGTTGCCCAAGTTGCTCAGCGTCGGCGGCTTGCTGCAAATCATCAGCTTCCATTCGCTGGAAGATCGATTGGTCAAAAATGCCTTTCGCGACGCAGAAAACTTGGAAGTCGTCACGCGGAAACCGATCGTGGCAGACGAAGCTGAAATGGCCTTAAATTCCCGTTCGCGAAGTGCGAAATTGCGTGTCGCTCGGCGAATCGAATTGCCTGAAGGCCATCAGGGACGTGTTCGCAGTCTTGCCGAATTCCAGCGACACTCGCATTTTTAGGTTTGCTCTGATCAAAGTCGGCTAAGACCGGTCCTGACGAATTCACGCACGCCAGGAATTGTCTTGGCCGACTCGAATCCTGGACTAAAAAAAATCGACCGGCGACGGGAATGTTCGTCAATTTAGAAAGGATCGCCTTCGTCGAGTTTGCGGCGGCGTTCAATTTGATCGGCCAGCGACTTGGGCAGATTCTCACTTAGCTGTTTGGCGTCGGTTTGGCCGACGACGATCGGTGAATCAGATTTGTCTATTGGGTCGCTGGTCCACTGAACCGTCAGCTCTGAGCCGCGGTAAGCAATCTTGTTCTGGAAACTGCTCAAGTCGACTATCGCCCCAAATTTTACCCCTTGGCGACTGGGCAGATAATTGTTTTCGTACAGCAACTTGCCTGTTCGCAAATCGACGATCGCCAGAGACGCCGTTTTGACCGTCGTCCGCTCAAAGCGAAACGAAATCTGCCGAGCCAGCGTAATCGCCGGCGAGCATCGCGGTTGAAGGATCGGCAAATAGAAGCCCTGGACTTGCAAAGGGGCGTCCCACTTCGGCTGACCATTGACCGCGTCGATTGCCAGCATCGGGCCGGCGACGATCAGCAAATCATCCGCTTCGTTCTCGACTAACTCTGACTTCATGCTTGGCGCATATGGCAAAATGAGAAGCGAGTCGCCGAATTCTTCAAGCCGGAAATGCGTCATTCGCGTGTCGGCCAGGACTGGATGGTCAGAGCTTTCGCCCGTCTTCAGATTCCAAAATTTCAGCTCCTGTTCAGTGCCCCATACAACCAAAGATTCATCTTTAAAGATCTCAGCCCGAGAGCTGTTTGCAACCGTCGCTTGCAATAAAGCTTCGTTGTTCAAGCCGCTGCGTAGCTCGAAAATAAACTTGCGATCGGAAGTCTTTTTTCCAGTGATACAGTTACCATGAGCGACGGCCCAGATATCGCCATCAATACTCAATTCACCGCTGTCCAGAACGCTTCCGTCACCGGCGGCAAGCACCACGCGGCGTTTACCCACGGCGTCAAAGAGGATCACTTTCCCATCGCGATAACTAACCCATGGCTGCGAATTCAATGGGCTATTGGCAGCGACAGTTGCAGTTTTGAAGACGCTGGATTCAACCGTCCAGATTGGCGTCCCACGCCGATAGTCGATGCACTGAATTGATTTTTCATTGGCGACGATCAAACCGTAGTGGTCAGCAATAACGGTCGAAAAGCCGTTTGTTTGTCCATGATGTTCGGCGCCCCAATCCCATTGATCCTTGGAGCGACCGCGAACACCAAACAGCTGGCGACTGGTGGTACGACCAAACTCTTCGTTCCAAAGTATCGCTTCGGAAGGCAAATTCTCAACCGATTCCAACATGTCATCGGAAGGGGCTTGAGCAGAAAGTGTATCGATGGCCAGCACTTCACTGCCGCGTTCGACAATGACAATCGAATCGATCATGTAAAGCATCGCAGAATTGACCGGTCGGTCGGAGAGCTGGATCGTCAGTCGATTTTTGTGTGTCGGATCGATCAACATGAGTGATCCGGATGTCAGCGTCGCTTCCCAACCGGCCAACGCAGTTCCGATTCGCTGTTGGACGCGACAGACAGTTTCGCCCAGGTCAACATCAGTCGTTTCCGCAGTGGTTACTTCGACTTTTCCTTTTGGCCAAGCGGCGGCGCCCTGCTGTAATACTTCTAGCTCGGCGCCGTTGAATGTCCTCACGCGTGGTAAATCAGTGCTCCAGACATCAATATCGTTGACTGCCAGTTCGACTGTCTTTACCACTACGGAGTCAACGGCGAACTCCGGATATCGTGTCAGCTCACCAACTTTCAGCACGTCCAGCTCAGTGATCGCTTCGAGTTCACTTAGCGTCAGGCCTGCTGACGCTGCGGTTACCGAAGCGCTGTGCCAACGATCTACCGTACGATAGATCAGCGTTTGAAGGAGAGTCGCCGCCTTGGCTGTTTTTTGGCCCATCGATTGGTCGGCAAGTTTTTCTGCTAACAATCGTGCGCGGACAGCGCTTTGTTCGGCATCGTATAAATCATTAGAACGAAACTGCTGAACGGCGCGACGCAAAAAAAACGAGGCGGCTTCGGGAACCCATTTGTATTGTTGCTCGCACAACGAAACGTAGCGGATATCTGACAAAGCGGAATCAAGATGTTCGGAGATCTTTGGAACCGCTGCAAGGCGAGCTGCCGGCGATGCTTTTTGCATTAGTACTGCTAGCGTCGTCGCGATCCACTCATCCTCTTCGATTGTCCAATGCTCGTTCATTTCGATCAACGAGTCCCAGCGGCTGACAGTCGCGCGAGCTTGTGTCTTGAGCCGCGTCAAGTCAATGATTTGCATCAGCCCTTCGTCGTAACGTTGTCGCTCAAGCAATCCTCGAATCAACGAAACCAAGTACAATCCGCGGTCCGGTCCGGTCTCCATTAATTCCTTAAGCTGCTGCAACCTCGGCGCGAATGTTTGAAAATCTTCCTTCAATGCGTTGAGCGCGATTTTGCGAACCAGACCTTTGATGTCATCATTATTTTTGTCCATCGAGTGGGCTTGAAAAGCGAGCTCGAAGGCTTGTTCCCAATTCGATTCCGAGAGAGCAATTTCTGCTTTTCTTGCGATACTCAGCGGTGTCGGTTCGCTGCCGGCCAGCTTGTTCTGCAGCTGCAAACGGACTTGATCGCGGATCGGATAACTGGTCAGCGAAACCGCGCCCAGCGATATTAACGAATCGTTCGTTGCGATCAGATTTCCCAGCGTCTGTTCGACCCGCATCGTATCGACGACTGTGCCTTCGCGGACGTCGATCTGGACAACTTGCTGCGACGTCATCGGTACTAGTAGCTGGTTACCGTTGCGAGCCGATCGACCGACGATTTGCCCGTAGGGCGTTAGATTGATGTCCCACCGTTGTTTGCCAGTTTTACAGACGATCGCCGACACTTCGCTAGCTGTTACGATGTAGACTTCGCCGTTTGTGATGCCTGCCAAATAGAGAGCCTCCAGCGAAGGGTCAGACCATAGTATCTCGCCAGAAAAAATGTCGACCGCGTATACGCCTTTGCCGTCCGGCGGTGCATGAATCGCGATCCCATTGTCGATCAAGACTGATATCTCGGACGACCGTTTTTCGAGCGGTCGAAAGATTGTGTTTTGGGCCATTCCCCAAACGTTAACACGATCGCTATTTCTCGCTTCGAGTGTTTGCGGATAAGCTGTCGCCCAGAGCAATGAGTGAGACGCCAAATCGACGGCCACCAATTCGCCGCTTAGTGTTGGGCAAAGAACCACGCCGGCTTGAACCGACGGACAGCAAGCAAAGTTGCGTCGCAATTTGTCATTGGCAATCGTCGAAGCGTTGTTGGCCGACAATTGTTGCTGCCACAACCAACTGCCAGTGGTTGGATCGATGGCAAAGAGAATCAACTCACCATTGACTTCGCCGATGACTAACAGTTGCCCGTTGTATGGCAGCGGCGGCCCGAGAAACAGAACGTTTGCCAATCGCGCGTCGGCCAAACCCGTTTGATCGCCGACTTCCCAGATCAAGCTCGCTTCGCGATCAATGCTGTAAGCTTGCAGAACGTTGTAGCTCTGTTGAGGAATTGGCACCGCAATGTTTGCATTGACGCCACGTTTCAGACTTTCTGCCACATCGATCGAACGTTGTTCGACCACCGCATAAATATTGTCATCATCGGCTGTCAATTGACCAGTTGCTTGTTGGCCCCAAATTCGTTCGGCCAAATAATCTTGCATTGGAAGTTTTAAGCCTTGGCCATCGCCGCTGGAATAACGGTCCATCGAATGGATCGGCACACCAGCAAACGCTGTCGCCCATTTCAATTGGCCCGTCTGCAAGTGCACTGCATGAATTCGTTGGTCATAAGTCATCGCGATCAGATAGGGCGGCACCACAATCGCGCCACGGGACGGGATCAGCGACAAGCCTTCATTGCGTTTTGATTGTTCGCGAACGGTTCGTATCGCTTCTTCCTCGTGCTGAATCGATTCGTGCAGCAACGAGTGCCACGAGACAAACGGCAGCGGCAACCCAGCGTACGAATCGGCGTTTCTATCAGGCCCACCACCTTGAACATGCGGCGCGACTTGCTTCTCCGAACGAGCAGTCAAATTGCCGAACGACAGATCGTTGTACGCCAGTTCGAGATTCTTCAGATCCAGTTGGACGTTGCCGTTGTCGAAGGAGCTAATGCTGAATTGCTTGGCCGTTTCACCTAGCCGTTCGATCGCTCGTTCACGTTGACCGCTGATCTTCCAAGCAGCCGCTGCCGCGATTCCAATTGCCGGTCCGAACTGCCGTCGCGCTTGATTTGAACTAAGCAGGTTCTCGAATCGCGAAGCTGCCCACGCCGCGTTGCCCATCGACAATTGTCGTTCAGCCGCAAGGAACCCCGCTTCGCGTCCAACCTCAGTCATCTGATAGCGTCCGGCGATCGAGTCGATCACTTGCCAGTCGCCAGTTGAGATCGCTTGTTCGAAGAGCTGCTTGGCCGTCGATCCATAACGCAGCTCAACGGTCGCTTGCCCTTCATCTGGGATTGAATCAAACATTTGGCGAGCGAGTTTGTGGATCGTCGCTCGCTCGGTTGTTCGGTTCCCCTCGTCGAGCGTAAAATAGTCTTGACCCTTGCCTTCCAAACGATCCGTATCGGCCTCGATGCCCAAAACAATTCCGAGCGCCTTCGTCGCTTCGCTCCAAGCCTTCAGCCTGATCGCTTTTTCGGCATCGCGAAGCAATCGATCGACCTCTCGTGGCGGTTCAATCAATGTTGAGCTTTGCATTTCGTCCGAAAAGAATGCTTGACCAAACACGGACGCGTTGAGCCCAAACCCAGAACACGCGGCGACTACTAGAAGCAGCAAGCTGTTGCATCGAGGCGAGCAGTGATCAGAAAGCGAGGACGTTCGACCAATAGAATTCATAGCGATATATTCTCTGGATCCGTTCGAGATATGCGTTTAGACGGCAGTCCGATTTGCAAGCGCCGTTGACGGCCCAATCAACTCAGCGTGCCGACCTGCCCAAGTATACCAGTGGCGGCATCAACCAACTACGGTCAAAGCATGCTGCTGGTTATTGTTTCAGCGCAATGCTATCGGCCAGGGAACTTGCAGTCGTAACCGCAATAGCAGACCGGAGGCCGAAAAATCTCTGCCGCTGTCGTAAGCCACCGTTAGATGGAGCCCAAAATTTTAGCCCAGCGGGCGATACAGCATGTTCAATGTGTCGGCCTCGGGCCTAAAGTTTGGCGACCAATTTATCAATAGGCTCAAACGTTCCTGACGCTGTTTTCGATTGATCGCACGAAACACAGACCGAGCATACTTCTTGGCAAAACGTGCCTGATTTGACTATTAGAATAGTTTTTCGTCAGACCACAGAAACAATGAGAAGCACAGCGGCGTAAATAAGGCATGATCATATTCTGAGGCCCTTTGTGTCTCGGTGGTTCCACTCAGAA
>JBGSKY010000209.1:0-75631 GCA_041740995.1 Pirellulaceae bacterium
ATGTCAATTGAGGGTCGAGAATCGCGATTGCCGGCAACGCTCGCCGATCGCCACAAGCCATTTTTACGTGTGTCGTTGGATCGCTGATCAAGGCGAACGATTGCGCCTCGCTGCCTGTTCCAGAAGTGGTTGGGATAGCAATCAGCGGCAGCAGTTCACCAGTCGCCTTGTTGACGCCCCAGTAGTCTGACATCTTGCCGCCGCAACTGAATAAAAAATTCAGTCCCTTTGCGCAATCCATCGATGAACCACCGCCCAAACCGACAATCACGTCCGGTTTAAAATCGCGTGCGATCGCGAGCGCGGCGTCTACATCGACGGTCGTTGGATTGGGATGGACGTCGAAAAATTCAGCCGTCGATAATCCTGAATTTTGAAGCGACGTTCGTCCGCGTTCGAGGTGACCAGCCGCAACGACGCCGCTATCACTGACAATCATCGCGCGACTCACACCACCAAGCGTTTTGGTGAGCTCCCCGAGCCGATCAACGGAATCTATCCCGAAGATCAATCGCGTCCGATGCTGAAAATCGAAACCCTGCATTAAATTGCCAGTAACAATCGGCTTGGAGCTTCCAACAGTGCGATGACATCATTCAAAAATCTAGCGGCCGTTGCGCCATCAACTAAACGGTGATCGTAAGCCAGCGAGAGCGGCATCATCAGTCGAGGCACGATGCGATCGTCATCCATTACGACAGGCAATTTACGGCTGCGACCAACCAGTAAGATGGCAACTTCTGGTACGTTAACGATCGGTGTGGAATACGTACCGCCGATTGCTCCGAGGTTGCTGATCGTAAATGTCCCGCCTCGGAGATCTGCCACGCTGTAGGTTTTATCTCGGACCATCGTGGAAAGTTCGACTAACCGCGACGCGACATCTGGAATCGACATCCGATCGGCATTCTTCAAAGTAGGGACAACCAATCCTTGCGGCGCGTCGACTGCGATGCCGATGCTAACGTAGTCTTTGTAAATGATCTGCTCATTTTCCATATCCACGTTTGCGTTGATGGCCGGATGATTTTTGAGAGCAGTTGCGACTGCTTTGATGAGAAATGGCATCGTTGTTAGCTTGATGCCACGCTTTGCGTAGTCGTCTTTGCTGTTTTGACGAAAGGTTTCCAAGTCCGTGATGTCTGCGTCGTCGAAGTTTACAACACGTGGAACAGTCGACCAAGATTTGTGCATCTGCGTCGCGATGACTTTGCGAATCTTTTCCATCTTTGCCACGCGGATGGGTCCGAAATCGTCGTCGGCCTTGGTGCCGGGCAATTCCTTAGTAGGCTTTGAGCTCGATGCGGCACCGGTGGCGGTCGATGTTGATGGACGAGCGGCAGGTTCCTCAGTCGCTGTCGATTGAGCCGATTGTTGTCCAAGTCGTTTGACAACGTTCAGTACATCATCTCGCGTTATGCGACCATATTCGCCAGTGCCGGTAACCTTGGCTAAATCAACGCCGACTTCTCTTGCGAAGCGGCGGATGGCTGGACCAGCAGCGATGCTCTCGTCGGTCTCGCTGACAGGCGCGGATGGCTTGGGAGCGGGTTGAGTCGCGACGGTAGACGTTGCTGCTGCTGGCGCGGCTTTTGCCGCCGGTTCAGCCGGTTTGGCGGCAGCGGGCGCTGGTTCAGGAGTCGATTTCGCTGCTGGCGGGGCGACTTTGGCAGGTTCGGGCGCTGGCGGCGGCTCCGGCTTGGCTTCGGGAGCAGGCGCTGCTGCTTTAGGAGCTTCGGCTGCGGTATCCGCTGTTTCGATGATTGCGATAACTTGTCCGACTTTGAGCGTTTCGCCTTCCTTCATACTCAGCTTGACCAGCTTGCCGGCGAAAGGGCTTGGAACGGTGACCGTCGCTTTGTCGGTCTCCAGCTCAACCAGCCCCTGTTCCTTGGTGACCGTTTCGCCTTCGCTGACGAACACTTCCAGGACATCCGCCGATTCGATTCCGTCGCCCAGCGAGGGCAGTTTAATTTCAGTTGGCATGTAATCAGTTTCTAAGCGTTTTAAATTCGTACTGGGGTTCGGTTGAAGTCCGTGAAGTCTTCATCGATTGCATTGTGTCCGACAAAAGTCCAACCGCCTCGTGAGTTGGACTCGCGATCGAATTGCGTTAAGCATAAAGCGGGTTTACTTTGTCTTGATCGTAACCCATTTCGGTAATCGCAGCGGCCAGTTCTTCAGCTTTCATCACGTTCTGAGCGACTAGCCGATAGAGCGTTGCGATAACGATTGATTCGGCGTCAACTTCGAAATGGCGACGCAGATTTTCGCGAGTTTCACTGCGGCCCATACCGTCGGTTCCCAGGACAAAAAAGTCGCCGGGAATGTAACGGATCAATTGCTCGGGAACTGCTCGGACGTTATCGCTGGCGGCGATGAACGGACCTTTGACGCCATCCAACACTTCTTCGATGTAGCTGCGTTTGGGTGGCTGTTCAGGGTGCAGCATATTCCAGCGTTCGCAGCTTTGCGCGTCGCGTCGCAATTCGTTGTAGCTTGTTACGCTCCAAACGTCCGAGGCGACATTGAATTGCTCAGCCAAAATTTGCTGGGCCTTCAACGCCGAACGCAGGATCGCGCCACTGCCGAAAAGTTGCACTCGGCAGCGTGGGGCATCGGCTTCCTGGCTGCGATACTTATAGATGCCTTTGATGATGCCTTCTTCGACACCCTCAGGCATGCTCGGCATCTCGTAATCTTCGTTTTCGACCGTGATGTAGTAGATTGCTGTTTCGCCGTCCTGGTACAGTTTCTTTAAACCATCCATCACAATAACGGTTGTCTCGTATGCGAATGCTGGGTCGTAAGCACGAACGAACGGAAAAGCGATCGCATTGAGGATGCTGTGTCCATCCTGGTGTTGCAAGCCTTCGCCGTTGAGCGTTGTTCGACCGGCAGTTCCACCGATCAAGAAACCTTTGGCGCGCATATCCATCGCGGCCCAGATTAGATCGCCAACCCGTTGAAATCCGAACATCGAATAATAGATGTAAAATGGAATCATGTTCACGCCGTGGCACGAATAGGTCGTTCCAGCGGCGTTGAAACTAGCCATTGAACCGGCTTCGGTAATGCCTTCTTCGAGGATTTGACCGTCAGTTGCCTCCTTGTAGTAAGCCAACTGATCCGAGTCGACTGGTTCGTAAAGCTGGCCGCCGTGGGCGTAGATTCCGATATCGCGGAACAGACCTTCCATGCCAAAGGTTCTCGATTCATCGGGCACGATCGGCACAATGTATTTGCCGATCTTCTTGTCTCTGACCAAGCGTGTCAGCAGACGGACGAAACCTGATGTCGTACTGATTGTTTTGCCTTCGCCGGTGCCTTCGGTGAAGCGCTTGTAATCTTCAAGCGTCGGGACTTCGATTGTCGGATGTTTGGTTGGTCGCGATGGTACTGGACCACCAAGTTTTGCGCGGCGGTCCATGACATAACGGACCTCATTGCTGGTCTTGGGTGGTTTGTAGAACGGCGTGTTGGCAACTTCTTCATCGCTGATCGGGATTCCAAATCGCGAGCGAAACTCTAGCAACTCCGCTTCATTCATCTTCTTGGTGTTATGTGCGACGTTGCGGCCTTCTCCGGCCTCGCCCAATCCGTAGCCCTTGATCGTTTTCGCCAGGACCACGGTCGGTCGATCCGTCGATTCGACTGCGGCTTTATAAGCGGCGTAGACCTTCTCTGGATCGTGTCCGCCGCGCTTCATCTTTTCAAGTTTTTCGTCGCTGTAGTTCTCGACCAGCTTGAGCAGTTCTGGATATTTGCCGAAAAAGTGCTCGCGGATGTACTTGCCGTTCATCCCGGTATATTTCTGGTACTGGCCGTCAACTACCTCAGTCAATCGTTTGAGCAGCAAACCGGAGTCGTCTTTTTCAATCAGCGCATCCCAATCGCCGCCCCACACGACCTTGATCACGTTCCAACCGGCACCGCGGAAGATCGCTTCAAGCTCTTGAATGATCTTGCCATTACCGCGAACGGGACCGTCAAGCCGTTGCAGGTTGCAGTTAATAACGAAGATCAAGTTGTTGAGTTTTTCTCGCGAAGCAAGCGTAATCGCACCGAGCGTTTCAGGTTCATCGCATTCGCCGTCGCCTAAGAAAGCCCAGACCTTTTGTCCAGAAGTGTCTTTGATTCCTCGGTCTTTGAGATACTCGTTAAAGCGAGCTTGATAAATCGCCATGATCGGCGCCAGGCCCATCGAGACGGTTGGATATTCCCAGAAGTTAGGCATCAGCCAAGGATGAGGGTAGCTCGATAAGCCACCTGTCTCCGAAAGTTCTCGGCGGAAATTTTCAAGATGCTGTTCATTCAATCGATCTTCCAAATATGCCCGCGAGTAAATTCCTGGCGAGGCATGACCTTGTATATAAATCGAATCGCCAGAATAACCATCTTCGCCGCGACCTCGGAAAAAATGGTTGAATCCGACTTCATATAAGGTCGCACTACTGGCGAAAGTACTGATATGTCCGCCGATTCCGTCGGAGCGTTTGTTGCCTCGAACGACCATCGCCATCGCGTTCCAGCGGATGATGCTCTTGATCCGACGTTCCAATTCTCGATTGCCAGGATAAGCCGGTTGCTGGCTAACAGGAATCGTATTGATGTAAGGCGTGTTGGTCTCGATCGGTAGTTTTACGCCTTCGCGCCGTGCGCGGTCTTGCAAAAAGGAGATTAGTTGCTGAGCTCGTTGTGGACCTTTGCTCTTCAAGACATAGTCAAGCGATCCCAACCATTCAGCGGTTTCGGATGGATCGCTATCGACGGGCGTATCGATCTGTCCAGCCGCTGCCAAGACTTCCGGAGCTGCTTCGCCAAGTGTTTTTGCGTCAGCCATTGCGTCAGAGTTGCTTTCGTTATTTGATTTCAGTGGTTTGAGTTGATCATAAATGCTCGCTCCAAGCTGGACAGCGGCGGCCTCATGCCTCGTCATCTTGCTCGACAAGCTTTAACCAATCGAGCTGCGATTTCCGAGCGCCAAGGGCTGTCTAAGTTTTGTGGATAACAGCCGCTGTACGATTAGATTTTGCCGAAAAAATTGCGTTTGAGCAAGCCTGGGAAATCCGCCCGGCGTCGTTCTGGCCCTTCTCCGCCGGTTCAACGACAGTCAGTTTGCCAGATCGCTGGCGGACTATTGCAAACTTCGCAGGTGAAATCTACGCGAATTTGTTTCATGGGCGGTTGTGTCGGTGCTGTAATTCGAACAAAACAGTCCTCTACGTTCGTCATTGAACCACGGACCCAATATTAATCGAAAGCTCATAGATGTCTGAATCTGCGGAATTTCCAATCGAAATCTCGGTATTGGAACTCAAAAATCTTATGTCCAGCGGCAAGACTGATTGGGTTTTGATCGATTGTCGCGAACCGGACGAACATGCACTGGCCGCAATTGACGGCTCGACTCTCATTCCCATGAGTCAGTGGGGCGAAGTTTTCGGAGGGCATCAGGCGGCTTTGGCGGACAAACACATCCTTGTCCACTGCCATCACGGCGGTCGATCGATGCGAGTGACGCAGTGGCTGCGACAAAATGGTTTCCCGAATTCGCAGAACATCGCTGGTGGAATCGACGCTTGGAGTCTGGAAATTGATCCGACGATCAGCCGCTATTAAGGACATGACGATACAAATTTTTTTGGAAAAAATTCAAAGAACACACTAATAACTTCTTCCGTGCTCCGTTAGCACAATATCGACATTTTCCCGACCAGACTCGCGCCAGTGACGTCGATGGGCAACGCATCGATGCACGAGTGATGCCGCTGCAGGTCCGGAATGTCGTATACTCATCTTCAATTCAAAAACATTCGCGTTGGTTCTGAATCTTCCTCTCACGCGTAAATCGACTAGGTACTAACTGTGAACAGCAAAAACATTCTTGTGCTGACCATTTTCTTAGGCCTTTCCTGGGTCATTCTCTCCATGGCAAACTCGCAAAATCCGCCTGCTGGCGACCGAAAATCGCAGTGGGACGAAGTTGAAAAGGCGATCAATCAAGGTCTGCCCAAAACGGCAATTGAAAAATTGCAACCAATTTATGACCAAGCGTTGCAACAGCAAGCTTATGCGGAGGCGATCAAGGCGGTCAGTCAGATCGTTCTGCTGGAATCCAACATTCAAGGGAACAAGCCCGAAGAAAAAATCAAACGCATGCGGGGCGAGATCGATAAGGCCCCGGTGCAGATGAAGCCCGTGATGGAAGCGATTTTGGCGAATTGGTATTGGCAATATTTTCAACAGAACCAATGGCGATTTTTGCAGCGCACACAAACCGAAGACGTTCCAGGAGACGATTTTACGACGTGGAGTTTGCCTCAGATTCTCGCGGCCATCGACCAGCAATTCGACCGCGCTTTCGAGAACACCAACGAGCTGCAAACGGCAAGCGTCAAGCAATTCGCGACGTTATTGGAGCAAGCCGACGTCAACGCGAATCTTCGTCCGACGATGTTTGATGTCATCGCTCACAACGCTTTAGAGTTTTACACCGCTGGCGAGCAAGTTGGTAATCGCCGACAAGATGCTTTCGAAATCGCAGCCGATAGCCCCGTATTTGCCCAACGGGACGAGTTCATCGCGTGGCGGCCAACGACTAGTGACAAAGACGCGCGGCTGTTGAGAGCGATCCAGCTGTACCAACAACTACTTGTTTTCCATGCCAGCGATGAAGAACCGTCAGCGCTCTTGGATGGCGATTTGCTTCGACTTGAATTTGCCCATTTCAACGCAACCGGCAGTGAGAAAGATGCGCGATACAAAGCGGCCTTAGAACGCTTCGAACAGGCGAATCTTGCCCAACCAGCCTCGTCGCTGGCATCTCATGCGATCGCCGTCCAAGTTCACAGCGAAGGTGACTGGGTGGAAGCTCGAAAGATCGCGATGAGTGGCATGAATCGCTTTCCATCGAGCCCTGGGGGCAATCGTTGCTATAACCTGATCCAGCAAATTGAATCGCCATCGTTGTCTGCAAAAACAGAACGCGTCTGGCTGAATCGTGATTCGACGATCGACTTGCAATATCGCAACTTAACCAAAGTTTACTTTCGACTTGTTCGCTTCAATTTTCTCGACCAATTGTCAGCCGATCGCTGGTCTCCTGAACAGCTCGACAATGATGAACGGATCGCATTACTAAAGAAAGCCTCTGTCAGAAGCTGGACCGCTGATTTGCCAAAGACTGAAGATTTTCAGATGCGGCTCCAACAAGTCCCTTCTTTAGATGACTTGCCACGAGGTTCGTACTTTCTGATCGCTAGTGGTTCATCTGATTTCAACCAAAGCAACAACGTCGTTAGCTTCTGCGAAGTTTGGGTCAGCAAATTGGCAATCGTCATTCGCTCAAACAACGCAGATGGACAAATCGACGGCTTCATTCTCAACGCAAACACTGGCGAACCGATTACGAATGCGAAAGTGGAAGCTTGGCAGATCAATGATCGTCGAAAAATGGTGCCTCTCAAAGCGGTTGCAACGAATAATAACGGACTTTTCGCGTTTCCCAAAGCACAGCGCACTCAAGTCGTTCTCAAGGCATCGATCAATGGCGATTCACTTAGTTCGGTAAACTATCTCAACGTTTGGCCATCGGACCAGCGAGCTCAGGTTTACACGCAAACGCGATTCTTCACTGACCGTTCGATTTATCGTCCCGGGCAAACGATTCAGTTCAAAGGAATATGCTTCCAAGTTGACGCCGACAAAGATGATTACAAAACGATGGGCGGGCAGCCCGTCGAAATTCTTTTCGCCGATGTCAATGGCAAGGAAATAGAACGACTAAAGCTGCAAACCAATGCCAATGGTAGTTTTAATGGCAGCGTAACCGCGCCCAAAGATCGCTTGATGGGCGCAATGACTTTACGCGTCATCGGCGGTCCCGATGGACAAACCTCTGTTTCTGTCGAAGAGTACAAGCGACCGAAATTTAAAGTCGAACTTGATCCGCCCAGTGAAGCGATTCAGTTGAACACATCAGTCACCGTTCAATCGCGTGCCACGGCTTACACCGGAGTTCCAATCAGCGATGCCAAAGTCACTTGGCGAGTCGTCCGTGAAGTTGAATATCCGATCTGGTGGTTCTGGCGTTGCTGGTGGATGCCTCCCAATCAAGGCGGCAGCGAAGAAATCGCAAATGGCACGTTAGTTACCGACCAAGATGGTCTAGCTAGCATCAAATTCGAAGCCAAACCAGACAACTCAGTTGATAAATCCAGCGAGCCGACATTCGTCTATCGCATCTACAGCGATGTGACCGATACGACAGGCGAAACGAGATCATCGCAGCGGACAGTCCGCGTCGGCTATACCGCATTGTCAGCCAAAATGACTAGCGAAAGTTGGCTTGTGGCTGACAAAGCCGTGCCGATCAAGATTACAACGTCGACGCTGAACGGTGAGCCAGCAGCAGCCACAGGGAAAGTAAAAGTCTATTCGTTAAAGGCGCCGCAGAAAGTCAATCGAGCGAACCTTGATGGATACAACCCGAGAATCTACTCAGCGAACAATTTGTCAAATAAACCTGACATGAAAAATCCGCCAGCTCCAGACCTAAGCGACCCAAATTCTTGGCAGTTGGATGCCGTTGTGTTTGAGAGCGATTTTACGACTGATGCGACTGGATCGACCACGATTGAACATCTCTTGGCTTCTGGGTTGTATCGCGCAACGTTAGAAACCACTGATGCATTTGGCAATCAAGTGACAGCGTTATTGCCGTTGCGAGTCTTAGATTTGAAATTAACCAAATTGCCGATGAAGATTCCGTTTTTGTTGGAAACGCAATCCGCGAGCTTGGAGCCCGGTCAGTCGCTCAGCGCGGTTTGGGGAAGCGGCTACGATACAGCCCGCGCTTATGTCGAGGTCGAACATCGCGGCAAGTTGTTGCAGGCGTTCTGGACAAAGGCGAATGAGACTCAAGCAACGTTCGCGCAGAAAATCGATGAATCGATGCGCGGCGGTTTTACTGTCCGTGTCACGATGGTCCGTGAGAATCGAGCTTACCTTGAATCGAAACACATCGATGTGCCTTGGAGCAACAAAGAATTGAAGGTTCGCTGGGAGCGTTTTACTTCAAAATTGGAGCCGGGACAGAAAGAAAAATGGACTGCAACTATCACTGGTCCGGATGCAGAGCGAGCCGCCGCCGAAATGGTCGCCACATTATACGACGCCTCATTAGACGCCTTTCGAGGTCACGACTGGATGTCCGGTTTTAATGTCTTCCGAAAAGACTATTCACGCGTGAATTCGCAGTTCGAAAACACTGTCAAAGACCTGCAAAATATCTACTACGGGTGGTCAACTAATAATCGGGACGGCAGCATTGCGTATCCTCATTTGATGTCACAGTTGACAATGAATTACTTCGGCTATCAAGCGATGCAAAAAAGCCGTGGCCTCCGCAGAGGCGAAGCTAGCGGTGGATTTGGCGGCGAGTTAATGTTTGATGCAGTACCTGCACCTATGGCTGCGTTTAGTGCTGATGTTTCAGACGGCGAAAACGCCGTTTTTTTCGCTGAAGCCTCGTCGGCAAAAGCCGATAAATCTGCCGCTCCGTCCGAAAAGAATGTCGCTGCGACGGCCGATCTGGCCAATGTAACTGCTCGCAAGAATCTGAATGAGACTGCATTTTTCTTTCCGCAATTAATCGCCAAACAAGATGGTTCGGTCGCGATTGAATTCACTATGCCCGAAGCGCTGACGCAGTGGAAATTCATCGGCTTCGCCCACGATCCAAAGTTGCGAGCGGGCCTAATCACCGATTCGATCGTGACTAGCAAGGACTTGATGGTTCAGCCGAATCCGCCACGCTTTTTGCGCGAAGGCGATGCAATTGAATTCACGGTTAAGGTCAGCAATCAATCGCCCACGCGGCAAGCGGGAACAGTGCGTTTGACCTTGGCCGATGCGCGGACCAATAACTCGGTCGATCAAGCGCTCGGCAATGACAAGACTGACCAAGCGTTCGATCTAGCGGCTGGTCAATCGAAATCGTTTTCGTGGCGGCTGAGTGTCCCAGATTCGATTGGTTATCTGACGTACAAAGCTGTCGGTTCCAGCGGACGATTGTCGGATGGTGAAGAAGGTTTTCTGCCAGTTCTCTCGCGACGTGTTTTGGTTACTGAATCATTGCCATTGCCAATTCGTGGCAAACAAACCAAGCAGTTCGACTTTACAAAGCTCGCTGCGTCTGCCAATTCGGATACATTGCGACACGAATCGCTGACGGTTCAAATGGTTTCCAACCCAGCTTGGTATGCCGTCATGGCCCTGCCCTACTTGATGGAGTATCCCTATGAATGCAACGAGCAGACATTCAGTCGGCTGTATGCTAATTCGCTAGCTCAACACATCGCGCAAAGCGACCCGAAGATTGAGCGAATTTTCGCTCAGTGGCGCGCAACGCCCGCACTTGATAGTCCATTGATGAAGAACGAAGATTTGAAGTCGGTGATGTTGGAAGAAACGCCATGGCAACGACAGGCAGATTCGGAAAGCCAATCCCGTCGCAACGTCGGAATTCTGTTCGATCAGAATCGGTTAATTACTGAAATTGATCGAGCGATGAACAAGCTTTCCGAAGGGCAACTCGATGACGGTTCGTGGTCTTGGTTTCCAGGCGGACAGGGCAACGATTACATTACGCTTTACATCACGACCGGCTTCGGTCGAATGAGACATCTTGGCGTCAACGTCGATACTTCGCCAGCCGTAAAATCGCTCAGTCGGCTCGATGCTTGGATGGACAAAATGTACAAAGACATTCCCGCTAACCGTCGAAATGAAAACAATCTATCGTCATTGATTGCCTTGTACTTATACGGCCGCAGTTTCTTTTTAGAAGACCAGAAAGTCGCGGCCGAATACGAGATATCACTGAAGTATTGGCTCGACCAATCGGAAAAGTACTGGCTCGGCTTGGCCAACCGCCAGTCGCAGGCGCATTTATCGATCGCGCTCAAACGATTTGGAAAACTACCGGTTGCAAAAAGCATTATGGCGTCGATCAAAGAACGCAGCGTTAGCGACGAAGAGCTGGGCATGTTTTGGCGCGACACCGAATTGTCCTGGTGGTGGTATCGCGCTCCAATCGAGACGCAAGCAATGATGATTGAAGCCTTTGACGAGGTGATGAATGACGTCGTCGCGGTCGAAGATTGCAAGGTCTGGCTTCTAAAACAGAAGCAAACTCAAGACTGGAAAACTACCAAGGCGACTGCCGATGCCGTCTACGCTTTGCTGCTTCGGGGAAGCGACTTGTTAGCGTCTGACGAGCTGGTTCAGGTGACTCTTGGCGGCAAACCAATTGATCCGACCAACGTCGAGGCCGGAACCGGCTTCTATCAGCAGCGTTTCACCGGCGATCGCGTCGAGGCAGAGCAAAGTAAAGTTGTTGTCACCAAGGTCGATGACGGTGTTGCGTGGGGCAGCCTGCATTGGCAATACTTGGAAGACATTGCCAAAATTACGCCGCATGAAGGCACACCGCTGAAGTTGACCAAAGAGCTGTATTTGAAGGTCAACACAGTCGATGGGCCAACTTTAAAGCGAGTCGAAGGCCCAGTTTCGGTTGGAGATGAATTGGTCGTTCGTGTTGTGCTGCGAACCGATCGCGACATGGAATATTGTCACCTCAAAGATCATCGAGGCAGCGGCACCGAACCGGTCAATGTGATCTCAAGATATAAGTATCAAGATGGACTGGCGTATTATGAATCGACTCGCGACACGGCCAGTCACTTCTTTATCGATTACTTGCCCAAAGGTACTTATGTCTTTGAGTACTCCTCCCGCGTTCAATTGCGAGGCAACTATCAAACCGGAATGGCAAACATCGAATGCATGTACGCGCCTGAATTCAATAGCCACAGCGAGAGCCTGCCATTGGAAGTGGAGTAGTTGTGAATTGAGGCACCTGCGATTAATGCCGCTTCAACCGGTCGTTAGCTCAAAAGGCCAGCGGCCATGCGATTGGCCATTGATCTGCAAACGTAAGAAATGCGTTCCAGGATAGAGCTTGAAGGTCGTCGCGTTTGCACGGAACGGGTGTCGCTTGGAGACTCGAACCGATTCGCCTGCCACCACTTCAATCTGCTTGATCTTGTGAATCTTATTCGCCAAATTGCCGTTGGATTTTACAAATTCAATAACGTAGTCAATTAACAGTGCTTCGGTCTTCTCGACGTGCAGAGTGAATGCGAAGTCAATCGCTTCACCTATTTTGACTTTTGAAGGCGCCAACTCAAAATCGCTAACGATGATTTGCGAATTGCTGTGGAAGCCAAGCAAATGCAACGCGTCGGCATTGCCCTGTTTGACAAGTGTTCGGAGCGAGTGGCGAGTCATCCAATTCAGCTCAGTCGCAGACTGTTTACGTTGGGTCTTCCAACGCTTCAATGTCTCCAAGACGACTGTTGGATTTGATTTAGAAATGTCATTCAAATGATTTGCGACTGATCGAGTTACATAACGCGTTGGATCGGCGTGTAGCACATCGAGTAGCGGCAATGCGTAACTCGCGTCGATCTTCAGTCGCCCAGACCATGGCAACATGGGCCTCGTTCCTTCGCTAACTAGGCGACGAACGTGATAGTTTTTATCGTTCGACCATTTCTTCAGTTCAGCCAGCGATTCTTTTGGCCATGAATTGATAAAAAATCGTATCGCATACTCCATCGAAAATCGCTGAGTGATTGCGTGCAACAGTTTCAACGAGAGTTTTCGATGTTGGACGCTTAGCCCGTTGCGAACCACGAATTCGCCTAACGGTGCAAAGATAAAATCACCGAAGTCATCGTCGGTATTGTTTGGATCGAGCGGTGGCGGCAAGGCGGCCAAAATCTGATCTGCCGCGACGGCGAAATCTATCGATAGAAAGCGCTCCAAATGAGTTGCGATATGGACAATTCGCTGTTTTAGCTCAAGAAAAGTCAGTTCCTTCATCGTTTGGCCGACGAAGTCTTGAGCTTTAAACGAACGATCGGCTGATTGAAAAAGCCCCGCGAGATATTCGACTTTCTCGCGGTTGAAAAGTTGGTCTTTAAGGCTAAATCCGCTGCTCATTAGGCCATGTGCAAGTTGCACTTTCTCCGAGCTAAACCAAAGCTTGCATGAACGCTAATACTCATTGGCTTCGACGGTCGGCGGTTCAGGTACAGCGACCTTTGCCACAGCAACTTGACGAATTTGGCGAGATTCGACTTCCTTACAAAGTTTCGCGATCACTTCGTCGATTGGTGCGGCACCTAGATCGCCATCAATTCGATCCCGAAGTGCGACCAAACCGGCTTCGGCTTCCTTGGGGCCAATCACGGCCATATACGGAATCAGTTCGAGTTGGGCGTCGCGGATTTTTGCTTGGACTTTCGCTCCACGCAGATCACAAGTCACTCGTAATCCGGCTGCGGTCATCTTCTCTTCTAAGGCCAAGGCGAAGTCGTTTGATTTTTCGCTGAGCGGACAAATCCGAACCTGTTCGGGAGCTAGCCAGAGCGGGAATGCGCCAGCAAAATGTTCGATCAACATGCCAACGAATCTTTCCATCGAACCAAACGGTGCGCGGTGGATCATCACTGGTCGATGCATGGCGTTGTCCGAACCGGTGTATTCGAGTTGGAATCGCTCGGGCAAATTGTAGTCCAACTGCACGGTGCCCAACTGCCATTGTCGACCGATACAATCACGGACCATGAAGTCAGCTTTTGGCCCGTAAAACGCTGCTTCACCCTCGGCTGAAGTGAATGGCAATCCAGATTCAACCAACACTTTTCGTAAGGCCGCTTCGGCTTTGTTCCAGTTCTCTTCTGAACCGACATATTTATCACTGGCTGGATCACGCAATGAAAGTTGAACGCGGTAATCTTCCAAGCCAACGCTTTGCAGAACAAATCGAGTCAGTTCTATAGTTTTGCGGAACTCCTCTTCGACTTGTTCGCTGGTGCAGAAGATGTGAGCATCGTCTTGAGTTAGACCACGGACCCGCAACATCCCGTTCAGCTCGCCAGTTTGTTCGTAGCGATATACAGTTCCGAATTCGAATAGCCGCAAAGGCAACTGCTTGTATGAACGTGGGCTGGATTTATAAATCATCGCATGGTGCGGACAATTCATCGGCTTGACGAGATATCGTTCGTGGGTGCTTTGCCAATGTTTTAATGCAGCAAGCTTTTCTTCCTTGGAATTTTCCAACTGATAATCGGTGAGCTGGCATCCGAGAACTTCCGCCGCGGCCAGTAGAGCGTTTTCATGCACCGGTGCAATCGGTTGTTCTGCCTGCAGTCGTTCGATCCAAACATCGACTAGCGAACCTGCGCTCTCCACAAATAGCGGCGGAAATTGGCTATCGCGATAGTACGGAAAATGTCCGCTAGTTTCGTACAGTTCTACTCGGCCAAGATGCGGGCTGTAGACTGGTTGGTAGCCTCGCCGGAGAAGTTCTCCGCGCAAGAAATCTTCCAAAATTAGTCGGACTCGCGCGCCTTTCGGTAGCCACAAACAGAAACCTTGACCGACTTCGGGCGAGATCTGGAACAGTCCGAGTTTTTTGCCGAGAACGCGGTGGTCACGCCGCTTGGCCTCTTCGATGAGTTCTAAGTGTGCGGCAAGATCTTTCTTGTTAAAAAACGCGGTTCCATAAACACGTTGCAGTTGTCGACCGGACGCATCGCCTTTCCAGTAGGCGCCGGCGACGCTCATGACCTTAAAACCTTTGATGCGACCGGCATCTGGTATATGCGGTCCGCGACAAAGGTCGACAAATTCACCTTGGCGATAGAATCCCAATTCTTGATGGTCGGCCAATCCGGTCTGAATATGTTCGACCTTCAGCGTTTGTTGCATTCCATCACATAAAGCGACGGCTTCGGTTCGCGGCAAGTTGAATCTTTCGAACGATTCTGCAAGTTCAACGATTCTAGCCATCTCCGATTCGATCGCTTCGAAGTCCGATTCGCTTAATTTATGTGGCAAATCAAAATCGTAGTAAAATCCGTTGTTGGTCGTTGGGCCAAACGCAAGCGAGACTTTTGGAAAGAGTCGCATGATCGCGCGGGCCATCACGTGGGCAGTCGAATGGCGCAAGACCCCCAACGATTCTGGATCGCGTTCGGTCAACAATCGCAGCGCAAGCGGTTTGGCGGCTGTGCCTTGGTCGTCACTTGTAAGTTCTGCAAAGGTACGAGTAGCGTCGACGATTTGATCGTTGACTTTGGCGGCAATGACCGCGTTTGCGAGTCGTTCGCCAATTGACTTCGCGACAGTCAGCGGACTGGCGGCATTATCGACTTCGACTATTTTTCCATCGGGCAATTGAACAGAGATCATTGTTCGTAGTCTGCCGTGCGGCAAATCCTTTTCTATATTTCTTTCAACTTTACTGACTAACTATTTCCCTGGCGATCTTTAGCTTAAAGCACGTTAGTTAGCGGCTTCAAGACCATACGCTATCGATGACATTGGCCCAACCACGTTGGGCGGATTTGTGCCAGTCGCGTAGTTCGATCTTTGTAATCGATTTTTGCGATTGGCAAGGACTTTGTCATAAGGTTCAATAGTGTAACGCTCGCGGGCGTGTTGTGTTATAGAGGTAGCGTTGAAAGGATGCACGTGGATCGCAATATAGTCGTCCGAGGCGCGCGGGAACATAACCTGCAGAACGTTGATCTCAGCTTGCCGCACGGGCAATTGATCTGTTTCACTGGAGTGAGCGGCAGCGGCAAAAGTTCGCTTGCTTTTGACACCATCTATGCCGAAGGCCAACGCCGGTATCTTGAAAGCTTGTCCAGCTATGCTAGGCAATTCATTGGGCAGCTGCCCAAGCCTGATGTCGATCATCTCTCCGGCCTGAGTCCTTCGATTTCAATCAGCCAAAAATCGACCAGCCACAATCCGCGCAGCACGGTTGGAACGATCACCGAAATCCAAGATTTTATGCGGGTCCTGTTCGCCCGCGTCGGTACAAGTTTTTGTCATAATTGCGATCGCCCGGTCGAGGCTCAAACGCTTGATCAAATTTGCGCGAAGGTTCGACGTACTTTTGCCGGCCAGCAAGTTTTGGTTTTGGCACCCTTAATTCGGCTGCAAAAAGGCGAGCATCGCGATCTGTTCGAACAGTTATTGCGGCAGGGGTTTTCGCGGGCGCGGGTCGATGGTGAAATCGTCGATCTATCAAATCCGCCTCGATTGGAAAAACTCAAAAAGCACTCGATCGAGTTAGTTGTCGATCGCCTATCAATCGAGCAAGCCCGGATCGAAACGTCCGCGTCACGGACGCAAAATACAAAAACAAAGAAAGCTATATCAAAATCGACCGTTCCAGATGTGCCGTCTGACATGGTCGATTCGTTAGGGACGGCTCCCGAATTTCGACAGATGCACGATGCTTTATCGACCGCGATACGGCTCGGCGAAGGTTCGGTTATCGTCACTGTGTTGATTGATACTGAATCCACGACCACCGCGAAAACTGACGTTTCGACAGCCAAGGATCAGAAGCGTCGCAGCAAAAAAACGGCTTCGACGGCCGATCATGAGGACGCGACAGAATCGACTTACTCGACGCAGTTTGCATGCAGCCATTGCAGTCTTTCTTTCGAGGTACCCAGTCCACAACTGCTGAGCTTCAATTCGCCGCAGGGAATGTGTCGCCAATGCCACGGCTTAGGCGTCACTTACAGCTATAAAAGCGAAGAGATCGTTGCTGATGATTCGCTTTCGATTCGCGGTGGCGCGATAACGCTTTTGGGCGTCTGGACTAACCTGAGCAAAGTGAACCAGCGACGTTTGCGCTCAATCGGCGAAGCGGCTGAAAAATTTTTTTCACTGGGTAAAGGTTATTTATTACGGACACCTTGGAAAAAACTCGCGCCCGAATTGCGAAACTTCTGGCTGCACGGTTCCGACAAGCCTTTGACTGTTAAATCTACGAGCTCAAGAGCGACCCGTGGGAACTTGGCGAATTTTTCCGGCTTGTTGCCTGAATTCAAAAAGGTTTGGGAGACGACAAACAATCCAATGTTGCGTCGTCAGCATGAAAAACTGATGCAGGAGTCGACTTGCCCTGCCTGTCAGGGGCAACGCCTAAACCCGCAGGCTCGACATTTGCGATTGCAAACGGCGAGCAAATTGGAATCGTTGCAATCCAAACCGTGGCGTTCGATTGCCGACCTGGGCGACATGCCATTGGCAGAGGCGCGAGAATTCTTCGAGGCCATTCAGCTCGACGAAATCGGCTGGCAGATCGCTAGCGAAGCGGTCAAAGAAATCCGATCGCGACTCGGATTTTTGTTGGAGGTTGGGCTGGAGTATCTGGCCTTGAATCGTACTGCTCCGACCCTTTCCGGTGGTGAGTCGCAACGCATCCGACTCGCGTCGCAAATCGGTTCGGGCCTAAATGGCGTGACTTATGTCCTGGATGAGCCTTCAATCGGATTGCATCCGAGAGACAACGATCGACTGATTAAATCGCTCAAGAGACTTCGCGATATCGGAAACACGCTCTTGGTTGTGGAACACGACGAGGACACGATGCTCGCGTCGGACATTGTCGTTGATTTTGGACCTGGTCCAGGCGTTCGAGGTGGCAAACTGTTGGAGATCGGCTCCTGCGATTCCTTAAGTGCGAACAAAGAAAGTTTAACAGGTGATTATCTTTCGGGCAGACGCACGATTGGTCGACCTGAAACGCGTCGAAATGGAAATGGGAAATTCATCAAAATTTTCGGTGCGCGGCATCACAATTTGCAAAACGTTGATGTTGAAATTCCGCTCGGAAAATTAGTTTGCGTGACTGGTGTCAGCGGCAGCGGCAAAAGTTCGTTAATCAGCGATATTCTTTCGCCGACGCTGGAAAATATGTTGATGAAAGCTCAAAAAAAACCTGGCGATCACGACTCAATTTCGGGAGCAGAACAGCTCGACAAGATTATCGACATCGACCAAAGTCCAATCGGTCGAACGCCGCGCAGCAATCCCGCGACTTATGTAAAAGTCTTCGACGAAATTCGCAATTTGTATACGCAACTGACCGAATCCAAGCGGCGTGGCTATGCTGCCGGTCGATTTAGTTTCAATACTGCGGGCGGTCGTTGCAGCGCGTGTGAAGGCAATGGAGCAACGCGGCTGGACATGGAGATGCTGGCCGATTTATGGGTGCCATGTCCAGTGTGCGATGGGCGACGTTACGATTTGGAAACACTGGAGGTGCAGTGGAAGGGCAAGTCTGTGGCCGACGTCTTGGAAATGGATGTCCAAGAGGCCCTCTTGCACTTCGAGAATGTGCCCAAGATAGCCGAAAAATTGCAGACTTTGCATGACGTAGGTCTGGACTACATTAAGCTTGGACAACCATCGCCAACGCTAAGCGGCGGTGAAGCACAACGGATCAAGCTGGCCAAAGAGCTAAGTCGCCGGTCCACTGGCAAGACGTTTTACGTGCTCGATGAACCCACGACCGGTTTGCATTTTCATGACATTTCAATGCTCCTGAGTGTGCTGCAAAAACTGGTCGAGCTGGGAAATACTATTGTCGTTGTTGAACACAATTTGGATCTCATTCAAGCCGCCGATTGGGTCATCGATCTAGGTCTCGAAGGTGGTCACAAGGGCGGGCAGATTATTGCCTGCGGGACTCCCGAAGAGGTCGCAGAAAATCCTGAATCTTACACTGGTGTTGCGCTCAAGCGATACTTCGAATCGCAACTAGAAAAATCGAAGCCAAAAAGAAATAAGCGGATAAAAGCAGCAAAGCTTCCGAAGGCAACCGATAGTGCTTCAATTCAAAAGCAGATCGTCGTTGAAGGCGCCCAGTCACACAATCTAAAATCAGTCGACGTTACTATTGAACGCGACGCGATGACCGTTTTTTGTGGTCACAGCGGAAGTGGAAAAACGTCGCTCGCGATGGACACCATTTACGCCGAAGGCCAAAGGCGCTATGTCGAAAGCCTCAGCTCGTATGCTAGGCAATTCGTCGGTCAAATGCCAAAGCCGATTGTTGATCGAATCAGTGGACTCTCGCCAGCGGTTGCGCTGGAGCAAAAAAATCTCGGCCATACCCCGCGCAGTACTGTAGGAACGGTTACTGAAATCTATGACTATCTTCGCGTCTTCATGGCTCGTGTCGCTCAAATGCGATGCCCCGCATGTTTGATGCCGGTTCGATCGCAAACGGTTGACCAAATTGTTGAGCAAGTGTTGCAATATCCAGACGGCACTCGAGCCTTGATTCTCGCTCCGATGTACGAGTCGACCGCCTTTCCAGATTCTCCACTGGATGACACGTTTTTTGACAAGCTGCTGGCCGATGGTTTTTCTCGGGTTCGAATCAACGGCATGACGCAAACGCTGGCCGATCGAAAACCCCTGGACTATCGCAAACGTCATGAGATTCAAGTCGTCACGGATCGTGTGGAGATCAGCAAAAAATCACGTTCTCGAATCGCTGACTCGATCGAGCAGGCTTTAAAATTGAGCCAAGGACGTGTTCAAATTGCGGTGCAAAGCGATTCACGCAAGGAACCCGATTGGGATTTGCAGACGCACTCGCTGTCGTTGGCATGCGTCAAATGTGGCACGTCGTATTTGCAGCTCACGCCGCACAATTATTCATTCAACACATCCGTCGGTTGGTGTTCGAGCTGTAGCGGGCTGGGCACACAGTATGGCACCAACCTTGACTTGTTGATTGATCCAACAAGATCATTGCGGGAGAGCGGTTCATTCTTGTGGCCCGATGTTCGAATCAGCAAATCGCAAGCGATGCTTTCAGTCTTATGTGCGGAATTACAAATCGATCCGAATTGCCCAATTGGTTCGCTGACATCGACTAAAAAGAACTTGCTCGTATTCGGCACTCACGACCGCTGGTTTGACGTCCCTTCAACGGACCAGAATCCAATAGGATTTTCGTTTCAATATCGCGGAATATTCCCGGCTCTAGAACTTGCTTCGAGATCGAGCGTTGCGCTGAGGATGCGACTTAATGATTACGTCGGTGAAGTCGCGTGCATCGATTGCGGTGGCTCGCGAGTTCGTTCCGAAGCAGCACACGCAGTTTTCCGTGAGCTAACTGTTGTCGATTTGGTCAACATGCCACTTGGCAAATTGCTTGCGACGATTCAAAGCTGGAAGCTACAAGAACATGAACAAAAGATGGCCGGCGAACTAATCGCCGAGATGGAAAAGCGACTGAGCTTCCTTTGTGAAGTCGGCTTGGAATATCTTACGCTTGGTCGAGTTGCCAACACGCTCAGTGGCGGCGAAGCTCAACGAATTCGGCTGGCATCGCAGCTTGGCAGTGGGCTTTGTGGGGTTCTTTATGTGTTGGACGAACCGACTATCGGGCTGCACCCACGCGACAATTCGAGATTGATTTCGGCACTTCACCGCCTGCGAGATCACGGCAATACTTTACTTGTCGTTGAACATGATCGCGATGTTATTGCGAGCAGCGATTATCTCTGCGATTTCGGACCAGGTTCTGGAAGTCTCGGCGGCAGCATTGTTGCAATGGGCCCCGTGCAAGAAGTCAAACAAAAGTCAATCGGTGTTACGGGCCCTTATTTAAGCGGCCAAAACGCGATTTCAATTCCCAGCAATCGTCGTCCAGTTTTAAAAAATTCAGAAGTCAAATGGCTAACTGTCCGCGACGCGCATTTGAATACGCTTCGGCACATTGACGCGGCCTTTCCACTTGGTCGTATGACTGTCGTTACTGGACCAAGTGGTTCCGGTAAAAGCAGTCTCATCAATGGCATTTTGTATCCTGCCCTTGCAAAACGTATTCACCGCACCAACGCTCAACCTGGCCCGCATCGAACAATCGATGGGCTTCGAGAAATCGATAAAGTCATCCGTGTTGATCAATCACCGCTTGGCAATTCACCCTCATCGACTCCGGCGACTTACACGGGAGTTTTTGATGCGATCCGCGAGTGTTTTGCAAGCCTTCCGGAAGCGAGAACGCTGCGAAAGACGTCGCGAGATTTTAGCTTCAATGTATTTGGCGGTCGATGTGAGAAATGTGAAGGCAACGGTCAATGCAAAATTGAAATGCATTTTCTCCCCGACGTGTGGGTTGAGTGCGACGCTTGCGGCGGCAAGCGCTACGACAGCGAAATACTGACGATCCGGTACAAAGATAAATCGATCTTTGATGTGTTGACCATGTCAATCGCTGAAGCTGCAGTCTTGTTTGATGAGCGACCGAAGATTTCTCGGGTACTCTCAATTTTGGAGGATGTCGGGCTGGGTTATATGTCATTGGGTCAATCTGCGCCAACGCTCAGTGGCGGCGAGGCGCAACGCGTCAAACTGGCAAGTGAGCTTGCGCGTCCCTCAACCGGTCGAACGCTTTACTTATTAGATGAGCCGACGACTGGGTTACATTTTGATGATATCGCAAAACTGTTAAAGGTTTTCGATCGTTTAGTTGACGCTGGCAATACGCTGATCGTTGTCGAACATAACTTAGATGTAATCAAGTGCGCTGATTGGATAATTGACCTTGGTCCCGAAGCCGGTTGGGACGGTGGCCAAATTGTTTTCGCGGGAACCCCCGAACAGCTCGCTGAATTTGCTACCGAAAGTATCGCAACAAAAAATTCTAAGCAGCGAAAATCGAAAAAATCTGTGCCGAAGCAGCAAGTGGAAGCCGACAAGTTGATCAGCTATACCGGTATCGCTTTACTGCCTGTGCTTGCGGCCGGACCGTACCATAATCGTGACGTCAATTCGCTGCCAGTTAATAAGCAAAATAACTTAAAAGCCAGCGATGATTTCATTGATCTAAATGACTCCGACGATGCACGTGAATCGCACGATTCTGTAGCGAATCCGATGTTCGACAGTCACTTCTTTGATGCATTTCTAAACGCAATGGAGATGCTCGGCGAATCGGATAGCGTCGATCTAATTGGAAACGAAATTATTGAGGCCGTTGCGCAAACTGTAAGTGAATTAGATCTGCTTGAATTGGAAATAGAGCCAACCGGCTCAGTCAGATTCGTATCGAGCGTATCGCCAGGCGATTGGTTTTTACGGCTGGAGCCAAGTTCTGATGCGGTCAAACTAAGTTTTCGATTGCCTGTCGATTCGATTCATCAACTTGGTCTGCCAAATATTCGGATCGGTCGTAGAAGATCAGGAAAAAATGCTCAATTGGCCGCTGAAGAAGTGACTAGTTTCGCCGTTACGAGCGGGAAGAATTGGGTTCTGGCCAATTTTAATATCCAAGAAACGAGCATTATGGATCGTGACGAACTAGTCACTTGGATAACGGAAGCTGTTTATAAATTTCACGATTTCGTGAACGAACCGCGATTAGTGAATGATTGAGTTCTCTAGTCTGGTTTAATCGAGCCTCGATAGAATTTCGCAATTTGTTCAATAGGCACGCCAAGGTGGTAAGCGATGATACAAAGCTGATTTTTTAAAGTCGTACGAATAACGCCGTGTCGCTCCCATCTCCGGCTCGATGTTGTTACCTGTTTAGACAAGCAAACTATTTTCCCGATTCTCTTGGCACGCTGGATCAATTCATAATCTTCCATGAGTGGCAAATTGCGAAAGCCGCGAAGCCGGAAAAAATCAGTTGCGCGGAAAAACAGAGCTTGGTCGCCATAGGGCTGCTTGAGCCAAGATGATCGCAAATTCGCCATCGTTTCAATGACTCGAAGGCTTGTTTTTCTGCCGTCAAGTGCAAGTGAAAAAGCGCCAGCTACATTGGCTTGATCGATCAGTGCGGATTGAATCAAAGCCGGGAATCGCTTCGGTAGTCGCGTATCGGCATGCAAGAACAGTAGCGTTTGCCCACTCGCCATCGCCGCTCCGGCATTCATCTGTCGTCCGCGTCCGCTATTCGAGACGAAGACTTTACAATTGAAATCGCTAGCAAGTTCAACTGTCGAATCGTAACTGCCACCATCAACAAGAATAATCTCAGTTTCTACGGGAACGTCGTTGTTTTTGTCGCTCAGCGTTCGCGTCAATGCGTCTAGTGTTTCACCGATGTGTAGCGCTTCATTGAACGTCGGAATGATGATCGACAGTTGATTCGCATTGATCTGCGGCAAGAAAGATCCAAGTTCTCCGCCAATCGCACGACAGTGGACTAAATCTTCAGGCTCGTCTATGTCCGGTAAAGAATGGAGCAATGAATACTTTAAGCCGTTTGCTCGACAACGTTTCAAAGTTTGTTCCAAGACTTTCGGCGTGCTCCAATTGATTTCTTCAAAAATCTCGTCTTCGGGTCTTCGGAGGCCGATCAGATAATAACCGCCGTCGGTCGCTGGTCCAATGACGACGTCGTTGGAATCGAGCTTTGACCACGCTGCGTCGATGACATGTTGGTTGATATCGGGGCAGTCCGAGCCGATCGCAACAACGCGTTTAGATCCCTCAGCAAACGCGGTCCGTATCGCGTTTTGTAGACGCTTTCCGAGCGATTCGCCTTTCTGCGGAACGAATCTAATTTTCGAGCTGATGCGACATGTAGGGAAGCAGATTTCGATGTTATCACCTGAACCGGCGAAGTGCGCTTCGACGCTTGCATGGTTCGCATCGGCAATTGCACTGAGTAGGTCGAAGGTTCGTTTGCACAACGCCAGATGTAGCGATGAAACTCCGTCAATTCCGAGCGTGGGAATCAAACGAGTCTTCGATTTGCCGCGCTCTGGAACTCGTGTTAGTAGAACAATACGATTTTGCAAATTCACTTCGACTTTGGATTGCCTTTCGATGGGTCTGATTGATCGTTCAAACTCCAGTCGTATTGCAAATAGTCAACTTTGGCTTGGCCGCTCTCAGCCAAAGGTCTTGCTGAATCGGGAAGGTACGGCGCGATCGCCTTGAGTTTCGCAGAATCATCTTTGCCAAAATCTTCCCCGTACCAGTCTAAAATGCTTGATAGCTGAAGTGTTGGTGACGAAGGATCATGCTTGAATTTGGTCTCATCGGCAAAAAAGTCTTTCGCGTTATTCGTCAATTGCTCGTCTAAATCTTCGGCCGCGTAGGCTTCGTTCCGCAATTTTGGACAGCTGTTTGACGCACATACGATAGCGAAATGGATTCGCGGATCGAACATCTTTCGAAGGATCTTGTGCTCGATATCGTCAAGCGAATAAGCTGACCCAGCGACCCGCAGTTTTAAATCTTTCCACAAGTTGTACCCAAACATAGCTGCCGTATGATTGCGGATGCTGGAAGTTGGGTACTCGCGAAGGATTCCTTTCACGGTCAGTGCGTTGTAAGCGTTAATCCAAAATGCTAGTTGCTGTCGCTTATCAGCGTCAGTTGCGAAAATGTCGGCACTCGAAAGATGATTCAGGTACGTGTCCAATTCAGTTACTGCATCAAAATCAGATTTCCAACCACCGTAGTCAATTGCTCCCTCGCTATCAACAAATTGCTTCAGAAGCGAATTCCATTTAGCGTGATCGATCTTCGAAACGCTAACACGATCGGCTTCTTTAATCTCTCGACCGACAAACACCGTTGACCCCGCATAAATTGTGAGTGGCCCGCAAAAAAGCGAATATAGAATTGAAGCGATAACATATGGAAAGTAGTTCATGATCTGTATATTCCGTGCAAACGCTTTCTAGCTATGAAGAACCTAATCGAAAAGAGGTCTAAACCGTTTGAGGAACGGAGAGTTTCAAACCACTTTTCGGATAAGCTCGATTTTTTGTCTGTAATCAATCTTACGTTTTGCTGGTTACCTTTGCATTTTGCTGGCTACTGAGCAACTGCAGCAACCGCGTGCTCTAGCAGAGTCGTTCGGTTTTCCAGCGATAAATTTAGCGGCAGTTGAGCGACCCCAATCAACCGTCGGATCACTTCTATGGCGGACCATTGTTCAACTAGATCGATTGCAATTTTAGAGTGATTATGAGTCGCTTCTTGCTGATACGCTTGAAGGAATATTTCGCGAAGTCGAGCGCAGTTTTGCATTGAAAAATCGCTCAAATTCAGATGTGCGATGACGATTGCCAAGTCGAATTCAGGATTACCAAGATACGAAAATTCGGGATCGATGATCTTTATACTGCCGTTGGATCTTAGCCAGCTACCTGGATAAAAATCTCCGTGAATTAAGCAAGAGCCTTCGCTCAAGTACAAAGCTGCTAAGCGTCGTCGTTCCAAATTAAATCGACTATTTTCTTTCATTCGAAGTCTTAAATCCACAGCGAATTCTTCTAGCCCCGGTGTGATTGCATTGAGGCTGAACGGCAAATCGTTTTGATACGGAATTTCGAAGATGTGTTCGTGATTGAGCTGGCGCAAGTTGAAGTTCTGAAAATTACTGCGCTGCTCGACAGATATCGGTACGTGGTGCAATCTAGCCAGCCACTGCCCAAGGATTTGGAGATCTTGCTCCAGTGCATCGATTTGGTCAGAAAAATTGTAGATGAAGCAAAAATCTTGAGACTCTCCAACATCTTCTAGAACTAAAGCGAAATGGTCAGGGATCGCGGTCACCAAACGAGGCATGTTTTCAGCGATCTTTGGACTGCTTCGGACGGCTTTATAAAATGCAATCTCAGCAAAGACTCGTTCGACCGGCGCAGCGATCATTGGATACTTCTGGACCCAAGGTCGCGATTGCTTGAAGATGAAATTTCCTTGGGTTGTCTCAATTCGTAGCGTCAAGTTCATGTTGCCAGCACCGGCGCGATGGGCGCCAATGACGCGATCGTGTGGTGATAGCACAGAATACGACTTCAGAATCATTTCAATTTTTGACGTCGACGTTTCGTCAAGCCAAAGTTCGGGTCGCTGTACTGCGACATCATTGTGTCGGTTCAAATTATGGTTGACTTTCTACGATCAAATGCCCTTTGTCCTTTTGATGACGGCAGGCATTCACGACTTCAAACCAATCGGAAATTGATTCGCCGTAATCGGCCTTCAGCCGCGCGTCTAGTTGTTCTCGCATCGCGATAGGAAAGATATCGACGCCGTGAACCGCACCAATCATGCAACCGAGCACCTGAGTGTATGAGTCACTGTCGTGTCGGAAATCGAGAGTCAATTGCATCGCGGCCAAAGGTTCATAGTTGCAGAAAATTAAGATGCTAATTGGGACCAGCAAGGTAAAATGCGCATCCCACCAATAAACCGGATGGCCTTCGGTTTCCAGCAATCTAAAAAGTTCGGCAGGCTTGCCTGCCGCTCGTTCGGCGAACTCAAACGCTTTGTTCAACCAATGGCTCAGCGGTCGGCCGACATACGGCACGTCTGTCAGATTGTAAGGATCCGTCGCGTGCATTGTTTGCAAAAGAACTCGCCAGCGATCCTCGATACTCGCACTATCAACGTCATTGCCTAGCGTCGCGGCCAAACCGGCAACAAGTCCCGCCGTCATGTCACGTGCGGTCGGCGAATCCACGAAATCAATCGCATATGCTGACAGATATGCCGCGTTTGGTTCGCCTGAAAAGACGGCGGCCAGCGGTGGTAAAGCCATCTGGCCGGAGCAGTTGTCGACGCCGCTCCACAATCGTTCGACTGGCTTTGCCGAGTTTGGATCTCGGTCTCCCAAAAGCCAACGTGCAGCAAATCGATATTCGCGATATCCGATTTCGTTCAATTCAGCAATCTTTGCCTCCGGTGTAACCCTTTGTTTGGGCGTAAATTCGCAATAGGCGGTAGCGAAATCATCGACAGTAATCGGCCAATGTTTTGTCGAAATCGCTTTGCGAATCGTACGCATTAACACAATCTTGTGCCTTGTATCGTCTGTAATGGTTCCAGCATGCGCGTGGTCGGTCCATGGCCCATAGGGTTCGGCTAGTGGGCGCAGTTCACCATATTCTCGCATTACTAGTGTGTCAGACCAATCTTTCAAATCCTCGGGCTTGACCGTTCTTTCCTTTGACCAACCTCGTGTACAAGGAAGCTCTTTATCGACCAAAGGACCCTGTTGAAATTCGATTGGCCCACCAAGAGCATCGCCGATCGCCCCGCCGTATAGCAATCCCAGGACGCGAGGCTTTTGCAAATCGCTAAATATTGCGAAAGAGCTTGAATCAGTGCCCGCGATGCTAAATTCGACAATCTGCCCTTTCAGCCAAATATAGTTCAGCATCGCAAAAGAAGTCGTAACGAATTGTCGCCTCGATCGGCAAATGACATCGATCATAATTCAGAATTGATATGCCCGAAAAACAAGTGCAAAAGTTATACGGCAGTCGAAAGCGATTGGATTCGAAAATTGTCGTGACGCTTTAGTTGAGTTTAGCATTGTCTTCTCGGGTTTGATTCACGAGACAACAGAATGGCTACAACGACCCAGCGTAGCGATGTAGCATGTTGGCATACACGCCGGGGACTTCACGAAGCGATTCGTGTGTTCCACGTTGGACAATTTGGCCAGTGTCGAGTACGAAGATTTGGTCAGCAGTGCGAATTGTAGAAAGCCGATGGGCGATGATTATCGTCGTGCGATTTTCTTGCAATCGCGTTATTGCGGCTTGTATTCGCAACTCGGTCATCGTGTCGATTGAGCTGGTTGCCTCGTCAAGTATCAAGATGCTTGGTCGCGCCAACATGGCTCGGGCCAGACAGATGACTTGCCTCTGCCCCGCACTGAGAGTTGCGCCTCGTGAACCGACCTCGGTCGACAAACCATCTGGCAGTGATTCGACAATGTCGGCGCATCCCAGTTCGCATAGCGCGTACCACAGTTCATCGTCCTTTGCGTTCGGAACGGGCAGTCGCAAGTTGTCTGCGATCGTGCCTGAAAAGAGATAATTTTGTTGTGGAACAATCGCAATATTCCGCGTCAAAGTCGCTCGCGAGAGACTTGCTAAGTCGTATCCGTCGATAATGATCGAACCGGAAGTAGGCGAATAAAATCGAGGAATTAAGTTGCTTAAAGTCGATTTTCCGCCGCCGCTGGCCCCCACCAAGGCGACCGTTTGGCCAGCCGCAATTCGAAGCGAGACATCGCGCAGTACTAAAGTGGTTGCGGATTGTTCGAACGCCGCCTTTTCCGTGTCTTCTCGAGTGATAGTTTGTGCTTGATAGCCAAAGCTTACGTTTCGAAATTCAATCTCGCCCTGCAATCGATCGACTTCCAATGAAGCTTGTTCGTCGATTGTATCGACCGGCATCGCGAGCAAATCAAAGACTCGCTCGGCACCAGCCATCGCCGTAAGAGCTTGGTTGTATTGCGACGCAAGAACTTGAATTGGATTAAAAAAAATGTTGGCCAAGAAAAAAAATTGGATCAAATCACGCAGTGGCGTCGCTTGGTTTCCCTGAAGCGCAAGCGTACCGCCAACTGCGATGAGAGCCGCTAAAAAAAGTTGCGAATTTAGCTCGATCAATGGCAGAAACAGTCCTGAAATCCGAGTGGCACGCATATTGTGACTCGCATGCCGATCAACCATAGTCGCAAACTGCTCGGCATTCTGTGGCCCACGCACAAACGCTTGTGTGACTTTCATGCCAGCGATATTTTCGGCGATCCATGAAGTGACCTTGGAAAAATTCTCTTGGATATCTCGATACGCTTGGCTTAATCGAGACTGGAACAATCGATTGGCCAGCCAAAAAAGTGGCGACATCGCAATGACAATTAGAAAGAGAGTTACGCTGTACCACGCCATCAGCAGACCGGCAAAAAACATCTGCCCGAGACCGATCAACGAGACGAACATCACGTCCTGAACACCGGTTCGAACTGCGTTGCAATCACCGCTGACTCGGGAGAGGATACGTCCAACTTTTGTGCGATGAAAGTACGCCATCGGCATCCGCTGCAGATGATTAAAGACGTCACGGCGGAGGTTATTGACTACCGCTTCACCCAGCTCTAACGTCAGTCGTTGGCGAAAGTGCAGCGTTAGTTGCATGACGATGCACAGAAGAGAAAATAATGCGACTGATATGAAGATCAGCCGCATATTTTGCGACCGCGCGATGGGGCCATCAATGATGGCGCCGATTGCCCACGCGAATGCCGGTTGCTGGATTGCACGGATAACGACACAAAATAGCAACCAATTTCGCTTGACGCGGAATGGCTGCATCAATGCAAAGATGCGAACAATGATCGACCACTGCAGGGGGCGTACAGCGGGTTCGCGTTGACTGGCATCGGTAAGCATGCAGGAAGTCTAAGCAATAGCCGACTTACGCTCAACGCTCAATTCATGGTCTCGCTAGCTGCCTTTGACAAATCCACGTTCGGCAAGCAATTGGACAATCTTCTCAACCGCGTCATCGACGGAAAGTTCGCCAGTGTCAAGCGTCAATGCCGGCGCGTCAGGAGCTTCATAATTGGCCGTGACGCCAGGGAAGTTCGTGAGCTTGCCCGACTCGGCGGCTGCGTATTGTCCGCGTGTATCATTGTCGCGGCGAACGGTTTCGCTGGCAGTCAGGTAGACGACTAACGTGCGCGATTCACCGATTGTTTCAGCAACTCTCTGGCGAACCGATTGGCTAGGCGCGACAAACGAGGCGATGCAAATCAAGCCGTTATCGTTGATGAGTTTTGCCGTGAAAGCTGATCTTCGCAAGTTTTCGCTGCGATCCTCGACTGAATAGCCGAGATCTTGATTAATGCCTTGTCGCATCCGCTCGCCGTCGATCACTATGGAAGATCGACCGCGTTCGAACAGTCTACGTTCGAGGGCTAGCGCGATCCGAAGCTTACCTGTCCCCGTCAACCCAGTAATTAATACTGTAACGGGTTTTTGACCGTAGCGTGCCGCACGCTCATCTGGCGTTACCTTCTCTATGTTCGTTTTCTTGGCGACTTGCGTGTCGGCATCTACGGCCTCCCAAGCCGCTAGCTTCTTCGTGTTAACCGCAAATCTATCGGAAATCATGCCCGCGCCCACGGTTATGTTTGTCATCCGATCGATAATAATAAACGAGCCAGTGTTTCGATTTCGGCGGTAAGCGTCATAAAACAGCGGTTGATTGACAGATATCGAGCAGCGACCAATCTCGTTGAGCTGCAATTCGGGCGCTGGCGTTCGATGCAGTGTGTTGACGTCGACGCGATATTTTAAAGAGTCGATTTGACCCATGGCGGATTGAGTTGTTTGCTTGAACAGATAGCTTTTGCCAGGCAGCATTGGGTCCGATGACATCCAAACAATCGTTGCATCAAATTGGTTATCAACACGAGGCGTGTTGCCAGGTCGCACAAGCATATCACCGCGCGAGCAATCGACCTCACTATCCAGAACTAAGGTTACCGCCTGTGAGCAGAAAGCTTCCTTCAAGTCGCCGTCCATCGTGACGATGCGCTTGATGTGCGACTTTTGACGTGACGGAAGCACCATTACTTCGTCGCCTTGTCGGATGATGCCTGATGCCACAGTTCCGGCGAAACCACGGAAATCGAGATTCGGCCGAGAGACGATTTGGACCGGAAATCGGAAGTCTTCAAGGTTGCGATCCGAACCGATGTAGACGCTTTCAAGGAAATTCATTAGCGAGGTACCTTGGTACCATGGCATGTGCTCGCTGCGATCGACAACGTTGTCGCCATTCAATGCGGAGATGGGGATGAAATGTAAATCGGGCAGATCTAAACGCGAAGCAAACGAGCGATAGTCGTCGCAAATCTTTTCGTATTTGGCCTGATCAAAATCGATCAAGTCCATCTTGTTAATTGTGACAACAATGTGGCGAATGCCCAAAAGCGAAACAATGAAGCTGTGTCGTTTGGTTTGCGTTTGAACGCCGTAGCGAGCGTCGACTAAGATGATCGCGAGATCGGCTGTGGATGCACCAGTTGCCATGTTGCGAGTGTATTGCTCGTGCCCCGGCGTGTCGGCGATGATGAATTTGCGTTTGGCAGTCGAGAAATATCGGTAAGCGACATCAATCGTGATACCCTGTTCGCGTTCGGCTTTGAGTCCATCGGTTACCAGCGCAGGATCGAATTTTCCGCCGACGGTTCCGTGCGTCTTGCTCTCGTTTTCAAGTTGTGCAAGTTGATCTTCATAGAGCATTTTCGAATCAAAGAGCAGTCGTCCGATGAGTGTGCTTTTGCCGTCATCGACGCTACCGCAAGTAATGAAGCGGAGTAACTCCTTGCGCTCGTGTTGTTCGAGATAGGCAAGAATATCGGTCGCAATTAGATCGCTTTTGTGGGACATTTGACTTCGAAAAAACTTAGCGTTGGTCTAACTTGAAGGGCATTTGGCCAGCGGCATTGAGCCTTGTGGCGAACGGAGCGACCCGTCCTATAAAATTTTGCGGATTTCCAAGTTTGACGTCCGCCGTCGAACCTGAAATAGGAGTTTGGACGAGCGACTAGAAATAACCCTGTTTTTTCTTCTCTTCCATTCCCGCCCCGCCTGCGTCTTTGTCAATGACACGACCCTGACGCTCGGAAGTTGTGGTGAGCAGCATTTCTTGAATGATTTCTGGCAAAGTCGTCGCATCGGATTCGACGGCACCGGTGAGTGGGTAGCAGCCGAGCGTTCGAAAACGGACCATTTTGTGCAAGACTTTTTCGCCCGGATCAAGCTGTAATCGTTCGTCGTTGACATGGATCAGAGTTCCACCTCTTTCAACGACAGGCCGCATTTTTGCAAAGTACAAATCTGGAAGCGGGATGTTTTCTAGATAAATGTATTGCCACACATCTAATTCGGTCCAATTTGAGAGTGGAAAAACCCGAATGCTCTCGCCAGGGCTGACTTTGGCGTTGTACAAGTTCCACAGTTCTGGCCGCTGGCTTTTGGGATCCCAGCGGTGAAATTTGTCGCGAAAAGAAAACACACGTTCCTTGGCGCGTGATTTCTCTTCATCACGTCGGGCGCCGCCGAAAGCTGCGTCGTATTTGTATTTGTTCAGCGCCTGTTTAAGCGCTTCGGTTTTCATAACCTCGGTGTGTTTTTCGCTTTGCGTGGCCGGATCAAGGCCCAGTTTTCGCCCTTCTTCGTTGGTGTGGACCAATAATTCAACGCCCAGTTCTTGGCGGACGTAATTGTCGCGAAACTCAATCATTTCCTTGAATTTCCACTTCGTATCGACGTGCAAGAAGGGAAATGGCGGTTTTGCTGGGTAGAAAGCTTTCATCGTCAAATGCGTCATGACGGCAGAATCCTTGCCGACCGAATAGAGCATGACGGGATTTTTAAATTCGGCTGCCACTTCGCGAATAATGTGGATGCTTTCGGCTTCCAATTGTTTGAGATGGGTTAGCGAATAAGATTCCATTTTGAATTTCGTGAAGGCTATTTTGATCGATTTTCAAGCAGGCGGAGCTTGATTTGACTACGAGTTTATTCGAGCTCTGCAATTCGTCGAGGGTACGACCGCGGCTTGGCGTCTGAATTATACGGTCGGAGTTCCAATTTTAACCCCCCAAAGTTCAATGCATCGGTGAGGGACGCCTTCGCACTTCAGTTTCTCGCATTGCTAATAAGAAAATTCAGCTGCGGAATCGGTAGATCACTTGCAAAGAGGTTTCCCGAAGGAATTGATGAATCGAGATTTAGCTGTGAATTTGGAGCGGCGATTGGTCCAGAAACTATCGCTGCGAACCGGTTGTAGACTTCGGAGCGAAACTCTTCGGCAAATCTCTCAATAGATCGGAGTTTTCGATCGTTGGCCGGCAACCTCACGAACGTATTTCGGAACCGCGTAGCCTGGCAAAACCGTTTGGAGATAGTCGACTATCGTTTGCCCATCACTCACGCTGGCTTCAAAGCGTTCCGCACCTGCGACTCGGTCGAGTTGATGCAAATAGTAGGGCAAAACGCCGACATCGATCAAACGCTGGCAAAGGTCACGCTGTGCAGCGGGTGTATCATTAATGTTTTGAAGCAATACTGCCTGATTGAGTACCACACATCCGGCCGATTGCAAACGGGCAATGGCTGAAACCACGTCGGCGTCTAGTTCCGCAATGTGATTGGCGTGAATGACAATATATTTTGCGAGTACGGATTCACCGAGCCATTGCAACAATTGATCGTCAACTCGGGCGGGAAGAACAACCGGCAATCTTGTGTGAATCCGCAGGCGTCGAACGTGAGCAATGGAACCAAGTTGGCTGACTAACGCCGCCAATGTTCGATCGACGATCGTCAGCGGGTCGCCGCCAGAAAGAATTACTTCGTTGATCGATTGATCGGTCCGAATATATTCGATCGCCGGTCGCCACGCTTCTAGATCATGAGGTACGTCGGAATATGCGAAGTTTTGACGAAAGCAATAACGACAGTGAATGGCACAAGCCCCGGTCGTCACCAATAAGACTCGACCATGATATTTATGCAACAATCCATCAACGACAATGGCCGATTCATCTCCAACAGGATCGTCCGTAAAATCTGGTTTGCTGGCCTCTCCCAATTCGTCCAAAGTTGGCCAAATTTGGCGCAGTAAAGGATCATTGATGTCGCCGATTTGCATCCGGTTGGCAAATGCCCAAGGAACAAGGAATGGAAATCCGGCTTTGACCGCTTCGCACGCGGAATCGATCATCTCAGGTGGAAGTCCAAGATGTTCGCCGAGTATTCGAGGATCCCGAATCGCATTTCGAAGCTGGCGTCGCCAAGTGCCGACATTCGAAATCGTTTCAAGTAAGTCGGAAGAATTTTGCATCGGAGAGGTAACCAAAAAGGTAATCGTTTTACAGGCATCACGCGACCGAGGAATCACCTACTGGCAAACATGGGGCCAGCGGTTAAAATCGGCGGCAGTTATGCTGGCGGCTCGCGTTTTATCATGACCCTGCCTTCCTGCGTTCGACATCAGATTCTCGTTTACTTACGGACAAATACGTGGCGACTTACAAAACCAGTGACTTGAAAAAAGGTTTAAAGGTTCAGATTGACGGCGAGCCTTATCTCATCACGGAAATGCATTTCGTCAAGCCTGGAAAAGGAAATGCACTTTACAAGTGCAAGCTTAAAAACCTGATTCGCACCACCGTCTTGGATCGAACCTACAAAGGCGGTGACGAATTGGAAGTTGCGGACGTGGAGGAAATTGACACTCAATACCTCTACAAACAAGGTGAGACGTTTGTTTTTATGGACAACATCTCGTTTGAGCAATACGAGTTGAACGCCGATCAGGTCGATGATAACTGGAAATATCTTAAAGAGGGTTTGCCAGTGTCGATGGTTCTCTTCAACGGAAATCCTATCACTCTGACTCCGCCGTCCCACATCGAGCTCAAAGTGCTCGAAACTGATCCAGGTGCAAAGGGCGACACCGCGACGAATGTTACCAAGCCTGCTAAGACCGAGACCGGCGCTGAATTCTCCGTTCCAGGTTTCATCAAAGAAGGCAACGTAATCAAAGTGGACACGCGAACCGGCGAGTACGTCGAACGCGTGAGCATCACTTAGTAAAATGCCTGCCTCAGCACAGACGGATTGGAAGTTTGGCTCGCATCTCAGCGTCGCCGGAGGTTTGCATTTGGCGTTGGGTTCCGCTGAAACGCTCGGCATGAACACTTGCCAGATTTTTACTAAAAATGCCAATCAGTGGAATTGTAAGGCACTGGAACCGACAGCAATCAAGGCGTTTGCTGAAAAACGTGAAAGCTTGGCGATCGAAGATGTCTACGCGCACGCCTCGTATCTGATAAATCTCGCGACGCCAGATCAAGCACTATGGCAAAAATCGATCGACGCGTTGAAAATCGAGTTGCAACGGGCTGACGCTTTACAGCTCAGCGGCGTAGTGGTACATCCAGGAGCGTTCGTTAAAAGCAGCGAACCCGAAGGACTTGCACGGATCATTGAAGCCATTGAATTAATTTTTGCCGATGAGCCCGCATTGACGACCAAGCTGCTACTGGAAAATACGGCCGGCCAAGGCACCACGCTGGGCTGGCAAATTTCGCAGCTAGCCGATGTGCTCCGCCGATTTAAGAGCGAAGATCGCTTAGGTATATGCCTTGATAGCTGTCATGCTTTTGCGGCTGGATACGACCTAAGTCAACCAGATGGTTTAACGCGTCTAGTAGATGAGCTGGCGGAAGGCCAATTGCTCGATCGTCTGCACGTGATCCACATGAACGACTCAAAAAAAGCGTGCGGTAGCCGCGTCGATCGACACGAACATTTAGGTCTTGGCCATATTGGCCTTGCTGGCCTAAAGCAATTCGTGACGCATGCGGCATTTCGGCGATTGCCGATGATTTTGGAAACGGAAAAAGGTTTAAACGACGAAGGCGAAGATTGGGACGCCGTCAATCTCCGCCAGCTCTGCGGGTTTACGACCGAATCGCATGTTTGAAGAGTGTTTCAAATCGATTGTAGGCTTCGTGAAACGTTTCAAGCCACGCGGTTCTTTGTCGTTAAATTCCGGCCTCGATAACCGGAAGGAATGCGCTAATAGGCTGTTGTTAGCCGTTGTAGATTCGCATGACCGAAGCCAGATCGGCGATTGCAGCGGCCGATGTTGGGATTGAAACAGGCAGTGGCTTAAGCTTGCTCATTGAATCGCGTACGGCTTCATCGTCTCGCAATGCAACCTTCTTCCGCGGCAGTGTCCACGATTCGGAACCCATGCCGACCAAAACGATTTGATCGCCAGCGACAGCCTGGTTGATCACCAGTTCGATTGCGTCCTGACGGTTTGGAATGATCTCGATTTCCGCTGGTCGGTCGCAGCCATCGACGACTTCCCATGCTAATTTTTGCCCGAGGTTCAGCGACACTCGCGACTGGGTCAGGATGACTCGTTTGGCAGTTCGACTGAGCACACGACCGTAAGCGGCTCGCTGTTGCGGTGTAGCGGTATGAGGCACTTCAGCGACAACAGTGAGCGGGCGGCCAGATGCCTGTAAGGAGTGCATCGCAACGGCCAGTCGATCGGCTTGGTCAGCTCGATCAATTGTCACTCGAATACCGTTTTGTGATGGAAGCGATTGCATACGGCCCGGGATTTTCTTTAGCCGTTCAACGCCACCGATCACTTCATTGAGCTCTAGTCCAAACGCGAAACCGACAGCAACGGCACCCAACATGTGCCGCGAGACGTGTTGATTTTCGCTGGCCTGCATCGGCATTAAGGATCTTCCAGCCGTAACCATCAGCTGAGGGTCTTCGTCGGTGTTTTCGATTTTGCGTCCGCGAACGATGCAATCGGCGTTCAATCCATAACCAATCGACGGCAACTGGTTTCTTTCAACCCATCGATTGAGTCGGGCGTCGTCCGCGTTGAAGACAACCAATCCGTGCGATTTCAATTGTTGGCAACAGGCGAGTGTCGCATTTTCCAATTGTCGCGTGGTCGCTTTGTCATAGCGTTGATTTTCTCGTAAGCTTGGAACAACCAGCACGTCAAACTCTAACGCACTGGAAGATTTGGATTGCAGCATCGAGTCACTGATTTCGATCACCGCCGCTGGGCAGCCATTTTTGGCAGCGCGAGCTAGCCAGTTGGTCAGATTTTGCGGATTGGTCTCTTCTTTGACTGTTTCGTTTTTTCCATGACTGGTCGCACCTAGGGTTGTCCAGTAAGCAACGCTGCCACCGACGCTCTTGAGCATCGAAGCGACGTAAAGCGCGGCCGTGGTTTTGCCGTGCGAGCCAACCACTCCGATCGTCAACATTTTGGTCGAAGGGTTTTGTCGTATCGCATGGCATAGCTTGGCATGTGCGGCAGCGACGTCTTCGACGATACATTGCGGAGCGGAGATGGGGAGCAGACGGTTGGTGAGAATGGCCGTTGCTCCCTTTGCGATTGCCTTGTTGGCCGCAGAGACCGCATCGGAACTGGCATCCGTGCCAGTCACAAAAATGTGATGCCCCGGGTTTACCCCTGAGCAATGCGATCGAATTCGACGTGAACAGCTCGTTACTAAGATGTCGTCGCTTGCGGCGATGACAGCCTGTGGAAATAACTGATGCAGCGAAATGTTAGAATTACGCGATTTCCCTGAGTTGCTCATGGCTGGGCCTCCGTGCCGTTAACACCTAGTCGTCGATTCTTAAATCTCTTGTTTGCCACAATCATTGCGGCAAATAAAAAAGATTCCCAATCGCAACGCATCTCAGACTGCCAATTGCGGGCAGGCAGGCCGATTTGTCTCGCGATCGTTCTCACCGCGTCCTGCGGTCAGATTCGAAAAAGATGCCGCATCGAAGCAATCCAGTCAATACGGATTAAACGACGAAAACTGTTCTTATGAGGGTCGATAGAAAGGAACGCCAAGCTGCTCTATCATGGGCACTTAGCGTTCGCTTGGCAAAAGCATAGATAATGATTTTGCTTGCATTTGTGCAGTTTGGGCAGCAAGCCATTCAAAATAATTTTGAACTTTTCGACTAAAAAACTAATGTTGCCTGTACGAATAAGAGATTTCGAAATTGGCGGTTCAAATCGGCCCGTCATCATTGCGGGACCATGTGTAATTGAAAACCGCGAGTTAACTTTCCGGATTGCCGAAAGACTCAAGGAAATTACACATAGACTCAATGTGCACTGGATCTTCAAGGCGTCTTTCGACAAGGCGAATCGAACCAGCAATGAAGCATTCCGTGGTTTGGGAATTGAAGCCGGGCTGCGTATTTTGGAGGATCTTTCCAAGCAATTAGACGTACCTGTGACGACCGACATCCACGCGTCCGAACAAGCTAGCCCGGCGGCGGAAGTTTGCGATTTGTTGCAAATACCAGCCTTTCTCGCGAGACAAACCGACCTTTTGATCGCTGCTGCTGAAACTAGTAAGCCGTTAAACGTAAAAAAGGGCCAGTTCATGGCTCCGGGTGATATGCAATTCGTCGTTCAGAAAGTTCAAGCTGCTGGCGGCAAGCTTTGTCTGTGCGAACGTGGAACGTTCTTTGGCTATGGTCGCTTGGTCAATGATATGCAATCGTTGCCGATCATGCGATCGTTCAATGTGCCTGTCATTTTCGACGCAACGCACTCTGTCCAGCAACCTGGCGGGTTGGGCGGTGCGACGGGTGGCAACCGCTCGATGGTCGAACCAATGGCTCGAGCGGCGGCGGCGGTTGGAGTTGACGGTTTCTTTTTCGAGACCCATCCCAACCCGGACAGTTCGCCCAGTGACGGCGCAAATATGATCTACCTAGATCAATTTGAAGCCACTATCGCTCGCGTGTTAAAATTCTGGGAAACCGCCCGCGAGTTAGATTCGTAACTAAAATCTTGTCTTCGATTTCCAATAAAAGTCAGCACATGACGTCTGTAAAAAATCTGTTGCATTCTCTGCGTTTTTTCGCCGCATTTTTTGGCTGCGTCGGCGGCTTGATTGCCATCGGATGCAAAGACGAGTGGAGCGCGGCACGGACTGCGACACCAACGTCCGGCACGATGTCGAGTCTGTCCAACAAGAGCGTCGGCGAAGCGATGAACTATCTTCCGCTGCTGATGCGGATGGACCGTACTGTCGCGACTCGTGAGGTTGTATATCAATTGAACAGTTGGGCTCAAAATTATCCTGCGACCGACGCGTGGAAGCCAGCTTCACTGCTAATGACTTTGCCCTCTACAAGCCAGCAATCGCCGCTCGTTCAACAAACCGGGGCAGTCCAATTTTACGAAACCGAATGCGAATATTTATTGCAATGTCGCATGATGCGAGATGTTGCCAAATGGGTGACTGGCAACGAATATCGCGATCCGGTCTTTTCGCAATGGCTGGTCGAAACTGGGCAAAAATTGCAAGATGCCGATCGCCGCAAACTTGAAGCGACGGCCAAGCTATTTGACTGGACGGTTCGAAATATCGCGCTCGATGGTGAAGCTCGCGATGCTCAATTCCTGACTCCCAATCCTAATTGGCCGATTGACGATGGCGGTATTGGTTACCGCCAGTTGCCCTGGCAGACGTTGATTTTTGGGCGCGGTGACGCGTGGCAGCGGGCGCGAGTTTTTACGCAACTTCTCCAGCAAGTCGATTTGTCCGGATGCGTGTTGGCGTTTCCGGGTCCTGAAGGCGGACCCGACCAGCTTTGGGCAATCGGCGTCCCAATCGCAGGCGAAATTTATTTGTTTGAACCTAAATGGGGGATGCCATTGCCTGGCCCTGGCGAGTCTGGAATCGCGACTTTAAGGCAGGCTCGTGAAGATCGATCTGTCCTGCGTCGCGCGAACTTGCCTGGTCAATTCGACTATCCAGTCGATGCCGAACGGATGTCGAACGTTTTGGCACTGGTCGACCTGGAACCAGCAGCGATGTCGCATGCGATGTTTGCGTTAGAACCGGCGTTAACAGGTGAAAACCGAATGCGAGTTTTCGTCGATCCAACCGATACTTTGACAGCTTTGGAAACAGCCTTCGGAAAGCCGAATGTTAGACTTTGGAATCTGCCGCTGTTGGCTCAGCATTACAACATGACGGTTCGAGCACGGATGTTTGATCAGTCGCCATTCTCAATGCGATACCTGGCTGTTTACGGGCCGTTTTTTACTGACACTTTAATCAACACCGCTCGCCAGCAGCACTTTAAAGCCGAATTTGATCAGACGATCGAGAAACCGGGCGCTTTAAAGAATTATATGAGCATTCGCATCGACGACGCTACTTTGGAAAAACTGACGACCGATCGTGAAGTGCAAAAGATGATGCAGATTGTGCAAGGCAGGAATGAGCCGCGGGAAGCGTTTGTGGGCAGATTGGAACAGGTCAAAGCGTTTTACCGGGTTGCGAAGTTTCACACTTCAACCTTTCTGGGGATGGCACAATTCGACCTCAACAACATCGACGCGGCGATTAACTGGTTGGATGAACGCACATTGCAAGTGGAGGGAACACAGGCTTGGCACGCACACGCTGAATATCTACTGGCCCGCTGTTACGAGCTGACCGGCGACCAAGCAAAAACGCTCGACTATCTTAAACGCGAAGGTCGCCCACAAGAGGCCGGCAACCGCATTCGTGCACGGATGATCCAAGATCGAAAAGCACCGCAACCCAACCAAGCGGAATAATCGTTACAACCGGCTCAGCACTTGCAATCGCGTTACCAAGGCTATACCGCAGAGGTTGAATAACGCTCTGGTGTGACTAGTGTGGATTGACTGTCGTCGCGGAGAACGAGTTTTTCGTATGCGATGCAATCGAGTTTCACAACCTGAGTTCTTCGAGTTAAATGCTATGAAAAAATGGTGCTTGCTGGCCGCTGCTGTAGCGCTCTTCGTTTCGACTTCACCGCAAGCCAAGGCGTTCGATCCGGCGCTCGGCTATGGTTATGGTTTTGGCTACGGATCAGGCCTGGGGCAGAATTTGCTGATCCGCAGCCGACTGCCGACGCCGCCATATTTTGCGATCTACCCACCAGTTTACTATGGCGAGCGATACCAGCGTCCATACGGTGATAGCCCTTTCGCGGCCTTGCCTCAATTGCAAAGCAACGCCAGTTACCAACCGCAATTGCGGGCAACGACAACAACGATTTTGAGCAATCCTTACTGCACCAATTGCAATTCGACAGTCGTTCCGGCTCAGGCGCAATCTCCGCTGGCTAGTCAAACCGAGCCAGTCGGTCAGTCGCGTTGGATTGAAAATCCTTATGTCAGTCCAGAGTCAAACATCGCGACCCGTTAGTCGAGCAGGCAACAAGGTAGTGCGTCCCAGATTTAACAGAGTTAATTGTCGCGCAGGCCAGGATTTGTCGTGGAAACTCAAGTAAGCCGGGACTGGTCCAGGCTTACAGTTGACTTGATCGCGTCGATGCAAAATTTGCGACGGTTGCGAAAGCCAATCATTGAGCGACTGAGCGGCAAAATTTTCTAGAGCGTGCGAAATGCTTCGGGCGTGATCTTCTTCAAATTTTCAGCGACCAACTCCGCAGCACAAAGGATCTGTTGATTGGTGTGAGTGCTGTTGATAAAAAATCGCAATCGAGCGGCAGATTCCTCGACCGCTGGATAAAGGATTGGCTGCACATTGATGCCTTGTTCGAAGAGGCGTCGCGAAAGTTGTAACGCGTGCAGCGAGTTCCCCGTGATGACCGGTATGACCGCTGTTTCCCCACTGCTGCCGGTATTCAAACCCCGTTTTTTAACCTCACTGAGGAATAGACGCGAGGCTTCTTGCAAACGTGTAACTCGCTGTGGTTCACGACGCAAAACATTCAGCGACGCAAGCGCCGCGGCAGCATTTGGTGGCGATAGTCCAACGCTGAAAACAAAGCCAGGTGCGGTGTACTTAAGGTATTCGATCAACGCGTTGCTGCCAGCGATATAGCCACCGCATGAGCCGAATGACTTGCTCAGCGTGCCCATCCAGATATCGACTTCTTTCGGATTGATTCCGAAGTGTTCAGCGATACCATGACCGCGAACGCCCATCGTGCCAATGCTGTGTGCTTCGTCGACCATCAACCAAGCCTTGTGTTCGCGCGCTAAAGCGACAAACTTCGGCAAATCTGGGAAGTCACCATCCATGCTGTAAACGCCTTCGATGATGATCAGCACGCGACGGAATCGCTTGCGTGAACGCTCCAAAATCGCCGCAAGTTCTTTCCAATCGTTGTGCGGAAATGCTCGTCGTCGTGCACCCGAAAGCAATGCGCCCTGCACGATGCTGTTATGGGAAAGAGCATCATGCAAAATCAGATCCTTTTCGTCCACCAAGTGCCCAATGACGCTTTCATTTGTGGAGTGACCACCCACCATGACGACCGAATCTTCAACGCCGATCCACTGGGCAATGGAAGTTTCAAGCTGTCGATGAAGTGGTTTTTCACCGCTGACCAGTCGCGATGCGGAAACGCTGCCGCCAAATTTTCGAACCGCGTCAACAACTGCATCTGACACGGTCGGATCGCCGCTCATTCCTAGGTAGTTGTACGATGCAAAGCTGATGTATTCCTTGCCGTTAATTCTTGTCGTGTCGCGAGTCAACGAGTCGTGGACAGTAAAGTAAGGATTGGGAAGCCCGCTGAGTGCGAATTGCTCAATCGTTCGACGCAGTCGGCGATACTCTGGTAGTTGGTCAAACAGGTAGTCCGCCGGTTGAATCTCGCGTTCGAGAACAACTTCTTCGCTCATTTGATCTGGTACATCGACACGCATTTTGTCTTTGCCAAAATGCTGTTCGAGCGCTTCGGCGATCTCGCGGACAGTCTCAATTTCGTTCAAAACATCTTCGGGGAATCTTCCGCCAAAGGCTGTTTCCAAAGTGTGTGCGATCTGCAAACGCTCCAGCGAATCGAGCCCTAAATCGACAACGATATTAGTATCCAAGTCGAGGATTTTCGCGCGTTCCTCGCCTACATTGCGGATCGCCTTTTTAACCAGCGCAACGACTTCTGGATCTGGATCGCGTGTCTTTTTGGTTGTGACGGCGCGATGTTGCTGCCACGAGCCATTGGGTTTAATGGTCGACGCGGCAATCATTGGTGCTTCGTCTTCTTCGTTGTCTTCCCAGCCAATCCATTGCGAAATCATTCGCATCGAACCTTCGCGAAAAGCTTGCAGGCATGCGTGGCGTTGGATTTTGCCGCTTGACGTTTTCGGCAATGAGCCCGCTCGCACTAGAACGACTGCATCGGGCGGCAGCTCATGCACTTGAACGACGCTACGTCGAATCGCTTGGATAACTGGTGCCCAATCCTCCTCCAGCGATCGTTGGACTTCAACAGCGATGATCAGGCGTTCTCGCTGGCCACTTAAATCGGCAAACGCGGCTGCTGAACCGCTTTGCACCGATTCATGACACTCTTCGACCGTTTGTTCGATGTCTTGCGGATATCGGTTGACTCCGCGAACGATAATCAAATCCTTCACTCGACCGGCGACAAACAATTGGCGGTTGTGAAAGAAACCTAAATCACCGCTTCGCAAGAAGGGTCCCTGACCATCGGAAGTGAATGCCTCAAAAGTGTCCCGCGTTTGCTCGGGTTTTTCCCAGTACCCTTTTCCAACACTGGGGCTCTTGATCCAAATCTCGCCGATCTCATCATCAGGCAAGACATTCAAATTCGCGGTGTCCACAATCAACACTGTTTCATTAGGCGCGACCCGGCCACATCCGACGACCGAGCGGGCATCAGGATCGTTTGGATCGATGGGCTCGACAATTCGCTGGTCAAGATATCGACCGCGGAAGTGCCGAACGACTGGCTCGGTATTGCCCGGCCCGGCTGTTACGATCAAGGTTGCTTCCGCCATTCCGTATGTAGGCAAATGCGACAATCCAGAAAATCCGACGCGTTCAAATTTACGGGTAAACTGCTCGATCGTGCTTGCGCGGACTGGTTCAGCTCCATTAAAAGCGACGGCCCAATGGCTTAGGTCCAGTCCTTCCATCTCTTCGTCGGTGATCTTGTCGACGCAAAGTTGGTAAGCGAAATTTGGAGCACCAGAAACTGACGCCTTGTACTTGCTTAAGACCCGCAGCCAGCGAACTGGTCGTTGAAGGAATGACATCGGACTCATCAATGACATCGGAGCACCAATATATAACGGGCTGAGCATCCCGCCGATTAAGCCCATGTCGTGGTACGCCGGCAACCAACTGACGCCGTGCAGATTTGCTTTTAGATTGAAAAGATACGCGATCATCTCGCAATTGCGGATCAGGTTTTCATGCGTCAGCATCACGCCTTTGGGCTGGCCAGTTGAACCAGACGTGTATTGCAACATCGCTAGGTCGTCGCCGATCAAATCGCAGCTTCGGTATTGCAAGGCAAGCGTTTTATCGATTGCGTCTGTGGCGATCAGTCGCAGCAAACGCACTTCTTCCGCGTTCCCCTGGTCCTTCATAATTTGGCTGGCTGTCGTTGCCGTTGTCAGTCCAATTTTTGCGCCGCAGTCCATCGCGATATTTTGAATCCGCAGCCCCTTACGATTGCGTCGCGGTGGGAATGCTGGAACGGCGACACAGCCGGCGTAAAGGCAACCGAAGTAGCCTACGACAAAATCAATTCCTGGTGGATACATCAAGATCGCTCGATCGCCCGGATTGGCCGTTTTGCGAATCTCGACCGCAACAGCTCTGGCGGCGTGATCTAATTGCGCGAAACTGAGCTGCAATTCGTCATCGGTCTCGCCATCAGCCAATAGAAAAGCCGTCGCGTTAGGGCGTGAATTAGCCCAATACTGGACACGTTCAACCAAATTGGTTCGAACAATTTCGGCGGGCAAAATGTGCGACAGATCAAGAAGGCTTGAATCTTCGACGAACGGCACCGTAGCAGACATGGAAGTGATCTTAAGGGAGCGAATAAAATGGGCCGCTTTAGTTGGCCAACCGCTGGAAATGCGATTTTAAAACAACCAACTCCGTCCACGTCTGACCGCATTTGGTCGCGGAGAACTCACTTTCAACCGCAGTGGAACGCATCGATTTTATAAAACTGTAGCGTTTTTGTCTGTCCATTGGCAGACTATCTTGCCCAGACTTACCCTAGGATGTCGATAAAAGATCTGAAGGGCAAAGACAGACGGACCTGTTTTTTGAAATTATCGGCCAAAAAAACGCCGAATGTTAAGTTTCATATCAAGGTAATCCCCGCCAAGTTTAATCGAGCAACGGTCCTGGCGATTCGGTCGCTGCCAGGAATGGTTCTGGACTAGGGGAATATAAAGCTGTAGAGCTTCGGTAGACTGATAGACTACCGAAGCATTTGTAATTCATTGGCTGTTTCTCAATTTCGCTCTCAACCATGACCGTTTGCTCACCAGTTCCAGAGATTCGCGTTCGAGACTTGACGCTCGTCGACGTCCGCAATGACGCTCAATACGTTGTCTACTGGATGAATGCCTTTCGTCGTCGTCGATACAATTTTGCGTTGCAGCATGCAAGATGGTGGGCTGAGAAACTGCAACGTCCTTTGATCGTCGTCGAAGCATTACGAACAGGTTATCAATGGGCTTCAGACCGATTTCACCGCTTCGTGATCGATGGCATGATTGACAATGAAGCCGATTTTTCCGATAGCGGAGTGACCTATTACCCATTTCTGGAAACAGCAACGGATAAAGGCCATGGGATCATCGAAACGCTGTGTCAGAAGGCCTGCTTAATGGTCACTGATGACTATCCGTGTTTCTTTCATCCGATCTTGTACGATCGAATTGTTAGCAAGTGGCCGGTTGCGGTTCAGCTGGTCGACTCTAACGGTCTTTATCCGATGCGGGCCACCGATCGAACCTTTACCGTTGCCCATTCTTTTCGACGGCATTTGCAGAAAGAGCTTCCAAAACACCTGCACGAGTTTCCTTTATCCGATCCGCTTGCAAAGCATAAACTCCCGGAACCAATCGATGTGCCATCGTTGGTCGCAAAACGATGGCCACGAGCCAAACTTGCTGACTATGCAGACGGCATAAAAAATTTCGATCGATTCAAGATCGATCACGGCGTCAGCCCAGTCGAAACCAAAGGAGGTGCTCACGCAGCGTTAAAACGGTTGAGCGATTTTACGGCGGGTGCACTAGATCGATACAGTGACGATCGAAATGTTCCTGATCTGAAGGGCGCCAGTCGGCTCAGCCCCTATTTGCATTTCGGGCATATCGCTGCTCACGAAATGTTTCATTCCGTGACTGAGCATTGCGGTTGGAAAATTGACCAGTTAGCTAAACCCAATGGCAAACGCGAAGGTTTTTGGAATGCTTCACAACCCGTCGAATCGTTTCTCGATGAAATGATTACTTGGCGAGAAATCGGCTTCAACATGACGCATCGCGAGCCCGATTACGCTCGCTTCGAATCATTACCGCAGTGGGCCCGAGAGACTTTGAATGAGCACGCCAATGACAAACGTGAATACGTTTACTCTTTGGCCGAATTCGAGTCAGCGGCGACTCACGATCAACTTTGGAATGCCGCTCAAAACGAACTGGTGCGTGAAGGCCGAATTCACAATTACTTGCGGATGCTTTGGGGAAAGAAAATCTTGCACTGGACGGCCAACCCACGCCAAGCACTCGAAGTTTTGATCGAATTGAACAATAAATACGCACTCGATGGCCGCGATCCGAATTCGTACAGCGGAATTTTTTGGGTGCTTGGACGCTACGATCGAGCGTGGGGACCGGAACGAAAGATCTTTGGGAAAATTCGTTACATGACAAGCGAATCAACCCTGAGCAAGTTCAAGATGAAAGAGTACCTGAAACAATACTCCTAATTGATCCAAAGGCCGAGCTGCAAAGTCGTCGGCTAGGAAAAACCGGTTACGTTATTTCCACGTCGATTTCGCTGGCACATATTCGTCTATGGCGGCCAAGTCGCGACCGTGAGTCAACGCGGCGAATCGAAGTCCGAGCTTTTGTATTTCGTCGGCAGCGGCTGTTAATTCAGCTTCGTTGTTGAGTCGAAGTTTAATGTTGGCGTAGACTTCTAAAATCTGTTCAACAGTCGAGTTGGCAATCTTTTCTTGCGCAGCTTTTAATCGCTTTGCGGCTCTTGAAGCTCGTTGGGCCGACGTGACGCCAAAGGTTGCTTTTTCAGTCGCCCGGGCTGTGGCACGCAACGAATGCTCTAAGTCAGCAATCATCCCAGCCACGAACAATAACCGGACTCGCTCTGGCGACGCATCTCCATTGGTCTGGCCGGCGCTATCCAAAAATCGATGCCGAACAGTGCCTTGCGACCAACTGACCAACTCGAAATCAAGACTACCAGCGGAATGCCCGCCGACATTTACCAAACGTTCATCAGGCACGGTATGGCATCGATAGCAAGACTGAGCGACCAAATAAACGTTGACTGGATTTCGCATTCCTGCGTCAATACTAGCAGCCAAACGTTGACGTCGGTGTGCTTTCGTTTCAGACTCGCGTGTGACACTGTCCCCATAGTCGTTATGAATCGCTATCCAGTTTTGCGCGGCACCGTGACACGATTCGCAAGAGACGCCGGAAATGGCAACCAAGTTTTCGTTTTGCTGTTGCATCGTGTAATGGCACTGAATGCAATTAGCATCGGTTTTGAATGAAGCGATACCAAGCCGTTTCGCGATTTGTTGCGCTTCGGGTTTGCGATGCAGCGTCAGGTACGTCGTGTTGTGCGGCGTTTGTTTCCAGATGTTCACCTCGTTGGCATGACACTTTTCACAAGACACGGCACCCAAGACTTGATGCGGATCAATTGCCAAATCCCACTGAGAATCTCGCGGATCGACATCAGCAGGATCAACCTTAGATGCGCCACTGCAAAGACAAACAGTGACCATGTAAGTTAAAGCGACGGCGACAAACTTTGTCGGTCTGTTAAACAAGCTCGATACGATTTTGACGGTCGTAGTGATCGGGCGTTCTGTAAGGCTCATGTTCGCAAACTTTTAAAGTAAATAGTCATCCACTTTAAAAGACTAGCTTATGGTAATGGAGAGCGCACGAAAAATCGCGATCACCAATCTTTATGCAAGATGGCTTGAACATCCGGAGCGGGAAAACCAAGTGTTTTATCGACACGATTCAATAACATCTGGCCCTTGCGATATGCTCTTAGATTGCGGCAAGCTAACCGAGTCGTATCATCAACGCGATAGGCTGCTTGAGCGCCAACGTGCGGAGTGATCAAGACGTTATCCATCGACCAGAGCGGCGAATCAGCCGGCAATGGTTCGGTCGCAGTTACATCCAAACCAGCACCGCCAAGCTGTCCGCTTTGCAACGCGTCAATCAGTTCCGGTTCATTGACCACGCCACCGCGAGCAACATTAATGAGCAAGCTGCCGTTGGGCATTGCGTCAAAGACTTCCGCACCGATCGAACGTCGCGTGTCTGAATTAAGAGGCAACGTCAGGATTAAGATGTCCGATCGACTTGCAAGCTCGATCAAACGCTGCGGTTCCCAAAGTTGTGCGACTTCGACCGGCTTCTGAATTGGGAAAAAATCAGTCGCACAAATCTCGGTTTTAAATCCGGATAGTAACGGAACCATCCGTCGCCCATTGCCTCCAAGTCCGACAATTCCGATTCGTTTGCCGTGCAGATCGCCTGTCGGCCGACGCGTAAAATCCTTCGTTTGCATTTGTCGAAAAAAAATGGGCAGGCCTCGCAACAGACCCAACAAAAGCGCTAAAGTTTGCTCGGCGACTTGATTTGCGAACAGTCCTGATGCACTGCAAACGGTGATATCCGAAGCGATCACCGAAGGAACCAGACAATGGTCCAAACCGGCCGCCGAGGATTGGATAAATCGCAATCTCCCGGCTTTGGTTACCGCATCCCAATCGACTGGGACTTTTGCGTGACCGACGAAAATGTCCGCTTCGAACATCTTCTCGGCAATATTTTCTTGCCCAGCGTCAATAATTTTCGCTTCAGGCATAGCCTTCTGAAGTTCGGCTAGATGCTTTGGCAAAACGGGATAACAAACAACGACGTTCGATTTCATGTTTTAACTTTGTTCAGAACAAGCGCAATTAGGTTCGAGGAAGTTTTGAGGATTTTATAGGCAATCGAAAACATCGGAAGGCGTGTGCCGGGACGAGTTTGGGTTGAGGGAACTCGTCGAAACAGACGAAGCTATTTTGGTTGCGGTTTAGCGATCGCGAGCGTGAAATTCTCGCCCGCTTCTTCTCCAATAAAGAAACGATGCGCGCCCGTTTTCGTGTGGCGTTCGGCGAATCGGGACTGAGTATGCTGTAAATTCAGTGCAGATCCTCTTTTTTCAAACGGATTGCTTTCCCCGATCGACTTTGAATCTGATTATGACAGGCAAACCTGAACTAACGCACTGCGGCTGATGTTTCGAGTTGAAACAATGACTAGCCTTGCGGTATAAACTGCAATTGCATTTTTTGCATAGCTAAGGGTTTCCTCATGCGATTATTGCATGTCTTAACAAGTTGTTTCCAGAGTTCGATCGCCGTCAGGATTTTGAGTTATGGATTTCGATCAGCTTAAAAATTTCTTGCTCGTTGCCGAGCTTGGCAACTTCACGCGTGCTGCCAACCAACTGCAGCTTTCACAATCGACGCTTAGCCGAGCGATTCAGCGATTGGAAGACGAATTGGGGCATTCGCTGTTCGAACGTCGAGCTCGAAGTGTCGTGTTGACAGACGCTGGAGTACTTCTGCAATCGCGAGTCAAACAGATTTTGACGATCTTGGAAGATACGCAAGCAGAAATTGCGGACGATGGTCAGCATGGTCGAATTCGAATCGGAGCGATACCGACAATCGCGCCGTACTTTTTGCCTGACCTACTACGGAAGTTTGCAACTGCTTATCCGCTCGCAAATATGTTGGTTCAGGAAGAAACGACGGATAATCTTTTGCGACGTTGTAAAGATGGCGATGTAGACTTTGCAATTCTTGCGCTCCCAATTAATGTCCGTTACCTTGAGATCGAAGAGCTCTTCGATGAAGAATTGTTTCTTGTGATGCCAGAAAATCACGAGCTTTCCAAAAAGAAAAGAATTACTCTCGAAGATACCCAGAATTACCCCTTTGTAATGCTTGATGAAGCGCACTGCTTGGCGAGCAACATCGTGGCGTTTTGTCGGCAGCGATCGATCAATCCAGTCACTGTCGAACGGACAAGCCAGCTTGCAATGGTTCAAGAGCTAGTATCTCTTTCACATGGGCTATCAATGATCCCAGCGATGGCACGGAGGCTTGATCAGGCTTCAAATCGCGTCTATCGATCGTTGTCTGGCGAACAGCCGATGCGGAAAGTTGTCGTGATCTGGAATTCGTACCGTTTTCAAAGTCAGCTCGCGACGAATTTTCAAAAACATCTGCGCCGTTATGCGAGAAGCTTTCAGAGCTAATGGTTTATGCGAGAATGACGCTGGCAATTAAGTAATTCCATGCGCCAAGAGGTTCCCTTGCGATACTCGAGAGTCGTTACGAAAAAAACGGTCGTGAATCTTTGACTCTCGACCGCCGATGGACTTTATAACTGCACCGAAAATGCAGTGTCTTTGAGCAACGAAGACTACTTCGTTGGCATGATTACTTGGTCGATGACGTGGATGATACCATTACCGGCCATAATGTCTGTCTTGATAACAGTTGCTTTGCCGTTGAGCATGACCTTGCCGTCTTTGACTTCAATCGCGATCTTCTCGCCGCTCAATGCTTCTGCTTCATTCAACTTGACAACGTCGGCGGCAGTTACTTTACCAGCGACTACGTGGTACTTCAAAAGAGCCGCAAGTTTGTCTTTGTTTTCGGGCTTGAGCAAGCTGGCCAGTGCGGCTTTGTCAACCTTTGCAAACGCTTCGTTGGTTGGTGCGAACACAGTGAACGGGCCTTTGCCCATCAATGCTTCAGCCAATCCCGCTGCTTTGACGGCAGTTACCAAGGTTGAAAAATCGTCGTTAGCTACAGCTACGTCGACAACTGTCTTAGGAGTGGCAGCGGCCTTCTCCTCGGCTGAAGCGAGCGGTGCAAAGGCAGTAACAAGTGCAAGGGCAAGCGATGGTAAAACGAACTTCTTCATAAGTGACTCCAGAGAGTTTAAAGGTTAAATCGAACGGTTGTCATATCTTCACTGTGTCGAAGTAGGCCTCCAACGAACAACAGTGCGAGTCAGACGTTCCCAAGAATTGGAAAGTTGTGGGGACCGGAACGTGATGTTGCCGGCGTCTGACACACCATAGCAACGTGTCAAGCAAATTTTCCAAATTTAGTCGTGCGTTGGTGTCGCACTATTTTTTTGCGACTCATTCGCGACGACTTCCTGTCGCAAACTTTCGACTATCCCTGCACTCGGCAATCCTTTTTTTGCCAGCCAAGTTGCATAAGCAACATGCAGCGAGGAGATCAGCACGACGTAAATGAAACTTGGTCACAGATATTGGCTAAGAAACTATCTCGCCCATGAAGAAAGGTCCGAAAATGCAAGGGAAACTTGCAAAGCGAAAAAAAGCCGAATTCCGTCGAGTTTGGTAATCTGTTTGTAGACAAGTTTTGCACAATCTGGCTGGCTTCAATTGTGAACGACTGATTAAAATTTAAATTTCTTGCCAAACGCTTGCATAACGGCCTGACGCGTTAAATCATGGACACGTTTTACACGCTAGATCCGCAAACATGTCGCTTAAAAATTGACGCCAGAGCTAGCAATACTACAATTCTGCCCTGCCAGCTCGGCACGGGATTGGAAACGATTTCTGCGCCGCGCTGGAGTGGCATGATTGCCGACTGGATCGAAGCGGCGGATATCTCAACAAGGTGGCGTTCAGTGCCTTTGAGGCCTCTTTTTGGTGCTTGATCGCGAATTACGGATTCGTGGTCGTGGGCCGATTTGAGCCGAGTGTCAGCTGTTTCGGAAAATTTCGCGGAAAAACTTGGAGCGCGGTAAATAGCGATGACACTTCTTCTCAGCCAGCGCATTGGTTGTCGTTCTGACACATCGACGTATGCCGCTAACACGGAAGTCGCGGCGGCTCTGATGCCCTATCGAAAACTAGATGGCGTCGAGATTTTGCCAGCTGGATCGATGAATCGAAGCGATCAACCTGCCAAAACTTCGCAAGGTTCGCTTTTTCTGGCACGTCTGTTGCAACTGATCGGACAAAATGCATTTGAATTATGGTTTAATCCACGAACAAATGTGGAAATCGATTGTGATACAATTCGAGTTTTAGTCGATAATGATTTTCTGGCTGATTGCATTCGTAGCTTCTGTTTCCCGGAGATACGACAGGCGGCAAATGAGCTTTACGGACCGGCGATAAAAATTGCAATTTCCGTCGCTGTGATCCCAGCAGAGTCGTTGGCGTCGGCCGAAAAGAGCTGTGTTCAGGGCAGCGATTCAAAGGTCGGAACCGATGCGGCTGAAGAATCAACGGCAGCGTCGATGAGTCAACAGCAAGCGGAGCAGCGATCATCCCTCTTCATGTTGACCAAATCAACGATGCTTTCACACGTCAAATGCGTGCCATCGACCAATGCATCGTTGCCCATGAAGATTACTGAACCTAAAACAACACAGAATGCCACATTGACCTCCCCGGGCAATAAACCGGTACCGACATTTCTAACCGGTGGTTCCAATCGGCTCGCTTGTACCGCGGCTGAAATGGTTTTAGAGCGTCCTGGTGAACTTGGGCCGTTGTTCGTTCACGGACCAAATGGTTGCGGCAAGACGCATCTGTGTAAAACGTTAAGAGAACAATTTCGTGCGCGGCACAGATTCCGTCGTGTGATGTACATGACTGCCGAACAATTCACAATCGATTTTACGGAATCGACTCGCGGAGCGGGCTTTGCCGCGTTCCGGAAAAAATATCGCGACGTCGATGTGCTCATCATAGATGATATCCAGTTTTTCGTTGGCAAGTCGCAGACGCTGGCCGAGTTGAGGAACACCATTGATGATTTACTTAGCCGTCGCCGGCAAGTTGTCTTTGCGGCCGATCGCTCTCTGGCGGAGCTAGTTTCATTGGGGAGCGATTTGCACGCCCGATTGTCCGGCGGAATTGCCTGCGCCATTCAATTGCTAGACGTCGAACTGCGACGTGATTTACTGAGCAATCTTTGTAAACAGCATAATGTGCGATTAAGCGATTCGACTCTTGATGCATTGGCGGAAAAGACGAATGGAGATGGACGATCGATTTACGGGATTGTTTTTCGCTTGATGGCTCAACAACGCAGCAACGGCGGTTCGATTAGTCGCGAAGAGGCAATTAATTGCACGCTTGATCTAATACGAGCGGGCCAGCCAGTCGTGAGACTGACCGACATCGAACGCGTTGTTTGCGATAGCTTTGGTTTGGAGCCGAAAACGCTCAAAGCCAAAGGGCGAAGCAAAAGTATCAGCGGGCCTCGAATGCTAGCTATGTTTCTTGCTCGCAAACACACGATGGCCGCTTATTCAGAGATCGGCGAATTCTTCGGTAATCGTCAACACTCCACGGTGATCTCCGCACAAAAGCGAGTTGAGGATTGGATTGCTGCCAACGAAACGCTAGCTCATCGCAGTGGCAGCGTCAGTGTCCGCGACTTGGTTCGAAATGCCGAATCGATGCTGCACGTCGGTTGATGCACGCTTGATGGAATCCTCAATACCTCTAGAAAATTCTGGGCTTTGCTCATTCGGGTCTTCCCGCGGAACCGACAGAATCGATAAAGTCGCTTCGTCGATCATCTCGATTCGGCTTGCAGAATGACTGCAATTCTTTCAGCGAGGGCAACCCTCCGATGTTCGCTTTTCAATTCAAACTGCCGCAATCGTTCGGTTGCCGAAGATCAGCTCGTCTAGCTCGAGCAGGTCGGGTGCCAGTCATTTGGGCTGGCGTTGCCGCAGTCACGGTTGCTGCCGGTGGATATTTTTTACCGTACTCAACTAACGAAACTACTTCATCGCCCGCGAGAAGTTCTGCTACTGCGAACGTAGACGAAATAGCGGGCTCATCGGTAGAAGTTCCACTAGGGCTTTCGATCCCCGACGCCATCGTTACACAGCCCTTAAAACCGCTGGGCCAAGTTGCCGTTCCCAAGGAAGGTTTTGCATCTTCAAGCATGGCAGCGAAAAATCGATCCGATCATTTTGATGACTTGGGAAACGAAATACAAAGCGATCAGGCGTACTCTTCCGCGAACCAGACATATTCTGCGCCATCGCCAACGCCTTCAAAAATTCAGCCTGAGGCGAGTAAGCTGACGGGACCAGTCTTTGGGGACGACCCAAGACTTAGCAATCAAGCAGACGTCTACTACGCAACCGATCGAATGGCAATCGAGCCAGCATCGATCACATTTTGGGGACCGGTGTTGCTGCCACTTGCGATAATCTTGTTGGGAACTTTCGTTGCCGTGGTGGGCTTACGACGATCAGCGATCAAGTGGCTTTGGGCGATTGCGACCGTTGCCTGCCTAATGATGTTTGCGCTGCTGTCTTTGAAACTTTACAGCCGGTCGGTGCAAGCGCTCCAACTGGCGAAAGTCGGCGGAGTGTTTTTTAGCGGTAAACGCAACGAAGCTATATTGACTGAAGTGATGCATTACGGGTGCGCTCGAATCACGTTGCCGTCCAATCATGTAAAAGGTACGGTTGAGCGGCCAAGTCTGTTAAAATTCGAATTCAATGAGTCGGCTGACAAGCATGTTGTCATTCGACAAGTTGCACCGATGCAAAGCGATGAGTTTTTCGGTTCGATTGACCAAAGTCTCGAATCGGCGCTTGACGATTCTATTTTGATGTTCGTTCACGGATACAACGTCGGCTTCGAAGATGCCCTTCGCAGGACGGCACAGATCGCGATCGATTTGGATTACGAAGGCGTACCTCTGCTATATTCTTGGCCGTCGGTTGGTACTGTGACTGGTTATACAACGGACGAAGGAACGGTTGATTGGAGCGTTTTGCACTTGGAAAAATTGATTCTCGACCTTCGAGAGAGAACCAATGCAAAAAAAGTCCACGTCATTGTTCATAGTATGGGCAATCGAATCTTACTAGGCGCAGTTGAACGATTAGCATTGCGATATCCGACCGCCCAACCGACGCTTGGGCAAGTTGTCTTAGCGGCACCAGACGTTGATCTCGCGCAATTTGAATCGCGTTACCGAACGTCGATTCAGCAAGCCTCTGAAAGGGTGACGCTCTACACATCTTCTGGCGACCGCGCGCTGCTGGCTTCGATGGCGGTGCACGGTTACGAGCGGCTTGGGCTCTCGCGATCAGACCTGCGGACTTATCGTGGGATAGATACGGTTGATGTTTCTGGATTAGACACAACCTTATTAGGTCATTCTTACTATGGCAGCCAACTGGATCTGGTGAAAGATATTCGTGCATTAATCGAGCTTGGAACGCCGCCGCCAAGCCGTAAGTGGTTGCAGCAAGTTGCGGGCAGTGCAGATCCCGGCTTGTGGCGATTCCAAGCGGATTTGGAGCTGGCAAAAACTCCGGTCAATGCAACGCGGTAGTGTGAAAAGCTCGCGTGGCCAATTGAGTCTGGCTGATTTAGAAAGAATCGAATTGATTAGCCAGTTGCGACGCACAGTCAATGCGACCGAGGACCGTATTCTCGCGATTGATCAGGTCCCAGGAATTTATTTTGTCTTCGAAAGGATCGGTTATTTTCCGCAGTTCATAGCTGCCCTCACGCTCACTAGCAACAGCCAGATTGATTGGGGAAATAGATTTTTGTTAGTGTGGCATCAGTGCCGATTGGTGTTCCAAAAAATTTCCCTTCGCAAATACTAAGTTGCGCCGATTGCAAACTAATTTGTTTTGATTGAGTAAGTTAGCAACCAGCAGTTTCGTCGGTCTGCGAACAATGATCAGCGTCGATCGATTGGCTGGTCGCATCGTAAGTGAGATTCGAAATGCCGTCGATCGATGATTTGCTGCTTGTCGGTTGCAACACGAATCTGCAACTGTTGTAGTAAATTGCCAATGTCGCAGCTGCAAAGGCAGCTTCGATTGCATTGAGTCAATCGTTAGCAGGCTGAGCAAGATTTAAACGATGGCAATCAAGCTTGGCGGTTAAGAGTTCGCAAGCGGTGCTGTTCGAGCGGAGAAGACATGCGGCTCGTTGAGCGTATCGACGGCTGGAACATCGATGCGTTTGTTTCGCTTGCTGCTATGACGCATCTCGACCAGCGTGACTAGGATACCGTGCTGGACGATCTCTCCATTTTGATTGATTAGCTTGCGATTCCAGTGCACTTCGCCATGACGGCGACCATGTGGCATCAGATCGACAACCTCCGTTTCGACCACAACAGAGTCACCAACCATTATCGGTCGAACAAATTTCCAAGAGACAAGGTCGACCAGTGCCGCGGTTCGTACTTTTGGTCGCTCCGAACTCAGTCCAGCCATTATTGACAGACCAAGCAATCCGTGAGCGATGATCTGGCGAAATGGAGTTTCGGCTGCAAATTCGGGGTCAACATGAATGGGTGTGTGGTCACCAGTTAAATTGGCAAAGCCAAAGATATCGCGTTGATTGATGACTCGCGAGTCGCTGGTCCACTTCTGTCCCTGTCGCAAGTCTTCGAAGGCAAGTGCATCCATAACAACCATTTTCTATTTGCCTCCGCGTTAGAACTCCTTCGAATGCCCGACATGCTAGTTCCACTATCGAAGAACATTGGCAGCGAACAAACCCGTGTGGCCTAAAATGTAGCGGGTAACTTGCTGGCAGTGCAAGGACGGTTGTGTGGCTAAATTGGTTACTTTTTGTCTACTTCATCGATAAATCGTTAATTTGGTTGATTTAGTCAAAATACGCTAACATCGATCATCGGCCTTCAACCTAAAGATTCTTTCCAAGCCAAAGAGAGTTGCGGCAAAATCAGTAGCTCGGCAACGGCTTCGTGGTCGACGAGTTGTCCATACATCAGGCGGTTGGCTCGTTGAATCGTCCATTCAGGATTGGGACGGGCAGCGATGCGGACTGGCATCGACTGAGCGATTGTTCCTGATTTCAGCACTCGAAAATACCATCCGGTGAATCCCGAATTGACGACCCATTTGATCATCAAGTTTTCTTTCCACAACGCCGCAAGTTTAAAGCAGGGTTGCCTGGGTTGGGAAACTTGCAATATCGCGTCACCGATTTCTATTTCATCGCCGACGCAAACGCTTGATTCGTCTAAACCGGAAATGGTAAGGTTCTCACCAAAGCAGCCCGGCGTGACCTCGCGACCGACGCGTTCTGACCAAGCCTTAAGATGGTCGGCTGAATAGGCCAGCACGGCTTTGTCGATGCCACCATGATTTTTTAAGTCAGCTTGTTGGTCACCTTCGAAACCGGTCAGAGTCAGTCGCGCAGGGCCTGGGCAGCTTTGCTTATTAATCGCTGACGGAACAACCCGAATAGCCTCAGAGGCTCGATTGGAAGGAATGATCAGGTCTGCGATTTTCCCGATCTGCAAACCAATCAACTCTCCTTGAGCTATCGTTTGGCCAAGCATGCTTAGACTCGCTCATTTTGTCAGAGGCAACAATATCGACTCGTCCAACGCATCGTTGATCATCTTCTCGAAAACTTGAGCCACGCTTGGAGAGTTTTCTGGCGGATCGCCCACTTCCCTGCTAGCCATCAGTTCTTCGCTTCGCTGCATAAAGGTGATGACATCGGAATGCGATATTTCAGGCCGCGTTTCCAGCAGGCCAGATTGCGAATCACGGGTGGCGAGCTTTTGTACTAGAAAACCGAGTTCTTCCATCGAAATTTTGAACTCCGAACTCGCCATTAAAAGTCGATCACTGATCTTTTGCAATTCGCGGCGCTCGGCGTCGGTAAACTCGCCGCTGGATTGAGCAAGAGCGATCGTGTTGTCGATCACGCCCCATTGCAAAACTGGATTTTGTGTCAGTCGTGTGCGTAATCTTCCAAGCTGGCGATCGGTGACTTTGCCAGCTTCGACATCAGCGGCTAAGTCCATGAGACGTTCGTTGATCCGAGCTTTGTCCGGCACAGACAGTTCGGATTCATCGACCCAAGGAATGAGTTGTTCGCGAATGGCCGACGAAGCGCGCTCACCTTGCTTTCCGATCAAAAGGTACGCTGAGACACTGACGATGATCGCGAACACGACGCCGCCGAGCAAAAAAACTACGCCGCAGGCAGGGCCTAGCGAAACATCCTTGGGGGCCGCGGTTTGGCCGGTCTGGCCAGCTTTTGGTTGAACGTCATTCACCTTGTTTTTACCTATCGCAGCGACGCCGGGTGGCTTCTTTCGCTTTTTTGACTTGCTCATGCAACATAGATTTCGAAGTTGGTTTGGCAGTAGATTATGACGCCCCGGCAAACGTAGCGACCGATGAGTCTGTTCATCAAGCGCCGACTGGTCCTTCTGGACGTCGCAGTCAGCGGGTCATTCTCGCAGAAAATTGGTGGCTAGTACTCAGTCAGCTCGATCGCCAAGATCTCGTAGCGAAGCTTCCCTCGGGGAACTTCAATTTCGACCTTCTGGCCGACTTTCTTGCCCATCAGAGCCGCACCGATTGGGCTTGTCGTCAAGATTTTCCCGACGTCATAATCTTCGTCGCCCAGACCGACCATGGTGTATTCTTCTTCGTCTTGGTAATCGAGGTCTTTCACTTTGACCTTCGAACCAAAAACAATCTCATCCTTCGGCAACGAACTTGTATCGACGATGTGTGCATTGGCGAGTTTGAATCGCATGGCATTAATCTTCGCTTGCAAGAGACCCTGGTTTTCTCGTTGCGCATGGTATTCCGCGTTCTCCTTCAAGTCGCCTTCGGCCCGCGCTTCGGCAATTTTCTCAGTAATGGCTGGCATTTCGTCATTCTCCATCCGTTCGATTTCAGCCTTGATCCGATTGTACGAATCACGAGTCATCGGTACATAGTCAGCCATTGTCTCAGTCATCCAAAAAGAAAATGCGGTGCAGCGAAGCTAACTCGCGTCCACCGCATTAATTGATATCTCGAATCGCCTAATCAAGTCCCAGGAGCGAAGTGTGTCGACGATCATCTCAACGCCGTCACCCCGTGCATATTGTGGAACTATCACGAGCTTGTGTCAACGGATCGCTACCCGAAACAAACGTCGCGTCCGATGATTATCGGCGGACTATCCAGCGCGAAAGCTACTGATAAATCCGGACATAATCGACTTGTAATTGCTGTGGAAATTTAGTTGTCGCATCTGGGTTGCCAAGAAATTGTCCGCCGACTGCAAGATTGATAACCATATGAAACGGTTGGTCGAATGGGGCTGGAAATGCTGCTTCGGATGAATGCCACTTGGTTTGCTTTTGATAAACCTTGCCATCGATCAACCAACGAATTTCTCCCTTCTGCCACTCCAAGCCAAACACGTGAAAGTCATCGGCAAAACTACCTTGGGGCAGCCGAAAAGTCTCGCCGGTAGAAGTGTTTTTCGGCCAATTGTCGCCGTAATGCAGTGTCCCCCAGGCGACTTCAGGCTCTTGCCCCTTAAGTTCCAAAATGTCGATTTCGCCCGATCGCGCCCAGCTTCCGTATGTGTCATCGCTAGGCAGCATCCAGATCGCTGGCCAGACTCCCTGCCCGGTCGGCATTTTCGCGGAGATTTCAAACCTTCCATAAGTCCAGTCACCTCGTCGTTTTGTCCGAATCCTGGCTGATGAATATTCCCGCTGGGTGCCCTGGATGGCCGGTTGATCCTTGTGTGCCTCCAGAATCAAATGACCATTTTCGACGCGAATGTTTTTCTCGCGATCGGTGTAAAGCTGTAATTCCTGGTTTCCGCCGCCAAACGCATTCACTTCGATCTCCCACTTGGAATAATCCAAAGTTTTACCTTCGAATTCGTCACTCCAGACCAACGTTTCGGCTTTCTGTGCGTGGCTCTTTGCCACGCCGAGGACGAGAGCAATGAAAACGTAGATGGCAAACCAACTTCGAAACATTTTCGAATTCATGACGGCTATTTCGTAATTCTGATTTTCGCAAACTGACAAACGAAAAACTGTCCGAACATGTTCGCGGGTGATTTACACTATATCCAGAAAACGTTTGCTTGTCGCGCTTCGTGATTCGTAACCGAGACGCTGCCTTGAGAAATCTGTTCGTTGAATTCGCTTCGAACCTTGGCACAAAGCCAAATGAATTGCGTCATTAACCAAACATCAAGCTTTGCAGTCACAGGCCATCGATCGGAGATAACTCCACGGTAGAGCGACAATTCGTTTCGATAAACAACCATGAAACGCATTGAGAAAGATTAAAAATGCGTTCTAATGGGAGTGCTGCAGGAAGCTCGCAAAAATTTTATGAAAATATGATCTCAAAATGACTCCATCGCAATCTACTGCCCGTTCCGAAGATAAGCCGCCAATACTGGACATTCCGTCTCAGCCGGTCCACGTCGATTACGCGTCGCGTGTTCATCGGTTGCCGCCGTATCTTTTTGGTCGAATTAATAACCTGCTTTATCAAAAACGGCGAGCTGGTCAGGACGTGATCGATTTGGGAATGGGTAACCCATCAGATCCACCGGACGATATCGTTATTGAGAAATTGGCCGAGGCGGCACACGACGAACGCAATCACGGGTACAGCAAGAGTAACGGACTGCTAAATCTGCGACGAGAATTGACGAGTAAGTATTTACGAAAATACGGCGTCCGCTTAGACCCCGAGACTGAAGCGATTGTGTGCCTGGGTTCAAAGGAAGGCTTTTCGCACATGTGTTTGGCGCTGATGGGACCGGGCGATACGGCCATCATTCCGTCACCTTATTTTCCGGTGCATCAATTCGCGGTTGTCCTCGCCTCTGGCAATGTGGTCGCGTTGGATGTCGCTGACAGCGAAAAATTTCTGTCCAATATTGCGTACACCTGTCAGCATTTTTATCCGCGTCCGAAGCTGTTGATCATCAACTATCCGCACAATCCGTCGACCGTAACAGTTGAGCCGGAGTTTTTCGTTGAAGTCGTCAAAATCGCCAAGAAGTACGACTTGATGGTCATCAGCGATTTTGCGTATGCCGATGTTGCCTTCGACGGCTATAAGCCTCCAAGCTTTCTCTCGGCACCAGGCGCTAAAGATGTCGGCGTAGAATTTACGACGATGAGCAAAGGCTACAATATGGCTGGTTGGCGGGTTGGTTTCTGCGCCGGAAACGCCGACATGGTTCGCGGACTTGCAACTATCAAGGGCTACTACGATTACGGCATGTTTCAAGCCGTGCAGATCGCTGCCATCGTTGCTTTACGCGACACCGAAGCGACTGTTGAAAGACAATCGCAGATTTACCAAAGTCGGCGTGACGTACTTTACGATGGTTTGAAACGATTAGGCTGGGAAATGGATAAGCCAAAAGCCGGCATGTTCATTTGGGCTCGCTATCCAGAAAAATGGCGATCGAAAATGAACTCGATTGACTTCTCGATGCACTTGCTGGAACACGGCAACGTCGCGGTCAGTCCTGGCGGCGGCTTTGGACCGGCTGGTGAAGGTTACCTTCGAATGGCGTTGGTCGAAAATGAAAATCGCTTGCGGCAAGCGGTGAAACAGATCGCCAATTGTTTAGACCAGACGAAGCCGCCCGAGCTCGCGATTGCCCGTTGATGTCCAGCATCAATGTAGCTTCATCGCCACGAATACTCATTGTCGGCGGTGGCATAAGCGGCCTTTCCGCCGCCGCGTTTCTTGGCAATCGATTGCCGCAAGCGACGATTCACTTGTTGGAATCTGCGGCCACGCTAGGCGGTGTATTGACCAGCGAGACGATTGAACGGCCCAATGGAGAAAACCTGCTTGTCGAAAGAGCTGCGGATAATTTCGTAACCAATACTCCGTTTGCCGCGCGATTACACGAGTGCTTAGGATTAGCCCCCGATTGGTTGTCTCCAAACGCATCTTTTCGGTTCGCTCAAGTCGTCCATGAGGGCCGACCAAAGCCGATCCCACAGGGTTTCTCACTCCTGCAACCAACGCGTTTAAGTGAGATTTTTCGATCGCCTATTTTGGGTTGGTCTGGAAAGTTGCGAGTTGCTGCCGAAGCTTGGGTCCCACGCCGAAAATCCGAAGCCGACGAATCATTGCAAGATTTTGCCTGCCGTCGTTTAGGCAGGCAAGCGTTCGAGCGGTTGGTCGAACCAATCGTATGTGGCATTTTTACTGCCCGGCCGGATACGCTTAGCATGAAGGCCGCTTTGCCTCAATTTGTCGCGATGGAGCGCGAGTATGGCAGTCTCCTCGCTGCCGCTGCGGCACAACGTAGAAAGAATCATAAGTCGGACGCCAAACGCGAGGATGATTCGGTTCGGGAAGCAAGCGGAGCAAGATATGGAATCTTTGCTGCACCTCGAAATGGTATGTCGGAGTGGATCACGCAAATCGTCGCTGCACTTCCCAAAAACGTCGAAATCTACAGGAACGCGAAAGTCAACAGACTTGAATTCGTGCAATCCAAAGGGTGGTTAGTGGAGCATGAATCGGTAGGTGTCGTCCGTCCTTCGCAGTACGATGCTTGCATCTTGGCGACCAATGCACCAATCAGTGGCAAGCTCTTACAAACGGTTGCGCCGGAGCCAGCCAGCGAGTTGCTCTCGATCCAATACGCTAGCAGTGTCGTCGTCGCGATGACAATTCCCGCTGACCAACTGCCTGAAAAGTTTCGATGCTTTGGTGTTGTGGTGCCACAAGCCGAATCGCGAAATATTCTTGCAATCAGTTTTTCAAGTATCAAATATGCCGGACGATGTGATAATTCAACACTTCTAATCCGCGTATTCATGGGGGGAGCAGTTCGGCCCGAAATCAATGATTGGAACGAGGATCAAATCGTCGCCGCTGCGATTCGAGACGTGCAGGAAATTTTACAAGTCCCGAAAATGCCGACGTGGACGCAAGTCATTCGTTGGCCAAACGCGATGCCTCAATACGAGCTCAATCATATGGAGCGTTTGGAGCGAATTCAACGATCGCTCCAAGCCTACTCTACTATCGCTTTGTGCGGCAACGCATTCCATGGCGTGGGTATCCCGCAATGCATCCACTCAGGCGAATTGGCCGCAGCCAAAATCGCCGGCCTGTTTTGAGGAGTCGTGACAGTTCAATACGGCTTCCATTGATCCAGCTGCAACCTAAGCAAGATACTTCTTGAACCAGCCGACGGTTCGCTCCCAAGCAAGCTCAGCAGCTTGTTTGTCGTAGCGCGGTGTGCTGTCGTTGTGAAAGCCATGATTTGTTTTCTCGTAGATATACGATTCATGAGGTACCTTTGCGGCGGTTAAAGCCTGATCAAAAGCGGCCGCTCCAGCCACGATGCGAGCATCTAATTCAGCGTTATGGATCTGCAAAGGTGTTTTGATTTTCGCTGCATCATCGGCCGACGGCTGGCTACCATAAAACGGGACCCCCGCATCAAGTACATCGGGCAATCGGACCGCGAGTTGGTTAACCATTCCGCCACCATAACAAAAACCAACCGCTCCAACTTGGCCAGTCGATGCTTCGTGCACATCAAGCCATTTCACAGCCGCTACAAAGTCCTGTGTCATCTCGTCTCGATCGCGTTTGGATTGCATTGCTCGGCCATCATCATCGTTGCCTGGATAGCCACCCAGCGGTGAAAGCATGTCCGGCGCGAGTGCCAAGAAACCGCTGACAGCAAGTCGCCGTGCAACATCCGCGACGTATGGGTTCAAGCCGCGATTCTCATGGATCACTAAGACACTTGGGAATTTTTCACCAGTCGCAGGTCGCGCTAGTAGTCCACTGATTGTTCCACCGCCACCAGGCGATTCGTATTTGATTGTTTCCGATTTGATCCGCGGATCGTCAGCTGCGACTTGGTCGGCCCAAGCGTAGTTCGGTGCCAAACTCTCTTGCAATGCTTCAACAGTCAAGCCACCGACAGCAAATGCGGCGAGAGCTTTTACATAGTCGCGTCGCGACATCCGTCCGTGAGCAAATTCGTCATAAAGATCAAGCACTCGTTGATCAAATTGGTTCGCTTCTTGGCGTGGCATTATTAAAGTTCCTTAAAATTCGGGAGGAAATATCGTCATCGATTTAAACGAATAGATTGTGCGAGTATACAAAAGTCTGAGCGTTGTCTGGCTGGCGAAGCAAAAATTGCGTTGTATGAAAACGCTCAGTTTTGCGATGAAACAGCGCCGTTGGTCGATACAAAACGATACAAGCGCTAGCGATCCTAAAACGCCTATTCGAAGTACTTTAAGATACAATGCGGGGTGTGCCGATAAAGGTGCGATAACCAATTGGCGTCTGACGAAGGCAAACTTGTCGTATGAAACTCGTTTTCAAAATTTTAATCGCTTGCGGAATTCTTGGAGGCATTGGCGCTGCACTTTATCGCCCTGCGATCGATTACTGGGAGGAACGCCATCGTCCAAAGTGGGATACCGCAGAAATTGTTTCTGGCGATATCGTCAGGTATGTAAACTCCACAGGCACGATTCAACCAGTGCTTTCGGTTGCCATTGGATCGTTTGTGTCTGGGCCAATTGTCGAATTAAATGTCGACTTCAATGACGAAGTAAAAAAAGGTGATGTGCTCGCCCGCATTGATCCGCGACTATTTCAAGCGAATGTCGATCGTGACGAAGCGATTTTGGCAACGCGAGTCGCTGAATTGGAACGTGTTGACGCCCAAATAGAGCAAGCAGAAACTGAGCTTTCGCGAGGCAAAAAACTCGTTTCACGCGATCAAAATTTCATTTCTGACAGCGAATTTGACTTGTTGAAATTTGAAGTCAAATCGTTGAACGCACAACGCAAACTGGCTGAGGCAACAATCTTGCAAGCCAAAGCTACGCTGGAAACTTCGCGCGCGAATTTGAATTACTGCAACGTGACGGCGCCGGTTGATGGCATTGTTGTCAATCGATTAATTAACCCTGGTCAGACCGTCGCTGCTTCGTTCCAAACACCGGAACTATTCGTCGTCGCACCTGACCTTCGGGAAAAAGTTCACGTCTTTGCATCGGTTGACGAAGCCGATATCGGATTAATTCAATCAGCCAAAAAGAAAGGATTGCCCGTGACTTTCAAAGTCGACGCGCATCCAGACGAAGTCTTTGTCGGCGAGATCGAACAGATTCGCGTAAGCAGTGTTGCAACGCAAAACGTTGTAACTTACCCAGTTGTGATCGCAACGAGTAACACCGATTTGAAATTGCTTCCTGGTATGACGGCAAGCATCTCGTTTGAAGTCGATTCTAGTAAAGGAGTATTGAAGATTCCAAACGCGGCGCTTCGCTTTTTTCCTGAAGACCCAAAACATGTTCAACCGTCCGATCGTCATTTAATTGACGGATCGATATGGAAATCGATGCCGACTTCCGATGCCATCTCGGAGGAGATTGCCAATCAATCCGCCATTGAAGCGGCCGCAGCAAACAAGAAAAAAAATCAGCGTCACGTTTGGGTAGTTGATGGAAAACTCTTGAAGGCTGTTCCAATCGTTACTGGCCTGACTGAAAATCGATACACCGAAGTACTCGAAGGTCAACTTGAATCAGGTATGGCACTTGTAACTGGAATCAAGAATTAAATATGTCGTTGCTGGACACAATTCGAATCGCGCTCCGAGCACTTTTGAAGAATAAAATGCGGGCAGTGCTGACCATTCTCGGCGTAGTGATAGGCATTGCCGCAGTAACGACAATCGTTTCAATCGGTCAAGGTGCTGGGCGTTTAGTAAGTGGTGAATTCGAAGCCCTAGGAACAAACGTCGTCATCGTCTTGCCAGGTCAAACGCGTCGCGGCGGCGTTCGGCAATCGGGTGCTCCGACACTGACAGCGGCCGATTCGAAATCGATCGGCGAAGCTTGCCCCTCGGTTCTGGCATCGTCACCAATCGTCGGCACCGCTGGTCAAGTCATTTATGGAAACGAAAACTGGAACCCACGCGAACTGCAAGGCGTCGGAGCCGATTACTTGATAGTTCGGAATTGGAAACTTGCTGCGGGCGGATTCTTTTCCGAAAACGATATTCAATCCAACGCAAAAGTTTGTGTGATTGGTCAAACGCTCATTCCAAAACTCTTTCGCACCGTCAATCCGCTCGATGAACTAATTCGAGTGAACAATGTCCCTTTTCGGGTCATCGGCATTCTCGATCGCAAGGGTGCTAATATGGTTGGTGACGATCAAGATGATATCGTTTTGATGCCGCATACCACTGTTCGCAAACGAATTAATGGCTCGCGGCTAGATCATGTGCATGCCATTATGGTATCTGCCCGAAGCACGACTCAGATGAGCACGGCAACGAAGCAAATTCGCTCTCTACTGAATGAACGGCATAAAGTCGGATTGCAGCAGGAACCTGATTTCAGTGTTCAAGACACGACGGAAATCGCGGCGACACTAGGAATTATCACGGGGACTCTGACTTTAATGCTTTCTGCGATTGCTGGTATTTCGTTGCTTGTCGGCGGCGTCGGTATTATGAACATTATGCTCGTTTCGGTTACTGAACGAACCAGAGAAATCGGAATTCGAATGGCTTTGGGCGCTCGTGGGAAAGACATCCTGCGACAGTTTCTTATCGAATCAATTGTGTTGTCATGTATCGGTGGAGCGATTGGGCTTGCGCTGGGTACATGTGGTTCGATCGCAGCAACCTATTTAATAAATGCGTACAAGCCTGGTACTCAGTGGCCGATCGTTGTCTCTTTGCCAGCAGCCATCGTCGCGATGGCATTTGCCGCAGCGGTTGGGGTCTTCTTTGGCTACTATCCAGCACTTCGCGCAAGCAAGCTCGATCCGATTGATGCATTGAGGTACGAGTAAGCAGATGGATTTGATTGAACTGCAGAATGTCCAGCGAACTTATGACCTTGGCGAAGTCAAAGTCCACGCTTTAAAATCAGTCACGTTAAATATAAAGCTTGGCGAGTATATCGCGCTGATTGGATCGTCTGGCAGCGGCAAATCGACGTTGATGAATACCTTGGGATGTCTCGATCGACCGACGAGTGGAAGCTACCATTTGGACGGCGAGGAAGTGGTCAAGATGAATCGCGATCACTTGGCAAAGATTCGAAATAAGCAACTTGGTTTTGTTTTCCAGAACTTCAATCTTCTCAATCGGACATCGGCCCTTGAGAACGTCGAACTACCGCTGATGTATGGCTCCAAGATGCCCGCTCGGGCACGACGCGAGCGGGCGATGGAGGTGCTTCGCAAAGTCGGTTTGGCTGATCGTTTTCATCATCATCCCAGCCAGCTTTCGGGCGGCCAGCAACAGCGAGTTGCGATCGCGCGGGCCCTCGTGAACAGACCTTCAATTTTGATGGGTGATGAGCCTACAGGAAATCTCGATTCAGTAACGAGCCGTGAAGTTATTGAGCTGTTCAGAGAGCTAAACGAGGAACAGAAAATCACCGTTATCTTGGTCACACACGATCAAAACGTCGCCAGCCATGCAAAACGGACGATCGTTTTACGAGACGGCGAAGTTGTTCAAGACACAAACGATTTCTCGATCGCTAAAGCCGCCCTCGAACACGTTCCGCTCGGAATTCTGCCGACATAATTGAGTATTGTCGGAATATGTTTCCAAGGACATCAACATGCTAGCGGCTGCTAATGGATCGCGAAATCTAAGTTAGCGATACCATAATTTGGATGAACCTTTCGAATATAAAACCAGTCGGTTCTATCATGAAGCTCAAGAAGTGTGCTTCATCGCCAGTTCCGTAAAAACCGAAAGCCGTATCGAGGGTTCAATGTGTTCAAAACAAAGCATTCCTATCTGGCAAGTTGACGCATTTGCTGACCGTCCATTCACGGGTAACCCAGCCGCTGTCTGCATCCTCGAAAGTTACCCAAGCGACGAATGGTTGCAAAACGTTGCGGCGGAAATGAACTTATCTGAAACGTCGTTCATCGTTCCGACGGGTGATGAAAATAGCTTTCACTTGCGTTGGTTCACGCCAACAACCGAGGTCGGCCTTTGCGGTCATGCCACGCTCGCCGCTGCGCATACGCTGATCGAACAGAAGCGAGTCGACACTAGCCAGTCGATTCGATTCCAAACCCGCAGCGGCGAACTGCCCTGTACACAGTCTGAATCTCGTATCACACTTAATTTCCCACTTGCATCCGCCAATGAGGTTGTTGATTCTGGTACGAAAACAGCTTTGCTCGCCGCGCTCGGGATTTTAGCGGAACAGCGCGAGCGGTCCGTTAATCAAATACCTCAGAGCATGGGCCCTGCCAAGATAAACGCGGTCGTCCTGCGAACTGAGTTCGATCTCGTCGTCGTTGTCAACGACGCACGCATTGTCCAAGCAGTCCGTCCAGACTTCAATGCACTTGAGAAAATCGAAACGCGGGGCGTGATGATTACTGCTCCAAGCCAAATCGATGGCGTCGACTTCATTTCTCGATTCTTCGCGCCTCGTAGTGGCATCTACGAAGACCCGGTCACTGGATCGGCACACTGCTGCCTTGCACCGTACTGGGCCAAGCAACTGAGCAAGACATCGCTCGTCGGCTATCAAGCTTCAAAACGGGGCGGCAAGGTTTATTGCGAAGTTGCTGGCGACCGCGTTCATTTAACAGGTTTGGCAATTACTGTGATGGAAGGACGCTTATTGGTCGCTTGCAATTGATTCTGACGAAATTCAGAAAAAGCTTTTGACGATCATGGTTGAAAGGCATTTTTAGGTCGCTAGGCAATCGATTCATTCGTTGGATCAAAAACGCCCTTTTGGAAATTTGACAACAGCCGGGCATTAAAGTTCCGCGAGATATTGTCGATTCTTTTGCTCGTTAGCCAAAACACTGCATTGGTTACTCTCCCAACGCATTCTGCAATTTTATCTCGCAATCGAACAGGGAGGTCACAAATCTTCACGATATGCAGTTGACGTGTCGATACTTTACATGTAAACTAATTGTGATGAGAGGTAATGAAATGTCCGATAGCCGACTCCAAGTTGAATTGAAGAAGAAACGACCGTTTGAATCGCTGGAACAGGAAGCCATCCTGAACATCATGCGTACAAACGATCAGATTCAGAACCGATTTGGGCGTTTGTTCCGAGAGTACGAACTGACATCTTCGCAGTACAACGTGTTGCGCATTCTGCGGGGCGAAGGCAAACCGATGCCCTGTCAGGAAATCGCCGACCGAATGATTCAGGTCGTACCTGCGATGACCGGACTTTTAGATCGATTGGAGAAGCAAGACCTGATTAAGCGGGAACGTTGTACAGAAGATCGGCGGGTCGTTTATGTGGAACTAACCGACTCAGCAACAGACTTGCTGAAACGAATGGATCGCCCGGTGAGTGAACTTCACAAACAAATGATTGGGCATCTCAAGCAAACGGAACTGAAAGACCTCAGTAGGCTGTTGGAAAAGGCACGTCTGAGCTTTCAAAAGCCTGACGAATAAAATTTTTTTGCCACAAAACTTCACATAGCAACTACTTACACAACAACATTTAAGGAGGACTGAGATCATGATTCAAGTTCGTAAAGCCAAGGAACGGGGCCACGCAAACCACGGCTGGCTCGATACCTACCACACGTTTTCATTCTCGTCGTATCAAGACCCGCAGCACATGCGGTTTCGGTCGCTGCGGGTGATGAATGAAGACGTGGTCGCGCCGGGGCAAGGATTTGGAACTCACCCGCACAATGACATGGAAATCGTGACGTATGTCCTTGAAGGAGCCTTGGAGCATCGAGACTCGATGGGCAACGGTGAAATTCTAAGACCTGGAGAGTTTCAGCGGATGACAGCAGGAACCGGAATCACGCACAGCGAGTTCAATCCGTCTGAATGTGAACCGGTTCATTTGTACCAAATTTGGCTGCTTCCCGAACGCAAGGGCATCGAGCCGAGTTACGAGCAAAAGCGATTTCCTGATGAGGGTCGGCACAATCAATTGCGATTGGTTGCCTCTAAAGAGGCTGAGAATGGGTCGCTGAAGATTCATCAGGACGCTCGCATCTATTTGTCAAAGATCGATGCAGAAAGTGAGGTTGCGTATGAATTACTCCCAGGCAGACATGCTTGGCTGCAAGTTTTGCGAGGCACCGTTTCGTTGAACGGAGTCGATCTTGGCACCAGCGACGGTGTGGCTGTAAGCGACGAGAAGTCGCTGACAATTCGAGCCGCTGCCGACGCTGAAATCATGTTGTTCGATCTGGCATAAATCGAATCGCTCCCAATCAACAAACCCTTTGAGAACCAAGACCATGCAAGCTGCAACTTTCCTACTAGCTCGAATCATGATTGCCACCATTTTTTTGATGAGTGCGGTTGGCAATAAGATTCCCAATTTCAATTCCGTTGCCGGGTACATGGCGGCGGAAGGCGTTCCGCTGCCACAACTCGCACTTGTCGGGGCGATTGTGTTTTTAATCCTCGGCAGTGCGTCCGTGATCGCTGGATTCAAGATTCGCATCGGAGCAGCTTTGTTGTTGGTGTTCCTTGTGCTGGCGACCTACTACTTTCATGACTTCTGGGCATTCGAGGGTCAGGAACAGCAGTTGCAGATGATCCAATTCATGAAAAACTTATCGCTGATGGGAACGATGTTGTTCCTGATGGTAAACGGAGCGGGTGCGTTGAGTTTGGATGCAAAACTCGCCGTTCATAAGTCTGAATGACGACTAAAACTCTGTATCATGACCCCTTCGGTGAGGCGACAAATCAAAGTCGCCTCGAACCAAATTAAAACGCAGAAATGCAAGAAAGAAAAAATCAATGCCAAGTTTGTTTCAAGAGTTCCAATTGAAGGATGTCGTGCTGAAGAACCGCGTCGGTGTTTCGCCGATGTGCCAATATTCATCTGACAACGGCTTCCCAAACGATTGGCACTTCGTCCATCTTGGCTCCCGCGCCGTAGGTGGTGCGGGGTTGGTGATCGTTGAGGCGACCGCAGTTTCACCGGAAGGTCGGATCAGTCCGGCTGATAGCGGAATCTACCTCGATGAACATGTGGAGCCATTCGCCCGGATCAATCAATTCATAAAACAGTTTGGGGCGGTCCCCGGAATTCAAATCGCCCATGCCGGTAGGAAGGCGAGTGCTAACAAACCGTGGGAAGGCGATGATCATATCGAAACGGGAAAAGGCGGCTGGGACATCATTGCACCGTCAGCGGTTCCGTTTGGAGGGACGCTTTCCAAGACTCCCAAGGAGATGACGGTCAAAGATATCGTGGGAGTTCAGCAAGCTTTTGTCGCTGCGGCTCAACGAGCCCTGGCGGCGGGATTCGAATGGTTGGAGCTTCACTTTGCTCATGGCTATCTTGCTCACGAGTTCTATTCGCCGCTTGCCAATGAGAGAACTGACAGCTACGGGGGCAGCTTTGAGAACCGAATTCGATTTATACTTGAAACGTTCTCCGCCGTTCGCAACGTTTGGCCGGAACGACTGCCACTGACAGCCCGACTTTCGGTGACAGATTGGATTGAGGGCGGTGTCACGGTTGAAGAGTCCATTGAACTGGTTCGCCGCTTGAAAAGTAGCGGGCTTGATCTGTTGGATGTAAGCCACGGGTTTGTGACGCCCGATATCTCTCAAGTTCCATGGGGACTTGGATTCATGATCCCCATTACCAGTCGTATTCGTAAAGCGACAGGCATCCCGACCGCAGCAGGCTGGCTGATTACCGAACCAAAACAGGCGGACGAAGCCATTCGAGATCAGCACACCGATATCGTCGTGCTCGCAAGGGAACTGCTGCGTGATCCCTACTGGCCCTATCACGCCGCGGAAGCGCTTGGTGTAGAACAGTCGTCGGATGTACTGCCAATTCAATATGCACGGGCCGTGAAGCCGAGAAGATCGTGATGCGAACGGACATTAATGTTCGCTCAATAATTCGGTAACGAATTTTCAACGAGGTTTTTTGCGGCCGCGTTCAACAACTTCTGGCTCTCAATGGTCGTTAACCAAGACTACTGATCGCAGCCCAAATACTTTGCCGTTGAAGGCAAAACGGACACAGGTCGCGTATCAACGACGGGACATCCATCGGATTTGGTGGTTCGTACGGATTAATCGTCGTTGATCATCCAATAAAAAAGCCGAGTTATGATTTCTCACAACTCGGCTTTAGTGGAGGCGGCGGGATTCGAACCCGCGTCCCGTGATACTTCCGAATAGGCGTCTACGCACATAGTCGACTTTGTCTTCTTATCGCCTCACGCGGCCGCCATCGACGGGCTGCTTTGTCAGGCTAGCCTGAAACATTTTTTAATCGCGACCGTTCCAGGAATGGGTCACGACGGTTCGGAATTGCGACTGACACTCCAGCGCCTCCGACGAGCTCCGGGTGTCAGGGAAGCCTATATTAGGCCGCCAGTGCGAGGTTTTCCTCAGCAGTTACTTTTTTGATCGACTTTTTACGTGGCTAGCCGATCAACCACGATACGCAACCTTATTCTTCAACTTACCCGGTCGAAGCCAAAAACGCCCCCGGTTTGTTAGCGTACGACCAGAACAAAGAGTCGTTCACTGACCTTTGTAAAGGTTACCCCAAGTTAATGAAAATTTGTAGATCAAAACGTAAACCGAACTAACAATCGACTAAAAGGTTGCTTTAGTCCGATTATTAGGACAATTTAGGGCGACGCCGAAACAAGTTCCCTAAACCGGGGTTCAGTAACCGCCACGGAACGAACTACAATCAAGGTAGGCTGTGCCAGATTTTTCGTCGCAGTTTTCCCATATTAATCGGCTTGGCACGCTACTTTGATTCGGTGTCAGCGTTGACATATCATGCACTCATTCTGTGATTTGCCTTGCACTCTCATCAATACCTCCCAAAAAAGCCAATAAAAACGATGAAACCATCGCGTCACGAAACACTAGTGCGCTGGCTCTCGAACCTCTCACCGCTGCCGGTGATTACTCGTTGGTGCGCAGTGCTCCTGCTCGGCATTGGGACGCTCCAGGCAGCCGATCCTGAGTTAGTTGGGATACTAGCCGATGCGGTTGATCCGCAGGTTGCAGAGGCGATTGGGCTCTCAGACGATCAGCTCACGAAGATTAACCAGCTGATCCGTGGGCAAGAAGACAAGGCGCTTGATATGGCCGATCGGATGCGGGAGCTGCCGCAGCAGGAACGTCAACTGATGCTTTCAAAATCAATTAAGGAGCTAGAAAATGCTGCATTTCGAGTTCTTTCGCTGCAGCAACGCTCGCAACTTGAGCGCGTGCGCATCAATCGAGTCGGATTGAAATCACTGAACGAAACGCAAGTCGCTGAGACGCTTGGGTTGAGCGACGGGCAACGCGAGCAAATCGACGAAATTCTCGGAAGCCGGGTTCAACTTATCCGCGAGTTCGGTGCCGATGAAGCGGGCAATCAGATGCAATCGCGATTGCGAAAGGTTTTGACCAACGTCCAGTACGCGACTTGGCAGACAATGGCCGGTGGCGGTCCAGTCAGTACCGTTACCGACGTCAAGCCTTCAACGAGTTCAGGAGCCGAAGCAACAGCGACAGTCGCTGCGGATGTGCAAGAGCAATCGACGATGACGAGCCCGAGCGACTTGAGCATTGAATCTCAAGCTGCTGTCGCCTTGCCGACTTCAGATCAGCAGATTCCCAAGCCGACGGCAATTCAAGCGGCTGGAAACGACCAACAACTGACGCTTAATTTTAACGCCAACGATTGGCAGTCAGTGCTGCAATGGATCGCCCGCGAAGCAGAATTGAGCTTGCAAGTTGATACGATTCCGTCGGGAAGTTTTACCTATCGCGATCCGTACCGAAAATATTCCGTGGCCGAAGCGATGGACATCATGAACGGTGTTTTGCTGGGCAAAGGATACACGCTAGTTCGACGTCAACGGACGTTGATGGTCATCGACTTGGGTAACGGAGAGTCAGCCGAAGTAACACGTGGATTAATTCGAGAGCTGGCTCAATTGGTTACACCAGACAAGCTTGATGAACGAGGCGATTTTGAATTGCTCAAGTGTCTCTTTGTGCTATCACGAATGACTGCCGACGAGGCAACCGAACAAGTCCGGCAATTGATCGGTCCGCAGGGCTCGGTTGTAACGATGAATTCAGCAGGGCAAATTCTTGTGGTTGAAACCGGCGCGAACCTTCGAATGATTCGCGACATGATTGAACGTGTCGAAAATCCTGACAGCTCGCGGAGCACGAAAATCGTCAGCATGCCGTTGCAACACATTACAGCAGAAGAAGTGCTGGCCATTGCGCGTCCTTTACTGGGTTTAGCGGCCGAGACCAACACGGCCACCGGAATCAACGTGACGACCGATACGTTTGGCAATACGATCTACGCAACAGGTGATGCGGATAAGTTACAATTGTTGCGAGACATAATTGCCAAAGTTGACATTTCTGCTGGCGAAGGTGGTCCGACAAGCGTCGCCGTTGAGACGCCAACGTTGCGGACGCATCAAGTTTTGAGTTCTGATCCGACGCTGGCGATGGACGTTCTGCAGACGATGTTGGCAGGTCAACCCAATGTTCGGTTGGCGTTGGATACCAAGACGAATAATATTGTTGCTTCTGCTTTGCCGTCAGACCAAAAGTTGATCGAAGCAACGCTGGCAGAGCTCGCTGGCGAAAACAATCAGTTCACGATTATTCAGTTACGACGAATCGATCCGCAGGCGGCAATAACAACGCTAGAACGTTTCTTCGGCAAGTCGACAACGAGTGATGCAGCGGCCCCTGCAACGGGCCCGATTTTTTACGGTGATGCATTTGCCAGGACCTTGATGGTGAAGGGCTCGCGAGTTCAAGTCGACCAAGTGAAAGATATCATCAGTCAGATTGAGGAAAGCGGTCCAAACATCAACTTGCTTGGCGATCGCGTCAAAGTTTTACCGGCGACCGGCAAATCGGCTGACCGGCTGATCGAGCAAATGCAGACGCTTTGGGATGCTCAGAACAAGCAGAGCCGAATTCGAATCCGATCTGCTGGTTCGGATGAAGCTCCGGCACAGGGCAACTCGCGAAGCATGAAGCTAGGCAGCGAGCCACCGCCTCAAGAAGCTACCAATGCGAATCCTGATGCTGTTGGCCAACCGACGCAGAAACCACCTTCGGCAAACAAATCTAATTCTAAATCAAAGGAGCCGATCGTTGATAACGACCGACTCAATGACCAACGTCCCGGCATTCTGGTTCAGTTGAGCCGCGACGACGAAGCGGCTCCGATCCAAGACGAGGAAGCGGAAACAGACGATTCCAAAGTTCCAAGCGATATCAACGTCATTCGAACGCCTTCGGGCTTGATTGTCACCTCTGATGATCCTGAACTGCTGGCCGAGTTCGAACAACTCGCGTTGCTAGTCAATGATCAGATGTCGTTAGGGTCTTCTGAACCGACGATCATTTATCTGAAATATGTACCGGCACCGGTTGCCGCTGAATTGCTCAAACAAATCCTCTCTGGGCAAGCGTCTTCGGGATCAAGTGGCGGGCTAATTGGGAGCGTGGCATCCAACATGTTGGGTGAAGTCGGCGGCGGCTTGATGGGTGGTTTATTAGGTTTAGGTGGTGGCAGTTCGTCGACCTCGATTGGCGAAGGTATTGGGACTGGCGAAGTCAGCATCGTGCCTGACGCTCGGTTGAACTACATCCTCGTGCAAGCCAATCCCGTCGATCTTTCGATGATCGAAGATTTGCTCAAGGTCATCGACCAGGAGGATAGTCCTTTGTTGGTCGAAACCAAAGGACGAGCTCAGATTATTCCGATTCTTTACGCCGATGCGACTGAGATTGCAAACATTGTCAAACAAGTCTTCGCCGATCGCATGGCTCAAGCGGCTGGCGGCGGCGGTGGCGGTGGTGGAGGTGGCGGTAATCGACAGCCTTCGCCTCAAGAGTTTATCGAGGCTCTTCGTGGCGGTGGAGGCGGCGGACGAAACGGCGGTGGAGCGCAAGCAGCGCAAGTTAAAGAAGCTACCATGAGCATCGGCGTCGATACGCGAAACAACGCGATTATCGTGACAGGACCTAACTCGTTGTACTTGCAAGTCAAAGAGTTGGTTGAGAAGATCGATCAAGGCTCCGAGGGCTCTCAGGAAGCAGTCGAAGTGGTCCAATTGGGAGGCGGAATGAGCGCCTCCGTTTTGCAAAACGCAATTCAGGCGACGTTTGGAGCCAAGGCAAAAACGAATGTCGCGTCGGCCAATAATCCAAGCAGCACGTCGTCCAGTTCACCGAGCGACAGCGGTACTCCAGGCGGCGGTACATCGGCAGAAGATATGCAACGTCGCATGGATTTTTTCCGCTCTTTGCGCGGTCAAGGTGGTGCTGGCGGCGGCGGTCCTCCGGGTGGATTTGGTGGCGGCGGATTTCCAGGTGGGTTCGGCGGTCGCGGTGGATTCGGCGGTG
>JBGSKY010000210.1:0-1784 GCA_041740995.1 Pirellulaceae bacterium
GGTCACCAGAGCGGTGCGACTGGAAATTTGCTTAAGAAGCTCAGCCGGTATGACTTCGACTTCCACCGCCCAGGCTCCTGCTTCCTCGAATGACTGAATTTGTTTGAATATCCAGAGTGCCTCTTCGATCGTTTTCCCAACGGCTTTTAGGCCACCAGTCCAAGTGCTCAACCGTGGCACCAAACCAGCGTGAGCTTCCACAGGAATTCCAACTCCAGAAACAGCCCGAATGAATTCTGGTCCCCATTGGCACATGATTCCATCTGCACCGGCGTCCATGGCGTCAAAGCCAGCACGGACCGCTTCCTCCACCGTCGCAACCTTTGTCAGCCCGATGCAGAATGTCATGAAAGTATTGGACGCTGCGTTTCGGATCGCAATGGCACTGGCCGGATTGCGTGGATCAAACTTGACTTTGAGCGTATCGATTCCCGCCTCTTGGGCCGCCGCTGCCTCGTTTGTCGTAAAGGGCATGGTTTCTGTTAAAACGGATTTTCCTTTCAGGTCTTGAAGGTGTTTGATGGTGTAATTGCGAGTTGCATATTGGCCACCAAGGGTCATGGTCCGGTGCAATCCTCCTTTGTGCACATCCCTGGGAGGCAGTTCATTTGATAGGGTTCCGTAAGGATTCAAGGGATTGTTTTTCGGTTCGAGGGGATTGTCACCATGAGGCACTTGAGCCTCAACCGTTTGATGAATTGAATTCGTATTGATGCACGATGTCTAAATGCATTTCTCGCATGGTCAGCCAAAAATCATTCTTCAGCATCGGATCGTTGGAGCGAACGATATTGAGAGTGATCTGCAGTTTCTTAATCGCCGTATCAAATTGGCTCTTTGTACAACCCCATTGCTCGATAGCTCGCTTTCGCAGTGGCCCGGTAAACGCAGGCTCCAAGCGGATCAATTCGTAAACTTGCTGAGCAAGTGCATCCACCTCGCTGACCATCTGAAACGCGGCTGGGTAATGCGTTTCGCGGAAGTATTGCATTTCCATCAGCACCGCATCGCCGCCGTGAATTTTTCCGTAGTAGACCGATTCCGGATAGGTTTGCGGAATGCGAGTTTTCCAGTCCCAGACAGCGACGACTTTCGGGCTCCAACCTCCCGCATTGGGTTTCTTTTCAGATAGTGCCGTATTGTCCCACAGTGATGGGTGCGGTGAGCCTTTGCTGCCGAACACCGTGCAAACTTTGTGGTCCAAGACGAATTGGTAAGCTTCATCAAACGTTTTGATCATGTGCGTTCACCTCGGTGATTCTGTTCATTGCAACGCCAACTCCAAGAGTTTTTCAATTGTGCGATAGTTCTGAGCCGTCCGTCATTCGATAATTCTCAGTAGAAGTTTCTGCTGCATCATCGACAAAGCACCAGCCGATCTCGATAATCTCGCTTTCCCGACCGTCCGGCGGAGGTCCGTCCCAACACGTCGATTCAACATCGACGACAAAAATCTGATCCAATTTGTGCGCCATTCGATTCTCTTTTCGCCCCAGAATTGTCCAAACAAAATCATGTCATGGTTTACAAAGCTTACCGGAATCGACGAAGCATCGGCTGAGCAGGTTCGCCGAGCGCTTTAGGTCGACGGCGACAGCATCGTTTGCCCTGACGTAAAACCTCCGTCGCTGAGTTGGTCAGTCGCCTCGACGGCAGCCAAGAGTAGATGAGCTTGTAATGAACGCTGCCACGATTAGCCAGTTGAAGAAAGAACTGTTCAAGTTGGATCACGACGATCTTCTGGACGTTTGTCTGCGGATGGCCAAGTTCAAGGTCGAGAGCAA
>JBGSKY010000211.1:0-5993 GCA_041740995.1 Pirellulaceae bacterium
CGCCTTTCAACAGTTCTTCTGTTGAAAGCGGTGAGGCTCGTTGAAGGTCACAAAATTTGCGAGGGTCACGCCGTGCCCAATCCAACTACCAGTTACGAACCAAAGTACACAATCCCATCGCTAGAAGCTTGCTTGGAATCACTTCGCGAACATATCTGCGGTATCCACGAAGCATGCAGCAGGGTTCCCACCATTGGCACCAAAGACTTCGACAATCTAGTTGACTCCATCAAACAGCACGGCCTTCTAACGTCCATTCTCGTCGACAAAGATCGTCAGCTGCTTGATGGTCGCAGTCGTGTGCTTGCTTGCCAAGTCGCTGGAATCGTTATTCGCAAAGATCAGATCGTCTCGACGAATGAGGCACCAGAGGCGATCGCCGAAGGTAATTTCGCTCGGCGGCATTTGACAGAAGATCAGCGAGTCATGTTCGCCGCTGACCTCTTGCCGAAGTATCGTGAAGAAGCAAGAGAGCGGAAATGTGTCGGAGCCGAAAAGGGACGCAAATCACAGAAGAACTCGCTTGACGCCAAGGTGGTGACAAGCCAAGGCAAGCCAATCTCTAAACGTCCACCGCGATCCGTGGAGATTGCCGCGAGGTCGGAAAAGGTCCCTCGCAATAGACTGATAAAGGCAAACAAACTAAAAAACGCTGATCCTGAGATCGCTCAACAGGTCAAGGATGGGGAAACTAGTCTCGACGACGGATTGATGAAGGCAGGCGTGCAACTCGGAAAAAACAAAGGCAAGTCGAATCCCGCCAAGAACGAGAATAAGATTACAGGCTCGAAAAAAATGGTTTTGCGGGAAATTTCGTCCGACCGCGTTTACAAGGACGGCCGCACCAATATCGTGGACCGAACAGACGGGATCCGTGTGATCTTCGCGAATCAAGTGATGCTCTTCGAGCATGCCGACGCTCCAGACTGTGCAATCGCGACGGCGTTCGATGACCAATGGAAGGTGCAGTTAAGATCCTCGACGAGCGCCGAACTCGTCTCCACGAGGGAGATCGCCAAGCGACTAGCTATTCGGCTGGTTCGCGAGCAACTCGTGCCGAAGCCCTAGCTCCGATGTGTCTGCCATGCCCATGTGCAGGATCGCTGCCGTCCAAAACGCTTGAGCATGGCAGCGTTTGGGTACAACACGCTACGAAGACCTCCGTCGTACTGGCAACGCGAGTCGCCAGTGCGACCAACAAGAACACATCTTTGGAGTTTCGGACTTTTAACTCATTATGACAGCGTCATCGTGGTTAATCCATACAGAGGGACGGCGGCTAAATTCTGCTCGATTGCTTCGAGCGAATCACGGTGACACGTGCCGCCGTCCCCTTTTCCGGAGTGTTGACATGAACAATTATCTGGCTCGCTACAAACGACCAACGCTTAAGGAGACCTTACAGTATGCAGGGAGGTTGGTTGGCAAGGTACACCCGATCTGCAAAACCCTCCCGATAATTTCACAACAAGACTTCGACAACCTGGTCGACTCGATCATGGAGCATGGCCTGATCGTGCCCATCTTCGTCAATCGCAACAATCAGCTTCTCGACGGTCGTGCTCGTCTCATGGCATGCTGCGTTGCCGGCGTTACCATCACCGCTGATCAAGTGTATGTTACGGAGCATAGCCCCGACGCGATCGCTCAATCCAATATTGCGCGTCGTCACCTCCCCGATAGTTACAAACCGATGAGTGCTGCCGAGCGTCTTGCGAGGTACCGAATGTTTGCAGCAAAGCAACAAGCCGCCAGTATGGTGAATGGTCGCAAGAATCAACAGCGATCGGACGAAGCGAAGCTTGCGACAAGCCCGCACGTCAAGAAACGGGGTGCATGGGCCAGCGAAAAAGCCGACAAAGAGGAATCTGTGCCACGAGCAGACTTGGTGTGGATTGAGAAGTTCTTTTCGGTGAGGCCTGACCTTAAAGCGTTGTTCGAGGCAGGGGGAATATCACACGAGGAAATAGCTGAAATTGCTGGTGTGCCCTACAAGCAACTGAACGCTGCGACGTCGAAACGGCAGCCGCCTACGCGGCAACGTCGAACGGGCGGCGCGGTCTTAAAACAACAAGATGTTATTCGAAGGTTGAAAATCAGCTGGCGTGCCGATGACTACTTGTCTCGAGCTAAATGGTTCAATCGTGACCGTTGAAGGCAACGGCGATGCGTCCATATCGGCTACGGACAATGCTGGTCATGCCACCGCCAACCAAGACGTCCCTGCTGCTGAGTTAGCGATCGACGAGTTAAAGGAGAAGCCTGACCCGAATATGTACCTCCGAGCTAGTCGGCACAGGAGACCGAGGACCGTCCCTCGGCATGTTTCTCTTTCACCAGGCCGGCATGACGGAGACCATAGGGATCTTTCGAGGCAGCGAGTTTTGTACGATGTGGATAAATTTTGACTTCAGGATCGAGCAGCCGGAACGTTTACAAGAAATCCTCCGGAGCAACTCCCTGTCTATGTATGGCCCGGCTTGGCGATGGCACCGAGCAATGAGACTCATCCGCACAAACACGGCTCGCAACGCCCATACCCTGGGGCCTATCGTGTGGCTGATTGTCGATCACTTTCAACCGATACAAGAATATTATCGGTCAAGACTCTTGCGTGACCGCAATGCCAACGTTGCCGGAGCCGTGGCACTGCACGAGGACCCCGTGATGCGGTTGAAGGTCGAGGCTCGAATCTTGTCCGGGCTCTCGTGCGAAGAAGTCGCATCAAGGTCGTACCTCGACGCTGGTCTGGTACGAGACTACCGTGACATTTTCTTTGATGTGCAGGATAGCCTTAGCAGCACGAGCTGGATCATGCAGCAGATCATTGCCAGTGATAGTCAACCACCTGACTATCTCCGTCGCACCCTCTACCGTCACGCCTTCCAGGGCGGCCCTGCCGTCTGCGAACACTGGCTGGATCATCTCGATCGCTTCGGTGAAGAACATGATCTGAGCACCGCTCAGGGGAGGGCTGCTGAGCGGCTAGAACTGTGCGTTCTAGGCGAGGAGCTATGTGGTGACACATCGTCGCGACGGGTCTTGGCAGGCTTGATCAATCTGACGCAGCCAATGCGTCCTTTACCGAACACCATTGCGGCCATGATGAGTCGTCGAGTGGGGCAAGTACTCCTGTCTCGTTTAGCAGGGGTAGTTGCTGAAATTCCCTCTGCAAAGGTATCACCCAGCAAACAAGATCGTGAGTTTGCATGATGTTTTTGCGAAAACCCCAAGTCTGTTACACAAGGAATCCAACACGCTTTGGATTTCAATCTTGAGGGGAAAGAGCGGATGGCGGTCGAGGGTCGTAGGGAAACCAACAAAAAATATTACACCAAGGTTCAGCGGATCGACGGACGGCTGAAGAAAGAATATATCGGTCGCCTCTCAAGTCCGTTTGTCAGCATGTTCGTACGCGACGAGCGGCTTCAAAAGGCAACAACCGCCGCTCGCGGCGATGAGATCAATGCTGAGATGGAAAAGGCAAGACAGACCGAAGCCCAGTTAATTCAGATCGCCCAGTTCTCCGGCTGCTGGAGGGTACTCCTGCGGATCATCAGCCTGCCACCATCTCCAGCCAACATTCTACCGATGTCAACGCAACCATCTTCCGAGCTGCCCAAGCTACATCGACTGACAGAAACCTGCCGGCTGGCCAATCAAGGTGACGGGGCTGCGGCAGCAAAGCTCAACGAGTGGATCAATTCCGCACCGGAAATTTTCGCCAAGGCAACCGATGCCCTCGAACTCGCTCGCGAGACACTGGTTCAAGACTTCGCTGGCGAGTCGCCCGAGACGGAAGCTCTGTTTCGTATCAAGCTCCAGCGGGAGGCTGATGAACTGCTAGACTCGGTCGGAGATGACCCGCTAATCAGGCACTATGCTGACACGATGGTGTTGGCCAAGATGGACCTGGTTCGCTGCGAGCTGGCCGGGTTACGGTCGAATCTTAGTATCTCCGTTAGAAGATACTGGGAGGGCGCACTCAAACGGGCGCAGTTGCGATGGATCAAATTGAACAAAGCGTTTAGGCAAGCCGTCGCGGAGCAGGCCAGAGCGACCCGTGAAAAATGACACTGCCGAAACGTCTATTGGCAATCAGACGCTGTCAGTACACTCGCGTGGTGACGCGAACGTTTATGACGATGAGAAAATCGCCAGCAATTGGTGTGGTCGCCACGCACCCGTGTCAATTGCCACACGCTTGTTGCGAGTTCATGAATTCACAGCAAGATTCCAATAACATCACTGCCGACTCATATCTGTGATGCAACTCAACCAACCTTTTGAATGATGATTGCGAACGACTATGTGAGGTAATCCCCTTCACACGACATACACAGATAGTTTCAAAAATCACTCGGAGTTCCAGTATCGAATTCGCCAATGCCACGCCTAGTTTGCTCTCGCCGGTATGCTCGATCAGCTCGTCAAATTCAGCATCGCTGATTGCCGTGAGTTCCTCGCTGAGTCGCTGCTGTTTCTTCGTTTCAGGTTTCGTATAATCTAGCTCCAGCTCATTGAGAATTTCAAACCTTCTCACAAAGCGACTTCTTGCGATTGGGTCGTCCATCAGCTTAGGACATCCTGATAGGAGAGGCGTGATGTCCTTCCCTTCGGAAATCATTTCGATAATTAGCATCATTGTGCATGCTTGGGGTCGTGAACTCATCGTTTTCCTCAAGAGCAAAAAGTGAAGTTTTGGAGCCTGCCACGACGGCTCCGATTTGGAAGTTGCATTGATCTTAAATTTCAGCACTCGCCCTGGGCTTAGGATGAATGCAAGAGGCGAGTGCTGACGTGACCTTCTCGATCAATCAGCGATACCTTGCGCGAGAATCGACTTGCATCCAATACGTGTTTTCACATTTATTTGCAGATGCCAGGACCGCGGTGAGCTGAGCCATCTATCGATGTGTTATCGCCGGCGATGCCAGCATTCATCGCGAAGACGAACTTGCTCCCAAGCCAACCACCAGTCCTCCTAGCGAGAGGCCAGTATCAACATTGATCAGCGCACGAAAACTCGCCGCGTCGCCCGAAGAACGGGCGTGTGCCGGCGAAGCTCTGGGAGCTAAAAAGAATTGCCGGTGTAGGGCCATCGCGGCTTCAAAATGGTGTGCAGCCCGCAAGAGATTCGCGACGTGGGCAGCAGTCCCACGAGCCGATCAATCAATGCTCTGTCTTGGCGGAGGGTCAGAGACCGAGGTGAGTCGACGTCGAATTGCTCGTCGCTCTCAATCACAGGACGAACGTTCGCCTTGAACGTGATCGTGTGGATCGCTCGGATCTGAGTATCGGTACCGGTTACATGCACGAACGCGAAGCATTCAGTTGTCATGGGGTCAGCCGACCCATGGCGAATTTGTCACCGGGCTGCATCAATGTCGAGTGTCTCGTTTCGGTCGGCACTGTCATGTTTTTGGCGCTTCCTCCATTGTCACCATCATGAGTTCGTCATCGTGATCAAACCATACGAGGAGTCGGCGGCGAAATCGCACTCGAATACAGAGAGCGATTCACGGTGACGCTTGCTGCCGTCTCACAATACTCCGAGGCATTAACCCAAATGACAACGACTACGAAGTTGACCGCGTTTCAATGGACCTGATTTCGCGTACCCTGCGCAGAGGCGACTTACCCGCCGACATCGATGGACAACAGCTAGAACTCGACGAAGACGACATCGAGTACCTCGTGTACGGGCTGCGTGAGTGCAACTTACTGCAGGCCGTACTGATCGCCACACGAGGGAGATCGATTGACGATGAGATGACAACGACTTCGACGTTGAACGCTTTTCAGTGGGACCAGATCCTGTTTACCTTGTGCGAAGGCGATTCATCCGCCGACACTAGTCCTTAAACAAGCGACCGCTTAATCAAAGAATCTTAGAAAACTCGAAAACCCTCGGCGTTTTACGCGTGTATTGGATGTTACTCATCAGTCCATTCACGCACGCAAACGAGGGTTTCGAGTGAACGCTAAACTAC
>JBGSKY010000212.1:0-25536 GCA_041740995.1 Pirellulaceae bacterium
CTTGGGCTGTGCCTATGTCGAATTCAATTCAGAATACGCAACCTAAGAATTGTCTTGAATTAACTTCCGAGTTTAGCAGTTTTGTAGCAGATCAAAACTGCGACGTTCAACGCTCCGAAAGAGTCCAGTGGGATCTTTCCCGCCCCCGTGTTGGTTTATCCCACCGGAGCGAAAGTTCCATGACGCTTCGAGCAAACTGATTCACCAAACGGGATGAACCCTTTGGGGTTTTTCAGTGCGACTTCGTGATTTAGATCACGAAGCTGATTCACCCATGTGACAATCTCATGGGGGTCCAAAAACAGATTTAGGACCATAAACAATTGTGATCAGTTTCATGTGCTCAGGTTCAGATTGACGTGCCCTGCACATTGGAAAGTGATTTCCTGCCAGCCCGATAGAACCCAATCGGCACGCATTGTTGTGCGTGCCTTAAGGTCTGGCCGCTCTGGTTACGACCAAAATGTGGAGTTTACATAAACTCGCGTTTTTTCACCAAGCCTGGCATTGGAACGCTGTACTGGCCTGCTTCATTCGCTTGAAGTGGTGATTCAGATTCGAGCGACAGATGATCAATTCCTGGGCCGAATTCGTGGTCAACTTTCATAAAGTTTTCTAGCGTAATTTCCTGTCCGGTATGAGCGGCCATACGCCCCATAGATGTCACGGCGCTGGCCATAACTCCGCGCTCGACTTCGTTGTATTTTTCGTCTTTACGGATGGCCGCGATTAAATCGTCCCATTCAAGTTGATATGGATTGGGTTCCGGTTGCGGGTATTCCCAAATCAGTTTGTCTTTGTCCATGTTATGACCTGAATAAATGCGGGATTTCGCTGGCGTATGCGAAGCGGAAGAAATTACCGCTAGGCCTTTGCTGCCATGTGCAAAGCTTGCAAATTCTTGCTTGCAACCTGGTATCGTTCGACCATCGACAAACAATTTCGCGCCGTCTTCAAAAGTGTACTCAATCGCATATGTGTCAAAATTTTGATCGACACTGTCGCCACGGTAGTGACGTCCACCCAATCCAATCGCTTTGACCGGCCATGCGTTCTTCATCCAGCAAGATTCATCAATGTTGTGAATCAAAAAGTCACTAACTGCACCGCCAGAGAGCCACAGAAAACCGTGGAAGTGCTTGATTTGGTACATCAATTCGGAGAGACTTCCATCGTTGGGCGGGGCTGCTGCTGAGCCTGTGGGTCCGGCCATGCGATAAGCTCGCAGCATCGACACATCACCGATCTCGCCATTTTGAATACGGTCAAACAATTCTTGTCGCGCTTTGCAATGCCGACACATCAGTCCAACGGCAACCTTGAGGTTTTTTGCTTTTGCATCTTCGTTCAGTTCTAACATTCGGACCGACGTTGGCGCGTCAATGGTGACAGGCTTCTCCATAAAGACGTTCAGTCCTTTTTCGATCGCATATCGAAAGTGAACCCATCGAAACGCAGGTGGTGTTGCGAGAATTACAACGTCGCCAGGCGAGAGACAATCCATCGCTTGTCGATAGCCATCGAAGCCGACGAATTTGTGTTCCTCAGGAACATCGACCTTTGAACCAAGCGACGGATATTCGGAGAGCGAATTAAAGGTGCTCGTGATATGCGAATCAAAAACATCGGCCAGTGCCACCAGCTTAATAGGATTGTTTTCGACGGACAAAGCATTCAGCGCTGCGCCTGTTCCTCGTCCGCCGCAGCCAACCAGTGCAATGCGAATTGTATTGTCTTCGGCAGCGTGAACTTTTGGAACTGCGTTGGCCGCGATCGTTGCTGTCGCTGCTAGCACGCTGGTTTGTTGAATAAACTTTCGGCGAGTCGCTGAACTGTCGAGATGACTTGAAACATTTTCAGAAAGCATAGAACACCTTTGGCAGGAAATTGGTCGGTGAGACTGGAAAGGATTTGAGCAGGTCGAATTTGCGACCGACATTATTCTTCATCGATTTGCAGCGGTTCGGTCTTGTCCCACTTCTCTGCTCGTTCTTGTTCGGAAGGTGCATTGAGTGGCCGGACGACTCGAAAACCGACGCTGAGTGCATCCGTATGATACCAGATACTTTGTGGCAACTGTGGGTCCTGGGCTTTCCATTCGGCATCCGATGCAATGCGGGCGGCAGATCGAAGTTTGTCGGGTTGGTCGTCCCAGCCACCACCTCGGACTGATCGAGGGTAAAGCGTCTTGGGAATGTTTAATGGGTCTGTCGCGTGATTGGTGTTGCTGTAAAAAACCGAGTCGTATTGGTCCAATGTCCATTCAGCGACGTTTCCATGGATGTCAAATAGTCCCCAAGGATTAGGTTTCTTTTGTCCGACCGGGTGATAGCTGCTTTCGCTGTTTCCATCATGCCAAGCGTAGTCATCAAGCATTGAAGGATCATCACCAAAGGAATAAGCGGTCGTCGTTCCGGCGCGCGCTGCGTATTCCCATTCAGCTTCGGTTGGCAGTCGATAGTAGTGGCCGGTTTTCGCAGTAAGCCATTTACAAAAAGTTCGCGCCGCATGTTGAGTCATACAGATCGCTGGATTGTCCTCTTTTCCCAAACCAAAACTCATGTCAGTATACGGTTCGGTCGGCTTGGAAACAGCATCGACCGCTAGGTCACGTGCATTAGGTTTGATCGACATGATCTTACGCCGGAGCTGATCCATCGACTCGCCCCACGTATCGTATTGATCCCAAGTTACTTCGTACTTACCCATCCAAAACGGGGAGATGGTAACTTCATGAGTTGGCCCTTCATCGGATTGTCGGTCTGACTCAGCGTCGGGGCTTCCCATGACAAAAGTGCCACCCGGAATCGGAACCATTTCAAGTACAAGCTCGGTGTGTTCGATCGGCTGAGCGTAAGCGTTCATCAACTCCGTCGCTGCTGTTGGTGATTCGGCAAAACAAGACAAATTGTTTTGCGAAAATGCTAAGCCACAAGCGAACATAGCAAGTGCGAAAGGTCGGATGTGGTCCAGCGTCTGTCGATGCATGAATCGGCCTGCTTCATGTAGGGTAGATTCGCGAACTCGCCGAAATTGCGAGCTTCGCGCAGTCCGATATTGTAGCAACTAGAGGATCGAATTCCAACAAAATGACTTGAGCATGACAGGATCAGTCCTGGCATGCTCAAGTCCAAAATTCAAGATCTGGCTGAACTTCCGCTGGGTAACGATGTCTACTAAACCGTTGCGTGCTGCGGTGCGACTTGGTAGGCGCGAGAGCGAAACATGAAGTCAATTAAGTTGCCTTCATGGGGTTGCAACCAATTAAGACGGTTGGTGGCAATTGCTCCGATGTTCAAGCGATCGATGTGCGTTGCGTCCGTCAGTTCGCTGGTCCACTTCTCGTCGTTAGTGATAGCAGAACAAACCAGCGTCGGGCCGATTTTCTTGAGCATATCTTTTTGAGGACATTGGACCACCGAGACGAATGGGAACATGTACTCCTTTGCTGCGACGGCGCGGTCGGGCGAGTCAGCGTGGACTACCATTGGTCGCAGATAGGCACATCGTTCGCGCTCGATCAAACGTTCGCCGAAATTGGCGGTCATATCAGTCACACCGCTTTCGGCCAAATCTTGCTGGACCATAGAGAAGGTTCCGGTCGCCATTGCAGGGTTGACGAATGCAGCAAGTTCGGCCGTTTCATCGCTTGGCAACTTGACGTCAACCGCGCCTATTCGCTGGGCGATTGCTTCAGCAATTTCTTTTGTGTGGCGAGACGCCCAGATGCCAGACGCGTTGATGCAACTGCGTCCGGAATTACTGAGCACGCTTTCGACCATCATGTCCAGATGCTCTTCCCATTGATCGACACAATCGTCGCCCAGCAAAACTTTGGAAAATCCAGGACCATGTGCTTGAACCTTGGGATTGCCAGCGTATTGATTGACGGTTTGAGCACTGCCGAAAATCATTGATCGATCGCAGCGGCTGAGGATCGCTCCACCGACATCATGACCGCCGGGATAGAGGCAGAAAGCTTCGGCAGGGATGCCAGCTTGGATGAACGCATGAATCATCCGATATGGCGTCCAAGGCTCCTGCGAGCCGGGCTTCAGCACGAGGCCAACTTGCAAAGCCACCGCAGGCAGCCAAAGTGTATGCACACCGGGCGAGTTGTTGGGCAGCACGGCCCCCAGAACGGGCGATTGATTTTGGTAAGACACAATTACACCACGACCTTCTTCGCCCCACCCGCGAGAGAAAATCTCTAGATCCAGTCCTCGTGTCAGTGCATCGAGAATCTGAACCATGTTTGACAGCACAAACGCGTTTTTTTTCAGGTTGCTGCGGCACATGTGCTCAGGCAAACCAGTACTGGCCGATTGCTGGTGAACAAACTGGTCAACCGTTTGCGACTGGTCACCGATAGCGACTGTGCCGTTGGCAAATAGCTCGCCTGCGTCTCGAACTTTTTCAAGTAAGTCGCTTGTGCTCAGTGACCGTAAAGCCGCGCGGGCATTGGCCGTCTTTCGCATATCCATTTGGACCATCCCACCATTGACCTGCCCGACTTTTGCAATCGGTTCGCCGGTTTCGAAGTGGATAACGTCTTGCGACTCGATCGACTGGTAAGGCTTGCCCCAGCGAAGCGGTTGCAGGTGAATCATGGCAGGTTCCTAATAACGGAGGTGGGATAATACGAATTAGTCTTATTCTGGAACGGTTTGCGCTTCCGGTTCCTCGGCGAGTTCTGCATTAGCAAAATCGCCAGCGGTAGAAATTACCAACCGCTTCGGCTCGAAATACTTCTTCAACGCTGCGTTGACATTTTCGACCGTCAAGGCCGCCATTTTGGCGTCTTGTCGAGCATAAAACAGCATGTCGCGGTTTGCAAATAAATTCGAAGCCAGCAAGCTTGCTAACCGTTGATCGTCGGCTCGGCTAACTTGTTGAGATTGTAGATAGCCTTCAACTGCATTTTTCAGCTCTTCTTGGGTGATTCCATCGGCCAGCAAGCGATCCATCTCTTCCGCGATTGCATTAACGACCTTGTCGCGGTTCGCCGGATTGGTGATCGCATAGATCGTTAGTGACGTCCGCTTGTCTATCGGATGGCCAGTCAACCCGCTGGCGACGCCATACGACAAACCCTCACGTTGACGGACGCGATCACCCAATCGCGATGACAATGCGCCAGCACCAAAGACAAAATTACCGATCACCAACGCAGGATAATCTGGATCCGAGTCGTTCATCGCGAACTGCTCAGATGCATAATAGAGCGAGTTCGCTTTGTCAGGCGTCTCAATGACAATCATTTGGCCAGGCACTGTTGTGTTGGCGGTCCGATCGACGCGTTGATAAGGCGTTTTGGCTTTCCAGCCATCGAGGATCTTGGCAATCGCGGCCAGTACCGGTTCTTGATCAAACTGGCCAACAATTGAGACTTCGCCGCGATCGCCACCTAGGACTTCGTGGTACAGATCACTGATCGATTTGGCGTCGAGCCCTTCGATGCTGGCGATTTCTTCTTGAATGGTCGGCGTGTAATGGATATGTCCTGGTTTCTCGCGATTAAAAGCACGGCCAACAGCGGTCGGTCCAAGTGCCTGCGGTTCGCTGAGTTGCGATTGCAAACCGACGATCGATTCGTCTTTCAAGATCGCCAGTTCAGCGGCGTCAAAAGTTGGCCGTCGCAGAACGGACTCGACCACCGACAAGACTTCGGTCAGCTTGTCCGCCTTAGTTTCAATCCGGACCGACAGCAATTGCGGTTGCGACGAGAAGCTGACGTTTGCCAGCAACCCATCGAGCTTGTCGCGAATTTGTTGGTAAGTGAAATCTTCCGAACCGCGACTCATCAGGCTGCCCAGCATTTCGCAAGCGGCCGATTTTCCGAACAGCGATTGCTCGTCGCCAAAACGTAGGCTCAGCGAAAGTTGCACCGAATTGCCACGCGTCTGTTTTGGAATCAGAGCATAAGGAAAACCAGGCTTAATTTCCCCTCGAATGGTTCGAGATTCGATGTTTTCAGGCGTCGATTCAAATTCTTCGCCTTCAGAAATTGCTTCCCGGCCCTCGTAGCCAGCCAGCATCTCAGTTGTATTTGGCCGATCGGGAACTTCCAGTCGTTCGGACGTTTCGCTCGGAATAAACAGTCCAACGGTTCGGTTCTGTCCCATCAAATAATATTCCGCAACTTCTTGCACTTCTTCGGTCGTCACCTCTTCGACACGGTCGCGATACAAAAAGTACAATCGCCAATCGCCTTGCGCCGCCCATTCACTTAGCTCGACCGCCATGCTCGTGACGTCGGCTGCTTTGAGCTCGCGGTCTTTGAGCAGTTGGACCTTTGCTCGATCAACTTCTTCTGGGCTGAATGGCTGCTTGGCAGGAGTAACCTCCAGCGTTTCAATCAAAGTTTGCCTCGCGTCTTCCAGCGATTTGTCCTTGGCAACTTCGGCCATGAAAAACATCAAGCCGGGATCGTGAAGCGCCATTGCCCCGCCGTAAATGCTACTGGCCTTTTTGCCTTCGACGAGTGCCTTGTACAGCCGACCGCTTGGTTCGTCAGCCAGCGCCGTTGCCAAGACATCGACCGCCGCGTAGCTTGGATCGCTGGCGGCAGGAATGTGATACCCAACGCCGACCAACTGCGTATCACCTACTCGGCGAACGACCGTGGTTCGTTCGCCATCTTGCGGCGGCTCGGTCGTGTAGGTCTTGTCGATCGCGCCGCTTGGATTCTCCAAGATGCCAAAATATTTCTCGATCAACGCAAGTGCTTGTTCGTTGTCAAACTTGCCGGCCACCACCAACATGACATTATCAGGCCGATAGTATTTCTTGTAGAAGCGACGTAGCGAATCAATTGGTACACGTTCAATGTCACTGCGATTACCGATAGTTGATTTGCCGTAATTGTGCCATTCGTAAGCCGCCGAAAATAGGCGTTGTTGCAGTACGCGGCTAGGCGAATTCTCGCCGCGTTCAAACTCGCTGCGAACAACAGTCATTTCGGTATTCAAGTCTTCACCGCGAACCCGCGAATTGACCAATCGATCCGCTTCTAAAGCGAGCGCGAACTCAAGATTTTCGCTTGATGCATTAAGCGTTTCATAATAGTTAGTACGGTCCAACCAAGTCGTGCCGTTGAATCGGGCGCCACGGTCTTGCAGTGCCTTTGGAATCGCTGGATTGGAATCCGTACCTTTGAACAACATATGTTCAAGCAAATGCGCCATACCCGCTTCGCCATAACCCTCATGACGTGAACCTACGAAGATCGTCATGTTGACCGTTACGACCGGCTTGCTTGCGTCCGGGAAAAGCAGAACTTGCACGCCGTTTTCAAGTCGGTATTCGCTTATTCCCTCGATCGTCTGGATAAATTCGGGCATGTTTTCTTTCGCTTGACCGGATGAAATGGATGGTGCAATGCACAGTCCGAGCAGCCAGACCGAACCGATCATCAGTCGCTTCATTTGAAACATGCGTTGTCTCTCCATCGAAAATGTTGAAATGTGAATTTGTGGCTGCGAAAGTACAAAAGCTTTCACTTTGCAGCGATGCTTGCCGGGACGCTTTTGTAATAGAAGCAACCGTGACAATAAACCTTGCCCCGCCCTGCCCACTCAAGATAACGAGTTAACGCGACTTTTGCATCATGCGATACAAAATCAACTGTTTTTGTAGTACGGAAATGAAGCGCGATTTTCTAAGTGAGCTTTGTCCGCAAGCTTCCGATCGCGTTACAATCGTAGCGATGAATCAAGATCCAATCGCAAACCAGAGCTCAAACCCTCAGGCCAACTGGCAGGCAGTCGCCCGCTGGGATGACTTGCCTGACCAAGCCGCAATCGAAGTGGTTATTGGCGAGGCGATCATTGGCATCTTTCGTGAGGGCGACGCGATTTGGGCTGTCGACGCGATTTGCGCTCATCAAGGTGGGCCGCTGGTCAAAGGCAAACTGGCCGACGGCTGCATCACTTGTCCGTGGCATGGCTGGCGATATCGATTATCCGACGGATTTAACACGACGACGGGCCGGCCAATGTTGAGCACTTACCCCGTAAGGCAGATCAACGGAGCGATTGAAGTCTTCGCTTGACGGCTCGCCGTTTTCGCCGATTTTTACGACTCCAGCGCGTACCAATGCAAGGCTTTGTGAGCGGATCGGTGCTATGCAAAATCGCTCGTTTGGCGCAGAATTATGCCCGCATTAGTTGCAACGCACACCCCATAAACCGCTTTTCCAAACAGCAGGAAAATTCATGAGCTATATCGAAGACATTCGCGGTCGTCAAATTCTTGATTCACGTGGCAACCCGACTGTCGAAGTCGAAGTCATGCTGGCCGACGGTTCCAGCGGACGAGCGGCCGTTCCAAGCGGCGCAAGCACCGGAGCTCACGAAGCTTGGGAATTACGCGACGGCGACAAGACCAAGTTCATGGGCAAAGGCGTCAGCAAAGCGGTCGAAAACATCAATACGACCATCGCCGAAGAACTCGTCGGTTTCGACGCCATGAACCAACGCGGATTGGATCAAGCTCTGATCGCTTTGGATGGGACGCCTAACAAGAAGTCGCTCGGAGCGAACGCAATGCTGGGCGTCTCGCTGGCCGTGGCCAAAGCCGCCGCGACCTTCACGCATCAACCGCTCTATCGCTACCTCGGCGGCGTCAACGCGCATCTGCTGCCAGCACCAATGATGAATATAGTCAACGGCGGTCAGCATGCTGACAACTCCGTCGATGTGCAAGAGTTCATGGTAATGCCTCTTGGGTTTGACAAATTCAGCGAAGCATTGCGAGCTGGTACAGAGATCTTCCACAACTTGAAGAAAGTGCTCAGCGAAAAGAAACTGAACACGGCGGTCGGCGACGAGGGCGGATTCGCTCCGGACTTGGGCAGCAATCAAGAAGCTCTCGACTTAATTATGCTGGCGATCGACCGCGCTGGTTACACCGCGGGCAAGCAAATTTTCATCGCACTCGATGTGGCCGCGACGGAATTTTACGATTCGGGTTCGAAGAAATACACCATTGACGGCAAGCAATTGTCGGGCGAGCAAATGGTCGACTTCTTGGCCGCTTGGGTTGACAAATATCCAATCTGCTCGATCGAAGATGGTTGCAGTGAAGACGATTGGGCCACTTGGAAGTTGTTGACCGAAAAGGTCGGCACTAAAGTGCAGCTGGTCGGTGACGATCTGTTCGTCACTAACGTTGAACGACTGCAACGCGGAATCGATGAAGGCATCGCGAACAGCATTTTGATCAAGGTCAACCAAATTGGCACACTGACCGAAACGATCGACGCTATTGCACTCGCTCATCGAAATGGCTACTCGTCGATATCCTCGCACCGCAGTGGTGAAACTGAAGACTCGTTCATTGCCGACCTTGCCGTTGGGCTTTCGACCGGTCAAATCAAGACTGGCTCCGCTTCACGTTCGGATCGTATGGCGAAATACAACCAACTGATCCGGATCGAAGAAGAGCTCGGCGACAATGCGGCCTACGGCGGCCCGCTTTTTGTAACTAAAAAGTAGCAACGACTCGTGGCTGACCGAACTTCGACACTGCCTTATTGAGCGGCTCGGCGCCATCTGCCGATCCTTCGCGTCAGCCGCAGTGCCCTGCCGCCTAGTCACTTTTGCAACCTGCAATGCCTGGTGGCATACCAGCGTCAGTCGATTGTAGGTTGCTGGTCAGTGGGCCTTTGAGTCGGTAAACTTATGGTCGAATCGGGCTGCGTTCGACGCGCCCTTCGGCCCGCTTTCTCACGTTCACACTCGCAAGAATTGGCATCACGATGAATTCTAAACCGATCGACGTACCAGCGGCACTTGTTCGATTGCAGGAAGCTCAACAAAGCGGCAAGCTGACAACTGCCGCATTGGCCAACATCCAAACGTGGCTTAATGAACCACGCTACAGCCATTATGTCGATCAGGTTTTGGAGCATATAGAATCGGAGAAATGGCAGGCGCTCGACGACGCTTATTGGACGATCATTCCGTTTGGTACCGGTGGTCGTCGCGGACGAATGTATCCAATCGGTTCAAACGCAATCAACGATCGCACGATCGGTGAAAGCGCTCAGGGATTGGCGGAGATGGTCCGAGAGGTAAAAGGTCCCGGTGCATCGCTGCGTTGCGCGATCGCTTATGATACGCGCCACAACTCAAGGCACTTTGCGGAGCTGTGCACGTCGATTTTAGTTGCCGCAGGTTTCGAAGTCTTTTTCATTGACGGATATCGAGCGACACCGCAGCTTTCGTTTGCGGTCCGGGAAAAAAATTGCGACTGTGGCATCATGGTCACTGCTTCGCACAATCCGCCCAGCGACAACGCAGTCAAAGTCTATTGGTCGACCGGTGGTCAAGTCTTGCCGCCGTATGACAAGCAAATTATCGATCGAGTGATGAACACCCAAGCCATTCAGACGGTTCCGTTCAAGCAAGCGGTGGCTGACGGAAAAGTCCACTTCGTCACCGACGAAATCGACCAGAAGTATCGGGTTGCTGCCGGCAAGTTTGCTTGGCCCGGCCCCCGTGATTGTAAGATTCTTTATACACCGCTGCACGGTGTTGGTTCGTTCGCCGTATTACCGTTGCTCGAAGACGCGGGTTTCGCAGACGTTACTGTCTACGGGCCGCACTCAGAGCCCAATGGCGATTTTCCGAACGTCCCAGGACATGTCAGCAACCCTGAAAACGTTGCCGTGTTTGCCGAGCCGATCAAGGTCGCTCAGCGTGAAGGATACGACGTCATCTTGGCAACCGATCCAGACTGTGATCGCTTGGGTGTCGCCGCTCCACTGACGCCTGATACGGCTGGACCATGGGCAACGATTAACGGTAACCAGATCGGTGCGTTGTTAGCCGATTTTGTGCTCGCCAAACGTGCCGAACTAGGGCTGTCCAAACCTGGCGACTATGTGATAAAGACATTGGTTACCACGAATTTGACCGCAAAAATTGCTGAATCTTATGGCGCTCGTTGCGAAGGAAACATTCACGTTGGCTTCAAATGGATCGCTGGACTGATGGACGCCTGCGGTCCGGCAGGATTCGCGTTCGGAACCGAAGAATCTCATGGCTATTTGATCGGCACGTATTGCCGCGACAAGGACGGCTCAGTCGCTTGTTTGTTGATGAGCCAATTGGTGGCTGACTTGAAGTCTAAAGGCAAGACGTTGCATCAGCGGCTGGACGAGCTGTTTAAACAACACGGAATCCATCGCGAGGAATTGATCAACGTGCAGATGGAGGGTTCGCAAGGGATGGAGCTGATGCAGAAGCTGATGGCGACCTTCCGCAGTGCGCCACCCGAAACGTTGGGCGACGTCAAAATTGCTAAAATCCGCGATTACGAACGGCTGATTATTCGAGCCGCCAATGGTCAAGTGACTCCGCTTGAGGCGCCCAAGAGCAACATGATCATAATGGATCTCGAGCAGCCCGGAAACTACGTCGCAGTCCGACCCAGTGGTACCGAACCCAAAGTCAAATTTTACTTTTTCAGTTCACTGCCACCTGAGCAATCGCAAGACGTCGCGGCCGGACAGGCGATATTGGCTGACGGAATCGAGAAGCTCAAAGTCGCCGTTCAAGCCTTCGCCAAAACTATTCGTTAGCAATCGGCGCAAGCAGGTAATTGGCTCGTCGATAGAACGATTTGAACCATAGTCGCGCTACCATACGAAGCTCGTTGTTGGATTTGTCAAGGCGAGCTGATTAAAGACTAGGTTCGATCATTGGGGCAAGTTGTGGTTCGAGCACGCCACGGGCCTTCTTCCAAACCAAGATCGCTTCAATAAACATCCAAATTTGCAGTAACAAAATTCCAACACCGAAACCGACCAACACGTAATTGCCGGCGGGTATCCAGTTGTAAATTAAGTCGTAAATCATCGCCCAGCCTGGCAATAACATCATCAACATGGCGGGTACGGCGAGAAACGCAATCGGCTTGCTACGACGCCATAGATAAAATGTTGCGACGATCATCGCCAGTCCGGCCAGCAACTGATTTGTTGCTCCAAAAAGCGGCCAGAGCAATGTGCCTCCCGCCCCTGGCTTCTCGCCGGCAAACACCGCGATCGCGCCTCCAACGCCGACTGCTAAAGTGGTCGCCACGTACTTGTTGGTAATTGGCAAACCAACGGTCGAACCAAGCTCGCTCAGAACGTATCGTTGCAGTCGTGTTGCAGTATCAAGCGTCGTGGCGGCGAAGCTGGCAACTAGCACTGCAACGATTCCAACGGCAAGCTCTAGTGGGATACCGATGGCTGTCAAAAAGTTTGCTCCGCCTTCGACGAACGCACCGAGATTCTTCTTCAGCGTTTGAGCTTTCCATCCGTCGGTCGCATCGCCGCGATAGTAATTTTGCCAAGCCGCACGACCGCGGAGTGGTTGGCCGTCGGCGCCTAGGATGTACTCGTAACGCGTCGCTTTTGATGCCGTCGCAGTCAATGCATTGGTCGCTGTGGCTGATGTATTGGCGTCAACAATCAGTGGCGTCGATCGCTGCAAAGCGCCCATTCCAACACCGGCGGTGCAAGCCAAAATTACGAGAATTGCGAGTGCTCCTTCGAGCAGCATTGCGCCATAACCGACGGCCTGTACATCACACTCCGAAGCGACCTGTTTGCTGCTGGTGCCGGAGCTGACCAAACAATGAAAACCGCTACAAGCACCACACGCAATCGTTATAAACAAGAACGGTAAAATCGGTGGTGCGTCGGCTGGAACAGTCGTTGAGATCGGCTCGGCAGCGGCAAACAAATCCGCTGCACCGGTAAAACCAGCGACAGCAATCCCCGCGATCAACATGGCCAACGCGACATACAATTGCTGGCTGTTAATTAGGTCGCGTGGTTGGAGCAATAACCAGACTGGTAATACCGAAGCGAAAAAACAGTAGGCCAGCAGGACGAACGTCCAAATCACTATCGGATTGAAGATCGATTTGTCGTCTGCTGTGGGAAGATAACTGGCCAGGTCGATCGGCAAATAATAGACGCCGACATAGACCGCGCCGTAAAGAAGCAACAGCGAAATTATCGATGGACCGATCAATGATCGCGAGTTGCGATGAGCCCACAATCCGATAGCGATTGCGATCGGCATTCCAATCCACACTGACAAAACGCTTTCTGGGTATATCGCAAAAATGTTCGCAATTACCAGACCAAAGATGGCTAACACAACCCACAATGCCAAGGCAAGGATGGAAAGGAAAAGCAATTTTGCTCGCGGCGAAATCATCCGGCCAGCAATTTCGCCAATCGTTTGTCCTCGGTTTCGCATCGAAATGATCAACGCGGCCATGTCGTGGACGCCGCCGATTAAGATTGATCCGACCAGAACCCAGATCAAGGCGGGCAGCCAACCCCAGAAGACAGCAATCGCTGGTCCGACGATTGGACCGGTTCCCGCGATGCTGGTGAAATGGTGCCCAAAAACGACGCTTTTGGGTGTTGGCACAAAATCTTGATCATCACATAACGCTTTACTGGGAACCGGTGCGTCCGCCGACAACTCGAAAAGCTGTTTGGCGAGCCACCTGCCATAAGTGAAATAGGCGATGACAAGAATTGCGAGAGAACCGAGGCTAACGATGAGGGTGCTCATGTTTATCGATGCGGATGGCACATAAAGAATTGTCGAGTCGGGGACTGTCGGTCTAGTTTCGAGATAGACCATGAGGACCTATCCGAAAAAGGGTCTGACCCTTTGGACGAACGGAGAGGGTCAGACCCCTTTTCGGATAAGCTCTAAGTCTAATTGCTGGCGAGGCTTTCGTGCAGACCGTCAACGAGTATTCTCTCGGACGACTTTTTCTTTGATGGCCTTGCGGCAATTATTGGCTTCGTCAAAATGCTTCGGATAAATCAACAGTTGTTTTCTCCTTTGATAGATGATATTACGAAAAAATGGAACGTTCGCTTGTCCTACTAAAGCCTGATTGTGTTCAACGTCGCCTGCTCGGAAAAATCATTACGCGATTTGAGGACAAAGGCTTGAACATCATCGCCATGAAAATGTTGCAGGTTACTCCGGAATTGTCCAAGCAACATTATGCCGAACATGTTGCCAAGCCATTCTATCCGTCGCTCGAATCGTTTATCACGTCTTCGCCGATCGTAGCCATGGTCATTGAAGGGCTTGAAGTCATTCGTGTCATTCGTGAAATGTTGGGAGCAACCAGCGGACTCAAAGCGGCGTCTGGAACGATCCGTGGAGATTACAGTTCATCGCGTCAAATGAATCTCGTTCATGCGTCTGATGGACCAGAGGCGGCCTCGCGTGAGATCGCGCTATACTTTGACGCCAAAGAGTTGTGTGCTTACGAACCAACGCTCGTGGAGAGTTTTCGAGCGTCTGACGAGGGCTAAGAAACAAGCAGGATAGGTTTCCAGTTTGTCTTTACTGGCGTGAATTGAGCAGGAAAACTTTGCAACACTTTAAGCTGCTTTGCTCGGCTTGTAGTCGGGCGACTGCAAGTTGAAGAGCCCGAAGATCTCTTTCTGCGAGAGCTTTAAGTCACGTGGGGTGCCAGTCTGCGAAAACAGCTCGTTAAAGAGTTGCCGCTTGGTCTCAAGGACTTCGTGGATACGCTGCTCGATGGTGTTCATTGCCAGCATGCGAGTCACGGTTACGTGGCTTTTTACGCCTAGGCGATGAGCGCGATTGATCGCTTGATCTTCCACGGCCGGGTTCCACCAGCGATCAAACAAAAAGACGTAGTGGCAGAATTGCAGGTTTAATCCTACGGCACCAGCCCCGTAGCTCATCAAAATCACCGACTTGCTTTTGTCGTGCTTGAATTGATCGATCACTTTGTCACGCTGCTTGGAAGGCACTCGACCGTGATAGAACAGCGGGCCGAATCTATGCGTCCGTTCGGCGATTCGATCAAGCGTGCTAACCCATTGGCTAAAAACAATCGCTTTTTGTCCGCTGGCGGCGACTTCTTCGAGGTCCGCTTCAAGCCGTTCAAGTTTGCAACTAGAACCAGTTTGCGGATCAAAATTGCAGATTTGTTTGAGCCGTAGAACGAGTTCGAAAACATGCTGGATGGTCAAATCTTCTTTCATGTCAGCCAGCCGAATTACGCCTTCCTCTTCAGCGCATTTGTAGCTCGCCCACTGATCTGCTGTCAGATCCAACTCGGCGTCACGATTGATCTTGGGGGGCATTTCCGTCAGGACTTTATCTTTTGTCCGGCGCAAAATGTAGTCAGCACTAGCCTTACTCAAGCTCTTTAGCGGCATCTCATCGCGAAGATATCCGGGGGCTAGAAATTCGAAAATACTCACAAGATCCTCGACCGAGTTTTCAATCGGCGTGCCTGTTAAGGCCCATGAGCGATGCCGAGGAATGCTGCGAACAATCTCACTCGTTGTGCTGTTGCGATTCTTGATCCGTTGGGCTTCGTCCAACACCACCAGGTCGAAGTCGATGCCGCCTTCGTCTAGCAGATGGTGGTCGCGCATCAGCAGTTCGTAATTCGCGATCCGAACCGGCGCATGTTGATGTTGCCAAGCGAAGGTTCGTTTCGCTTGATCCCCCTCGATGACCGCGACAGGAATTTCAGGCGCCCACTGCGAAAATTCGCGGACCCAGTTGGTGACCAGTGGCTTGGGACAAATCAGCAGCACACGGTGAATTTCACCGGCAAGCAGCAACATCCGAATCGTTGTGATGGCTTGCATCGTTTTACCGAGCCCCATTTCGTCCGCCAGGATTGCAGCGGCGCGCGGGAAAAGGAATGCAATTCCTTCCATTTGATAAGGAAATGGTTGAAATGGAAAGCTGAGACGGGCCGATGCGACGATCGATTCAAGCGGCGGTTGCAGCACGTAGAACAGGCGATCTTCCAGTCGTACGATGTCGCCCGGCGGCTTGATACGCGTGATCTTCATCGACTTCGCCGCTGGTTTGAAATCCGGAATGAATTGAGAACCGCCTGGCGGACCAGATCGCGACGCAGAAGCTTGCTCGGTCGACGGTTCGTTGCCGGCTGAGTTGATCAGTTCAGTCGCGGAGAAAGCTGCAGATCGATTGGCCGCGTCGGTTGAGTAGTCGGTAAAGTTGGTACCAGCGTCGGCTTTCGGAACCGATTGGTTCGGATTCCGCGACGAGGATGCCGCTTCGAAAGAAAAGCCAACGCAGCGTGGAAGTTTTGTCCCGAGGGCAATTGGTAAAACACGGATCGCGACGGGTACACGCCATGAATTCGGGCTGTCAATATCGATCGAGAATAAGTCTGAAATTGCGATCGAGTTGACCGTGATCGCTTGGCCGTTGGCTAACGTCGCGGATTCGTTTGTGATCATATTTCGACCTTGAAAGGGCTGGCGACGAAACAGCATACGCAGGCGATTTGTAATCGACTGCGATCGATCTGCTTTACGCGGCCTTTGTCGTTGGGTTTGCTTCAGTCAAAGCTTCCGCAATCCGGCTGAAAGGTTCGTGCGGATGAATTTGTGGCTGGGCAACATTCCAGAGCTGACTAATTACTCGAGCGTCCGCAGCGTAATCTTCGAGGGTTGTTGCGTGGAGCTGGCCAAGCTGGAAAGCGAATGTCCGGCGGCTAGACCCGTGTGGTCTTGACATCTGTGGTACCGCAGACGGTTCATTTTCACCGTTAGATTTCGAGGTAAATTCCACGTCAAGCAAGCATGCGATCGGCGTTGGGTGTACGTGTCGCAGCGTTAGAACGGAGATTAGATCAGTGAATATGCACGCCGGAGCGCGTTTCACCTTTCCAACTATCGCCAGCGAAATTTGCTCGCCAATCAAGAAATCATCCAGCGAGGCTCCGTACAAGATCGACTGAGCCCGCGACGGCTTTATTGGAAGCGAGCAATGAAATTCCAGCGGGCGGCCGTGCGAATTAACGGTCAGCAAGCCTCCGAAATAGCCTACAGCCTCGGTGAACCGGACGGTCAAAAAGCCAAAACAGTCGGCAGGTTTTTCGGCATTCTCAGGCTTTTCAATGCTCATCGTGAGTAACGTTTAGCGTCCTAGATTCGGAGGTCCAATCGTGCGGGTGGCTAATTGGTTGTTCGGCAGGTCGGTTGTGACGAATCCATGGCTTCTACCGAACCTAGCGAATACTCCGCAGACTGCGCAACTTACCGACGCCTCGTAGATTTCCTAAGACTCGACGCGGACGAGTATTTAGTTATACTAAACCGACTCGAAAAAGGTCTTCAACATCGCTTAAAGCGTCAATTTGGAAAGCTAGACTAATGGGTCATGAATCCTCACAGTTTTCACCTTCATTCAGCATCGATGTAGCGGCGCAAGCATCAAATGCACCAACGACCATCGATTCAAATTTGGCGGTTGTTGCTTTGTTAAGGCAGTTAGTCCAAGGGCAAGAACGCCAGAATAAACTGCTTGAACAAGTTATCATTTCAAACAATGCGATGCAGAAGCAACGCGCAACCGAATTGCAGCAATGGCGGGACGCGAATCCGTACTTGGCAAAATCTTGCCGTCGCGCGGCTGAGGCACTTTCGCGAATTCAATCTCGATTCATCGAGCAGATTACTGACGAAGTCGAAGAAAATGAAGAATCGCTGGCCGACGGCGAATTCGTGCTCAGCGAATTTGTTGATCGTTTTGGCCCACGGCTCGCTCATCTTAACGGCGTTTTGCAAGTGCTGGCCCAACTCAGCAGCGGAAATAGCCCGATGGCATCAAACTAACGCTGTTGTTGCTAATCGACAGCGAAATTCGGTGCGACGACCGTTTTTTTCAAAAGGCGGCTGGTTGTTTGCTCATGGCCAACCATAGAGCGTCAAATGCCAGCACGGTCTGACTGGAAAATCGTCGGTAGAAAGCCATAGTGTTGAAAATCGTGAAAGGACGCTTGTTCTGGTCGGATGCTAGCGATATACTTTTGGCCCCTAATGGTTGCCGAAATGACTGGCTGTGGATTTTCCAGCAGGTCGTTTGGGTTCTGTGCGAGGCGGATGGCTCTCGCTGATTCAAGTCTTCTTGCCGATATTTCCATGGCTTTTTTCAAACGCGGCTTAAAAAATAAACCCATGCGACGCCGAACACGGACTCGCATTAAGACCAAACGACGTGATCCGCTGTTCATTGACGGCAAGCGACCACGTCCAATGTACGTCGATTATAAAGATATCGACTTGCTCTCGAAGTTGGTTAATCGACATGGTCGCATCGTCGGTCGTCGAAAAAATGGCTGTACAGCAATCAGCCAACACGCGGTAACGAAGGCGATCAAGCGAGCTCGATTTATGGCCTTGATGCCATATGTCTCCGAATAAGCTTCGCCAGATTTGACTAAGAGCAGAACCTCCATGCCTGCTCTTCCGCTGATATGCGGTCTGTCCGCAACTCTTAGAGACGTTTGCGAAATTAGGATCGGCTTGCAGTCTGTCAACAAAGAAAAAGACAGGCTGCGAGCCGATCTTACTTTCTTGATGAAGCGACCTCTAGATAGATTCTTACTTGAACGTCGTTCGTTTAGAACAATACATCAAAGTTGTTCGTCGCGAATCGCAACGTATTGCTGGCATGGTATTCGGAAGATTGGAATTTTCTCGGCCCCAAGAATCGCTAGGCGCACGAACAAAATGTGCCGAATTCGTAACTTGCTCAGGCGGTTTCTCGACCTTACTAAGGCAACTGGTGAACGCCTGTTTCAAATTAAGCAGTTGGCGAATGTCTCATTTTGAGTTAACCTAGTTTTCCGTCAGCGAATACCCTTTTCTCGTACTATTGCCGAACGTTTGGCCGATGCAAACGCTCGCAAATCTACAAACTTCTCGCGCCGATATGCCCTCTTATCTTGTCGTCACTCACGGGATTGATCTGGATCGTCGTTACGTGCTGGAGCCGGCTGCGGAGATGAAAATCGGTCGCGGGTTGGGGTGCCAAGTTGCGATCAGCGATCCGCTTTCTTCGCGAATTCATGCCTCATTATCGGCCGACAAGGATGGGCGATGGGTTCTGACGGATGCTGGATCTCGAAACGGAACGTTAGTCAACGGTTCGAAAGTCGATCATGCCACGATGTTTCACGGCTGCAAGATTCGGATTGGCAACACGGAGCTGCAATACAACGACAGCGAGCCTAGGGCGCAAGAGGATCAAACGATCGAGACGATCAATTTGGCCCATTCCATGCTCGACGACCAAAATGGTTTAAAGACGGGGCGGGCTGCGATTGCTTCACTTCGTGACAGGAAGCGGTCAGAGGAAATCTACGACCTTTATCAGCTGACGCATCAGTGTCTGATCACGGATGATACAGATGCGATGATTGAAAAATCGCTGACCCAGTTGCGAACTTGTACCAATGCATCGATTGTTGGATTTTCCGCAACTGATGACTTTGGCGATCTGCGACCATTTTATATCAACCCGCCTGACGGAGCGCAACGATTGAAGTTGAGTCAAAAACTGACCGACATGGTGGTTAAGCAGGCGACGGCGATCTGGACAAAAAACGAATTGCGAAGAGGCAATAACGAAGACGGGGCCTTAAAGAAGTTTTCGGACGCGATTTGCATTCCGCTGCTCGAAGACAAAGAGCCTTTTGGCGCGATCCATCTTTACCGCGAGACCGAGCAGTTCGCGTCCCACCATTTTGATTTTGCCATATCAGCAGGCAATATTATCGGCGCCGCTATTCTGAGGTCACGGCGAACCCAGTCGCTGAAGCAAGCCAGCGTGCGATTGAAACAAAAGCATGCCGATTTTGACGAGTTAATCGGCGATAGCAAACCAATGCAAACTCTAAAGGAGCGAATCGTTCGAGTTGCCAAAGCCAACGGTACAGTGCTCATTCGAGGCGAAAGCGGCGTCGGTAAAGAACTCGTCGCACGAGCGATTCACAAGGCTGGCAACCGGGCCACAGCTCCCAAGTTGACCGTCAATTGTGCGGCAATTCCATCGGAATTGATGGAAAGCCAATTGTTTGGACACGTCCGAGGTTCCTTTACTGGCGCAGACAAAGATCACGCTGGATTCTTTAAGCAGGCCGATGGAGGGACGCTGTTTCTCGACGAGGTCGGCGAATTGACGTTGGGCGGCCAAGCGAAACTGCTGCGAATTCTTGAGGGCCATCCGTTTCTCCCCGTTGGCGGTACCAAGGAAGTTCAGGTCAACGTTCGTGTTTTGTGCGCAACTAACCGTGACTTGCGCGATTTCGTTCGCGAAAAGCGCTTTCGAGAAGACTTGTTCTACCGATTGAGTACGTTCGAATTGCAAATTCCGCCTTTGCGTGATCGGAACAAGGACATTGAGCAATTGATCGACTATTTTCTGGAACACTTTCGAGTCGAGCACGGTCGTCCGAACCTTCAGCTCACCGATTCAGCACGAAAACGATTGTTGCAATACCGCTGGCCGGGTAACGTTCGGCAATTGCGAAACGTGATCGATTCGGCAGTCGTTTTGGCTGTCGGTGACCAGATCGAAAACAACGACTTGGCGTTGCATGAACCGATGTCAGATCGACTCGATACACTGCGAATTGAAGATTGGGAAAAACGGCTGATTCCAGAAGCGCTAAAACGGGCGGATGGAAAGATACCTGACGCTGCCGAATTATTGGGTGTTTCTCGGGCGACGCTTTATCGAAAACTCGATGCCTACGGTTTGAATAAAGACGGTGAACGAGCCGATGCCGATGGTGATGACGAGCAATATTGATGTCGCAGTTTGAGGCCACAGCACATGAGGCGAGCCTGACTCAGGGCGTCGTGGAGCATAATCGTCGGAGCTGGGATCGTTTGGTCAGCCAGGGGCATACACTGACTCGGCCAGTGTCCGGCGACGAAATCAAGAATGCATCTAAGATACTCGACCCAATTGGATGGTTGGAGGGAGATTTGACTGGCAGAAAAGTCCTCTGCCTCGCGGCCGGCGGCGGTCGATTTTCCACACTTTTTGCGACACTAGGAGCGATCGTTACGGTGCTTGATATCAGCCCAGCGATGCTCGAAATCGATCGCAAGCAAGCGGACAAGTATCGACTGTCGATTCGATGCATCCAAGCCGACATGAGCAACATGTCATCCATTGACGACGATCAATTTGATCTCGTAATGCAGCCTGTAAGTACGACTTATTTAAGCGAGCCTCGATTTGCGTTTGCCGAAACTGCTCGCGTTACTCGCGCGGGTGGCATTTATGTCTCTTTTCATAAGCAGCCGATGAATTTACAGGCATCTCTAGAAGTGCATGGTTCAAACTATCGGATCGAACGGCCAGTCGAATCGGTAATTACTAATTCGACCGAGATAAAAACGCGGCTTCGCGAGGCAGGGACGATCGAACACGCGCACAGTTTGCAGACCTTGCTAGGCGGCATCTGTCGTGCGGGTTTTGCGATCGAGGATGTGACTGAGCCTCAATACGCGGACGTGTCCGACCCGCCCAACTCCTTCGGACACCGATGCAGTTTCATTCCACCATACATCGCATTAAAAGCTCGCCGGCTACCAACGAAAACAGCCCAAAGCGGACGCTCTGAGCTGATCGTTTAAATTAACGGTGTCGAAAGTTTGAAAACTAGTCAGCGGTTCAAAACCGCCGGGGCGTTCGCGTGTCAATCGAGCTTCGGGCTTGTGACCGAATGCTTCACTAGCCTCGCTTGCCTACTCTGAGCCGAGCGCTCAGTTTCGTTTCAACGACCTGAGCTGGTCGATTGTAAACACGTGAGTCTGGAATCATGTCGTCATCAAGCATTGCTTTCGATGACTGTTTGGACTTGTTGAAGCTTGAAAGATGTGGAGTCGCAACAATCGCGACGTTTTCAGTATCGTGGTTGGAGACTAGAGCTTGAATGGTCACTGCCGAATTCGAACCGATGGACATTGCCTTGCCTTGATATAGATGAGATTGTTTTTACAAAGCTGGTAGTAAAAGTACCCGGACATTTGGCGTTTCGCCGCTATTGCCGCTTCGTTTAGGCTAATCGACTGGCTAATCGCAATCAGTTAACCGGGTCAAACGCTACGACATCGTCGGAATCACTGTTACACACCAACATTACAATTGATGTTTGGCAGCCAAGAAAAACCATGTTCCCGCGTGCTTTGATCAACCTAGCATACGCACAAAGTTACACGAGTGTTAGAGAAGCAAAGAGCGTTCCATAAACGATTAACTTGGCTAGTGCCCTTTGCGGTGGCTTTCGGTTCCCTTAGGTGGCATTCTAAGGAATTCGGACCTCTCTCCGTCCGGTGCAGAATTTTGTAAGAAATTCTGTCAACATGACATTTCTGCAAGATTGGCAATCGCTAAACGTGTCGAATGACCTGCAACCGTTCAGCGTGTTCGAATCCTCACAAATTGGGATTTCGAGTTGAACAAAGCTGCAAATCCTAATTGTTGGGTTTGCATAATCGATGCAACCATCAAACTCGGCGTCGGGCCAAACCGAAAATGTCGCTTGTCTTAAAAGGCTCGCAGCCGATTTATCAAAAACGCAAATTGGCGGTCACAATGATTTGTGAATTCGTCTGACAGATCGCCTCGTCCAAATTGGAAACTTGATTTGGGGCCTATGTTTGACTTTGGGCTGGACCCATTCTAGCAACAGACGCGTCGAGAGGCATATTTATGGCCTAACGCGATTTTCTCATCAGACGAAGCATTGCGTGCTCGGTCGACAAATTTGGGCAACGCATGGCCTCTAACAAAGCGCGCCGATAAGATACTGCAAATGGAAAACAAAAGGTCTGACATAGCTTGGTTGATCGACGAAACCAAGGCGCTAATTCTATGCGGTAAGCAAGCCTGGCAAATGGTTCCTGGTTGGCATCGGGCCGCCCTGGGCGGCGCTTCGACGATGATGGCCCTCAATTCATTGGCTAACACTATTCAAGCGTTGCTGCTGGGCGGACTCGTCGATCGTGTTCATCTGGGAATCGATACGACGCCGCCCAAAGAATTGTTTTGGCAAGCCATGGGGTTGCTCGGCATCATCGCTTCGCTCTACCTCATGCGCGAAACCTTTAATGTACTTCGTCGGTACATGGTCGAAAACACTTGCACAGGACTCAATCGAGACATGCAAGTCCGCGTCGTTGGGCATGTGTTGCGATACGATATGCAGCAGCTCAACAGTGAAAAACTTGGCACGATGCACGGGCGGATTTTCCGAAGTGTTGACGGTCTGATTCAGTTCGTACGCCTGATGTTCCTTGATTTCATGCCTGCGATTCTAACTGGCCTTTTCGCACTCGTCGCCGCCCTGCTCAAGCAACCTGTCCTCGGACTGATTATGTTGGGAGTTGTTCCGCTCTCAGTCTTTCTAACGCTGCGTCAGTTAAAAAGCCAGAAAGGCGTCCGATTGCAGTTGATGCGTGATTGCGAAGAGGTAGACGGAACCGTCGTAGAACAGCTTTCGGGGGCCGAATATATTCGCGTCGCCAATACATTTGACCCAGAGCTTGATCGACTTAATCAGATGACGAACCGTCGTCGCAAACGAGAATTAAAGCATCACTTTGAAATGTCGCTGTTTGGTTCCGGAAAGACGCTCAATGAAGGTTTCTTTCATGTTTGCGTCTTGGCTTTGGCGACTTATATGGCGATCAACCGTCAAATTAGCTTCGGCGATATCTTGGCATTCTCTGCTCTATTCTCGAGCGTGATGAGTCCGTTAAATGAAATTCACCGTGTCGTCGATGTTGGACACGAATCGAGCCTGCGAATGTCAGACCTTCGCGATTTACTCGATAGTCCGATAGATCAATCATTCGGACAAGTCGAAGCACCAAATTCGTACGACAATGCTCATCAACCGGTTATCGAAGTTAAGAATCTAACTGCCGGTTACCGTAACTCGCACGGGAATTGGAAAGAGGTTTTACACGATGTAAGTTTTGACATTCCACCGGGAAGTTGCATTGGCGTTGCCGGTCGATCTGGCGGAGGAAAATCGTCGATGATCAAAGTCTTATTACGACTCCTACATCCTTCTTCGGGCAGCGTTAGAATTGGTGATGTTGCCTTGGAACAGTTGGATCGAGCGACGTTAGCTGATCACATCGGCTATGTTGGCCAGAACCCGTTTGTGTTTGCTGGTACAATTCGCGACAACATTGTTTATGGATGTGGTCCTGTCGAACAATCGCAAATCGAACGCGCTGGAACCGCTGCACACATTCACGAAGAAATTCTTGAAATGGCTGGCGGGTATGATGCACCTGTCAGTGAACGCGGCAATAACCTATCCGGCGGTCAACGTCAGCGAATCGCCATCGCCCGCTTGTTGCTCAGAAATTCGCCATTGTTGATTTTGGATGAAGCGACAAGTGCGCTGGACAACATCAGCGAGCGATTCATTCAAAGCTCGCTAGGTATCAGAAGTGGCAAACAGACCATTATCATGATCGCCCATCGTCTGAGCACGCTGCGTCACTGCGACAAAATTCTCGTTTTTGATAGCGGCAGTATTGTCGAATCGGGTCCGTACGAGAACTTGGTGCTAGCCAACGGCAAATTCGCAGAACTGCTCCGTGCTAGCGAAAGCGAGATGACAGTCGCTGCGACCTAAAAACGCGCTGAGAATAAACGGCGGGTCGATGTGAGATGAGAGCGACCGTCTTACAATTGCGAGAGCGGAGTCAGTCAGCCAATGACTGGCATTCAGCCGGGATAGACTGTCAATCGATACTGACCAACGAATCCAGCCGTGCTGTGGTTTGTTGGGAAGCAGCACTCGGATACACTGCTCGTGGTGGGTGCCCCGTTGATTCTATTGCTGTGGTTTGTTGGGAAGCAGCACTCGGATACACTTCCCTGTGCCTACATTACTTATCACGCGGTGCTGTGGTTTGTTGGGAAGCAGCACTCGGATACACTACCTGTCAAATCAACCATAACCTTTTCAAAGCTGTGGTTTGTTGGGAAGCAGCACTCGGATACACTCGCTTTCGACGCGGCCCCGGCGGTCCGCCCGCTGTGGTTTGTTGGGAAGCAGCACTCGGATACACTCACCAGTGCCACGGCAAGACAAGCCAAAGCGCTGTGGTTTGTTGGGAAGCAGCACTCGGATACACTGAATGGATGCGGTCGAAATCGATAACTCACGCTGTGGTTTGTTGGGAAGCAGCACTCGGATACACTATCCACCTCGTCGATGTCATCCTCGTCATAGCTGTGGTTTGTTGGGAAGCAGCACTCGGATACACTAGAAGCCGAAACGAGTGAGCAACGATGTCAGCTGTGGTTTGTTGGGAAGCAGCACTCGGATACACTTATCGACCGCGACGCACCCGCGATGCGCATGCTGTGGTTTGTTGGGAAGCAGCACTCGGATACACTAGTTGCGCATCGTCAGCCAGCGGAATAAGAGCTGTGGTTTGTTGGGAAGCAGCACTCGGATACACTCACCCAATTCGACGAGCCAACATGGAGATTGCTGTGGTTTGTTGGGAAGCAGCACTCGGATACACTTGCGTCGATTCAACACGGATTAGAACTCGCGCTGTGGTTTGTTGGGAAGCAGCACTCGGATACACTAAAGCAGTTTGCGTCAGGTCCGTTGTTCGGGCTGTGGTTTGTTGGGAAGCAGCACTCG
>JBGSKY010000213.1:0-1907 GCA_041740995.1 Pirellulaceae bacterium
AGTAAAAACCAGTCCCCGCTTCGACATTCTGTAGTTCAACTTTCTCACCAGCCAAGGACACTTCTACCAAAGCGTTGGAACTGAGCAAGTTGGTTCCCCTAAGAAGTACTGCGTAAACAGCGTCCGCCGTTCCCTTCGTGGTTTTCCAGTTTCTTGTTTGCTTTTGCTTCAGCAACCAAACCTTGCAGTCTTCCACTGAGGTCACATCGTCTGCAACTTCGTCGAAAGCTTCAATCATCAACGCCTGCGATTCTATGGGTGCATGAAACCAGAACCACGAGTTTTCTGGGTCCTGCCAATACATTCCCATTTCGTCACTCGTCTGAGATCGTTCCTTCAGGCTCGCTACAATCGACTTAGCAGTATTGAGATCCCCCATGCGTTTCAAACCCAAAGCAATATGTGCTTGAGATTGGCGATTGCCTACGCTCAGCCAATATTTCGCAGCCTGACCTTTCCAGTATTCGAGAGCCACTTGATTCTCGTTCGCAACAGGTTTCGAATCCAAGAAAAAGCTACGTCCATACAGATAAAGAGCAATGATTGACGAAAGATGGTTTGCGTTTGGATCTTTCGAGGTTTTCAAAATTTGTTCATGCTGCTGGCGAATCCAGTTATCCAGCCGATCGACTGCTCGAACGGCAAGTGTCTCATCGACGGAAACCTTAAGATTTTTGAGCCTGCCAAACCCAGTTACGATATAGAGCGACAGGTATTCGTTATCGGGACCGCCTGGAAACCAGGGCCACATACCGTTCTCTTTTTGCATTTCGGCAAGCCGTTTCATGGCGCTCGCAAGTTCCGCGTCCAATTTGTTTTCTTCAAAAAGAAGGCCAACGTTGCGTCTCGCTTGCGATTCGTTTTCCGCATCGTTCAACCAGGGTGTCTCTTCGATCAACACCGTTTTCACGTCCTGGTTTTTGCTCAGTGGAGAGTCCAGCGCCTGAGGCTGAATCTGGCGCCATGTTTCAAAGACGCGTCGAATCTTCGGGTCGCTGGAAGCAATGTGTTTGGCCAAAGCGTTGGCATAAAGGCGATTGAAGGTTTGCTCGCTACAAGCGTAGGGATACTCCATCAGATACGGCAAGGCAAGCACAGCATACCAGGCGGGTTGCGAAGTCATCTGAAGCGATAGAGACTGATGCTTAAGCGTGGTCGAAGAACCGGAATCCATCAACTTCTTAAACTTGTACTCTCGGCTGGTTTTGCCACGGATCGGTAAAGGTATCGACTCGGTGACAAGCAATCGCTTCGATAGCACCGGCAAGATCCCTTGCTCACCATCCGAAATCTTCTCGGTTCCGCCAACGGCTTTGTAAATCAAAGGCAAAGCCCCATCGGGAACCTGCAAAAGCCAAGTAAAGCTCTTGGACTCCTTGGCTGGAATCTCAAACGATTTTTCGGTTTCTTGATTCTTATAATTGAGATCGACTGACTCCTCGGTTCTTGCATCCAAAAGATGCAAAGCAACCTTTCCGATCTGCACTTTGTCCGATTGATTGCTCACCTTCACCGAAAACTCAATCGAATCCCCTTCGCGAAGGAAACGTGGCGGGTTCGGCTGCACCATCAAGTCTTTGGCGGTAACAAGCGAATCGTCGAAATAGCCGCTTCGCAATTTTGCATCGTGGGCAAACCCAAGCAGACGCCACTTGGTGAGGGCTTCCGGCATTTTAAATTCGAGCTTCACAACCCCGTCTTGGTTCGAAACCAGTTGGGGAAAGAAGAATGCCGTTTCGTTTAAGTTGGTTCGAACAGAAACCTTACCAAGGTCGGGACCAGATCCCGAACCATCCATCTCAGCATCCATCAAGGGCGGTTCGGAATCACTCGTTTGAAGGCTAGCGACGGCAGAAAGGTCGTCCATTTGCCTACCAGCCGCATCCGATGGCGCTGCAGGTGGCGCC
>JBGSKY010000214.1:0-1977 GCA_041740995.1 Pirellulaceae bacterium
GAACTATCTCAAAGTTCTTGGTGAAAATGCACTGTGCTTCATCAATGAGAAAATGGATTCGCGGACGTTCGCCCGTTCGGTCGCGGTGCTTGACAGCGGCAGCGTTCGTGGCGAAGAGTACGAGTCGTGCCACCTCGCTGACAGACGCGGCATCCAGCGATCCCACGAGATAGAAATAAAGGACCTGCTTTTCTTCAATTGCCTGGGGAAGCGAAATCGCGTGTTGGATTGCAGGTTCGTTTGGCGTCCGTGAAGAAGTGATATTGAGATTGTCAAAATCGCAAAGTGACTGAACCATCATCAGCAAATGCTTAGCTGAATCGAATTCCCGTCGATTTGCAGCCATCTCGCGTAAAGCGTCATCCAAGTCCCAAAAGGATTGAATTTGATCGACGTTGTGTGGCTTTGCTTGTGGCGGGCCACCGCGTTGCTTGCTTTTCTGCTGCATTGTTGCGCGAAGTGCGGCGCGCAGGAGCGCACGATCGGAGTGGCCGAAGAATGCACGCGCGTATTCAGTTCCATGGAAAAGATTGAGCGACTGAAGCAAAACACCTAAAATTTCCGGCAGAGTGAATTGGTCCGATTGTAGGTGAGCGATCGGATTGAAAAGGTAGGTCGACAGATGCGGTTTGTTTGTCCACCATTTCAACCTGCGCCCGGCCGCCTTGCTTTCGACCAGCGCCGTCTGAAACAAACTCCGATCACCCTTGCCATCGATTACGACGGTCAGTCCATCGTTACGTCGGATGTTCTGGATCAAATCGGTGTTTACAGACAATGCCGTTTTACCGCCGCCGGTTGGGCCAACGATGAGCTGGTGTTCAAAGTCAAGATCGGTATCGGCAAGTATCGGAAATCCGTATTCAGAATGAACACCGACGATGTTACATTTCCTCTCGTACTTGTTGCGACTATTCTGAATTCGGTTTACGTAACCATCAAACGATGAATATCCGGGGGTTTGCTCCGGTGCGTTTGCCATCTCCAGACCTCGATAGTGCCCGACCAGCGCCGGTGCTACCGCCACAAAGACACTCAACAGCAATATCAATGGCGGTGCGAAAATTGGAATTGCGATCCAGTAGGCCAATGACGCGTAGAGGGCGGCCTCCGCTGAGGTTGAGTCGATGATGTAGTGTGCGGCGACCTTGATGACCGCAGCGTACACAAACGTGAATGCAACTGAAATACACACCAGCAAAATGCGCCGGGAAATCCGATTCCCTACAGGGCTTTGCCACACGAAAGGGAGTTCCTGTGGGTTGATTCCGATGGCGAAAAATGTGCCCATGGCCTTGGTGAAAACGGAAAGCGAATCTGGCCACATGACGCAGTAGCCCGCGCCCAGCGCCGCGTAAATAAACGTGGTAATGACTAGCAGAACCACGCTCTCTGGAACCACTGATCGACGTCCGCTCAAGAGCATAATGATGAACAAGGCAATGGCAGGAACCAAAGCAGCCAATCCATTAGTCCAGCGAAACGTACGTCTGAGCTGCATGGCGTCGGCATAGCTGCGACGTTTGTTTCTGTCTGACAATGCCTGAGAGGCTGGTCGATCGGCAATCGATCCCCAACGGTTTTTCCAGTCGGTTCGCCATGATGTCATTGTCTCTCGATTGATACAGGGATGCGCACTCGTCCAATGCACGTAGTTGGTTGCGACGGCGTCAGCAAGAACGATTGTGCAGGCGGCACCAACAATCAACGACAGTATAGATTCCACAAGTGTTCCGATTGAAACAACGATGACGCCCAGGACAAACCAAAGTCCCACGATCAGGATCGGAACGAACGCCCGCCGCCGCAGTGAGCGATCGCCATTCAGTGGAAACGCAAAAGACGCAACAGATGCGATGACGACGCCGCCAAAAGAGACTTTTGCGAAGACGATATCTGCAATGGTCAGGCTCAACACAAGACGGATAATGACCGCAGACGCAGACGCGATGATCATATAGCGAAAAGCAGTGGCCA
>JBGSKY010000215.1:0-12363 GCA_041740995.1 Pirellulaceae bacterium
TTAAACGACAAGGCCGCAGAATCAAGATTTACGCCCCAACTGCTACGCCAACTGCTACGCGCTAAAACGCGCCGTGTAGCAGGTGCTACGACGCCCTACGTAGTAAGGGCGTCGTAGCACTGAGAGACTGCTACGGAGAAAAACATGAAAAAACGTAAACCAATACAACCAAAAATTACCCACGCCAAGTTGGCCGCTGCGATGGACTTCATGCGTCGACCAGAGAACGAAGAGTTGGGACGCAAAATACAAACAGGGGAAGTTATGCACTTACAGAAACGAATGATTTTTAAGATCAAAGATGAGTGTCCGTTAGATGACGCTGGCGTGAAGTGGCTCAAGGATGCGAGTCACGTTCTCAATGAGGCGTGGCGTGTCTCCAAGGGGGGAGACAAGGCGACGGATGATCAGGACGCAGCTTTAATCAACGCTCTTGGATTTTTCGCCGACTGTCCGGTTGATCCAATCATGTCCGATAGTTTGTTGATAGCTTCCTCCGCACTGAGAAATCTAGCGAGTCACTACGAACGAAAATAACCAAAACACGCCCACGGGCCGCCGATCGCAAAGCCACCGATGCGACCGGTTGAATTGATGGTGGATGGGAGACCTAAGGATCATGGGACAAGAACTACCGGTACCAAAAGCAATGGACGCGGGCACACTGCCAAAACTTCAAAACGTGGAGTTAGCAACAGTCGTAGCTTGGTGCGTAATTCATCGCGAACAATTCCCAATCATGTGCAACTGGTTGAATCAGCTATTGACTAGGGAGCTAAACCGGAGGGATTCCGACGGATACCTCGAGCCCACCATGTTCAAGTATCCAAAGCTTTCGACAAGTGAACTTAGCGAAGCGCTGGTGGCATCGTATGTCTTAAACAACACGTACCCAAATGATCTGACGCGATCAGTGCTCCATCAATTTATTTGTGATTCCGCAAACGCGTTGACGGAAACTGCTTGACTAAGCGGAGAACACCGCGATACTTACGACGTAACAAATCAACTGCGATTGCAAGCGACCCGAGTAGATCAACGGTTTAATGTGACGAGGTTAGGATTGCCTAAGTAGATCAAGGGCGGTGCCTACCAACAATGTGTTTTCACGTTGTCGGTAGGCACTGCCCTTTTTTCGTGCCTCCGACGTAACAAGTTAGTTTTAGGAGTCACGAAAAATGGCATACGATCCAAAGGGAAAAACCAATAAGGAACTATTGGAAGCTCGGGCGAAGTTAGTTACCGAGGCACGCAATTACCTCAGTGATAACGAACATCAGTGGGCTGAGCGGCATGATAAACAGTACGACGCAATGACGGCGGAAGTTGCTAGCATCAGCGAAGCACTCGAGCGACGAAACAATTTGACCAACATTGAAGCTAAGGGCAATTTGAGTAAAGTTGGTATCGATGATCCAATGATCAATCCATCCCGATCACACTCTACCAGTTTCAAAAACTCGGAATGCGTTTTTGTTAGCTCCAAGGAGACATATTGCGGCATCGCTGGCCTAAGTCCAAAGGTTGAAAACGGCTTCGGTGAAGCGGTTCGTTCAATCGTTGTTGGACCGACCGGCAAACTCTACAACCAGCAGCTCGCGGCGATTATGTCCGAGGGTACGAATCAATCTGGTGGCGTTACGGTTCCGATTGAAATGTCTGCTGAGGTTATCGACTTGGCTCGCGCTCAGTCGAAAGTGATTCAGGCCGGGGCGAATACCGTTGTCATGAACTCGAAGGAAATGACGATGGCAAAAGTCACTTCTGAACCAGTGATGCAGGTCAAGGCCGAAGGCGAAATGTTTGACAATACAACGATGACATTTGGTGGCGTTCGTTTGAATGCTTACGTTATCGGTTGCTACATGGAAGCTTCGCGGGAATTGATTGAAGACGCGCCGAACTTTGGATCACTGCTTGAATCTGAGTTGGGCAAGTCACTTGCTAAGTCCATCGACCGTTACGCTATCCAAGGCACAGCCAGCGGCGAACCGACCGGTTTGACGATCCATCCAAGCATATTGGAAACCGGTTCAATCGGCGCGATAACCTGGGATGATCTAGCAGCAGCCGTAAGTGTGGTTCGAGCACGTAACCACTCCCCTAGTGCCTGCCTACTCTCTACGACGATCTATGACGACGTGAGGCTTACTAAAGATAACCAAGATCGCTGGTTGGGGCCTCCGCCGATTCTGCAAAACATTGGTTTCGCCGATACCAACAACTGCCCGAATGCTTTCGCCTTTGTTGGTGACTTCACCAAGATGATTTGGGGTGTTCGTCAGAACGCAATGATCGAGGTATCAAGCGTTGGCGGAAGTTTAATGAAGAGTCATATGGTCGCGATCAAGATCACATGGCGCGGCGATTTTGCTTTGACCGATGCAACAGCGTTCCAACGTCTTGCTGGCATCACTACCTAACCAACGAACCGAACAAAGGAGTTTTAGATTATGAATCCAATTCAATCAGTGACATTCAAGCAGGTTATCACACCAGCGGCGATCGTGGACAATGCAAGCTTCACCACTACCGAGATTGATACTCTCGGTTGGGACTATGCAACGTTCGTGTTCTCGCTCGGTGCGACTGACGTTGCTATGTCTGCCTTGAAGGTGCAACACAGCACGCAGACGGGCACAGGCTTTGCCGACATCACTGGAGCTACCTTTGATGGTGGAATCAACTTGGACGGCAACGCGGCAACGCTTCCAAGTGCTACCGATGATGGCAAGGTGTACGTCTTGCACATCGACCTACGATCCAAGAATCGATTCTTAGATTTGGTTGCAACGATCGGCGATGGTTCGACCGGCGGCTATGCAAGTTGCTTATGCATCTTGAGCCAGGCTGAGCAGCTACCGAGCACAGTGGCAGGGATTGCGACGGGCAACGTCGTTATCGTCAATTAGCATCCCAGCGATCGAGGCTCCCCGAGGTGGTAAAAGGCGACTGCCAAGGGGGGCCAAAATCGTATGGTTAGCGTCCACCCGTCGATATCTTGGGCCTACGCTGCATTTTCTTTGCTGTTTTTTTAGGGGGTTGCCCTGTGTCAAACTCTCGTTTATTCAAATCTTGAAAGGTAACGGAACATGCCAACACTTATAGGAAAAAAACGAAGCGGCGGCTTCGACATGGAACAACCAACAAAAACCCTTTTCCGAAATTAGACGTCGAAGCCAAACATCTTTTACTGTTAGTTACCGCTGCGAAACTTGGATATTATTTCAACAAACTGTGTTGGAGAATCAACTATCGGATGTCGCACAAGGATAATGGATGGACTGTAAAACGTGCCGACCAAGGCACCGATTACTTAAACGATGAAATGCCTCGTAAATTGACCGCGTATTTGAGCGATGAAACAGTCCCGCCAACCGATCGATACCGTATCCAAGGCAACTTAGACGGCACAGGACGCAGAGCCGGCAATGCAATGGATGGGTCGAAAAATCTTCCGGCAATGTTAGAATTCGCGCCGTATCGCGAAGATGAATGGGAATTCATTCGCGTGTAATCAAGTCTGCTTGACACGCCGAAAACGTAGGCGTAAATTGCGGGTCCTAAATCAACAACGTTTTCTAAGTGTTATCGAGTCTATTGATAACAACACGAAAGCCCCCCGACTTGTAGCGTAGCGAAGCTCTGACCCGCGATGGCGGATAGCAACGCGCGTAGTCCAGTTTTAACGTACTGGGCAGGAACGAGCCGAGGGGCTTTTGCGTAGGAGTATTTCTGTTATGAGTGAAGTTCAAAGCCAGGCCGTTGAAATCGGCAACTTCATAAACCCGTCAGAGGCAAACAAACGGCTCATCGATCACTTACAAAAGTTGATCGCTTACTACTCAGCTAATCCGATCGAAAACCCCGCCGATATCGGAATTGCGGCGAGGACGTTTATGCAAGTCGTTTTAGACTCGCCGGTCCGCGATATCGAAGCGATCGAAGATTTTTCGAAGCTTCCGTTTACGATGTTTAACGAAGGCAACGATGGCGAATGGTTGTCCGAAGCATTTGATGTTATCGGCTTCAATACCGAAGAGATTGAACGCCGCGTTAGATGTGAAGGCAAACAAATCTACGACTACGTTATCGGCAATTTAGCAAAGCGAGATGAGGTGACAGCATGAGCACGAAACAAAAACTCGATGGTGATTATCTTCACGAATTAACCGATCCAAACGCCTACCCAGAGCCGGAGGGCAAGTACGACGTTTGGGCGATCCATGACGATGGGACTTTATCGCGTGACTTTGTTATGGAGGATGCTAGTCACGTTAGTTCCACACTTCGGGACTGGTCAGAGTCTCACATAGCGTTTGCTACGCCGCATATCACATACGAGATGGCGGACGAGTTCTTTGAACAAATCATCAAGGCGGGTAAGTTGCTGGAAGCGAAAAAAAAGCGATCTAAGTAGATCGAACTTCCAGTCTGCAAAACAACGTCAACCCGCTGCTAACCGTGGCGGGTTTTTTCGTGTCGTGACTGAATTCGAGGTGGCGTCATGACGCCCGCAACGCCGACGAAAAGCGAGAAAAGCTAGTAAATTTGCACAAACGAAATTATTTTCAGAAATCGCGTTTACCCAGTAAAAACGTTGGTAAAACGCGAATCGCATTGGCAATTAGAAATCCGTTGCTCTATCCGGCTGAGCTATGAGCCCTCGTATCAGGTCGTGATAAAGGTTTTATTTCACTTCGCCGAGGTTGGCAAGGGTCAGGAGGACGTATCCCGTGACTAGGTTCGGATCGGATTCCATCCATCGCTTGTCTTCATTTGTCCATGAACCATTATCGCTCTGTGTTTGCTGCAACTGTGAAAACAGTTCAACTTGCCAATTACGTTTGCCACTGGCGGTCTCAAAGATTGGTTCACCATTGGCCTGTAATGCCTTTGCCATCGTCTGATAGTAGTAGTACAAACCAGATTTGCCGAGCCCAGGATTGCTATCGACGGCATAGTTGGATTGCAAAAACTTTTTCGCCGCTGCGACCCGCGGGTCCTGGTCGTCCAAGCCGGCGTAAATCATACTTTTTAAGCCAGCGTACGTCATCGCCGGATAGGATCGCAAACCGCCGTTTTCAGTCTCGCCGGCCATCGAAGCGCCACCAGCAGCGACCGTATAATAGAAGCCTCCGTCATCGACCTTGGCCGCATACGGCGAAGAGTTTTGCGACGACTCGAGGTTTTGACAGCGGGTGATAAAGATCAACGCTTTTTGGATTGCCGGATCATCTTCCGTCGCTCCGAGTTCGTGCAACGCTTCGATCATGAACGCTGTGTTCGAAAGGTCAGGTCGCGACTTGCTACCGTACCCTGCCCCACCATATTTCAAATCTTCAGGCGTCAAGTCCTCGTCTTCGTCCCATTGGCCCTTGCGAATAAATGCATCTGCATTCTTTAGCAATTGATCATATCGGCCATCTTGATTGGCCTTCGAAAAAGCCATCGCCGCAATGCAAGTTTCGTAGTTCGCATGTGTCGAGTTCAATCCATAAATGCCGCCATCTTGTCGAACGTTATTGGATAGGTATTCAAACGCTTTGCTAACCAACGGCGAATTAGACGGAACCCCTACGGAGGTCAGGCCGGCGGCAACTACGGCGGTCACGCCAACCCCATTTGCTTTACTGAATGAGCCGTCTGAGTCTTGACCACTAAGTTTTAAGTACTCGACGGCTCGGTTGATCATCTCTTGCTTAGCAGCCATATCAACGACAGCCGTGGTTGGCTGGACTGCTGGCACCTGAAGAGCGGCAGGGTTGGTTTCCTGGGCAATCACTCGAACATCAATTGTCGAGCCGCAGCAGATCAGTCCGGGTAATACAGTCAGTAAAGTCCAATGATAACGAGTTTGCATCTCTTTTTTCCAATTTGCTTAGGCAGAACTAATTCGAGTATTTCGGAATACGATGCCAAATTTTGCTTGGCACCACGTTTCTAGTCCACAAGAGACTATTACTTCCAGAAATCACTCACGCCGATCACTAATTTTACTCTGCAAGTTGGCGAATTGACTAGGCATTTCCAGAATTGATGAGCGGCGAATTTTGCATCGCCATGGCTAAATTTCCATCGCTGTGCAGTGCAATCCCCAATAAACTCTAGGGATTGCGGAGGCGAAGCAACCGTGTTCGGTCCGCCTGCATTGAGGTAAACGCGAAACGCTTGGATGAGTTCGCGACTTGCGGTCTCAAGAAAAGCAAACACTCATGCAGAATCGGAACAGAAAAAATTTCCAGCCGGAACCTGGAGTGAGGCTGGCGGACTTTGGCTAGCGATGCGGTTAGAGACTAGCGTTCGACGGGCGCTCGCAGGGCTTGAGCGGTCTTGGTTTCGCGTTCATTCTCCGCATCAGAAGCTCTCGCTGCGGCAAGGTATGCTTCTCGAATGAACTGAGTCTGCACGTCTTGACTAACGACCCTCATCCGCTCAACCAAATTCTCGACGCCGTTGGGGTTGTCGACACAAGCTCGCGAAAGTTGAGAAACAAACCGAAGCGATTCTGTGTAGTTTTGATCAGCGGTCTTGCCAACGAGAGGACTTAAAGTTCGCAGCATCAGGTCTGCCCCGAGATTGTCGAGCTTTAAGAAGATATCCATCTTTGCGGTCACAATCGGTTCGCCTTCGGAGTTTGTGCTCGCTTTGCTGTAGATCACACAAACGCTGCGACCATCCAGCGTTTTCGGGACAAGTTTGCCAGTGTAGCGGCCGGTCGAATAATAGATATGAACCGAGTCATTGCCGAACAGCAGTTCAGAAATGCATTGCGTGCCAGCATTGTCATTGCCTTGAAAGACATAAGGTGCCGTGCGTTGGATTTCGACTTTGGTTACTCCCATCAAATCCCAAGCGCCAACTAGGATTTCGGGGTAACGTACTAATTCGGCGAATATGTCGGCATCGCACTCGATCGTTTTGTCGTTCATGCGGCGAAAATAGGTCGTCGCGCTGACAACGTTCTTAACCTTCGTCTGCGCATCATTGTTCAACAAGTGAAGCGGAAGTTCGCGCAGTGCAATAGCTCGCATCGCTGCCGCCGACTGCGGATCAAATTCAAACGGTTCGGCTTGAGTCGTCCGAGGATAGATAGATAAGAGACCCATCGTCAACGCGAATAGCCATGCTGACGTCGATCGTGTGAGGGGCACGTTGATCACCATTCGCAGGCTCGATTGCATTACCAATTACCGGAATGGAGTTTGTGAAAGTCTGCTGGGCTAGACGCTTCTAGCATGCCAGTCAGCCGTCGAAAACGCAGTTCTGGTTAACTGCGAAAGATGGGCAGACTAGGAAGCGGCTGGGCATGATTCGTTTTCGCCGCCTACGATCAACTATCGGATAAAAACTCGTGCGGGCCCCAAAGTATTATTCGTGAAAGGCTGTTCATTTGTGATTTTTCAACATAAGCAAGCTGGCGACAACAAGTTGACCTTGAGTCGAAATGGAGATTTTTAGATGCTTGCGCGAAAACCTATCGCCGTCATCGAAAAGAAGCCCGAACGTAAGTGGGCTAAAACGACGAATGTTTTTCCAACGCATCATCTGTTCTACGTTCGCTACATCACTTCAAAAATACCGGCTAATGCTGCGGCGAAAACCACTAATCGATGCTGACTGGCTTCTTGGGCCAGAATTTGAAAGCCATTCACGAAATGACTATCGATGGCTTCGTCTGGTTGGCGTGCTTTCGAGCGCCGCAATCTTAGTTTTCGGTTGGTCGGCTTTCTCCAAGAGTCTGCTCCACCCAGCAGCAAACCGATCAAACGAAGTCGCATTAGATCAAGACAGCCAAGGCATAGAAGCGGCGCTTGAACCTTTACGAAATAGTTTGCCGAAGAGCGTGCCTGACCTAGTGGCGATTGCAGTTGATCATCCATACAAGCCTTTAGCCCAAGCGGCGTTTCAAATCCTTAAGTCAAATTCTCAATTCACTTCAGAGTTGACGCAAGCGACCGATATCGACCTGTGTTTGTCGCAAAAAAGCTTTGACTCGCGACCTAACAATCCGGAAATTCTGGCATCTTTGTTATCCGATCGCTGCATGCAATTGCAACAATTGCCAGCGAGCGTTGCGCCAGCGGATGTGGCTAGGTTACTGCGAAAATATCGCAACGAGCTAGACGGTCGTACATCTACATCTGAAGTCGGATTGAAATCAGCTTCAGCGAGCCTGGCTGCGAGAAATCCAACGACCGTCACGCAAGTCGAAAATCAAGATGATGCGGTTGCAACATTCGCTTTCAGTGCCACGGCAAGGTCATTCAATCAGTCGCGATCCGCCAAACCGGTTGCCACTTACTCGCCAAGCGTATCTCGTGCTCAAGCGGGCGAGGAAGAATTGGCGACGGAATTGGCAATGTCATCTGAGAACTATCGCGAGATTGATCGAAGCAATATTGCTTCTCCAACCGCCAAGATGCCTGCCAACGCGCTGCGTCAATCGTCAGTCGCAGTAAGTTCTCAAGCCCTAACTTTACCTGACGTCAACGCCCTGGTGTCGGAGGATTTAGACCGCGCATTAAATTTTCAGAGCTCAGACCAACTTCCGTTGGCTGGGAATTGGCTCACTCCGATTGCTCTAGAACCTCCGCTTGATTTACTTGCCGCGCAAGTCAAAGAGAAATCGCCATCGGAATCTGATTTGAGCGAGAAACGGTACGACGCCAGCAACGCTTATCCAGATGAAGCAGCCAGTGCAAATATACAATCGCAGCGTGACCAGGAATCGATCGCAGAAGAAGTTGTCGGTTCAATCGCAGGCGGAAGACGAATTGCACTTTCAGATCGACCGAGTGAAACCAAGTCGATTCGAACGGTGGCCTATTCCGTGCCTCGCACTTATGTTCCAAGCCGCGAGTTCGCAGACCGGACGGATGAAAATGTTTTGGTAGCTCAAGAAAACGCAACCCTTGCAGGGCTTGCAGAAATTCCGACTGGCGATTTGGTTCGAATGCTTGGAAGCGTTCAGACACGAATAGCTGGAGCCGCTATTGGCGAACTGCAACGACGCGGAATGACTGATGAACAACTAAAACTGGCAGTCCAACTGAACGTAGGTTCTTCAACGGATCGAACGTTAGCCTTGGATCGATTGATGGCCAATGAACGATTTTCGCCAGTGCCGTGGCTCGCATGGATGGCTCAAGATAACGATCTTGTTGTTCGAGAGCATGCGATTCGACTGCTTGGTTCAGTCTCCAATGATCACGCACGCCGCGAGTTGCGTTTGTTGCTCAATCGCGAAACCAATCCAACGCTACAAAAGCTAATCCGTCAATTGTCGTTTGGTTCTGGTAATATCCAGAACAGTCGATAAAGGAATATGTCGATGAAAAGTAAACAAGCCATCACTCAAACATCAAACTCGATCATCGAAATCAGCTTTACTAAAGCTACGATCGTGATTTGTCTGTTCTGGGCAGCAGCGATTCACCAATCGGCGAAAGCAGTCGCCAATGAAGAATTTGAAAAGTACGCGACAGCAAAAACTTGCTATGTCATAAACGAAAACGTGGAAACACTGGCCGCACCAACTGATCAAGCTTATCGCACTGGAACGATTCATCGCGGCGACGTGATCGAAGTCCACGGAAAGCTTGGTGAAGATTGGTTTGCGATTCGTCCGCCGGTCGGCCAATATGATTGGGTCATCGCACAGAGCGCTCATTTGCTACCGGGTGGTAAAGTTGCTGAAATTGTCGACACAGCGACACCAGCCTGGATTCATACCGATGATGAATCTCGTGAGAAATTTCAGTGGCAAATCAAATTGCAACCAAGTCAGCAAGTCAATGTTATCGCGCAAGTGAACCAGCAAATCGATCAAGGACGATCACGGGCTTGGTACAAAATTGATCCGCCGCCTGGCGAGTTTCGATGGGTGAATGCAACCGCCGTTTCCGACCAACCGCCAAAGTTTCGCGAAAAAGTCGTAGCCCCATTGATCGATGTTGCTTCAGAAAGTTCGGTCATTAAATCTTCCGTGCAGTCTGCGTCGGTTGCTGACGAATCAGCTGTGCTGCAGGCATCGGGTCGAATCATTCAAATGTCAACCGAACCAGTCGTCTTGGCCCCGGGTGAAATTGTGGTCAATTCCGACGACGAATATGAACTGGTGAACGATACCGGAGATTACTACGAAGGCGGTATGGAATCTAGCATCTTGGTCGGTGATACAGGCGAATATTTCGAAGGTTATGAAGAAGAATATGTTGGACCGATGGGCTGCGACGGATGTGATCCAAGTTGCCAAAATGATTTTGATGATGTGAAACGGAGAATCAAGCCAGTCGGACGGTTTTTGGGCATGTTCGGATTAGCCCTTGTAGAAGCTGAACGAACTGCCGAAGCCATGCCTTGCACATCTTGCGGCGTAGTTGGATGTACGAGCTGTGTTGGAGGTTCAGGCTACAATCGAGCGGCGTCGATTGGTTCCCTCCCAAGTCGACTAGATAATCTTCCTCGCCCGCTGAGCCGTTTACGCAGTGATTCGGTTGACCGAGGCTTGCTAATCGATCGGCTCGGCGATGCTCGTGAGCAGCTTCGTGAAGGTTTCAGTGATGTTCGAGAAAGTGTCTCGTCTGTTGGTCCGTTGTCGTCGCCAACTCCGGCTGCTGGCGGTCCTGCTGCAGTCAGCTTGGGTAACCCGGTCGGACCGGGCAAACAATCTTTGCTGACCGAATCAAAACTCTGGCAAGGTTTACCTTTCAACGGCGTTCCGTCTACAGATTTAGAGCTGGATGTGCAATCGCCGACCGGCACCGAGCAATGGGCTAAACGACCAGAAAACGCGCAAGTGCCGAGCAGTCAAAATCCGAGCGATCAGGGTGGCACTTTGATTCAGACGTCCACGCCGGCCAACGGTGATCAATCCAGTTATACGCCAAGCGGGAATTCGAATTTTGCCTCAGCAGGATTGCTGAGCTCTGACATTCGATTCACCTCGCGGTTGTTACAACAAGCGTCGGCAGAGTTGACAACGATCGTCGCGAGACCAACGGAACAATGGCAATTGCAGCCACTGAGACAACAAGTTTCGCTGTGGATTGAAAATGGGGCCGATCCGATCGCCCGCGGTGAAGCAAGATTGCTTCGCGATCGAATTGATCAGTTGGAAGAATTTCGTTCGCGATGGCTGCGAGCGAACTCCAGCGCAATCGCTCAAATGAGCAATACGACGAATGCGTTGAGCACTAGTAGTGCTCCAATGACCCAAGTCAATCAGGTCAGTTTTCAACGTTCGGTCTCTATCGATCCCAACAAGGAAAATGGCGTTGTTCAAGGCGGCGTGCAATTCAATATGAATGCTGCCAAGGCGATTATCGATGCCGCAGACGCTTCCGGATGGCTCGTCGCCGTGCATGGGCAACGCGAAGACTTCCCCAAGTTTGCATTGACTGACGACGCAGGTCGCTTGGTTGCCTATGTCGAAGCGCCGCCAGGGACCAACTTGCGGGTTTATTTACAACAACCTGTCGCAATTCATGGTCAGCGAGGAATGCACGCGGTACTCAACATGCGAACCATTATGGCTGAACGAATCGTGCGCATTGCCGATGCGCGATAACGAAAAATGATAGTGCTACGTCGATTGATGATACTCATTGAAAAGCACATCAGGCGGGTGCTGGAACGATATCTTTTAGACCGACGACAGCACTTTCATCGACGAACCATTGGACCCGCCCGTTGGGAGGTGAAACTCCTTGCGCTGGATAAGCGTCAATGTCGGTAGGCAAGCTCCAGATTTGTCGAAGGGCCTTTTGTTTCGATTCGCCGCAGACCAAAAACAAGACTTCGCTTGAATGGTTCAGTTGACGGTAGCTCATTGTCACTCGCCACGTGTTCAGCTTGTCTACGTAATTGGCGATCGCTCGTCGATCGTTTATTCGAAGCCCCTTAGTGGCAGGGAACAATGACGCAGTATGGGCGTCGTCACCGATTCCCAGCAGGACAATATCGAGCATTGGAATATCACTTCCGTCGGCGAGCTTGCAAAGTGTTTGATCGTATTTCTGGGCCGCTGATTCGGCGTCGTTCCCGTCAACTGGAATTGGAAAGATTTGTGGCTGACTGTCGCTGCTGAGCCGATCAAGCAGTGATTGCTTAACCATTCGGAAATTGCTGTCTGGATGATCCGGGGGCACGTTTCGTTCATCGCCCCAGAGCAAGATTACCTTCGGCCAGTCAATTTTGCCTGACGGCAGTTCAGCTAGCAGTTGATACAAAAGTTTGGGCGTCGATCCACCAGCCAAGACCAAAATGCAATGTCCTTTGGCCATGATTACCCGTGCGATAGTCTCGACTAAGAAGTCACGTGCCAATTCAGCGCAGGCTTGAGGCGATGACGTGACGGTG
>JBGSKY010000216.1:0-4517 GCA_041740995.1 Pirellulaceae bacterium
AAGGGTTAATAACGTTCGTGCCAGTTGCGCAAACGACAGGTCCGAAAGTTTCGGTTCCGATAGAACAAGGGGCATTCGAGATCGCTGCTGAAAATGGTTTGATGCCAGGTCAGTTTCGCGTCGAGATTCTTGGATTACCACCAGGGATAAAAGCGATGATGGCCGGCCAAGTGGTTTCGCATAGAGAGACTGACTACCGCGAAATCGCTGGTCAATACAATTCCGAAAGCATCCTTTATTGCACGTTAGTTGCTGAACAAGCCAATACCCAGAACTTCGAAGTTCAATACCGGCGCTAAGACTCACTTCGCTTTTAGCTCTAAAAACCTCACGACTCACAACCGCAAATTTAACTAATCATCGTAATAAACAATTTTGAAAGCTGCACATGAAAACATTAATTCGGCGAACTCTCGCCTTGTTTATGGTCTCGGTTTCTTGTTCTGGAATGGCCAATACCAGTCTCGCGCACTTTCCTTGGATTGTGCCACCTGAACGAGGGTCTCAACAGTTTGAAATCATGTTCAGCGAAGATTTCGAGCCATACGATTCGACAGTGCTGGAAAAGATCGCTAACGAAAAAGTTTTCGCTTATTCAGCCGATGGCATCGCGACTGAAGTGTCGCTGAAGCTGGTTGATGAAAAGCTAGTCGGTGAGTTGCCCCTAGGCAAAGCAACGGTCTTACTTGAAATGCCATTCACTTGGGGAATGTTCAAGCCGGGCGGTCAAGCGTTTTTGCTTCGTTATCGCGCCATGTCGATCTTGGATGTGGCCGCAGCCAGTCAGGTTGATCTGAAAGAACATGAGTCCTTCGGTCCGAAAATCTTATTGAGCGAAAAGCAAACGGTTGCAACGTTTCAGTCGTCGCCACTAGCGGACGCAACAATCAAGCTGATTGGTTCGCAAGAAGCAGAACTCAAAACTAATGCTCAAGGCCAAGCCGATTGGAGCTACCAGAACGCCAGCGGGCTGGTAGGTTTGATGACCAACTCAAGCGTCAAGGAACACGGCGATTGGAATGGCGAAACATACGAATCGATCAAGTGCTATTCAACGCTCAGTATTCGAATGCCACACGATGCGGCATCAGAAAAATCGATGTCGTCGAATGGATCCGATAAAAATGCAGTCGCCAGACCGGCAAGCGAATTTGCACCGCTGCCGGTAACGATCACTAGTTTCGGTGCGACGAAGTTCGACAACAAAATTTATATCTTTGGCGGTCATCTCGGTGACGCACATTCGTACTCAACGTCGCTCCAGTCCAATCAGTTGTTAGAGCTCGATCTTGCAGAGCCGTCTTCGCAATGGCAAGTCGTCAGCGAGTCCGACAGATTGCAAGGGCATGTCATGCTGGCGCACGATGGCAAGCTAATTCGTATCGGCGGCTTTTCAGCTCGGAATGCCGATGGTCAGCCGCACGACTTGCATTCCACCGACGCGGTTATGACGTTTGATCTAGCTACGAAGCAGTGGTCATCGCTTCCCAGTTTGCCGGAAGCTCGCTCCAGCCACGATGCTATTTTGATGGGTGATACGATCTATGTCGTCGGGGGTTGGAAACTGGACGATCCAAATTCGCAGTCGTGGCACGAGGCGGCTTACAAGATGGATCTGTCAGCCGACAAGCTTGCATGGCAACCGATTGCCAATCCGCCCTTCCAACGTCGCGCACTCAGCCTCGCAGTTCTTGGCGACCGAATTGTTGCCATCGGTGGAATGCAAAACCAAGGCGAGATCAGCAAGGCAACTGTCTATTACGACCCGATGAGCGATTCATGGAGCGAAGGCCCAGAATTGATTGGGGAAGGAAAAATGATTGGATTTGGTACCGCAGCGATCAGCGGCGACGATAAAATTATAGTCAACTGTATTGATGGCAGTATTCAACAACTTGTCACTGGCAGTGATCGCTGGGAGCTGGTCGGAAAAACTGCCGATGCAAGATTCTTCCAAGAGTTAGTCGAGGTCGATTCCAATCGTTTGGTTTCCATCGGCGGCGCAAACATGGAAAGTGGAAAATTTCGCGATTTGGAAGTGATCGATTTAAGCAAGAAGAACCCATGATCGAATCCCAACGGGAACTAGACATTGATGAGCTTGCGGTACAGGCCAGTACCGCTTTGCCGCTGCCGGCTGCAACGAGCAACTCGGTCGTCAAAGAAAGTTCGCTGAACTTGCCAAAGATCGTGCCTTTTGAGATGCTCTGCAAGTGCGGGGACGAAGTTTGGATCGAAAACGAAGGAACGATCTATCGACTTCGCAAAACCAAGCAAGGGAAATTGATTCTGACGAAATAGTTGTCTCAATCTACGAAGCGGAATTGGTTAACGGAATGTAGTATCGCAGATTTCGCGTCTGCCCTGGGGCTGCGGTTTGTCGTTAAGCGATTGTTTTCTCCTACCGGCGGGGCAACCCGATTATCGCATCAAAATCATAGCGTCCAGAAACGTTGCCGATTTCTTTGTGTAGCCTAACGCAGTCGAAGACGGTCCGAACACCGCTCGATGCAACGAAAGCGGCGCTGTCGGCGGCTCAAGTGCGATTGCGGCCGATTCTGATGACATCGCTGACGTTAGTTGCTTCGATGTTACCGTTGTCTTTCCAGTTCAGTCCTGGAAATGAGAGTACGCTTCCGCTGGCTCGCGCACTGCTGGGAGGGATGATTGTCTCAACAGTGCTGACTCTAATTTTAGTTCCTTGCGTCTACTCACTAGTTCATCGCAAGGCTTAACAAGCTTCAGTGGTTGCGGCGAGCGTCTTGATAAAAGAGGGTAAATAGCGTCCATGCTGTCGGTTATCAAGACACCGAGTGGTAACCCAGCATTGCCAAAGCTACCTAAGTGTCTCAATCCGCCTGCCGCAGTCCCTGCGGCCCCTCTTTTCAAACGACCGTAGCGGCTGTTTAGGCAACCAATCGCAATTGACCACGATGTTGATTAACGCCTTCGATAAACTCTTCAAATATTCGTACGTCCAGCGCGCTGGCAGCCTTAGATTCTGGATGGAATTGAGTGCCCATAGCAAACCAATCAATCATCTCGCTTTCAAAGGCTTCGATGATTCCGTCTTGGCAACTTGCGGTCTTTCGGAAACCGTCGGCTAGTTTGGCAATTGCCATGTGGTGTTGCGACGTCACGCGAATTTCGCCTTCACCATAAACGCGACCGACGATTGAATCGCTTTCGACGACGAGCGAATGTCGATGCAATCGGTCTTGCGAATCAAAGTGAGCTAATGCGTTCGGGACATCGACGGGAATGTGGTAATACATCTCGCCGCCATGGACGAGATTTAGCAATTGATGGCCGACGCCGATACCGAAAACGCTCAAGCGGCGTTCACGAATGGAAAAAGCGAGCATGCGGTCAAATCGATTGCGCCGCGAGGACATCAATTTGATGGAAGAGTGTGGGTGAAAACCATCGTCACGTGGGTCAAGGTCTGCGCCGCCGGTCAAAACGAAACCGTCCAATTGGTCCAGCAGAGTACCGATCGCGTCTTCGTCTTGCATCGGTGGAATAATTACCGGAATACCACCTGCGGCTACGATCGAATCATAGTAACCGGCGGAGATAAAACTGAAGGCAGGAGTGCTGCCGTTGGAGTCTCGAAAATCCGCATTAAGGCCAATCATGGGCTTGCTATTCATAACGACGATCCCTCGTAAAAATGGAATAAAAAGTGGCTTCAATTCGTGCGTGCAGAGACAGTCAAACAATGGGTTTTAAAACTGGAAGAACCAGTCTCGCGGACCAGCGAAGGGGTGCGTCGGGAGAGGCCGACAGCAAGAAATAACGGTTCATTGCGGGAGAAATAATGAACCGATCGATCAATGAAACGAACTTGTAAGTATTTATGACTGCTTGATTGTCGCAAACACTCAACCATCGTCGCCCCGTCCTCGTTCGATCGATATTTTCTACAAATATTGCCAGCGGCGGGCCGAAAGCAACCGTTTGTAGTACCAAGAGCGTCACTGCTCCACACACATGACTTTCACCAAAACTAAAGCCAATCGGCAGTGGTCAATCACCGCGATACGACTGGCAAAGTCACGAATCGCCATAGACTAGCGACGGCAAGCGGCCTGTCTATAAAAATTCAATATTTCTGCTAACTTTGAATTGCTGTTACAAGATGTGGTAGCAGCATTCGAGCAACTCCACGCAATTTTTCTCTTATTGCCTCCATGAAGTTCCATTTTGCCTCGCTTGGCGCGATCGGCTGTATCTTGCCGCCTCAAATTGTCAGCTCGCAGGAAATTGAGTCGCGTTTGAAACCACTCTATGATCGGCTGGGGTTACCCGAAGGTCGATTGGAACTCGCTAGCGGGATTGCGCAACGGCGCCTTTGGGCCGCTGGCGACCGGATCAGCGATGGCAGTATTGCGGCTGCCAGAGCGGCATTGGGTGTTGCCGATGTGCCGACGGCCAAAGTGCAAGCGCTGATACATGCCAGTGTCTGCCGAGAATTTCTTGAGCCAGCCACCGCTTGTCGAGTTCATCACGAGTTG
>JBGSKY010000217.1:0-13501 GCA_041740995.1 Pirellulaceae bacterium
GCGCGGCATCGACGCGGAAGACGACTGGCAAGTGCTAGCCGGCAAGTATTTCAAGCATTTCGCTTCTATCAAGCTCTCTAGCAATCATCTCTCTGGGGTAGATGTCGAGCTTCAAGCATTCAATTCGGTCAAATAATTGAAACAAGCTGCCCTTGAAGATGCCGCTCCGAACGGCTTGTTTCTAGAGTAAAAAATCTGAACTTGCGAAACTAGCAACCAGTTCCTCGAGTCTTGCTTTCGCTTTGACCGAATCAATCACGATGTCAATGTCCTGAGTCATCCGAGGCTCGACATAGGCAGCACCGGTTAAGCCACCAGTCAGATGATAACGTATCTTGTGCTCGATTAAGATTGCGGTAAGTTTCGCCAGCGTTGTTTGAAAAATTTCAACCGCAAACATTGGCGAGCTGCTGTTCAATCAATTTCCGCACAATTGGCTCGCGGCCATAAAGTCGAAGGGCGACATGCAATTTCAACAAATTACTTGGAATCGGCCCAAGCTCGCTTTTTACTTGACGCGATAACTGATTTCGCGTCCACTCAAACATCGCTGCCGATCTTGCGACCCGTTCGACCAGCGAGAGAGCATCGATGGCTTGCTGATACGCTAATTCGATCGTTGAAACTTTGTCGAACAAGATGCAACTTTCTGAACATTGACGACACGCTTGCCGAACCGCTTGAGCAGCGTTTATTGTGCCTTGAAGGTGCTTGCTGGCAGTTTGACGATGCCCATGTCATTCATCCCGGGCTTCAGTGTCACTTCAATGACGCCCTTCTTCCACGCGATTTCCTTGCCGTCCAAGGTTGCTTTTTCAATAAAACCGTCAGAGGCTTCGTGCCATATTTTCAGCTTTAATTCTTTATCAGCCAGCAGCTTCTCGATCAACAATTCGCCTTTAGTATTGCTGATTCCGACGTAAGGTGTCTCGGCCACAATCAGATAGGCCTTCATCCACGGGTGAATGTTGCAATCAATTGGAGTCGGAGCGCGCTCGGCTTTTTTGACATCGAATTGCTGGCTTCCGCCAATGGGGATTATTTTGTTTGCTGCATCGTTGGCAAAGAAGTTGAAGTTGGCGTTGTGACCAGTCTGATCAGAGTTCTTAACGATGACGCTTCCGCCAGCAACTACAGAAAAAACGTGCGGTACGAAAACACAATTCACATTGTCGAGCACCGGCGGCGTTGCGGCCTGCTTCATTAAGTCTGGGTGAGCATCACTAGCCTCAAGCTTGCCTTTTGGATCGGGATAGACACACACATTGGCAATGCCTTTGGAATCGGGATCGACTACCAGAGCTTCCGTCATGACTTTGCCCGTATGTGCGGTAACACACCAAGGATCACGTGCCATATCAATGGTGGCAGGCAATGGTAGTTCGTCAGAATCGTAGACAAAGGTCATCTTCAGATCGGCCCATTCAGCGGCACGAGCCACCGGCAGAGTAAAGTAGCTCAATGGTGAGACCAAGAGAAGCAGTGACAAGCGTCGAAAAGTTGTTGATTTCATGATGTTTCCTTTGATATTTCAGCGAGATTAGATTGCTTTAAGTGCAAACATTCGCGACGGTGGGACGTATCTCTCGGAGAGCGATACTGCAACATAACTGTACTCCGAGCCACGCTTACAGTCCACCACTGCGGCGGCAAATTCGAGCGAGCAAAGCGAGCTTCGGGCAAGATTTCGACTACTTGCCAACCACGCCACGGACTTCGGCGACCGGCGGCGCCATTCCGTTGAATTCTTCGAGTTTCAGGTCCGCAAAAATGCTGCGGACACTCTTCAGCGAGATCACTCCTGAATCGGAATCGACATGATAACTCGCCAAGGAACGAGTCGTAGCATCCATGACAATGACCTGCGTCCGACCGTTGGGCAATAATTGAACATTGCAAATGATGTCACCCGCCGAGGAAGCGGAGGCGGATGTCGATGCTCCGGGTAACGATGGAATCCCACCGAGCGGCTGTTGCGATTGGACTGGCGTCAAAAACCAAGGGGCCGCCAAGATCGCTAGGCAAGCGACCAATAAAAAAACGATTCGGCTTCGCATCACTGACACTCCGTTGGCAAGTTAGTTGTTTAACCTTGAACTTTTGACATGATTTCTTGAACGACTTCGCTTTTGTGCACACGCCATTGCTGTAACGTATCACGATCGCGGATGGTCACCGTGCCGTCAGTGACCGTTTGACCATCGACAGTGATACAGTACGGCGTTCCCGCTTCGTCCTGACGTCGATAACGCCGTCCGACCGCACCTTTTTCATCATAAAATGCGTTGCAATTGCGTTTGAGCTGGCCGTAAATCTCCTGTGCGACTTCCGGCATTCCATCTTTTTTCACGAGCGGAAAAACCGCCGCTTTGATCGGTGCGATGCGCGGGTGCAGCCGCATGACGACACGGGATTGTGGCTTGCCGTTTTCGTCAGGCGCTTCGTCCTCACAATACGCTTCGCACAGAAATGCAAGGGCTGCTCGATCCGCACCCGCCGAAGGCTCAATCACATGCGGAATATATTTTTCATTGGTCAGGTTATCGCGATAGCTCAGGTCTCTGCCGCTGCCTCGATGCTTGGGCTGGCCGTCCGGCCCCATTTCGACCTGCAACGGTCGCGTTTTGGGATCAAGCTTGCCTTCCATGTGCGATCGCAAATCGAAATCGCCGCGATGCGCGACACCTTCTAGCTCGCCAAACTCGCCGGGACTTAAAAACGGAAACGCATACTCGATATCCGCCGTACCGACCGAGTAGTGACTCAACTCACTCTCCTCGTGTTCGCGTAATCGAAGACGTTCGCCTGCAAGGCCGAGCGAGGTGTACCATTCCATCCGGCGATTTCGCCAGTAGCTGTACCACTGACGCGATTGCTCTGGATGACAAAAAAATTCGATTTCCATCTGCTCGAATTCCCGCGAGCGGAAGATAAAGTTCCGAGGGGTGATTTCATTACGGAAACTCTTGCCAACTTGAGCCACGCCAAACGGAATCGAAACTCGCGTACTGTCTAATACATTCTTGAAGTTTACAAAAATGCCCTGCGCGGTCTCAGGCCTCAGAAACGCGGCTCCTTCCTCGCCCGATAACGCACCGACGTAAGTCTTGAACATCAGATTGAACTCACGAGGCGTCGTCAGCGTTCCGAGCGCACCGGCATCTGGCGCCAAAACCATAGGCATCTCGATAGGATCAATTTTATCGAGTGATAAAAATCCCGCCGACCATTGCAATTGATCCGCGTCCTTCGAACGCATGTTGAAATATTTCAATGCCCGCCGTTCGGTTTCCTCGAGCTCGGTTTCGACATCCGCCAAAGTGGAAATAAAAATCTTCTGCCCTTTAGCCTCAACCCAGCGACCACGGACTTGATCGAAGCGATAACGTTTTTTGGACTCGCGGCAATCGACCATGAAGTCATGGAACAGGTCATAATGCCCTGAGCATTTCCAGACCTGGGGATGCATAAGAATCGTACAGTCTAGGCCAACCATCTCATAACATGACGGTGCACCGGAGGGCTGAATCATCTCATTATGGCCGGCGCACATGTCGCTCCACCAAGCGTTTTTCACATTGCGTTTTAGCTCGACACCCAATGGCCCATAGTCCCAAAAACCGTTCATACCGCCGTATATTTCGCTCGATTGGAACAAAAATCCGCGACGTTTGCACAGCGAGACAAGCTTTTCCATACTGATCATGTGATTCAACCTGATGTTTCTTTTTTGAGCGTATCCGAAAGGGATTAGATCGTTTTCGACAAGCACTTTGTGGCCTGAAGGACCCGTTGGTGGCCGGCGAGATCTTTCAGTATTCGGACGTTCGACCAACGCTTTTCATCTGCAAAAATTTCTCGAACTTGATCCGCAATACTGGGTGACATTTCAATCAACACACTGCCCTGCTCCAGCAATCGGTCATATGCTTGAGCTTCGATTTTCGCGATGATCTCGGTTCCGTTCGCCCCAGCAAGCAATGCCACTTCCGGCTCAAATTGCCGAACGCTGCGATCAAGCTTCTCAAATTCTGCTTGACTGATATAAGGCGGATTTGAAAGAATCAAATCGAACTTCACCGCCTCTGGCAGCCCCTCCAAAAGGTCGCCTTGAAGGAGCGAAATACGATCTTCTAATCCATGTTGAGCGACATTTCTTTTGGCCAGGTCCAAAGTCGCTGGAACAATGTCAACTGCCGTCAGCGATGCATCTGCGAATTGTTTTGCGAACGCTATCGCGACACAGCCGCTGCCGGTACATAAGTCTGCAACTTCCAACCGTCGGCCCGTTGCAGCACGCCTGATTTTCGCCAGGTCCAAACCAGCCAGCACCAAATGCTCCGTTTCCGGGCGTGGGATTAAACAATCGGAATTGACGATGAACGAGAGTGAGTAAAACTCTTTGCTGCCAACCAGATAGGCAACAGGCGACCCTTCGCTGCGACGTTTGACCATTTCGCGAAAGGCGGTTTTCGTAGCCTGATCAGGCTCGCTTTCGAAGGCCGTGTAGAGCTCAATACGACGGCAACCTTTGGCGTGCGCCAGAAGGACCTCAGCATCCAGTCTGGGTGAATCTGAGCCATGCTTCTTCAGAAATTCGGAAGTCCAACTCAACAGCTTTCCGATCGTCCAGACTTCCGTTTGCGTCATATCATTTTTATCCAAAGCGGCTGGTCGTCGATGGCGTCAACAATTACTACCGCCACTGCAGTTCACAGCAAAACTTATTCGTCCATGTCGCCGCGAAGCTGATCGCGTTCATATTCTAAGAGAGCGTCGGTAATCGGTTGCACTTGGCCTGTCATGACCTGGTCTAATTTATAAAGGGTCAAATTGATGCGGTGATCTGTCAATCGATTCTGAGGAAAATTGTAAGTCCGAATTCTTGCGCTTCGATCGCCAGACCCGGACAAGCTTTGCCGTTCGCTGGATCGTTTCTTTTCCTCTTCGGCCCGTTTGACTTCATACAACCGCGTCTTCAAAACTCGCAGCGCGCGAGCAAGATTTTTGTGCTGACTCTTTTCGTCCTGACACTGGACAGCAATTCCACTCTCCAAATGCGTCAGTCTAATCGCTGACTCGGTCTTGTTAACGTGCTGGCCACCAGGACCGGAAGCGCAAAACTTATCAATCCGGTAATCGTCTGGTTTCAAATCGATTTCGACGTCTTCTGGCTCAGGCATTACAACAACGGTCGCGGCCGAAGTGTGCACGCGGCCTTGTGTTTCGGTTTCAGGAACGCGCTGGACGCGATGACCGCCGCTTTCGAATTGCATTTCGCGATAAACGCCTTCGCCTTCGAACGCCATGACCAATTCCTTGAAGCCGCCGCGCTCGCTGACGCTGGAGTCCATGACCTCGACCTTCCAACCTTTGTTGGCCGCGTGGTGGGTGTACATTTCATACAGATCGCGTGCAAACAATGCCGCTTCTTCACCGCCAGTGCCCGCTCGAATTTCAAAGACACAACGCATGCGGTTGGCATCCTCGCCACCGATTGTGAAGTCAAGCAATTCCCGCCAAAGCGATTCTCGCTCACTCCGCACACGCTCCAGTTCTTCAACCGCCATCGCTTTTTCGTCGGAATCGCTGGAGTTGCTCATCTCGGTCAGATCGCGAATCTCGTCCGACAGCTTCCGATATTGGCGATATTTTGCAGCCAGTTTCGACAGCGCACCGTGCTCGCGCATAACTGTGGCAATTTTGTTCGAGTCAGCCAGCACAACTGGATCGGACATTTGCGCTTCCAAAAGCTCGAACTTTGCAAGCGACTCATCAAGTTGTTCGCGGATTTTCATGAGCCAAACGCAGTATTATTAGAAATCGATACGAGAACAGGATGGGAAATCAGTAAACAAAAACCGCCGTGCTCGCCAACGAGTTTTACGTTAGCAATCAACGGCGGTTAGACATATACAGTTCGTCGTAGCTATTTCTTTTTCTTAACAGCCTTCTTAGGCGATTGCAGCGATGCGTAAGTGCCAGCCGCAAATTTGGTTTGGAATTTCTCAATACGACCGGCTGTATCGACAAATTTCAGCTTGCCTGTGTAAAACGGATGGCATTCCGAGCAAATGTCGATCTTCATTTCCTTGCGTGTGCTGCCGGTCACAAAGGCCGCGCCACAACTGCAAGTCACTTGCGTTTGGTAATATTTAGGGTGGATGTCTGTCTTCATCGATCGGCTAACCTAGTGGAATAATCCCGGTCTAGCAAGCTTGAAGGATACAAGCGGCTTTTCGGAGGAAAAATAGTACCGTTTTTCTTGCAACTCTTCAAGCCCAACCGCTTATTGTTCGTTCAACAAGGGTGAATTACCATCTGCGATACATCACCCAGCGTGTAATAATATGCGCTGGTCTTGATTGAAAATCGCTTTTAAAAGATGGCGCCATAACGGAACGGTTTCGGCTATACTCCCGTTGCGTTTTATCCTTCCAGCATTCTAGTTTATTGGATTTTTCTATGAAGTACGCGGTCTTTTCCTTATGTTTGCTGTTCTCAACAGCAGTCAATTTCGCTTCCGCAGCAATCATCAATTTCGATCTTGTCGGATCAGGCGGTTCCGGCCTACTGGGCAGCAACGAAAACCCAAGCGTCGCTGGCGGCGGCAGCGGCGGTAAAATCGGAGCTGGGATTTTTCTTGACGATGCAACCAATTTGCTCACAATCAACGTCGGCTGGGGTAGCGGCAACGGCTTCACTGACTTGACAGGCAACGCCGTTGCGATGCACATTCATGATGCTGGGACCGCGAGCTTTACCGCCAACGGCGGAGTCATCGTTCCACTAGACAGTGTGGCCGGCTTCAACAGTTCACTCAGCAATGGTGGATTTCAAGGTAGCGTTACCTTGACCGCAACTCAAACTTCCCAGATACAAACCGGACGGTTTTACTTAAACGCACACACGGCAGCTAACGGGGGAGGCGAAATTCGCGGCAACTTGGTCGTATCAGCTGTTCCCGAGCCTGGCGCAATCGCATTGCTTGCATTTGGCATGACAGCGGCAGTCGCAAGTCGTTACCGACGGAAATCTCAAGGCAAATCGCCTGAATAACGCGAATGAACAATGAGATTCTCAGAGAACGGCGGGCACCACGAAGCACTCGCCGTCACTCTCGGGGGCGTTTTTTAGGGCCGACTCTCTAGGGAGCGAGACACCTAGCTTGTCGGGCACGATCGCATTGGTTAATTCGACGGCGTGAACCATTGGGTCGACTGAAGAAATGTCGACCTCATTCAATTGATCTGCCAAGTCGAGCATATTGCCAAGCTGTACTGTCAATTCGTCGATCTCGGTCTCGCTGAACGACAGCCGAGCTAGCTTCGCAATTCGAATGACTTGATCACGATCGATGCTCATAGTAATCTCGCGGGCACGGAGAGCGTTTCGGCCGATGACGCTGACTTGCAGACGCTAAACGCTGCAGTTCTAAAAGCTATGATGGCAATGCGAAAGGTTTCTTGCGAACCGCTTTGCGAACGCGCCCGCTGCGAATGCACTGCACGCAAACTTTCATGCTGCAATTCCCACCTTCTGGCGTCGCTGCGTTGATCGTTTGCAGGTTTGGTAGAAATCTTCGCTTCGTGATTCCGGTGATCTTGGTACCAACGCCGCCAAGGTATTTCGCCTTGCCGCGTGTCTCGATTTGATTTCCAACCAGCGGACCTTTGCCGCAAACTTCGCAAACTTTTGCCATGATTCTAATCCGCTAAATTCGTATTACTCAGGATTTGAGAGGGCCAAAGTATAGCGACGACTCAGCACGAATCAACGCCAAAAACCAGCATGAAAACTAGAAAAGCGAATCCTTCGCGATCTGCAATTCGGGCTGCACCAACGTTTTCGACAGCATTTCGCAGGCTTGCATAGTCGCCGCTCGATCCACATCCAGATGTGTCACCAAGCGAACATGGTTTGCGGAGATAGATAACGCAAGTAGGCCGTTTGCCTTGAGTGCATCAACTACAACGCTCGCTCCCGCCGTCGATTCAGGCAGGCGAAAAACTACGATGTTGCTATCGATTTGGTCTGGTTCGAGCATTATGCCCGGTAACTCTCGCAGGCATTTCCCAAGCAGCCGAGCATTTTCATGGTCTTCGATTAGGCGGCTCCGATGATGCTGCAAGGCATGCAACGCACCGGCCGCGATGATTCCAGCTTGTCGCATTCCACCGCCAAAAAGCTTTCTCGCCCGACGAGCTTCTTCGATAAACTCGCGCGATCCAGCCAGAGCCGAACCGATCGGTGCTCCGAGGCCTTTAGAGAAACAGACCGATACGCTGTCAAAACTCCCAGCCCAACGCCAAGCTTCGATTCCCGTTTGGGCAACCGCGTTAAACAATCGAGCACCATCCAAATGGCAGGCCAGCTCATGAGACCTCGCCCACCGACAAACGCTCTCCAACTGCTCAAGCGGCCATATCCGACCGCCGCCCCGATTATGCGTATTTTCAAGACAGACCAGTTTTGTCCCGACGCAGTGATCTGATGGCTGCCGCACCTTCCCTACCAAATCATCGATATCGAATATTCCGTCTTTGCCTAAAACAGTCCGTGCAACTAGTCCGCTAAGCTGCGCGAATGCTCCTTGTTCCCAATTATAAATGTGGCAATATTCTTCGCATAAAAAATCATCGCCAGGCTTGCAGTGAATACGCAAAGCGACCTGGTTAGTCATTGTTCCGCTGGGCATAAAGATCGCATCCTCAGTCCCCAGAAACTCCGACGTCATCGCCTCAAGCTTTTGAACGGTCGGATCGATATCGAGCACCGCGTCGCCAACCTCAGCATCGGCCATCGCCTGACGCATCGCTGCTGTCGGCTGGGTAACTGTATCACTTCGAAGATCAATCATAAGTTTTTGGTGAGCGGTGAATGGCGTAGGCGAAGGTAGTTTCAAGATCCACTGCCTTTGTTGGTGCATCCGAGCAAACCACCTTTAGCAGTAAACCTAACAGCGTCGTACATCGCGAAGATACCAAAATCATTCGGCTTCATCGTGCCAGCCGGTCGGTAAACGACCTCTTCGTCATAATTAACTGCCGTGTCGTAGTATTAAAAATACTTGTCCGCCAGAGCGTCGGCCATCCCATAGTATCGAAATGATGTTTTCGTCGCCGCACAGGCAAACCGCCATTCCGCCGCAGTGGGTAATCGATGCGCACCGTATTTCACTATCTCTTCGTCATCGAACTCTAGATCATCCTCAGTAAGCTCCTTGGGATAAGAATATGAGGGATCCGAATTCAGTTCGCGACTGATCCCTCGGCTATTTATTAAGATCACAACAGGTGCCCACAATAGCTGGCACCTATTATGCTCCCAGGCCTGAAGCAAAACTCCGATTTTCTAGGCAACTATCCGGCGACGACTACGAGAACAGCAATGTAGCCGGAAACAAACGAGGCTTACCTAACCGCAATCGCACACGAAAGGGACAATCAAGGCAGCCTACATCAAGTTTGACGGTATCGATTGTGAAGCTAAAGACAAGGCACACCAAAAGTGAAGTGGCCTCGAGAATTTCACGCAAGTTGTTCACAAACCGGGTGCAGGTGCTACTGGTGCCGCCCGACGACGTGGTACCGTCATGGTTGAGGACCTTCAGCGCAACAAACTGATGGACCAGTCCAGCCCGAAGATTGCCCAAGCCGTTTGCAAAACAAGGTTTTAGCAAAGGTCGAGATCCACGTAGACAGCTTGAGTCTGCGGCGCAGATGTTGTGCGGGCAAACCGTAGTGGGATAGTCGCTCGTACGAATGCTGAACGCTGCAGGAGATCAACTCGGTAACGAAGTCGACTGGGGTGAATTTTCGGACTCCGATTCGACGGTGGGTAGTCAAGGCATTGGCCTGATCGATGCTTAAGGCATTCGCCAATTCATTCGCTTCGCACCGACATGACAGAGTGTCGCCACGCGTGGGGACCTTTGCGGCGCGAGGCGCAACGTGGGGGGCCTCAGCCATATCATTGGCTCGAATCCAAGCGTGTGGTGATCCGAGCCAAACAAACTTCCAGAACTGAGTGAAATCCGCGTTGCCAAGTCCTTTCGTGCCCTGGAGAAGATGATGCTTATTGCCTTTAGAAAAATACGCCGTCGTTTGCGCAATCTGTTGGTGGCCTCAAAGCGACGATCTGCAAATCGGGTACTGTGTAGCGAATCTCTTGAGCCCAGGCAACTAATGGCCGGAGATACTCCTTCAACTTTGGCTCGCGCTGTAAATCTTGGCAGTGTGACGAAGACGGCGATCGTTCGTTCTGATTCGGTTAGCCCAGCAGATGATATCGACATGTACAAGTTCACTGCGAGAGCCGGCCAACGTATTGGGATTGATATCGACACCATCTTCAATGGCCCGCTGGGATTAGGTTCCTATCTGCGCATCTTTGATTCTCAAGGCCGAGCACTTGCTTACAACAACGATCGTCTGGCACCGGGAGATCCTCCTCCTGCACGCGACGCAGGAAGCGCGGGTTTCGATTCCTACATCGATTACACTTTCTCAACCGGGGGAGAATATTACGTAGGTGTCACCAACTGGCAAAATCGCGTTTACAATCCCATATCGGGTAAGCCTGCCTTAGGTTCTGATTCCCGCTACCTCACTGGTGAGTACACTCTGGTGGTTGCTGATCTTTCACCGCCCGTCGACCTCAAACTCAAATCAGCTTCGTGGAATGGCCTTTCCGCAACCGGAAAATCACCTGCCGCATTAATTCAGTTGGGATTGGAAGTGAATGGAGCCTCGGGCAATGTCGCCGTCCGCATTTACCAGTCAAACAATTCGACGCTTGAGAAATCGACGGACCAGCGGCTTAGCGACACAACCGTTTCTGTAACAGGCAATTCGAGTCAATTGCGAGTGATATCGTTGGCTGCTCCTCCGGCAAACGGTGCCCGCGCCGAATATGTGATCATTGAACTGGATCCGGATGCGAAGTGGAAAGAGGCCAACCGGGGGAACAACGTATTCGCGCTAAGAATTGCGGAATCCAATCCCCTTTCTTTTGAGCTGCAGACAACTGCCCCGATTGCCAACACTCGCATGGATCGTGTTGAACTTTGGTTAAGGAACAACCGTTCGCTGATAAATGCAGAAGCAAAGTCACGCAACATCGCTCCCGAAGCAATTGCAGGCATCATTGCTTGGGAAGCATTGAACAATGTCAAACCGGCCCCTGATATGCCGTCTTACGGTGTCGGAAAGGTCCATGCATTTGAACTTTCGGGCGAATCCTTAGCGGTGGCCGTTGAACGACTGGGCTACGTTCCAAATCTCTTTCTGCTACAGCGAATCGAAAAACTGAAAACCGTTGCTGGCTCCATAAAATACATCGGTGGGATACTGGATGCATTCAGTGACATTGCTGAATCGGTTGGCTCCCAAGCAAAACTAAGAACGCGAGCGGAAATTTTGGCAACGCTTTACCAAGGCATTAGTCGCAACAACGTCCCTGTTCGACTCAACAATGCGGCTGACTACTTCAAGGAAAAAGTGCGGACAGGTGAAAGCTACTCTCCCAATGCTGAAATGGGCACGTGGGTGTCGAAGAACATTGCTTTCCTGAAAAGAGCCTTGCAATAGATAACGACGGGCGATTGAATACCAAGTTTTTCACAAACCGGATGCGGCAGCGAAGGGACAAGCCTGGGGCACAGCCGGCAACCTCGTCGGCTTGAAGACTTCCATCACCGTTTCTGTCTAGCAGTTTCGCCAGCAGACCTTCACCCAGTCGCCCGCCCGCCAGACGACTAAAGAAACCTGTTTGAGATTGAATCCGACGCTTCAGACTCTCTCGAGTCTGCTCGCGAATTTCAGCTTCCAATACGGGCCGCTTGCTTTCGTCTGCGGCAATTACTTGCAATGTAATTGAACCCATCTCATCAAGCGTCCGCTTGATAAAGCCGATCTGGGTTAATGATCAGCTCCTCGAATCGAGTGACGAATACGAATTGATTTGTGGAGAGGGGCGTCTCCTGGCTCACAAACAACTCGGCAAGACGCATGTGGTTGGCAGAGGTGGTGAACTGAACTCGCAAAGAAGCGCTGCTGCAATCGTTGCTCGAAAATATTGCTCGCACGAAACCAGGGAGCATGGATTTCGCTCGCGAACTGAAACGACTACACGATGAAGGCTGGGACTACAGGCAGATCGCGAAGATCGCTTGCAAGTACATTCGCAGCTACATCAGCGCGGTGGAACAGGGCGAGCAACGTTTGCTCCAATTTGCACGCGAGTTTTTGGTCGCGAAGCGAACGAGCGTCAAGGCAGTGACGTTACGGTAAATTCGTGAGTGACCATCGGAACAAATTTCGTGTGTCGCAGTAGCGAGCCTTTGTATCCGACGAACCCAGCACGACAACGATTCGCGACTTGCCTTCTCGAGACCCAAGTGCAACCAAGCAAGCACCTGCGGCGTCGGTCGTGCCAGTCTTCATGCCGATGAACCCTTCGATATCGAGCAACTGGTTCGTATTTCGCCACACGACCGTTCGACGATATCCTTGTTGGCTGTTGACGGTGCAAGCATGCTGTCGAGTTGAAACGAGGCGTTGAATTTGTTCGTCTTGCGAGGCTGCGAAAGCTAATCGAGCGAGGTCCGCCGCCGTCGTCAGGTGTTCTGGTTCCGACAGCCCGTGTGGATTCTCGAAGTGAGTTGAGTTCATGCCAAGCTCATTCGCGCGTGAGTTCATCTTTGCAACAAACGCGTCGACCGGATCATCAAATGTCTCGGAAAGCTCTTGTTGGAACCGCTCGCCAAAGTGTTCTGCAAACGCGATCGATGCGTCATTGCCGGAGGGCAACAGCAAGCCATAAAGCAATTCCGCAACCGTGACTTGCTCGCCAGCTCTCAGTGCACTGGATGAACCGATCGTGTTATCCGCATTCTTGCTAAACGTGACGATTTCATCAGCGACATTCGGGTTCTTGGCGATCATTTCCACGACGAGAAATGCCGTCATGAGCTTCGTCGTGCTCGCCGGCGCCCGTGGCTCATTCGCATTGAATCCACTCAATTCGTCGCCAGTCACCGCATCGGCAATGACCCAAGCTTTGCACGTCACAGTCGGCGGATCGGAAACCGTTGGTGCCGGTTGTTTCGGGAGCATCGCGACGCGTGCATTGAATTGGTCGGGGTCTTCGTTAAGCTCAGTCTCATCAACAAGCGGTCCCAGTTCTTTCCAAGTCGCAGGATCGAGGACTCCGGACGATTCGATGTTGTGCTCAAGTTGAAAACGCTTCACAGCACTCTCGGTCCCGGGACCGAAGTCACCATCAACGCTCAAGTTTGCAGAAGGTTTGAGTCGTGCGTTCAGTGTTCGTTGGAGCGCCTCGACCAACAGCCCTGTTACGCCACGACGCAGAGTCGTTGACGGTTCATCGTGACCAAATCGCTGGACAATGACTCGTCCGATCTTGGAGCATAAAAGCTCGGCCTCGTTGCTATCGGACCAAGTCTGGTCGGCATTCTTGTTCGTCAAGACACAAACCG
>JBGSKY010000218.1:0-14372 GCA_041740995.1 Pirellulaceae bacterium
AAAAAACTGCGAATTCGTCACCGCCATAACGGGCGATCGATGCGTCAGCAGCCAATCTCTGCATCTCCTCCGCCGCAAATCGCAGAACCGCATCGCCGACAGCGTGACCGTATTTATCATTGACTTCCTTGAAGTTGTCCAAGTCGACAAGCATTAGATATCGGATTGATTCGTGTTCACTTGAACTGGCAAACGCTTTACCCATCATCGCGTCGAAGAAACGACGATTGCCGATTCCAGTTAATGGGTCGGTCAACATAGCTTTTTGCGATTCGGTTAGTCCCTCTTTTAGGCCCTCAATCTGGGACAGTGATTCGATCAGTTTCTCATCCATGCATGTGAGTCTTTGCTGCATGCTCTCGTTTTTTTTCAGCACCATCCTAAGACAGCTCTGAATTTCGGCTGGTACGACAGCTTCACCAAGTGTGCTACTCGCGTTTACAATCGACTCTCCAAACTCCACATTGGCATCTAATTGCGAACTTAAAAGTGCCTGTAGGCCCTCCATCTGTATGGAGAGACTTTCGGAAACCAACTGGTTTGCTCTCGCACTGTCAGAATCATTTAGAAATTGTTGCTTGAGTTGTTCGAGTTGATTTTTTGAAACAGACTTGGCGAAGTTGACGGCATGCCGAAGCTGTTCGTCTATCGCTTCGTTGCCTCCCTCCACAAACCTGTACCACACCTCGTAAACTTCTGGCGTCGGTGGCGTTTTAAAAGTTCCAATATACGTCAGAGCTTCCTTCGCCAATGCGAAGGCGGCTGCGTATTCGGCTCCACTTTTGGAGTCAGTCTGTTTTTTGGCTTTTAGCATAGATCTGACGATTATTTTCCACTGGACGCTGGGAAGTCGACCAAGCAGTTATAAGACGCAAATAAGCTATTTGCAAAAAACATCGGCAAGTTAAATCGCAAATTTCTCCCGATAAAGACCCTGAAATCGAACCTATTCTGAGAGGTCGGTTTTGGAAGTCTTTTTATAACAGAGACTTATGGAGTTCGTGGTCGGTTGGCCCAGTCGTTCTGACTGGGCCGCGTCAAGGAAAACTAGGTTAACAGAAGCGGCTTTGTCCCACCGAGCGAACAGGTCTCGGAATTTGAGTCTCTGTTTAACACTCTAGTAATTCAGTCTCAAATTGATTAGTTGGGCAGAACCGATCTTCTTGATTTGTAGTGCGATTGCTTCATCCCCGTACAGGCCTCAAACTCGGTCGCTACAAGCCTCCCCCGTACACAAAGCTTTGCGAATTAAGTCTCTCGATACTCTTCATCGCAAATGCTACAAAGCATCGCTTTACGCATTTCGTGTCCAGTCAGGTTGTAGCCGTTTTCGACACGAACGGACACGAACTAAATTTGCGGTTGTTAACATGCGAGTGTTAACTGGAGACATTATTTTTCGTTTGAAAAACTGATCGCACTCTAGTTAACAGCCGCGAGAGTTTTTCGCTCCCGAACGCAATCCAGATTGTGATCGGGAGAGCGTATTCGCACATGAGAGTCCCGAAGATCATTACATTTTGCACCGCAGGCTATCGAGAATGGCGAGTATGCTTCCACATCAAATCATTTTGTGTGCGTCATTTCTCGGTGCTCGTATGCTGATGCCAATGATAAGGAGTGCGAGAATTCCGCCGATCAGTGCCCATTGCCAAACTTGGAGTCTGTACTGCGAACGAAATTGAAGATCGAGTTCCAGCGGCGCACTTTCTTCGACTTGAATGCTGCGGCGGAAACTGTAGACCGTGCCTTCTTCTGGCAAACTGATCACAATTGCCTGCGGTGCCGGTTCGGTTGTTCGCTGTTGCTGTACCAGGCGACCAGCGATTTGTTGCAACACGGCGTTGTCTTCGCTCGAGTTTCCGGCCAACAACTGGCTCAGTTCCTGCGGGCGATAGTTTAATTGCTCTTGTTGCAGGATCGGATTGTTCGCCGCTGCCTGACGCATTTGCTCATTGTCCGTCACTATCGTTTGGCTCAGATCGTTGTCCAGATATAAGCGCTGGCGACGCGTGTTTAAACCAACGATCGCTTGCTGAGTCTGTAGGTTTTCTAACTGCACTCGCGCGTCTTCATTCGATGCCGCATCGAGTGCGTTGCTATTGAAGACGTTGCTAAGTGCTCGCTGAGCCTTCGATTGTTCGCCAGCTTGAAGCAACTCACCAGCCTCGGCAAGCATTTGCTGTGCTTGCATCGCCTGCGACTTTCGTTTGTCACTGGCCTTAGAAAGATAAGATGAGCGATTATATACACCTCGGCTATCTTCTTCGATGAGCTCTAGGTCACCATGATTGCCAAGCAACTCGTAACCGCGCGGCGCGATCACATCCCACTTTACGTTTTCCAACGGTACGTTTATTTTTGGACTTACCAGTTTGAGATCGCTGAGAGTTTCGCCGGACAACATGTATACAAATCGCACTTGTGCCGTTCGATCATCGATCCCAGGCAAAATGTAAAACTGCCAAGAGTTCGACGCATCGTTTTGTCGTATGGAATGAACGCTTTCGCCGTTTACAAAGATGTTGAACAGTTCGCCGGCTTTGGGGAGAGAAACTTTCAAACTGCTCCGTTGGACCACATCGACGGTGACATCGACTGCGGTCAACTGGTCGCCGGTGGGTGATAACAATGTCGTTAACTTGCCCTCGGTCACACGCAGTTTCAATGCATCGGCCAACGATTGACGAATCACTCGCAGCTCCAGCGGTGTGGATGGCGTGATCGCTCGCAAAGATAATGCTGGCGCCGAGTGATTCGCAGCGTCACGGAGCTTCGCTGGCACAACGCTCCAATCGACGCGCTGCCAACCTTGCGTCAAGTTGCTCGGTTCGATCTCCAAACGTCCGCCGGTGCGTATGGCAAAGTAGTACGACAGCTGTCGCGTGTCTGGAAATTCAACGAGTGAAAGCGTTTCGCGATCATTCGCCCGTTCGCCGCGGCGTTCATATTCGATTTGAAATTGAATGCTGCCGATGACTCGTTGCTTGAATTGCAGTTGCCAGCGATTGGCATCAGGTGAACTGCGAACGAAATCAGCAACAGCCTTTCCGGTCGCTCGAATCGTTTTGATTTCTTCTGCGTCAGTAATCGGCAGCACCACTGACAAAGTGCGGATCGATGCGTTTTGCACGTTCAAGTCAACGATGATTGTCGATCGCGTCTGACCTTCACGCAGCGTCACTTCATGTAGTACATCCCCAGTCACCCAGGCGTCCAACTTCTCAATGCCCAGCGACAACTCCCAGTCACGTTGCAACAAACGAAATGCCAACGCCCCGTCGCCTTGGCCGCCAAGCGATCGCGGATCGATTTCCGATACGTTCTTACGAGTTATGGTGCGCAGTCGCAAACCGGTCATCGGTCGCACAACGACATCACCGGTTTGACGTTCCGCCTCATTCAACTCAAACCTCGGTAATTGCCAATCGCCACCGTCGACGGGAGCTGCCCCGGCAAGGGAGAGAGCGAAGTTATGGTCGCCCATTGTCTTGCCATTGAGGTGCAACAAAACTTGACGGTTCCCGTCTTGATTCGATTCCGTCCAATGATGCAGCGCGTCTCCTGAAAGCGATTCGACCTCTAACCCCGTGGGTAAGGGAAAGCTCAATTGAAACAATCCGGTCCGTGAGATCGAGAGGCTGAAGTTGACGTTCAGCAGAATGCGTTCATCACCGATCGATAACACCTGACGGCTGTTCACTCGCAACTCGGGCGTGACCGGCGTGACACGCACATCGACACCGCCGTCTTCTTTGCCATAGCGATAAACGCGATGCAGCACGGCTTGAGGGTTGTTGGACAACGTGGCATCGAAGTCGCTAAGACTGACCATCGATAGGGCCGTCGAATCCACTTTCTCCGGCTGCGCGTCGCTTCCAAACGCAACTCCGATGAGACCTACTTCTCCGTCTGCTTGTTCAACCCGCAGCGGACGCAGCGTCAGCTCTGTTGGCAGCGTGTCGAGACTTCGCTGAGTTTCAACAATAATGTTAAAACGACTGCCCGTGTTCACATCCAGTAGAAGTTGCAGTAGTCGTTTGTCGGCGTCGAATTGCCAAGAGGTTACGGGACCTTCGACAGTACTGACCGTCAGTGTTTCAGGAATGGTGACCGTCAACTCTTTGAGGCGACCTTGTGACGTGCGAATGTCCAGGCGATGACGTCCGTCGACGACTCCAGGACCCGGGATATAGAGTTGCGAACCTTCGACAAAGAACTTGGTATCTTCGGTCGATAAATCGCGTGTCTGCGGTTGCATAAAAACGGTCGCTGAACCGGGGCTGAGCAAAAATCTTACCTTAGTCTGGTTCGCGCCGGCCTGGATTGATTCCATGCGAACTGCAGTGCTGTAAATGATTTCCCACGCGGCTTCATCGACTTGCAACTCAATCTGATGCAACGCGGATCGACCAGTCAGAACCTTTATCCCTTCGCTCGCTCGAATCGCCTCCAGCCGGTATTCAAATGTCGCGGTATAGCTTTTTGGCGGCAGCTTTTCACTCGGTTTTTTCTCATCGCCTGCCGCCGCCGCTTGCTCGTCGAACGGAATCGTGACGGTATATGCTTGCCCCAATTCCGGAATGATTACTTTCGTCAATCGCAGTGCGTCACCCGCGAATTGCGTCAAGGTCGCGGGAGTCTGTAGCAACACAAAGCGATCCCCCGGAACCCCTGTGACTTGAATGTTTGCCGTAGCGATCAGCCGTGAATCACGAATGCTCACTTGCCAAGTTTGCTGCAATGAATCCGCTGCTTGAAATTCTTGAAGCGCGACTGTGGGTTCGTCAGCGCTCGCGATTGAGGACGATAAAGATGGCATTGACAATGACAGCGAAATGGATGTCAGTGAAAGCCACAGCAAACTGGTGATGACTACCGACGCGTCACCACCACTAACGTCCGTAATCGTATGTTCGCTTTGCTTAGTTCGACGGTTGAATAGTTCGCGACCGCCTTGCACGATTGATGGTAACAGTAGCCACAACAAAGTGACCGTAGCCATGGCTCCAAAGAAGACTATACCGCCGTTCGGATGCATCAATGCACCGACGAGCAGAAAGCTTAGTCCGATGACGCTTAACAATCGAACAACGGACGTTTGACGAACAAGCTTTGACAACACCACCATAATCACGCCAGTGACAATGAGACCCACGCCGGGCCATGAGATCTGCGCTTGCCAGACAGGGATATTCTGCACCTCGATGCCAATTGTTTCGCCTGCGGCAAGCACAGGCAGGTCGAGCTGAATTGGTTGTGGGCGATGAAGATGATCCCATGCGTCCCAGCCACCTACGATGGCAATGAAGAACGCGGCGCCGAAGAAGATCGCTGAAAGGATCCTAACGAATGGACGATTGGTAAGTACTAGCCCGAGCAAAATCGTAATTGCGATTCCAATCAGTGGCGCGAGACCACGTCCGGCCAACCAATCGAACCCGTTGGGCGATAGCACTGGCTGCGTTGGATCAACGGTTCCCTTGCTAGGCACTAACACATAGTTATCATCACCTCGGATGTTCCACTGCGTCTTCAATACCGGAGCATCGACGATTGGTAGCAGCAGCTTCGCGCGATGTTTATCGAGCGATGGTTTGCCGAGTCGCACACCGACCTCGATCGGCACATTCGGATCGGCGCCACCGGGGAGCGGAATCAACGTTTCATCGCTGTTCTGCCGAGCCGTTACGGCTAGTCCTCCAACGGTGACAGCCCATAGCTTCACCGGTTCAGTGGGAAGTCGCAGTCGCAGCGTCCGCTGGCCACGCGTTTTGACGTAATACAAGACGTCAGTGACCAACTCACCATCAGGCGACACACGACTGTTCGCTTCCGAGAACTCGACTACCTGACCAGCCGTCGTTCCCGGCTCAAACCAGGTGACCTTCAACTTTAAATCAAACGGTCGCTCGGTATATTGCCAAGTGCCAAGTGTTGGCGCGGTGCTGAGTAAACGGAACTCGGCCGGCAACTCGAGCGGATCAAGCGATAGCAATTGAGGTGATACCAGCAGCGGCTTCATCTCGACCTGCACGGGGCTGACGATCTCGATATAGCCGCGATCGCCTTGAACATTCAGTGGCGTGACGATGCCAGCCGAGAATGAACCATCCGCATCGTTGGGTTTTTGTTCAAACGTCACCAGCAACGTGTAAGCCCCAAGCACGGGTTGATGCAACGAAACATTGAGCTTGTCGCCTTCGCGTCTCCAAGTGCGGACGCCTTGGCCATCGACGGTGACGTTACCAAGCGACTGTGGAACGTTAAGCGATAACTCGGACGTCGGTGCACCGGTAACGAGATAGTTCATCAGTGCACTACCATAGATCGTTCCTTGACTGAGCGAATAAAGATGGAAGTCATCGGAACGAATGATGCGCTCCAGTTGTTCAATCTGCATGGTTGCTGCCCAGGATGATTCACGCATCCGAAACGCTTGCTGTAAGTTCGGCACTGGCTTTGGGAAATAAGAAAGTGGTTTGTCTACCAACTGTTCCGTGGTTCCAGTAATCACGCGAAAGCCGGGAGCACTGACGACACCGATGTCTCCACGCACGCCCTTGGCGAGTGGAAAGTCGATGCGTGGCAATGGCCATGCCCCCGCCGCGGCTGCTTCGTTCTTCTCCAGTCGCAGGTTGACCAGTTGTCGTCCTTGCACATCGCTTTGGAAGATCAACTTTACATTACGCATGCTAACCGCGGACTCTGACGCAACGACATAGTCCGCCAAGCTGGCACCAACCACTGCGACGACAGAGTAGTCGGCCGGAATCGTGATGTCCCACTCTCGAATCGGTGCTTCACGAATATCCAATTCAATGTCGGCCGCGATCATGCGATCCGATTCCGAGAGTTGATACAGCACCAAGCTGTTGATGTTCACTTCCGGTTGCACGCGATCGACCGCCAGCGTGAACGAATAGTCGCCACTCGGAAAGCGATACACAAACGCTTGTCGCGCATCGATCGCTTCGCCAGGAAATTGGTCGGGAGCCAGTTGCGTCAGCCCTTGCAAATTCGTGGCGTCGACTCGCACCGATCCAAGACTAGCCACGCGCAAAAATCCAGCGTGGCGAATGGTACCGATCGGGCGCAAACGCATCCCATTGATCCGAACAGGAAATGTATCGAGCGGCGTTTGGCTAAGCACTCGCACTTGGCTCTCGCCTGAGATCGGTTGGCTGAGTGTGATTTCGAGCGTCTGCTCAGCACCTTCACCATTCACTGTCCAACCAACTAAGTTGCTACCTTGAACGTCGATGATTTCCCCAGGGCCCAGCACTTGAATGCTCAGCGATTTGAGTTGTCCCTGCAGCACTTGATAGTTGAGTTGATGATCTTGTCGTAACAGCCCAGGTCCCACTTGTGCTTCCACTTTCGCGGACGTGGTGAAGAACAACTTTCCCTCGCTGGCGCTCTGTGCGTCCTTCCATTGCAAATGCACGCGACCTGTAGCGGGAAGAAAACCACTCCAAGCCTTATTGGTAGGTAGCGGGACAAGCGAATCTGGTTCGCGTCGAAATTCGAGTTCTGATGCAAATCCGGTAAGTTTCAGAGGGACGACGGCACTCGCGGCGACGGTGAGATCGACACTCCGCCAATTGGCGTCTGGCGTGGTAACGCCAGCAACGAATGTCAAGTCGACTGGAAACTCGCCTTTGCTAGGAAACACGAGATCGTAAGCAGCGTCCGCGTCCAGATGGATCAATTCCAATCGATAGTCGGTGGCTTCCGGCAACTGGCTGAACGCGGCGTTACCAGACAAAACCCGCAGCCGCGCATTGGATTCAGACACTCGTGCTTTGCCAGTGAAATGGAAGACGATTGACTTACCATCTGCCGTTAATTCGCCTGTCAGCACCGCATCCAATATTTCAATCGGCGCCGGAGCTGTGCTGCTGCGATCAATGCGCAGCATGATTTTTCCACCGGTCGAAGTTTGAAATTGTGTCATGCGACCTTCATCAGCCAACGGCACAAAGCCATCTGCTTGCAACACAGCCCCGGCTAGCTCCGGTGCATATTGAATTTGAATGCGCGAATCAAATCCGATCGCCTTTCCCGTAGCGAGATGTGCCAAGCTAATTTCGGTCGGCGGACCATCATTCTTCGTGCGAATCTGCACAACGGCATTGATAGTGACCACTTCTCCTTGCGGTTGCTCACCAACGGCCTTCAATTGCAGATCAAAATACTTGTCTTCACCTTTGCTGCGCATCGACCATGATTCAATCGCGTCTCCGGCGACATCAACGACTTCACCCGGTCCATTCAATCCCAATGTCACCGTGCCCGGCCTGCCTTGCACAACTCGAATCATCAACTCGATGGTCTGACCGATCGAATCGGGATTCACTTGGACGTTCGCTTTCGCATTCACGGAATACAAGAATGCGGGCTCAGGTGGACGACTGGGACTGACTAAGATCGTCGTCGTCCCGTCACCTCCGGCGACTTGGTTTGGTGGTTGAGCTTGTGCAAGCCCTGCGCAGAATAGAACTGCTGTGATGAGCGACAGCCAACGAGTTCGATTTGTCTTTTGCATGATGCGGTTCTAAGGGACTGTTGTTGACGCTGCAAATCACTGTTCGCTGATCTGACGAGCGGCGTTGATCATGGTTTGCAACTGTCGCACTCGGGGTGCGGCTTCGAAGTTGGGTGGCAATGTCGTGAGAATGTCGGCGAGCGACTTGAGTTCAATGGATTCACCCAATGCATCGCCTCGCAACTTGGCCGCGAACATCGCTGCGGTGGTGGCCAGTCGCAAGCGAGCGCTGCCTTGATCAAGACGAGCGGGACTGGGGTCGTAGGGAATGGGCCAACGGCGTTCGACCATCATGCCGCTGGCAAGATCTTGAAAACGAACGGAGACTGAACCGATGTCGCCTCGGCCATTCGGCTTCGCTTCAAATTGGTACATCGCGACGCCTGCTTCGGCAGCCGCCATCTCCGCCGCATCTACTTTGTCGTTACGAAAATCTTCCTGATTCAGCAGATGTTTTTCAAAACCGAGCAACTTGTAAAATCCAACTCGCTCTGGGTTAAACTCTACTTGAACTTTGACATTCTTCGCCGCGGGGCGCAGCGCGCCTGCGATCTGCTCGGCGAAGCCAGAATTCGTTTCGTCGGCGGAAGACAATAAGTAATAACGTCCATCGCCTTGTCGGGTCAGCGCTTCCAGCACGGTGTCGTTGAGATCGTTCGCGCTGATACCAGCGGCGTCGAATGCGATGCCCGCGTCACGCATTTGCAAGACAAGTTGTGACAGAGTTGCAGGGTTCGCGTCTCCTAAATTGACGGCGCCATCAGTCATTAACACAATGCGATTTTGCAATCCAGCAGCGTTCTCCGGTGTGATGCCCTCGGATGCCTTCTCCATCGCCAAATTCAAAGCGGCTTCGATGTTTGTACCGCCTTCGCTAGGAAGGTTCTCGACCAACGACACCAATTCAGCGATCTGCGAGCCGCTGACTCGCTCGGCCAACAGCCGGGGTTGGTTAGCAAAGGCAATCAATGTTACTTGATCGTTCGGCTTCATCTGACCTGCCAAAGCGGCGAACGCTTGGCGAATCGTCTGTCTGCGATCAGCGCGTTCCATTGAACCAGAGTTGTCCAGCAGCAACGTCAATCTCAGCGGCACATTTTGAGGTCTTCCGGTTGCCGAAGTTCTTATCGAGATTCGAAGAACGTTGCGTTGCAGCATGAATGGATGAATCGCCTGCTCGATTTGACACGTGACGCGTTCGTCGCTCGTTGGCAATGGATCAAAATAGTCCAATGCGTTGACAAACTCTTCAATACGGATTTTAGCAGCGTCAGGCCAGTTGCCGCCTGCGAGTGCAGCGGCAGCGAGTTTGAACGAGACATCGCTGACATGCAATGAAAACGTAGAAAACGGTTCATTCGCTGCAGCCAATTCATCAAGGCTTTGATCATTCTTGCGATTGCCTTCTCGCAATCCGGACGCGGGAAGTCCAGCGATGGTTGTGCGGGAAGAAGGTTCGGCGAGCTTCTTACCCAACTCCATTGCAACGGATTGTTGCTGCTCTAAAAACATGCTTTCGTTCTCTTGCTTTAGATCGCCGTTCTTGGAAAAAGGTGCCTCAAACTTTCGACCGGACTCCGTTGCCAAAACAGATTCGCGATCAAATCCATATGCCCCAGACTCAAGTTGGATTGCCTTACGATCGCTAGCAAGTCCCTCCACTGCGTCTTTCAGTTTGACGTCGCTCTCTTTCGCTATCGATTCATCAAAGTCTTTGACTACGTCGTAATTCAACGTCGACTGAGGCAACGTTGCGACGACACCGTCCATGTCAAGATCCGCACTAAACTCTGTTTGCCATTTCTGCTCTTCCTCGTCGAGAAGAATACGCGGCAACTGTGGTGGAACCGCGGAACCTGTGGGAGACATGGCCGCTGGCTTAGCTGCGGATGGTTGAGTTGCTAGAAGAGACAAGTCAGTCCACGCATGCGCCGAATTATCGAAGCGACTCGCGGTCTGATCGTTCGCCACATCAGCGGTGCTCATTGGCGAAGCGGAACTCGATCCACTTGCAGCATACGATTTCGTCTGCTTAGAACCAAAGTGATCTTCGATCGCATACGTTTGAGGGGTACCTCCCTGTATAGAACCCCATTCCCAAGCTCTCGACGGCTCAGGTGCCAGTGGCGATGCTGCAGCATCATAGTATTCAGTAGATGCTGTATTTGATCGCCGACCTGCAGAATCAACTTCTCGGAGTGAATTTGGCAACTGACTCGGAATGAATGCACCAGAATTCTCTTGCTCAGAACTTCTTTCATATCGATAGATATCAACACTCGGCGGCTGGACGGCGTCATCTTGACCGAAACCTCTACCGGCACTCAAACCGCTCTCCGGCATCGCATCGCCTCCAAAGCCACCGCCCCCCCCATAACCAAGCCCATCGCCGCCTACTATATCGCCAGATGTGCGACCGCCTCCCGACGGCATCGCTGGTTCGCCAAAATTAGCTGTAGGGTTTTGAATTTCATACTCAGCCACCCCTTCACCTCGAACGACCGTCCCCAGAGTTTTATTATCTTTCGATCGCCATAACTTTGTTTCAGACTGACCGGCCTGCAGATCGCGACCACTCGCATCATCTTTGCCACCCCGACCGTTCTGACTAGTTCCATTCGAAACGTCTCGTAGTTCTTGATAAACCCATCCATTCTGCAACGTCGGCTCCTGAATCGGTTCAGATACCGAAGAGATTGTTGCCCGCAGGCTATCAAGCTGTCTCTTATACGTGTTTTGATTGACCCCTGCGTCATAAATCGCATCATCTTGCGAACCTCTTGAGACTGACGATGAATCGAATAGCTCGAAGGTCGACGGGACCGCAGTCGAAAATTTGCTACCCGCTGAAAAGCTGGCGACTCTTAACGCTCGCGTCTGCCAATGCAGCAATCCAAAGCAAAGCAGCAAGCAAGCTGCGGTCGCAACACCGACGCTCCACCATTTTAAACGGCGGCGATTCGCACGTGAGTACTCACTCGCATGCATTTGATCGGTGGTCTGCAGAACAGGCTGAGGCCGCTCACCGCGAAGGACTGCTGTCAGCTCGCTGCGTCGCTCATCTGATAGCTTCCATTCTTCATCTTTCTCGAACAGAAACCCATCGCCAACATCCAAGTCCATTTCCTCAAGTGTTGCATTCAATCGCTTAAGCTGCACAAACTCAGCCATTAGATCGGGACGTTCCTTTAGCAAGGTTTCAAGCCGCGCTCGTTCGAAGTCGGACGCTTCACCAAGCACCAATGCGGTCAGTCGCGCTTTCAAGTTTTCGTCAATCGAGTCGTTATAGATTTCGTCGTTCATTCTGATTCACTGATTCCAAGCGGTCGCAGTTGACCGGCTAACCGCTGCATGATGTAATGCAGCCGAAACCCCACATTGCCGATCGACAGGCCGGTTTGTTCACTAATCTCGCGATACTTGCATCCCTCGAAATATTTCAAACGAATCAGTCGTCGATCCATCTCTGGAAGTCCTTCGAGCACCTGGCGAACTTGAACGGTGTCCTCGATCTGCGAGAGGATTTCGTCGGGCGACTGATTGCAATGGTCAATCGCATCTCGGGACTGAGTTTCATCACACTGCAGCCTTTCACGCTTGCTATGTCGCAAGTGATCCAACCCGCGATTGCGAATACTTCGATACAACCAAGCTCGCGGCATCTCGACTTCGGCCCACCTCGCATGCAATTGTAAGAACACGTCTTGCACAATCTCCTCCGCCACTGCTCGTCTTCCCGTTAAAGCGTATGCAAAACGCAACAAACTTGATTCTTCCGCTTCGAACAGCGCATGCAGCGATACCGCGGGCAGATCGCTGTCGATTTCGGCAAAATGCTCGAATTGAACGTCTGAATTCGACGCCGTCGGATTCAACATAGGTTCACACTGCAATCAGCCATCCGAACATTCAGGTATAAGTCGTATTCGTTGTTGCCACGCGAAAAACCAATTTAAGATAGCACTAATTGAATTTCGTCCGGATATAAGACTCTCGATAGCAGCGGTTCTTAGAAGAAAAGACGACATTTTTTAGAACTTGTTTTGTCGCATTTGAAATTTTCTATCGCAGATTTAGTGCTTGCCGCCGTTTCACTGGCACAATGGCAACGAGCCAGTTCAGTGGCATTGAAAGAATGAATTGATGTTTAACAAGAGCTGAAATTTTACAACGAGTCGGCGCCAGTTCAGGAACCTTTATGTCACTGCTAGATTCAAAGCAACGCAGAGGCTCCGCGTCGCGGCTCAATTGCGGAAGGTGGCCGCCACCGAGGCTCAAGCACCGACTTATTACGAGTCATCAGCGTAACCGCAGCGCAGTGCTTATCTTTAAATGCCTGTGCCCAGCAGCAATCGTTTCTGCAAGGCGACAACGCTATCATCGATGGATGGCTAGCTCGTGGGCTTCAGGTAACCATGCATTCCCAGCCAACGTACATAGGCGTCGAACCAGCCGGTGCTAGTAGTGGTTTTCTGGTACATGCCGAAGCCGTGCCCACCTTGTTCGTAGTAATGCAATTCAACAGGGCGATTTGCTTTACGCCAGCTCTCAATCAGACCAAAGCCACCAGGAAAAAGTGGGTCATCGGCTGCAATAGCGGCGAAGAGGGGTGGTGCGTCGGCGGGAACTTCGACCGCATTCAGGCCGCCATATATGCTGGCGATGAACGCGGGTTTGGCTTCGCCTCCGCTCAGCGTTGTGGTCATGGTGAGCATCGCGCCAGCGGAGAAGCCGATCATGCCGATGCGGTCTGGATCCACATGCCACTTCTCGGCATTCGCGCGGATGAGAGCGAAGGCGGCGTTCGCGTCGGCAACTTGCGGTGCGATACGAGCGGTCATCTCTTCCGGTGTAGGACGCGCCGAACGCGGCCCACCTCCGGTCCGTGGTGCAGTCGGATTAGCGAACTCATTGAGATCGGCCACAGTCTGATTAAGACGATACTTGAGCACAAAAGCAGCCACGCCTTTGGCAGCGAGTGCCTCGGCGACTTGCCAACCTTCATTTTCCATTGACAACGTTCTGAAACCTCCGCCCGGTGCAACAATCACGGCCGCGCCGGTCGCAGTCGAAGGATCAGGTAGAAATGGCGTCAACGTCGCGACAGTAACGTTGCGTGCGAACTTGCTTCCGTACTGACTGTGCCACGACTCGGAAGTTTCGGCGTCGGGCAGTGGCCCGGTTCCCAACTCAATGGCGTTTGGTTGTTCAGGAATTTCAATTGGCGTCATGGCGTCCCTTGGAGCGTTTTCGCTCGCGACGTTTTGACTTGCCGCTTCCTGCGCCATTACAGGCGTTAGCAGTGAGAGAAAGCACGCTGATGATAACGACACACAAAACAATTTTCTCCTTGCCTCTCGAAACAAGCGAGCGACGATTTTACTTGTGCTTCTATTCTTCACAGGTGACTCCAGCGGTGGATGGTTTATTTGAGAGAATGCCGACTTGGGATCTTGGAGTATATAATGCGTCGATTGGTCTAGCTACCATCCAACGTGATTACGTTGGGTTGCGTGGATCAAATGAGCTCGGCTAGGTACCAAACAAAATGAAATTAGTCGAAGAAGAGAGGGGAGACTTAAAAATTCGTTCTCCCCATACGTGGCTTCGGGGCGACAGACGGTGCCCGACAGCACTGCTCTCGATGAAACAGCATTTTGTGCCAATTGTCGTTTCAATCTTCATCCATCTCAATCTGGTTCTAGCGCTGCTTCTTTGCACACTTGCTAATCCCGGCGAGAAAGCGCTGCTTACATTCAACTTTCAGCTGCCAGATGAAGCAGACGAGCCAATGCTAATCGTACCTGAGGTTCCTATTGAAATC
>JBGSKY010000219.1:0-8644 GCA_041740995.1 Pirellulaceae bacterium
GATTGACCTGACTTATGAAAGTCGAATTAATGAATTCGATAAAGAAATCTCCCGCTGGAATGACGCGTGGGAAACGAAAGCTTCAAATGCAATCATTCTTGCAACACTTGAACAGGAATTGCAGCGGATTGAAATGGGGAAGCCTTCCCCAACCGAGTTCAAAATTCGTGATTGGACGACAGCCGACTTAAAACACAGAACGAATGCAATACTTGCGGAAATCAATGGAAACAACGTAACCCTTAAGAAGTCAGACGGTTCGACAGTCACTGTCCCATATGAAATACTTAGTGGTGCCGATGACTTTTACCTTAGGTCAGCTTCCGGCGAATTGAAAAACTTTGAACAAGAGTTAGTGCAATGGGAATCGGAAAGGAATACCATTCTCAATGAGATTCAATCCGTGCGTGCGAAACTTGCTCTCGCAGGAAGCGTCAAACCTCAAGAACCAACTAAACGGCAGGTAGCCGAAGAAATAGCAACCGAAAGACGCAAGCGAATTGACGCGGAGCTTGAACAGCAATCCAAAGCGATTCAAGCTAGCGCAATACAAAACTTAGTCGTGGTTAAAAGCCAAGGTTTAGGTAAGACGTACCGTGAAATAATTAATGAGCTGGGACGACATTTTGTCCCCTTCCGCGAAAATACTCCCGTTGATCGACAGCCCCGACATACGAGCGCAACACCAGATAAATTCGCGGCGATCGAACTCATCGGCGATCCAAATAACATTCGCTCCGCTTCCTTGCTTTTTGGAATCCATAAAGATGCTGTACAGAGCTCATTGGACAACCTTGCATTGTGTATAGTTCTGTTGCGCACAATTCTACCGGAATGGGAGCAATCTGATAAATGGCTCAATGACACATTCGACAGGGTGTCGAAGTTGCGAGATGATTCTCCAAGTGCAGAGTCAACAATTGGAAACGCTACTGTGACGCTTCAGTCATTAAAATCGCTCGGACTGTATTGCTTGACAATTCGGAGCAACTAGGTTTGCAGACTTACCTCTTACAGAATCGGGTCAGGCCGGCCCTTTAGCGACGCCAGCAGAGTCAAAAGTGGATGAACGATACTAGCCCTAGAATCGGCAGCAACCTTGCGATTGCGGTGAAAATCGAAGTGGCGACGTTTTTGTACCTCGCACAGAGATGTAGATTAAAGAGTTTTCTTTGCGATCACAGTCTTTGCAGGCGTGCAGTCATAGATGCCGCAAATTTGAGATCGCACAACCCAGACAATTCATCAGGCTGCGAGTGCCGACCAGTGATCCCGTCCTTCGTAAAATGCCACCTGCCCGCTAAACAAATTAATTCGCGAGCTTAGAATACGGTATCACTTACGCTCTCATTGTCACAAACTGCATTGCTTTCGGGAGCGAAAAACTCTCGCGGCTGTTAACTAGACTGCGATCAGTTTTTCCAAACGAAAAATAATGTCTCTAGTTTACACTCGTATGTTAACAACCGCAAAATTAGTTCGTGTCCGTTCGGGTCGAAAGCCGGTACAACCTGACTGGACACGAAATGCGTAAAGCTCTGTGAAGAAAGCATTTGCAATCAAGAGTATCGAGAGAGTCATTGCAGAGAGCGTTCGGGTCGGGGAGCCTTAGTTTTTTCTACGGAAGAAACGCCAAAAAGTTAACGCCGGACGACGAGAGATCGACGCCCGGCGTTTTTCGTTTCTACCCAACGTTTTGGGCCTTTTCCGAGCCGGAACGCTCCGACCCAAATATCTCCGTTAGGAAAGAGAGATACCGGGCCGCGACAGAAACGCGAGCAGTCCCCTCCGGCACCCCAGTTCTCTACTGAGAACTCTCAAGATCTCCGTTTCCAAAGATGGGTTTGATTAACACAGCGGTAGCAAATCCTAACGGACAGAAACCTTCTCCAATTTTGGCCCTTCGAAGCGTCTGAACTTAATTTCTGCCAAAGCGCAGATAGCGATGCAGAAGGAATAATAGACCCCCTTTGTCCTACGAAATCCCAATCGTTGCAACGCAATACTGGTTCCCACGACAAAGGAAGCAGTAGATGGCTAAAGAGAATCGGCTACATTTGCATGAGTTTAGGCTGCAACTGATACTTCGGTATTTCTTCAATTCTGATGGAAATGTTTCATGTTTTGCCAAGGCGATTCACCAACGCTACAGACTTGAAAACTAAAAGGCTACAGACTTTCCAAACAAGTTCCAAACACCGCACGTAACCGACGGGCTAAGAATGAACAAGACTGTTGCAGGTACTCGAAAAAAGAAGAAACGTAGTTCTTTTTCATTCATCGCTGTAAATCTGGCATTCCTCGTCGCTTGGATGCTGATTCTTACCCAAATCTTTGTTTTCGATTTGAGTGTCCTCCTAAGCGGAAGCCAGTTTGGGAGCCTCGTTTACCAATATCGTTCACTTGTCTTTCTTTTGCTCACAGTCGTTACTGTCGCGGTGTTTGGACCGAAGCGTACTGGGCTTTATCTTCTATACTTTGCGATCTTTCCGTTGCTTGCGCCGATCTACTTGATCCTATTATTCGTCGTCAATGGTGCTGTTAGCTTGCAAACGGCTATCGCAATCATGCCTCTAGTCTATGATTTTTTTCGTTCATTGAGATTAGCATCGATTCTTTGGTCAATTTTACTTGTCTCATGGATACTGATTTCTTTTGCGGAAACGAAGTGGGTGCTCGTGGCAGCAATCAGTGGGTCGCTAGCTTGCTCTTCAGCACACCTCTTTATGTCTCTTCGGAAAGCTTATACCGCAAGTGTGTTCTCCTTTCTCACCGACAAGGTCGTCCGACTCAACAGCAAGGTAAGTGAAGGAATCCTGAAACGTCTAGTCACCGAGCCCGTATCGCCGGTACCGGGAGGGAACTCGAACGCAAATCTTCGTAAGACGGACTATTCGTTGCTCTACTTGAGCTACAGCACAGCTGAGTTTGCCGCAACCAAAGTGCGCTCAGCAGCAGCCTCCAGGTTGTTCGATTTTTTCGTAGTGCACTCCTGGCTGTCAGCGGTCCTGACAATCGTGTGCAGTTATTCATTTGTTTTCTGGGCACTTTTCAAATTGGATCAAAATCATTTCAGTTTTGGTGCAACGCCCACATTCGTTAACTTTGTTTTTTTTAGTATCGACAACTTCACCACATCAGACCTTGAGAGCCTACAGCCGGCAACAACCATAGCAAAAATACTCTGCTATTTTGAGCTGATCTTCATGGTGATCTCAACTGTTGCCCTAGTGTTTACGCTCTTTACGTCTGCGAGAGAGAAGTTTTCGACTGATCTTGAAAAACTCATCTCTTCACTGGAGGAATTGGCCCAAACTATCACGACCCAAGTGCTTGTCGATTTCCAAATGCAGTTAGAGCAAATCGAACAGTTGTTGATGAGCGACAGCGATAAGTTCGTCAATCAGATCAGAGCCTTGAGGGGATTACCTCCACTGGAGAAACTTCTTGCTAGCGGGCATGGTGCAGAGTCAAGCGGTCCAGCGACAATGCAATCATCTGAATCACCTATTGCAGAAACCCATTCCCAAATTGACGGTGTTCCTCAGAACAATGACGCTAACGGAAAGTAGAAGAGGAAGCGTAGGTCGAAAGACTGACAATCGAATGGTCGCTACTCATTGCGTTTCTACTCTGAGTGTTTTTCCACATTGTTTGGAAATCGCTTCGTCCTCCAGCCCATTTTGCGTGTAACCCTACAGATAGGGACCTGTTTCTTTCGGTCTCGCTCGATACCCGGTTGTTAATCAAATCGACGGCTCGTTCGTAGAAACCGGTGATTTCGGGCTTCACATCGCCTCTTTTGGGAGATTGCTATGCCGAAGGTCCGCGCAGTGGACGAGATGAATGAAACCGAGCTGCGAGCGGAGCTCGTTTCGTTACTGGCCAATGGCTTCCTGCGCTACATGCAAAGCGAACAGTTCGCGATCGATCACGCAGATCGCGTTTTCGATCTAGATTCCGAGACAGCTTGCCTTGAGCTTCCCGCCAAACCAGTGCTCTCTGTGACCGGTCGAGTTAACGATCAATAGTCTTTTTCAAAATGGAGAGCTTTTCAATGACAATCAACGTCGCCAAAGAAGTCGCATCGCTCCGGCATATGACCGTGTCGGAGCTTCGTGATCGGTACCAAGAAGTGTTCGGCGAGGACACCAACGCTCGCAATAAACAGTGGCTCATCAAACGCATCGCTTGGAAGCTGCAAGCCAATGCGGAAGGAGATATCTCCGAACGCGCTCGGCGATTGGCCCATCAGATCGCGATGGAGACAGATATACGCACATCGCTACCACGAGTCAGACGGCCGGCCACGATGGAGACACTGGAAACGGCAGCCACCATGATTTCGCCACCGCCGGATACGCGGATTCCGCTACCCGGTGCCAACTTGGTCAAAACCTACAAAGGCCGCAGTATCCAAGTCATGGTGCGACCAAATTCATTCGAGTTCGAGGGGACTCAATACAAGACACTCACAGCGATCGCTCGAGTTGTCACTGGGCAAAAGAACATCAACGGATTTCACTTCTTCGGATTACGCAAAGCGGAGGCTGCTCAATGATCAAAGAAAAGCAAACCAGAACACTAAACTGCGCCATCTATACTCGTAAATCAACAGAGGAAGGCCTCGATCGAGACTTCAATACGCTTGACGCTCAGCGTGAATCGGCAGAGGCGTATATCAAAAGCCAAGAAAACGAGGGATGGGTATGTCTTCCCGATCGCTACGACGACGGAGGCTTTACCGGCGGCAACATGGAGCGACCGGCACTCAAAGCCTTGATCCGCTGTATCGAGGAAGGCAAAGTCGATTGTGTGGTGGTCTACAAAGTCGATCGCCTCAGCCGATCGCTGATGGACTTTGCCAAGATGCTCGAAGTCTTTGAACGCAAGAGCGTCGCCTTTGTGAGCGTGACCCAGCAGTTCAATACCACGAACTCAATGGGACGACTGATGCTCAACGTCTTGTTGTCCTTCGCCCAGTTCGAGCGCGAGATCATCTCCGAGCGAACACGCGACAAGATGGCGGCCGCTCGGCGCAAAGGCAAATGGGCCGGCGGCTTGGCACCACTCGGCTACGACAACGACCGCGTGGGTCGCAAGATCGTGGTCAATGAAGACGAGGCCGCTCAGGTCCGTGGAACCTACGAGTTGTATCTCGAATGCCAATCGATCATTCAGACGATCAAGGAAATCGATCGGCGCGGCTGGAAGAACAAGCTGACGGTGACCAAGAGCGGCAAGGAACGGGGCGGCCGGCACTTCGATAAGAGCTCGTTGTTCAAGCAGCTTACCAACGTCGCCTACCTCGGCAAGGTTCGCTACAAGGATGAGATTCACGAAGGCGAACACGACGCGATCGTGCCTTTAGAACTTTGGGAAAAGGTCCAGAAGCAACTGAAGCACAACGGACGAACCGGTGGCATCATGCTCCGCAACAAGTTTGGCGCTTTGCTCAAGGGACTGGTTCGCTGCGTCTGCTGCGACTGTGCTATGACTCCAAACCATACGACAAAGGGCGGCAACAAACGCTATCGCTACTATGTTTGCACATCCGCACAGAAACGCGGCTGGCATACCTGTCCATCGAAATCGATTCCAGCCAAGCAGATCGAAGACTTCGTCATCGAACAAATCAAGAAGATCGGTTACGCGCCGGAGCTGACCCAGGATGTTGTCACCAGCGTTGCCGACAAGATGAAGGGCCAGCTCAAGCAACTAGAAGACGAACGATTAGCCCTCGGCCGCGACACCGCACGCTGGAATAGCGAGATCCGCAAGACCACCGCACTGATCCGTCCCAACGAGACCGACTCGCCGGCAATCGCCAGATTGGCCGACCTCCAAGAACGGATTGCTCACAACGAGCGCCGGATCAACACTGTGCTAAGCGACATCAAGAAGATCAGCAATAACCTACTTACCCAGCAGGACGTCGAGACCGCCATGACCACCTTCGATCCAATCTGGGAATCGATGACGCTCCGCGACCAAATCCGCTTGGTTCAAGTTGTCATCAAACAAGTCGACTACGACGGCGAGACCGGACGCGTCACCATCACCTTCAATCCGATCGGCATCAAGAAGCGGGCCGAACATGCAACCAAAGATCTTGAGGAGGCCCGAGCATGAACGACGAAATCCAAGTAGGAGCTACTTTTCACAAGAAGCGCGTTGGCTAGCACATCGCCATGGTAGAAGGTCTACCACCGACTGCTCCCGAACGCGCCAAAGGCCGATTGCCTCGCATCACTCGTTACATGGCCCTCGCGATCTACTACGAAGATCTTATCCGCCAGGGCCATGTCCACGACTACGCCGAGATCGCATTGCTCGGGCATGTCACGCGGGCCAGAGTGACGCAGATCATGAACCTGCGACTGCTTGCACCTGACATTCAAGACTCTTTACTGACTTTGCCACGCATCACGAGTGGCCAGAATGCGTTAAGTTTGCGACTGCTACAATCAATCGCACTTCAATCGGACTGGAAGAAGCAACTCAAACAGTTGAAAGACCTTCGACAAACCAGTTCTTTGAGGAAAATACCGCGATGAATGCGGAGCGAGATGCGTAATGTGAGGATCAAGAGAACGCATTAAAATTTTTGGGGACAGTGTTTTGCACAGGGTGGCCGGTGAACCTTTGTTAGTCAGCGTAGACCGACAAAGCGGAGTGGGACGGAGGCTGAGGGGCCAATGGTTACGTTCCTTCGTTTGGGCACGACCGGTAAACTGTCAACTAGCTCAAACTGAAATCTTTTAAGCAGTGTTCCAAGTACAATTGCAATTTCAAAAGATGCAAATGCGGCACCAATGCATCGCCGGTGTCCGCCACCGAAAGGCATGTACTGAAATGGAGAGTAGCTTCGTTCTATAAATCGTTCGGGTCGAAACCTCTCAGGCTCATCGTATGTCTCTGAGTTGTAGTGGGCCAAAACGGTCGCTGGGGCCACAGCCATACCGGCAGGTAATCGATACTCGCCCAATGTAAGTGGCGTCTTTAGTTTACGAAGCGTCTCTGTCACAATCGGATGCACGCGAAGCGTCTCCTGGACTGTTGCTTTCAAGTAAGGAGCTGACGCAAGTTTAGTGGGCGAATCGCTTCCAAGAGAATCGAGTTCTTGTACCAGCGACGAGTAGGCAGACGGATTGCGGTGAAGATGGTACATAGCCCAAGTGAGCGTTAGAGCAGTTGTTTCGTGGCCAGCAAAAAGAAATGTTATCAGCTCGGAGTATATGTGCTCACGCGTGATTGGCTGACCATCCTCGTACGTGGCTGAGCAAAGCAATGACAAGATATCATCTCTCGTATCGCCGCTCCGCTGACGTTTATCGATGATTCGATCCAAATATCGCTGCAGGTCGTTCTTTGCCTTGTTCCAACGATCCCAGGGTGAAAGCCCCAAGAACGACAGGTGGGATTTACGCGTAAAGAATAGCAACGGCGAGGCGCTTGCTACTAACTTCTGACTCGCTTGGATCAGTTGATTTACAATCTCTGGATCACGACCGCTAAAAATGGTCCGTACGATAATTTCTAGCGAGATGTCTGTCATCAGGTTCAGCGTGGGGATTTTTGACTGAGCTCGAAACGCTTCGAAGCGATCAAGCGTAGACTGTTGCATGCTCTCGCCATACGCCTTCATCCTGTCACCATGAAACATCGGCATGATTAGACGGCGTTCGCGGCGGTGCGATTCACCTTCTAAAATCAACATTGAACCGCTACCCATTAGTGGGTCAATCGTGGCCGTCGCGAAAGGCTCATAGATGTTGGGGTCCTCGCCATGAATGACTCGAATCAAATCTTCACGTCCGGTGACCACAACAGGACCGTTTAACGCCCTGAGCAGAAACGGGTCGCCGTACTTTCGAACCCATCCCTCAAGGGCCACTCGAGGGTCGCGGATAAGTTTTAGAGTGGGAAGCAGCGAACCTCGCGGCCCAGAGGGCAGATGTATCGAAGTCTCCGCTGGCGAGGAATCGACTTTGAAATTCATTTGAGCAGGTCCACGCTCGGCATAAGGGATCTTTGAACGCTTTCGACTAGCTCGAGTTTATCTTGACTGATTTGCCAGTGACATGGATGCGACAGAGCACCGCTGGCCATACAACGAACAGTACTCAAGCTGCCTGACCATCTACTTTACACAACCGATCTTAAAATCGTACAACATGTCTATTACTTACTCGGCGTTGACTAACAGATCTTCGACCATGCCACTTGTACTTGAGGTGGTGACCGATTTCCGGGCGCTGAAGTCTTAACGTTGGCCTTTTTGGTTTAATTCGAATTGGGCAGGCGTTTGGTAACCAAGACTCGAGTGCATTCGGTCTCGGGTGAGCAAATCTTGAGATTGCGACTGCCGAAAACCGTAAAACGATCTTCGGCAGTTCGACAGCACTTGGCAGACTTCCTTCGCCGAAGCTTTCGTCGAATCAACGACCTCAGCAGCGGCTAGGAAGCGTTCGCTCAATCGCTTCGGCTGAAAATAGACAATGGCCAGGTGGCCCGAGGCGATTGCTCGCCGCGGGCTCCCACAGATCCGTACGTGCTCGCATTAGAGCATACGGCTCCTCACGATCAGACGTTTGCCTCGCGATGCTTCATGACCGAGTGAACGACTCGCAACGGGGGCAGC
>JBGSKY010000220.1:0-1727 GCA_041740995.1 Pirellulaceae bacterium
GGAATCTGTCAATTTGACCTCAACGATCAGCGATACGATTAAGCACATTCATTTTTCTGACGGCGAAGTGGTCGAGAAAGGGGCCATCTTGGTCGAGTTCACTAGCAACGAAGAAGATGCAGCCTTGGACCAAGCCAGGGACCTTTTGACCGATCGTTCACGAAGACTGGATCGTGATTTGAAACTTTACAAAGAAGGAACGTTGTCACGTGAGGAATTTGAAAAATCTGTCCTCGAGGCCAAGAGCGCAAAGGCTCAGCTACAGGGTATGCAAGCGCGCGCGAGCGATCACGTGATGCGCGCCCCTTTTGCAGGGATTCTTGGACTGAGAAACATCAGCGAAGGCGCATTGGTTCGCCCCGGGGATTTGATCACCACCATTGACGATATCAGTAAGATCAAGCTCGATTTCTCAGTAGCGGCAGCACAATTTGCGCATTTGAAAGTCGGTCAAAAACTGCGAGCACAAGTAGCTGATGGAGCTGACGAAGTGCACGGAGAAGTGTTAAGCATTGGGTCGCGCGTTGAGGAGAGTTCGCGGTCCATTATGATTCGCTCACTCATAAACAACCAAGCCGGTCACCTAAGGCCTGGGATGCTCGTTAAAGTCATTTTGCAGACTCAAGAAAGGCAGGCTCTGGTGATTCCTGAAGAAGCGGTGTTGGCTAAAGGTCAGCAGAAAACGGTTTTTCGCATCGGATCCAACTCTGCAGCTGAGGAAGTTGCCATCGTGATTGGAACGCGCCAGCGAGGCGTAGTCGAAGTGATCAAGGGCTTAAACGCCGGTGAACAAGTCGTTTGCGATGGTGGCTTTAAGTTGCGCCCAGGATCTTTCGTCAAAGTAACAGCTACAAAATCCAACCACATGCTGGCCGGTTCGAGCGCAGGAATTTAGGACAACGCATGTTGCTGTCGGACATATCTGTCAAACGACCAGTTTTTGCAATCGTCATCAACCTGCTCCTTGTCACTTTTGGTTTATACTTTTTTTTTGAATTGCCCCTGCGTGAATATCCCGATGCCGATCCGCCGATTGTCTCGATTGATACAATTTACCCTGGTGCAGCAGCAAGCGTTGTCGAAGCGCGAGTTACGCAAATTGTCGAAGATTCGATCAGCGGCATTGAAGGCATCGAGACCATACAGTCGGTCAGTCGCGACGGTCAATCGTCGGTATCGATCGAATTTGCCATTGACCGTGATATTGACGCGGCGGCGAACGATATTCGAGACCGGGTGGCGCGAGTCCGTTCTGATCTTCCTAACGAAGTGGAAGCTCCTGAGATCGGCAAAGTAGACGCCAATGCCCAGCCTATCTTGTGGATGAGAGTCATGAGCGCTAGCCGTTCAGCTCTGGAAATTTCGGATTTTGCTGATCGCTACTTAGTAGACCGTTTTTCGGTTGTGCGCGGCGTTGCTAGTGTTGTGATTGGCGGCGAACAGCGTTACGCCATGCGCATTTGGTTGAACCGAGTTGCTATGGCCGCTCAACAAGTGACTGTAGCAGACATTGAAAGTGCTCTTCGAAGAGAGAACGTCGAGCTGCCTGCAGGACGTATTGACTCGAATGTCCGCGAATTCAGCGTCCGGATTGCACCCACTTTCACCACACCCGAGCAATTCGAAAAGCTTGTTTTGCGAACCGACTCCACCAGTGGACACCAGATCAAGTTAGGTGATGTGACGACCGTCGCCGTTGGTCCCGAAGACGAGCGCCGGCAACTACG
>JBGSKY010000221.1:0-1878 GCA_041740995.1 Pirellulaceae bacterium
AAGTGGGATTCAGGCGAATCCCGCCACCCCAAGGCCAAGCGTAGATGATGCGTTAGTTGCAAACCCAACGACGTAGCGAAATCTTTCGCGCAAAGCGCGATAGATTTCGTAAAAGCTAGAAAAGACCGATTTTCGCGAAGAATCAGCGATTCGTCTTGGTCAGTGTTTCGAAGAACGACTGGGTTCGATCGTCACCGCCATCACGATCGGGGCGCTGTTGTCTGGGCCCTTTACCAATTCGATCGTTTCGATGCTGGCATCACGTTTTGGTATGACGCTGAGGTAGCGAATCTGTTGGTCGCCCAACGAGAACGCAAACTCGCTGCCGGGTACGTCAACCCGACGAATGTAGTCAGCGAAATGGACGCCGTTTTTCAGTTCGTGATCCTCGGTCTGGCCGTCCACGTAATTCAACCGCACGATCATCGACACGGTCTGATTACTATCAAACGGATGATTCCATCCACCAACGCCGCTGAGCAAATGAATCGCTTTCGCGGAAGTTCCCACGGGCAATGTCACGCTCTTGGGCATTTTTGGTGGCAGCGATCCGTTGGGACCATAGAGCAGAACTATGTTCCGAGTTGACTGGACATCAGGATTGGTCAGAAAGAACGGAATGCCCTTGAATACCTTCGGCTCCCAATCGGAAAACACCAAGCGGTCGGGGCCTCGATCGCCGGTATGAAACAATCCTTGGGTGCTGACGGCGGTAGCGACGTCGCCCAGCGGCAATGGCAAATAGCTGCCTTTATCAGTCAAGAACTCGAGCAAATCAGCCAATTCTTTTTCGCTGATTTGCTTTTCGAAACCTTCGGGCATCACACTTTTTCGCGAAGCGACCAGTTGTCCAATGTCTTCACGCGGGACACTGATTTCTTTGGCTTGCGCGTCGATGATTGTGATCGATGTTTTCGATTCGCCGGCCAACATACCGCCCACAACGGTGCCGTCGAGCGTCAGCACGTTGTACATCCGGTAGTTACCCTCGACATTGCGCGATGGGTCGATGATGTGGGTCAGTAGTTCGGCCTTGGGATGGACCGCCATGCCTGTCAAATTTGGACCGACCTTTTTGCCGAGATCACCGTGCTGGTGACAATTTGCACAAACCTTCTTGAACACGGCACGTCCAGAATCAACGTCACCGGTAACTCGTGTGACCTTCATTAGCGACTGCAACACCTTTTCTCGGTCAGCGTCAGGCAAGCCGCCGCCGAGCGCGAGTAGTTTCTCCGCTTGGGCACGCAATTCTTTGTCAGGGAAAGCTCGTAGTGCTTGTTTTTGTTCGAGCGAAAGTTCGTCTAAGTCGAACTTTTTAGCTTCGACTGCCGACAACAAAACTTTCGCCCAAGCTGGTTTGCTGAGGACAACTTCAATCGCCGATGACTTGACGCTCGGCGCGAAACGGGTCAACACGTCGACCAAGACTTCACCGCCTTCGACTGATTCACTTCGTTTAACCGCATCGAGCAGACTGACGGCAAAATCCGGCGATGTCTGGGGAGAGATTGCATCCAAAACCTCCTCCACGGCAGTAGCGTTGTTGGGTTGGAAGCCGATCAGGTCTTGAGCGGCCGAAAGTCGCTCGGCAGGACTGGCGCCTTCATCTGCTAACACGCTCACGATCGAATCGACAATCTTCGTTGCTTCGGATTCCAAAGCATCCGTGCCGCTGCGGATCGCCAAGCGGAGCAATTTCACTTTGACTGGTGCATCGACGTCCTGGAAGGTTTTGACAAACGCTGCGTCGAGTGATTGATTCGAGTCGATCGAGAAGTCGTTCGGTAAGCCGCCCGTCAATCCGTCCAAAATTGAAATCGCCAAGCGAGCGTCTGCTTGGGATAGACTAGCGACGATCCGTTGCAAACTCTCTGC
>JBGSKY010000222.1:0-1704 GCA_041740995.1 Pirellulaceae bacterium
GCGCCAGTTGGTGCTTGATCGAGGCAAGTTTTTGGAAACGATTCATACATGACCACCTACGTCCTAAAAACTCTCTGGCGTCATCGAACTCGAACTATGCTTACCGTAACCGGTGCGGCTGTTGCGATGTTTGTTTTCTGCTTCGTTGGCTCGGTCCAGGAAGGATTGAACCGATTAACAACTGGAAGCGATGCGGATCGTGCCTTAATCGTCTTTCAAGAGAACAGGTTTTGTCCTACGACCAGCCGCTTGCCCGAAGACTACTCACGCAAGATTAAGGAAGTGCCGGGTGTTCGGGACGTTATGCCGATCCAGGTCTGGACGAACAACTGTCGCGCCAGTCTGGACATTGTCGTCTTCAACGGAGCAGACCCCGCTCAAATTCAAAAATCTCGCCCTATCAAGCTCACTAGCGGTAACTGGCAACAATTCGCTTCGCAACGAGACGCTGCCATCGTCGGCCGTAACGTCGCGAGCCGACGCGGGCTCAAAACCGGAGATCAGTTCTCGATTGGAGACATCTCCGTGAAAGTGGCTGGAATTTTTGAATCGAAGGTACCCTCAGAAGAGAACTTGATCTACACAAGTCTTGCCTTCCTACAATTTACACGCGGACTTGACGCCGCTGGTTTGGTGACACAGCACGAAGTCTTGTTGACCGACGATGCTGACCCGGACCGTGTTGCATCTGAAATTGATGCAACGCTGAGAGCCGGGGCTGTCGCTACCAAGACTCGTCGCAAGGGAGCCTTTCAAGCGAGCACCCTTTCCGATCTCGTCGATCTCATTGGATTCGCCCATTGGCTGGGATACGCCTGCGTTGGTTTGGTCCTTTCGCTCGTCGCGACAACGACAGTAATGAGTGTGCAAGATCGAATCAAGGAATACGCTGTCTTACAAACAATCGGTGTGTGCCCGATGCGAGCGATGCGATTGGTGTTGGCCGAAAGCACAATCCTCTGTCTGGTCGGCGGTGTTCTCGGCACAACGCTAGCTTTCATGGCCTTGGCCATCGGTGGATTCGCGATAGGAGCCGAAGGTGCCACGATTGCGTTTCGCCCATCGCTAGGCTTAGCTATTTCAGGAACAGTTGTGTCCCTTTTTGTAGGAATCGCGGCCGGAATCGCGCCGGCGGTTCAGGCTGCCACAGTTCCGATCGTCGACGCTCTAAGGCAGACGTAGAACATGAGTAAAACAAAAATTGAGCTTCGGCCGTTGTTTCCGAATATTACTGAGCCGAATGACGCCTGCTTTAGACGACTGATAGTGCTGTTGGAATCAAAGGCTGGAGTCAATTCGGTGCATATTTCAGGATCGGAAGAGGGCCATCCAGAGAGGATTTGCATTCACTTTAATTCTGAAACCGTATCGCTTGGCGAGGTCCGTGAACTTGCCAAACGTGCGGGTGTCGAGATCAACAATCGATATGGACATTGGCTTGGTCAATCAACAGCAATGCATGCAGGACGTGCCAGTGCCATTGAATCACGACTCCAGCGAATCGCGGGTGTGATCGAAGCGGCTGTTTCTCCTGAAGGTGCAGTCCGCGTCGAGTACGATCGCCAGTTGACGAACGATAAAGCAATTGTGGATGCGTTAAAAAAATGGACTCGGGGCGTTTCAGAAGCCTCAGATGAGTCAGAAGCCTCCGATGGGCACGCCGGACATTTGCATGGTGAAGAAGGTCCTGAAGAGGACCACGGG
>JBGSKY010000223.1:0-23632 GCA_041740995.1 Pirellulaceae bacterium
TTTAAGTTCAGCGGCTGAATTGTGTTTGCCGCAACCTAGACGCTGAAATGGTAGAAGTTTGCCAAAATCATGTAAAAAGCGCTCTTCTAATAGAGAGATCTATGACTCATTTTGATGTAAATACCGTTTCACGCTTGGCCAGTGTCCTGAAACTTGTTGGCGGCGGAAACTCGTACTCGGCGTAATGATTCTGATGCTTGCTCTTATAGGTTACGATTCACCAAAGACCGTTAACGGACTTTTACTTTTGATTGCGATCAATTTAATGATTCTTGGCGGCTTGTGCTTAACGGCAGCTCGCGCATTCCAAAACGCAACCATTGAAGTCGCATTGGAACGAACACGCAAAATCTTTGGCTACTATCTATTCCTGTTAGCAATCGCAATCATTGGTGTCGGCTACGACCTGATACTATTCCTAATCAAGATATTTTGCCGCTGATACCGATAATTAGCGCCGATCGAATCGTTGTTGTGCTCAAAATAGCAGAAAAAAAGTCAATGATCCAAGAACGTAACCCCAATCCACCCATCGAACCTAGAACACTCACTTCGCACACAGTTACCAAAGGCATTGCCGGCGTAGCTGGCCTGTTCCTGCTGGGCTTCTTACTTGGATTCTTTCCCACTTTTTTAAGTGACAAGGGAACGCTGGCCAAAGCTGTTGATCACGGCTGGAAATTTAGTTTGATTTTAGTCGGCGCGACGATTGTGTCTGGGTTGTTGTATGTGATCTTTAAGCGAATGTCATTGCCTGACCTTGCGATTTCGATGATCCTCTTCATGGTGACTATTGCGATGATAAACACGCTTGGCGGTATCGTCACGGAGAACAGTCGCCCTTGGCAAAACAATCTTCTAAGCGGATTAGGAAGCGGTGCAATGATTGGCGCATCTGTGTATTGGGTTCAGCGTCGTCGGGGCACGCATAACGCCACTTGAAGCAATCATTAAACTTCCTTTTCCCAATCGCTGCGAATCAGTTTCAACTTGCGTTCAACCGTTCGCTCGGAAACGTCCAACATCGATGCGACCTCGCGATTGGAATAGCCTTCCAGCTTCCAAAGAGCAATTCGCCGAAATGTGTCGTCACGAAGTTGACTCAACAAGACGCTGAGTTGCTCGTCGATCATGCACAGTGTCTCCGGCGTTGGATCGGGCGCTGCAATTAATTGCGCCGTGCCGAAACACGCGTCTAACACTTTGACATCTCCACCACCACGCTTGGCAGCGTGTTCGTGGCGGACGCGGTCAATGACTTTTCGACGAGTTGCTGCGACGAGCAATCGCCACAAATCGTCGCGCGTGCCGACGTCAGAGAAGCGACCGTTTCGCGCACCGCGACACAACAAATGTATGACGCTCGCAGCGGCATCCTCTGCGCCATATACCGGATCACGATCCGCGTCAAAACGTTGTCGAGCGATCGCTGACAAGCGAGGAAAATAGTATTGCCAAAGAATCGTCGCCGCTTCGTCATCGCCTGCTTTAAGTCGCACGAACCACCGAGTAATCGATTCAGTTTTGATGTTTTCGTCCATGCCTCACGATTGTATCGAGACTTTTCAGGGGAGTGCTGTGTGACTAACACTTCATGTTAAGCAGAGCAAAATTAGTTCGTGTTTGTAACAACTTAAACGTTTCGTGACCGCTCTGATGATTGTTTTTTGCCAACTTCTCGATAACGAGACCTGCCGCCCCGAGCCGAACGCTCTCTGCAAAGACTCTCTCGATACTCTTGATCGTAAATGCATACAAAGCGTAGCTTTACGCATTTCGTGTCCAGTCAGGTTGTAGCCGTTTTCGATCCGAACGGACACGAACTAAATTTGCTCTAGTTAATATGCGAGTGTTAACTGGAGACATTTTTTTTCGTTTGAAAAAACTGATCGCACTCTAGTTAACGGAGCCGCATGATCATCCCGATACATAGTCAGAATTCTTGAAGCGCCATGCGGCAACAATGTGGCAATGCGACTTCGCCATTCGGCCTTCAGGCATGTACTTGTACGTCGACTCATAGCCGGGTAACGCAATGTAGAACTGACGCAAGATGTTGAGACATTGCGTACAAAGAACTCTCTCGCGCGCCGAGCCGGTTGCGAAGTAGCGCATCGTCCAGGCCGATTTGAACCACGTGTTGTGAAGCGTCGACGAGATCAATACACACTCATGACGCAACCCAGAAACGAGCTACGAAATCGCCTACAAAAAAGAGATAAAGCATTCGAGTGAAAGACTTTACGACATTTAAAACAGTGCCATTCGTGCCAACCACATATTACGTTCAGACCTGAACCCTTTGATGATTTTCAAAGTAAAGTTCGCTGAGCAAAATCTAAAAGCCGTTGCGGGCGCAATTGACCGGACAGATCTTATTGCTTCAACGCGATGATGTCGTTCGTCCAACAGTTCCCACAACGTCTATTAGATCAATTAACTGTCGTTAAACGATCGCAACTTTCTTGGCAAACCGTCGGCGACGAACTACGAATCCGCCAACACCAATCATTACGATTGCGGCTAACGATGTTGGCTCCGGAACTGCTGCTGTGGTTCGAACATTGTCGATGTAAACACTCAGCGGAAATCCTCCCGATTTATTGACGAAGAACTGAAATCCGGTTGGAATGATGTCGTTAGGACCAGTGCCAAAGCTGCCGAAAATATCATTGAATGATTGGTTCGTGGCAAAAGTTGTCGGGTGCGTTGCAGAATCCAAATCAATGGAAACCTCGAACGTGCCCGGCGTGGTAAACGACTCGATTGCGACAATGTCGCTAAACTGAGTCTGCAGACCAAATTGCTGCCCTGGGCCTGGCTGCGATGCTCCAAAGATGGTGACGCCGAGGCTTGCGAATCCGCCTGCGAACGGGCTGTCAATCGTCAGGTCAAAGAACAACCTTTCAAGTCCTGGAGGGTCACCCAATGGCGATGGGATCGTTGAAGTCAGAGCACCGACAAATGTCGCACCGCTGACAACGGAGATATTCATCGACGTCAGACCGCTGGTCACGCCTAAAGTCGACGCGGTAGTAGTGACACCACCCCCGTTTGGCGCGAAGCCATCAAGCGTATTTTCAAAGTCGTAAACTATTTCTGCCAACGCGACGTGGCCAACCGAAGCGAATCCAAGCAGTACGGCGAGCACAATTTTCTTCATGGTATATTCCTAAAAAAGAGAAAGATGGAAAAACCTCGCCTTACAAAAATAACTCCGAACCTAGTTCAATCTCCAGCAATAAGTTCGGCACTTCGTCGATCATGACTCAGCTACTTGCTCAGCCTCAACATACCCAGACTAAATGCAATAGCAAGTCAAAGGCTGACTGATTGAAGCACTTTTTCTAATTACTACGCCTGAGTAAAAATAAGCATGAACGCATGTCCCAATTGGTAATCTTCAATGGGTCAACCAGTCGTAGCTACAGAAATCTATTTCGCTTCTTTGGCGGCTTGTTCGATTTGCCGCAGCAACGAGGCGTCGCCGTCGGCGTCTTGATTGATCGCCCAAATCATGACCCCTCCAAGTCCCTTCTGCATCGCCATTTGCGTCTTCGCTCGAATGGTTTTAACCCCGTTGTAATAGATCGTATTGCCGCACTCATCTGACGATGCAGCCTGGGGATAAGCATTAAGTATCTCTCTGTAAGCGATCCCTTGGTTCACATCTTTACCAAAACCATATCCGTAGAAAGGAACGCCCAGCACGACCTTCGACTTCGGCAATCCACCGTCGATCCAATACTTCGTCGTTGACTCCGCTAGCTCGATCGAAGAATGCTGGCCAGGTTGGTTAGGATTCCAAGGACCGGTCGCGTTGTAAGCCATCACGTTTATAAAATCAAATTTGGCCAATGTATCAGACGTCACCCGATCGCCTCCGTAGCCGTGGGAAAGCGCTGCCGAAATCGTCTTGCCAGCCTTCTTCAATTCTGCGGACAACGCCTTGACGAACGGACCATAATCGTCGGTGATCGCCGGACCCTCTATATCAACATCGATACCGTCCAGTTCATGTTCATTGACATATTCGACTAATGAGCGGGCAAACGCAACTCGTTTTTCCGCTGACAAAAGTTCGTCATAACGCTTCGACAACTCCACATCTGTCGCCGCCGCACCGCCGCCTATCGCGACCAGCACCTTTCCGCCGGCGCGATGCGTCGCGTCGCGAATCTTATCGTTGTTTTCGTGGTACGACATCGTTCCGTCGAGATCTATAGGATTCTCAAATGACAGATTGACGTGGGTTAAACGACCGCCTTCAATCGCCGGCAGAACAATCTCAATACCGAAATCGTTTTGGACGTAACCGACGACCCGAAAGTCATCTTCGCCTTCTGCGTAACCGATTGACCAAGCCAACGAAAACGTGAAAATCGAGAATAATTTTAGGCGAAGAAGCATTGCGAAATTCTGTGAGTTAGATGGGCCGCTTGTCGGAACGAAAACTCGTTATTCGCGTGACTACTCCGATTCCGACAAATTTGCTTCCAGCTTTTCGGATCGGTCATCCCTGACCGATTCGGCTTCCCTTGGAGCTCAGCCCTCTGGAATTTAATCTCCTCGGGAAGCGCGGTTGCCTACGCGGTTGCTTAGCAGCGTAAACGAGTTCCGACGAGCCTGCAAGCCTGAAGGTCAAGCCCTTAGTTACACGGGTGCATGACTGGGTTCAAGTAAGCCGCTGCGCGGCAGGGCTCGGGTGTTGTTGTGGGTTAGGAGGTGTAAGGATTGGTGGCGATGACTCTTCAGTTGACCGGGACCGGCGACAGCGCACAGGATTCTCCTTTGTTGGTGGCGGGACCCGAGGAAGCAAGTGCTTTTTCACCGTCGCTGAGTCACGACTGGAGAATCGCCTCCCCGTACAGGCCTCGAATTCGGTCGCTACGATCGCCTAAAAAGAGCCTCACGTAGCGAGGACTATCTGATGTTGGGCCTTTTGTAGTCTGAATGATCGATTCGATCAGTACTTAGTCTTCGCCACTTCCACTCGGGGGCACGGCTTCCTCAATCGCTCTGGCCCAGCTGCGGAACTCGCGGCGGATGGCGAGGGCGTAGTCGCGGTTCTCGAGGCAGACCTCGCTGAACTTGATCGTTGACCAGACTCTTTCTGATTGTGTACCCGTTACCCAACCAAAACTTTCATAACGCCCGGTACAGGAAATTGGGGCAATCCACGGCTGCATACTTTTAGCAGAGCAAGTTTTTCACGCTGGTTTATCAATTTGCGTGCCTACGCTGAATCTCGCCACAGGATCGTTTCGGTATGTCCAGTCGCAAGATACAATTCAAATTAATCAAAACATCGGTATTTACCGGCTGTTAGAAAATCGAGCGGAGGTCAAGCTATTTGTGGAATTTTTTGCCTTGAAACGACCGCTGCTTAAGAGACTTCAGCGAAGCCTAACGGAACCAATGATGGCATCCGTAGTCATCTCTCTTCTAGTGATTAGTGGCGTTGTTACGCTACTGAATCTTACTCGGATGCATCATGCTGCGCTCAACCTTGGCGAATCCTACGCCGTTTTGAATTCGCTTGACTCTGTCACGCTGGCACTTCGTGAGGCCGAAACTGGTCAACGGGGTTATTTGGTCACCGGCGACGAAAGCTACCTCGAGCCTTATTACGCTGCGGAAGTAAGTCTCAATGGACTATTAACGAAACTCGAATCACAAACGACCACAAATCCGACGCAGAGGGCGATCCTTCCGATGTTGAAGGAATCCATCGAGGCCAAACGCGACGAGATGAACGAAACCATCGATTTGCGGCGTCAGGGTAAGTCGACCGAAGCGGAAAATCTCGTCAAGACCGATGTTGGCAAAGAGTTGATGGATCAGATTGATCAGCAACTTGATTTGATGCGAGAGAACGCACGCGACCGTCAGTCACAGCAATTGGCAGCGACCGACGAAACGTACCGCACAGCTTGGTTTACTGGATTGCTGCTCACGATAGCGGGCGTTGCCCTGGTCGGCGGCATCATTTGGGCAATCTTTCGAGCGAAAAAACTAAAGGAAAGGAATCGTGAACTCGACGAGCAAATTCGATTTTTCCTTGAGCAAATTTCCGATTACGCCATCTTCATGATGGACGCTCAATGCCGTGCGACGACATGGAACAGTGGCGTCAGCCATGTTCTAGGCTTTGATGAGAGTGAATTTCTGGGACGCGATGTTCGTCCGTTGATCTTCACGCCGGAGGCCCATGCATCGGGGGTTGTCAAAGCCGAGTTTGAAAAGGCCACCGAGAACGGTTCGGCGAGCGACGATCGATGGATGCAACGCAAGGACACATCGCAATTCTGGGCGTCCGGCATTACGACGTCCATTCGCGATCGCTCCGGCGCGTTGGTCGGTTATAGCAAAGTGATGCGTGACATGACCGAGCAGAAACAGAACAGCGACGAAATGAGCCGTTTAGCTGCAGAGCTGTCCGAAGAATCACGTCGCAAGAACGATTTTTTGGCCACGCTTGCTCATGAGCTTCGCAATCCGCTCTCGCCTATTAAAAGTGCTGTGCAGTTAATGTCGATGATGAATCTCACCAGCGAAGTCGATGAATTGCGGCTCACCATGGACCGTCAAGTGGACCAACTCGTACGCTTGCTTGACGACTTGATGGACGTCTCGCGGATCGGACGTGGCAAGATCGATCTTAAGAAGCAAGCAGTCGAAATGCGAACGATCATCGATTCTGCGGTCGAAAATTCGCGTGCTTTGATCGACGGCAATCAACAGCATCTCTCGGTCGACGTACCTGATGAAGGGTTGTCTGTTATCGTCGACCCGGCGCGGATGACACAAGTCGTTTGCAATCTGCTCAACAATGCATCGAAGTACAGTGACGTGGATTGCACTATCGAAGTCAAGGCTGAACATGTTGGCGAGCATGTGGTAGTCACGGTCAAAGACAATGGCGATGGCATCGCTCCCGAACAACTTAGCAACATCTTTGAGATGTATTCTCAAATCGAAGATTCAATTGAACGCGGTACCGCGGGTTTGGGCATCGGGTTGATGCTCGTGCGAACTCTCGTTGAATTGCACGGCGGAACGGTTACCGCATATAGCGATGGGGTCGATAAGGGCAGTGAGTTTAAAATTAAAATCCCAATCGTAGAGATTGATCCTTCGAACAAGTCGTTGATTCCAGTTGCCGAACAATCCACTCCGATTCAGCCGAGGCGTGTCCTAGTCGTCGATGACATGCGCGCTTTATCGGTCGTATTATCGCGATTACTGATGAAGCTTGGCCATGAAGTCGAAATCGTTGATAGCGGACATTCTGCTTTGGAAGCGATGAAGCGGTTCGACGCCGACGTTGTGTTTTCAGATATTTCCATGCCCGGCATGACGGGGTACGAATTAGCCAAGCGATTGCGAGCGGAGTACGCAGGTCGGCCATTAAAGTTGGTCGCTATGACCGGCTATGGCCAAGCGAGCGACCGCGAAAAGGCACTTGCCGCGGGCTTCGACGAGCACATGGTCAAGCCCGTCGATTTCAAACTGTTGAAGGCGTTTTTCCAAAACCTCGCCCCCTCCTAGCAAATCTCAGTTCTTTCCTAGCCTACATTAAATTATCTTGTTTCAGCATGCAATGATGTTTGTTCGTTCGTGGTTGCTGCTCTTTGAAAGAGGACAAGAAACCAACGTCCCAATCAACATAACCGCGTAACCGTTTAGTCCGTGAGTGGAGAAGTTTTAGTCATGCGTCGTTTGTTGATTGGATGTGTCGTTGTTAGCTTGTTCAGTGGAGCGTTGATCGCTACGTTGCCAGATTTCTCAACCAAGTTGCGAGCTGCTGGCTATGACAGACCAGTCGGTGATCCTCAGCAGAGTCGTTCAGTGGTGTTGGCAAGCAACGGCATCGTTGCCACTAGCCACCCGTTAGCGGCCGAAGCCGGATTGGACATGCTCAAAGCCGGTGGTAACGCGGCCGACGCTGCGATTGCAGCTAGCGCCATGATGGGACTGGTTGAACCGATGAGTTGCGGCATAGGCGGAGATTTGTTCTTGATCTACTGGGACAACACGTCGCAAAAGCTGTACGGATTGAATGCCAGCGGACGCAGTCCATACCAAATCACAGGCCAGGTATTTGCCGATCGAGGCCTCGAACAGATACCTATCGAAGGTCCGCTCTCCTGGTCGGTTCCCGGCTGTGTCAGCGGCTGGCAAGAGTTGCGCGATCGGTTCGGCACGCGTTCACTGTCCGAACTACTGGCGCCGGCTATTGCAACGGCTGAAAATGGTTTTCCAGTTCCGGAAGTGATTGCCAGTTACTGGAATGGCAGTGTTGAAAGTCTCAAAAAATGGCCAGATTCAGCTTCAACGTACCTGATCGAGGGGCAGCGTGCGCCACGCTTCGGTGAGCTGTTTAGGAACCAGCGGCTAGCAGACTCGTATCGCGAAATCGCATCGGGTGGAGCCAAGGCATTTTACGAAGGAAAAATCGCTAGACAGATCGTCGCCTTTAGTGAAGCCAACGGTGGATTCTTTTCGATGCATGATTTCGAGGAACATCGCGCCGATTGGATTGAGCCGGTGTCAACGAACTATCGCGGCTATGACGTCTGGGAGTTACCGCCCAATGGCCAGGGAATCACGGCCCTGGAAATGTTAAATCTGCTCGAATTCTACGACCTCAAAGCGATGGGGCTCGGCAGCGCCGATTACCTGCACTTGCTGACCGAGGTTACTAAGCTCGCGTTTGCCGATCGCGCCAAGTTTTTCGCTGACCCAGCCTTCGGCGGCTTGCCAGTCAACGAGCTGACCTCGAAGGAATATGCACGTCGTCAAGGCAAGCGAATCGATCTCCAACGGGCGGCGGTGGATGTCGCGCCTGGTGATCCGCTGCTCGCTCACGGCGACACGATCTATCTCACTGTCGTGGACAAGGACCGCAACTGTTGTTCACTGATTCAAAGCAACTTTCATGGCTTCGGTTCTCAGGTCGTGCCAGGAAACGTCGGCTTTGTTATGCAAAACCGAGGTGCCTTGTTCGCGCTGGATGACCAGCATCTGAACCGGTTGGAACCGCACAAGCGACCCTTCCACACGATCATTCCTGCGTTCGTGACGAAGGACGGGCGACCCTACTTTTGTTTCGGCGTCATGGGAGGCGACATGCAGCCCCAAGGTCACGTTCAAATCCTCGTCAACATGATCGATTTCGGACTTTACGTCCAAGCCGCAGGTGACGCCGCGCGTGTCTACCATACGGGTGACGCAACTCCCACAGGTCTGGCTTCTGAGGGTGTCGGAACATTGCAAGTCGAATCGGGGATCAGCGATGAAACTGTGAATGCGTTAGAACTGCGCGGGCATAAGGTCGAGCGCGCCGTGGGATCTTTTGGCGGATACCAGGGCATCCTCATCGATTGGGAGCATGGCACCTTGCACGGCGCAAGCGAGGTCCGTAAGGACGGCGCCGCCGTTGGTTACTAAGGCCAAGTGGTTTTGTTCGACAACGCTGCTATCTGTACCTACGAGACCCTGATGCTGGGTCGTATCACTGGTATTCCTTTGCTCGCGTTGAGTACGAGGAACCGTTTTATAAGTTTTGCCATCAACGCGGCGTATGGTAGCAGTCCATAGCACGACTTTTGTGTTGTTCGAGAACGTACCTAGCGCGTGATTGGACTTCAGGTGCCACGGGTGCTAATCGTTTAGAAAAACTGAAGCAGGATTACCATTGGATGGACCCAAAACCTGATTCATTCGTTGCAATACGGCGGCAAGTTCCTTCTCGCCTCCACCAGGAACTTCGGCTGCAGCCCAACCGCGATAGCCAATTTCTTTGAGAGCCTTTCGAACCTCTGGCCATTCAGCATCCCCTTCACCAATCAATGTACTCTCGTTTTGTTGGGTGCGATCTTTGACATCGAGTTTCTTGATGCGGTGCCCAAGAATCCGAATCCAATTGGCCGGCGGGCTGACGCGAATGTGATTGCCAATGTCAAAGTGGATGGCGGCCCATTCGCTTCCAATCGCATCGATGTATTCGGCAAACAACTCAGGAGATTCGCAGAATCCATTGCCCACATTCTCGATCAAGATCTGCACTTTTAATTGCTGAGCCAAAGGAATCAGTTTCTTGATCTCCTCGATAGATCTCTCCCAGACTTGGCCATGATTCTCTTCGCGCGGGTCGGCGACTTTACCTGGAACGAGCAGCACCGATTTGGCGCCTACGCTGTCGGCGTAGCGAATCGCCGTTTGCATGTTCTCCAAAGCTTGCTTGCGGATTCCTGGATTCGGGTCGGAGTGCCTTATCGTCCAATGGGTGGAATTGACGATGCCTTCAATGATCAATCCGGTTGCTTCACTGGCCGAGCGCGCCTCAGCGGCATCGATTCCCTCGGGGCTATCTAACTCTACGCCTTCATATCCCAGTCGCTTCAGAGTCTGGAACTTGTGCAGCGTCGATCCCTTGAGTTTGACCATATTCCATTTGAGCGACTTGAAGATCTGTTTTCCAATCTCAAAATCATTGATGGGCGCAGCCTGTAGTTTTGCAACGGAGTCACTCGCAGCGGCAAACGCTGCAATTGCTAGCGCCCTACAAAACTGACGCCTCGAAGAACGATCGACAGTCGACTGCATTTGAACTGAAGTAGCCATGGAATGAACTCAACTGTGCATGGAAGCTTGCGTGGGGAGTGAACTCGTGGTGAAGCGGGACGTCACTTCGGACTTCATCGTACTACAGTACAGTGTCGCGTAGTCCGATCGCCAGACATTGGAAAGCCGCATTTGCGGCATTGTGAAGTCGCTCCAGATGCAAATGTTTTCTTTCCGTCGCAATCATCGTCGCACTGCTTGCAAGACGCCGTCGACTGTTTTAATCGCGGCCTACTTATGTAGGAGTTGCGAAGCTATCTCTAGCAGCTGCCATTGCCTGCCGAATTCATGATTCAGCACGATAGGATGAAGCAGACAAAGGTGTCAGGGAGATCAATATCGTCGTGCCGGGAAAGTAAGAAATCCGCTATTCGGTAAATTTTTTGACTCTCAGTCACCGGAGTAGGGCGACTCCGCCATTCTCTAGAAAACTGTAATAATAAAACAAGCTGGCTAAGCGTCTCTCTCGCTTGAACGCGGCAGCATAGAATGGTGCTGAACGCCATCCTCCGACTTCCATTCCGAAGAACCTTTTATAGCATTTGCCAAACGCAGCCATCAGAAGTTGGGCATCCTCATTTGACAAGGTGGTTGGAAGACTTTGTGCCGGCCGCCCGTTGTAAATCAAGCAGTATGCTGGCGATGATACGAGGGCTGCTAAGGGCGTGACCTCAGAGGGGAATTCTGCAAGCGGATCAAAATCGGTCAAGTGTGGCATCGCGCCTCCAAAGGTTGACGGATTTATTCGACGAAACGTATAGCCGTCAATGCGTCTGCACTCAGATGAATAGATTGTGAGTTGAACTGAGACGCTTCGCGCACGCATGGATTAGCTTATGTGGATTGCTGTGGCTTAGCGTCATTCATTGCCAGTCTAACTTATGTGAGTCGCACTTAGCAAGAATAGGATGCCAATCCAAAGGCGCTGTCGCGGAACGTTTTCGCTGCTTGAACAGGATGGTGGGCTACATGCACCGCGACTCGGTTGAGAAGTAGAAGTGAATCAGCGAGTCAGATTTCAAAGAGCGAATGAAGCGAGCGCAACTTATCCACTGGCCGCTATTAATTGTCCCGAGCGATCTAAAAATTATAACTTTTGGGAAATTGACGAACTTCCCAAGCGAACAAGTCGAGCAACTCTCGCGTTTAAAATAAATCTCGCTATCTTTTCTCATGCTCCATTCTGAGATCAGAATTTTCGGAACGCCACTCGTTAAATCGGGAATCAAGGGTATATGCTCATAGCGCTCGTCACAATCTTTGTAGTTGGCTATCTTGCCATCGCATTTGAACATCAACTGCACATTAATAAGGCTGCATCTGCCCTCTTTATCGGTGTCGTCTGTTGGTCACTATATGTCGCTAGTGTCAGCGAGTTTTTGCCAGCGAGCTCAATCCCAGAGTGGTTTGTCGACGATGCAGCCGAGCAAGATGCATCCAAGATATCGTTAGGTTATGCGATCGAAGTTCAACATTTGACGTCGACTGGTGAGATCGCGGGCATTTTGTTTTTCTTGATGGGCGCGATGACTATTGTCGAACTGGTGGATGCTCATGAAGGTTTTGCAATTATCACTGACCGAATTCGCACAAGGAAAAAGTGGGGTTTACTTTGGGTACTAGGGCTACTGACGTTCTTTATGTCGGCGGTGTTGGACAACTTGACAACGACAATTGTGATGACCTCATTGTTACGAAAACTCGTTTATGAGCGTGAGGATCGCTTACGTTTTCTAGGTCTAGTTGTGATCGCGGCAAATGCTGGCGGCGCGTGGACTGCAATCGGTGACGTGACGACAACAATGTTGTGGATCAAACATAAAATTGGCGCTGCAGAAGTAATGCAAGAGCTGTTTCTCGCCAGTTTTGTCTGCTTGTTGTTACCGTTGATTGGTATGACGTTCTTCATGAAAGGAAATTTAGTCTCTGCTCCCGACAATTCAGAGCCGATTGATAGTTCAATCCGTCCGTGGCAGCAATGGTTGTTTCTACTTCTAGGGATTGCCGGTCTAATTGCCGTACCAGTTTTCAAGACGTACACGCATTTGCCGCCATACATGGGGATGATGCTTAGTCTGTCCATTCTTTGGGTAGTATCTGAATTAGTGAACAAGACGATCGACGAAACGCTTCGAAGTAGCACTGGTGTTGTAGACGCACTTAATAGAGTAGACATGTCGAGCGTATTATTCTTCCTTGGAATCTTGCTTGCAGTCGGATCCTTGGGAGCTGCGGGCATTTTAAAATCCATTGCAATTTGGTTAGATTCCGCGCTGCCAAATCGAGAATTGGTAGCGGTGGTCATCGGATTATTTTCCTCAGTCGTAGACAATGTTCCCTTGGTTGCTGCGGGAATAGAGATGTACGAGCTCCCGATGAATGACCCGTTTTGGATGCTGCTCGCCTACTGTGCTGGAACGGGAGGCAGCTGCCTAATAATTGGATCTGCTGCCGGTGTGGCCGCCATGGGTTTGGAGCACATTAATTTCTTCTGGTACTTCAAACGCGTCGCGCCGTGGGCATTGCTTGGCTATTTAGGGGGAGCTGCGGTCCTCATTGTACAGCAGACTTTTACACAATGATTCTACGAAACCTACTGCGCATCGTCGCGACCATCTGCAGGGCGTTTCCATAGACCGCGGCGAGGTCGATCGACGAGTCCAACTGTCGAGAATTCGAGCAGAGGGACTTGTCGGACGAAGGCGAGTCGAGACAACCGCCGATGGATTCATCCTTAACAACGGACAGTTTGTCATCCAAACTCGTTTGGAGCACGTTAGATAACCGATCCCTAATTACGTCCCGCCAAACACTTGTGTCAACGATAGTTGTCTGGACAAGCTTTGCGGATTGTTTATTGTATGACTGACTCCTAACGTAAATATATGACGACCGCGATGTGCAGTAGCAAATTTTGAGTGAGCCAAAGATTAAATTCGACTCGATACAGCAAGAGGTTTATCTGAACCTGTGGCGGACTTTCGACCGATTACGAATGCTCGAAGATGAGCTCTTTTGCGAATTTGGACTGACTAGTCAGCAATACAACGTGCTTCGAATATTGAAGGTTGCTTATCCTAAATCGATAGCGACTCTCACCATTGCGAATCAGCTGATATCTCGTGCTCCTGACATCACTCGAATGTTGGATCGACTGGCGGCGAATAACTGGATTGAGCGCACGCGCACGGAATATGATCGGCGGATAGTGCTCGCTTGTATTACTCCAATTGGACTCGCATTACTCAAGTCAATTCGCGAGCCGCTTAGAAATTGCCATCACCGACAACTCGGACATTTAACGCCGAACGATCTTGAATCTTTGAGCAAGCTGCTTCAACTGACACGCGCGCCACATGAATCAGCGGAAAGCCTCTGGAAGTAGATGGGAATATCGAAACATGAATAACCAATCGCTAGCGGTTCAATTCTTTTTTCAAATCGTCATCATACTTGTCGCTTGTCGCATCGTAGGTCTGATTGCGAAACGGGTTGGACAGCCCCAAGTCGTTGCCGAGATGATCACCGGTGTTCTATTAGGGCCTTCGCTATTTGGTTTGTTTGCGCCCGAGTTGCAAGCGATGATCTTTCCTTGGGACGTTTCTCAGAAAACGCGTGACACACAAAGTTACCTATTTCCAGCTTCGCAACTGGGGCTCGCACTTTATATGTTTGTCGTCGGAATGGAATTCCGTGTCGAATCTATCCGTAGTAACTTAAAAAGTTCGATCGCCGTATCGTTAGCGGGAATGCTGGCACCATTTTTACTCGGCGCTGCTTTAGCCTGGGTATTTGTAACGTACACAGAGTTGTTTCCTCGCGAGACTGCGATGACGGAAGCCATGCTTTTCTTAGGTGCCTCAATGTGTATTACTGCTTTCCCTATGCTTGCGCGAATCATACATTTCAAGGGACTGGCTGGCTCGACGATGGGAACAGTCGCACTGGGTGCTGGTGCCATCGACGACGCGGCTGCTTGGTGTTTGTTGGCTTTAGTGCTCGCGAGTTTCGACGATGATCCAAGTCGCGCAATTAACAGCATCGGCGGCGGAATCCTATTTGCCATTATCGCCTTCGCAATAATTCGCCCAGTTTTGAAATGTGTCCAGAATTGGTTTCTCGATCATGAGAATTCATTAACCGATGCGGGATTGGTAGCTGGGCTGTGTTTGATGTCCGCTGGGGCTTGGTTCACTGATTTAATTCATCTGCACGCGGTCTTTGGCGCTTTCGTAATGGGTGCGGTGATTCCACGCGGCGCGATTACACGCGATCTGATTTCTCGAGTTCAACCGCTGTCGGTTGCGCTTTTGTTACCTCTTTTTTTTACCTTCTCAGGACTGAACACAAAGATTGGTCTGCTCAATACATGGAACTTATGGGGCATGTGCCTTTTGGTTTTGATTGCAGCAATATTGGGTAAAGGAATTGCATGCGCGTTAGCGGCGAGGGCGACAGGTCTCTCCATCCGCGAATCTCTTGGAATCGGCACTCTCATGAATGCTCGTGGATTGATGGAGTTAATTATCATTAACATCGGATTGCAGCGCGGAGTGATTTCAGAGGCACTATTCGCAACGCTAGTCGTTATGGCGATCATTACGACACTTATGGCATCGCCTATGTTCGAGCTGTTGGTCGGTACAAAATTGCCTGCTCATGAAACAGCCGTCTGATAACAAGAGAGGTAATACTTCCGTTACGACTAGATAAGCACTTAATGACAAAATTTTTTGCTAAAAAATGTATTGCAAAGAATTCCGCAAGTCACGCACGATACTTCGCAACGAATTTGAATTCGTCTAATTTGCGACTATTAAGTACGTGAGTTAGCTCTCAGCGGCAGTAATTGCTTTTTGACCAGCTGCCGAAGGTGCGGCGGATGGATAGGGCTTTGTCTCTGTGCTCTAGACAAACTTCAGAGTATGTCAGCGATTGGCCGGCAGCGCGGCGATGCTGAAGCCAAAGGAGCATCGCTTCGCGATCGAAGTTGTCGGGGCGACGACGCGATACGTTGGCTAGGTTGATGCCGGCGGCTGTGAGGGCCGCTCGCCAAGTGCCGTGAAGGTGGAGCGCGGCGTCGTAGAGTGCTCGGTCGCGACTGCGGTTCACCATGGCCCCTAGGTCGTAGCCAGTCGTACAAAGTCGACGTAGACGGTGTTTTATACGATCGGGAGACAAGTCGCGACACCGACCAACGTCGTGGACACTGACGCCCGCATAGACAAGTGCGGTTTCCCAAGAACCAAACTCTTCGCACGCTGCAACATGGAGCAATTCGTCATCGCGGCGGACGTCTTCTTCGGACATGCTTTCACTCGCCACGTCGCGCTCAACAATCTTGCGGATGATCGTTTCTCGAATCATGACGCGGCCCTCCGATGTGCGGACTTGCCTTGAATGCCCGCTTCAATGAGCGCCGTCGTCCACGAACCAAAATGCCGATTGGCTGCGGCGGCCATGTTGATGTTTCGTCGATCACCGCTGGAGAGCGATTCGCCGCGCTGTTTTCGATCGCGGAGCTCGGCAATGATGAGCTGCTTGGTCCATTGTTGACGAGACGGTTGGATGCCTGCCGCACGCATGGCAGCTCGCCAAGTTCCGAAGTGCGTCTTGGCTGCGTTGTACAAACCTTGATCACGCTTGCTGATATCGCTCAGAGCAACAGAGACGCGACCTTCGCGGGCGTAATGAGTTGCAAGATCAGCTCGCAAAGATCCAAGCCGTTGCCCCAGATCGACAAACCATCCTGAAGGCCATCAAGAATCTCCAAGGTCTTTGGGACCATCTCACGATGGGCGAGCGCAGCCGATTGATGTCACAGTTGGTTGCAAACATCGAACACGATCCGACTGATAGCGCGCTATCCATCACGCTTAGCCCACTCGGGCTGAAGTCATTCGCAACGAACAATCCTGAACACTCACTTCTCGAAGAATGCAAGAAATCATGAGCCACATCCAAGCCAAGTTCCAAACGAGCGCATCATCGCATGGTCGTCAACGCATCAGTGCACCCAAGCCAAAGATGCCTAGTTCACCAGCCAAGTTGCCTCATATCACCAAGCTCATGGCGCTAGCCATTCGGCTCGAACACCTACTCGCTAATGGCCAAGTCAAAGACCAAGCCGAGATCGCCCGCGTCTCCGGCATCACCCGCGCCCACGTAACGCAGATCATCAACCTCACCAACCTCGCGTCTGACATCCAGCAAGCGATCCTTGCCCTCGAACCAACCACCGACAACGTCCCCCGATTCCGCGAACGAGAAGTGCGTACAATTGCGATCACAACAAACTGGGAGAGGCAGCGACAAGCGTGGATACGACTTGTGAAAAGTTCGCACAAGGGCAAGGCTTCGGACTCTTGAAGCCGTGGGAATTAATTAGGTTGAGCCGCCATCGTACGCAGCGAACTTCACGACCAAAAGCATGGCTTGCGGATGTACTATCCTCAATTTTTGGCTCTTTGTTTGTAGGATACCAACCGATGGTCCGATGAACGTGTGGATCTTTGACACGTTCGTCGATTGGATCTTGCTTCCAGCCCCTCGATCGGACGACATCCTCGTCATGGACAATCTTTCCAGTCACAAAACGTATCGACTCCAAAGGAGTGTAGGTTCGATTTCTGCCGCCCTACTCAATGATCTGAATCCAATCGAAAAGATTTTCTCGAAGATGAAGGCTTCGCTTCGGCGCTCGGCAGCACGCACAGCAAAAGCCTTGGACAAAGCCATTTCTAAAGCGATCGCATCAATGACTTCGGATCATTGCTTCATCTGCTTCAGGGCCTGAGGCCATGGCCTACAAAATTCTTAAAGATGCTGTAGTTTACCGCGATTTGGCTGCGGAAAAACTTACTTCGTTGATTTGACCGCTTCACCTGTATCAACCGCAACGCTGGGCGGTAAAGCCTTCTGTTTACGCGGCACTACCAAGATCGACCAACTGTGTAATATTCCGAATCGCTGATTGCGATCGGCGTCAATTACCAATTGCCACTGGCCTTTTACCGAGGTATCAACCAGACTCATCAAGCTGGGTTGATTTCGTTCGACAGCCACAGGTTGAAAGCTGCCGCGGAAAGGAGACGAACCTCGCTGGATACGTTCGCCCGCTTCGTCGTCAAACACGGTCCCTTCGAAATGGTCGCCACTGCCACCCGGACCACGAAATAAATCGATCCGCTTACCGGACGGAGCGACAAGGTAAGCCGATATCTGCTCGGTATAATCATGCGAAATAGCAAGCTGCACACGGATTTTTTCGATCAGCAAGTCCTCTTGAATTTCTATTGACGAGATCGCGGTCGAACGCGGGGCGATCAGGGTCGCTGATTGAGACGAATAAGTCCCGCCAATGACGGACCTGGATTCGGCAAGCTCGATAGCTGTAATCAGGCCATCCTGATTTGGGTCCATCGAATTGAACTGGGCCAGTAGTTCGTTGGTCCACTCGTCAGTAAATTCAGACATATCGACTTGACTATCTTTGTTAACATCCTTCACAAAGAACCAATCAGGAAGTACATCTGTTAGATCGCCAACCCGCTGACCAATTTGGTTTTCAATCCATTGGTACAACTCCGCTCCATCAATAAGGTCGTCGCCATTAAGGTCTACCCGAGCGACATCAATTCCTAAGTCCTTACGTTCGAATGTATCTAACCTACGATCTTGATTACGATCGAATCGCAACATGATGTCATAGGCAAGTTCTCGGCTTCGGCGATTTCCACCATCACCGCGATAGGACCTTCGCCGCGAATCGTCGCTGTTTGGGGACGGAGTGGGCTGCCGCATTTGATTTAAAACTGAATAACGCGGTGGCGGTGGTGACGCCTCATCTCGATTGGATCGCGATGCAAGTCGTTGGGCCATTTCTACTTTGCTAACTCGCCCGTCGGTGTTGAAGTCAAACTCCATAGGACGGCCATAACGCCAAGTGCCTTCTTTAAGTTCGTCCTGATCTAGCTGTCCGTCACGATTCTTGTCGTAGCGACCTATTAAGCTCTCTGCACTTTCAAGATCATCGAGCGTATACTGAATCACCACTATGTCGTTACCGAAGCCTTGAAAGCGTACCTTGCCATCATCGAGTCCAAAGCCTTTGGGTCGCAAGTTGTCGTCTTGCGCAAGAACGACCTGATGGCATAAACAGGCCAGGATCAGAAAGGTTACCTTCAATAGCATCGGGTGATTCTTCATGATTAAAACGCTAACAACCTAGCGACCGCGACTTCGAGAAGAACGGTCACGTGAGCGGTCGCCCGATTGCAACGTTTCTCGCAACATTTCAACTCCCTGAGCGCTGGGATAGAAGATCACTTCGACCGCTTGTTCCGATTGTTCGTCTAGACGCGCAACTAGTTTTTGTACGTCTTGAAATAGTGACTCTGGTGCCGTTACGACGATCGAGTTGCTGACCTCATGTACGGCGACTTGCATCTGCGGTTCTCTATTTTTACTTGTCTGAATGTTGTTCTCATTAGTTGCTTGCCCCCGTTCTCGGTCGTTTGCACGTTGAGCTTGTTGAGCGTTCTTTTGCTCTGTGTTGAGTGCCACTCGGTCCCCGTAAGTGTCACGGATGACATCAGCAATCTCTCTCGCTTTGGCGTGCTGCAATTCAATCACATGGGATACGCCCCTTGTTTCAATCGTTGTCAGACTCGTGTCTCTATCAATAACGGTGAGGTATTGTTCGATCAATTCCAGATCTGAACTCGTACCGACACAAATTAGTCGGTTCAGCCTAGCATCTGCAATCACCGTTAAACTACCAGCAGTCACTAATGTCGAACCGTCTTTTGTAGTACGCAGATAGCTTCCAAGCAAACTACTGCTCCGACCAGAAGGAACCGCACCGTTAACCAGTTTGGCTGAAGTTGAACTTTCGACCACGCTGGTAGTGCCATTTAGCAAATCGGCGAGCAGCGATGTGGCTTCATCGGCCGGCGAGTACTTCAGGTAATAGATAATCGTTTCAACTCGTTTGGAATCGTCATTATTGGCTAAAGAGCGGACATGATTTTCAAACCGTTCAAGAGCTTTGGTATCATTGGATTGCAGCACGATTCCTCGTGGCGTAATCGTCGCACCAATTTCATCGGAATTCTCATCGCTGATGTTACTATTCCGCGCGCTTACAAATCCAGCCGCATTCTTTGCGCGATTGGGGTACCCAGATGCGTCATGGTCCTCGCTACTGCTTGCCTGTCCGGAGTGATTCTGGACCGGTTGCACGGTCCGCTCGATGATCTGCGTTTCAATCTCGCTCACTTTGATGGAATCCGCGATCGGGTTCGCTCCTCGCCACGTTGATTTCGCTTCTCCTAAAACGCTTTCCGCCTTCGCACCAAAAATCGGCACGACTCGTTCATTGCCACTTTGCCCCTGGCGATCTAGTTCTTCGACGACTCGTTGAATCTCTGCAACCTTGTCTTTTGGACCTCTTACAAACAGACGCATACCTGCTGGATCTGCATCGATCTTAATCGCGTTTTTTGAAGGCGGTGGAGGTGGGTTTCTCCAACTATTTGGGGTTGTCGATGAGTTCAGCTCAAACATCTGATTCAGTAGCGTTATCGTGAAGTATGGATCGATAGTTTGGAGCGGGATAATGGCGAAAACATTTTCTAGCCCTTCAAGTTCAGCGATCGTGTCTTCGATAATCTTGTGCGTAGACGAGTCTGTCAGGGCGATGACGCTGTTAGTCGCTGGCTCCATCGATAATCGCAATGACTTCCCGGTTAGTACCGTCTGCAACACTTCGTACACGGCTGTCAAATTCTCATCTCGCACCCGATGCGATTTCAGAATGGGGCTTTCTTGTACAACGGTACTTGACTCATCGGCCACATCAACGACCTGGACTAGACTCTCGAACAGCTTTAAGGCCTGGGGTGTTCCGGAGATAAACAGTTTTTTTCCTGACTCGTCACTGGATACATTGAATTCCGCACTGTGCGTCAAGCCCGTCTCGATTCCTAAATGCGGTCTTGCAACTTGCAGAACGTCTTCCAGCGTTACATGTTTCAATTGAAAAGGCTTGACGAGCGATTGCTTGCTGGCCATCTCGGTCTGCATCGCATCAAGCACAATCTGAACATTGCGTAGTTTGCGTGCTACTTCGATAATGACCAACTGTCGACTCGCTTCCAGGGCGGTAGGTTCCGTCATCAACTGCATACGCGATAGCTCAGTTGTTACATCCGATGATCGAAGCTCCATCAGCGGGAAGAAGCACTTGACGACTTCATGATCGTCCAAACTCGATAAATCCTCCGGCGTTACCGTGCGAGCAATAGAATCCAAGCGTTGCAAGCTGCGCGAGTCACGCAAATTTAAAACGGATAATAAGCCTTGTGCACGTACAAGTGAAAAACCGTCAGGCAATAAGAACATATTGATCCTGTCGATCGCGCCAGTGGCCGTATACTGGTTGGGATCCGCGTACGTGAAAGTGCCTCCGGGCAGTTCGGTCACATGCAATGCCAGTCCAGACTCATTGGCAAGCCAAGCAAACACCTCGCGCCAAGCAGTCCGATCAAATGAAAATTTTAGCGGTGCATCAGTTGTCTGTGCTGCCATAGATGGCTGCGATTCACTATGCTTCAATGGTAAGCTCGAAGCTTCTGTCACTGAGGCTGCGACGAGTGAATCCTCCAAAACGTCAGCATCTGCCGAAGCGGGCTCTTGGCCCACAACTTGAGGAATACTGGCAGCAGCGGCAAGGAAAGCATACAACAACAAGCTAGTAGGTGAATTTAAAGACATGCGAAATTTGTTCAGTTTTTGGATTGAAGCTCAATAGACTTCATCCCGCTAAGGGACAAACGCTGCAGCGAATCGAGATCTTGGTTATCGACTTGTGAAATGCACAAGACGAACGAACTCGATGATTGGTAGGATGCAAATTAGTTGATGCGTGAAATAGCACCAAGGCGGGTATGGCAGAAGGTTTATTTAAAATTCTTTAAACCTCACAGCCACGTGTGACTTTAGCATAGCAACACGTGAAGGGCAAGTAAACGTTTTCAGTGAGGAAAAAGAAGGCTTCCCAGCGTTTTACTTTCCTCAGTTTGTCTAGAAAATAGAAATTCACTAAGACTTCTGGCCATTTTTTGTAAACTGAGGTTTCACGACTTCTCGCGCTTACGCCAGTTAGTAAAAAAAGCATTTTAGCTGCGTACTAAACTGGGGTGCCGACGTGCCGCCAATAGCGATTAACTGAAGATGGAAAAGGCAAAGTGAGTCGGATCATTATGCTCGGCAATGAAGTGGATCGTGGCAGAAAAAACGCTCGACTAGCGATCCGTGTCATCCGAGCGTTAGGATTGGAAACGCGAAGCGAAGATGCTTAGCGTTTCCATGGTGCGGTCGTATTTGCAGCCCGCGGACCAGCGACCTGCGTAGCGGCGATCGATGCAGCGCCTGCGTCTTTCGCCGAGTAGCCCTTCCCTTCGTTCTGCAACTCGACGGTATCGTTGCGGCGTTTGACGTGGACATGGATGTAGCGTGGCAGGTTATTCGAACCGTTCGACCTTCGAGTGCGAGAACAAGACGACGACCATGCCACGAGCACGGAGCACGCCGAGCAGGTCGAGGACTTCACGCCACAGCGAGAGGACGTGCGTGTATCCGCGAGCGTAGAGCTACAGACACGCGACCTTCGCCGGCGTAATGAGTTGCAAGATCAGCTCGCAAAGATCCAAGCTGGTGCCCCAGATCGACAAACCATTCTCGAGGCCATCAAGAATCTCCAGAGACTGTGGGCGCATCTTGCGATGGGCGAGCGAAGCCGATTGATGTCACAGTTGGTTGCAAACATCGACCACGATACGACTGATACCACGCTATCCATCACGCTTAGCCCACTCGGGCTTGAGTCATTCGCAACGAACAATCCCGAACACTCACTTCTCGAAGAATGAAAGAAATCATGAGCCACACCAAGCTAGGTTCCAAACGAGCGCCTCATCGCATGGTCGTAAACGCATAATCGTACCCAAGCCAAAGAAGCCCAGTGCACCAGCTAAGTTGCCTCACATCACCAAGCTAATGGCCTTGGCAATTCGGCTCGAACACCTACTCGCTAATGGCCAAGTCAAAGACCAAGCCGAGATCGCCCGCGCCGCCGGCATCACTCGCGCGCGTCACGCAAATCCTCAACCTCTCCAACCTCGCCCCTGACATACAGCAAGAGATCGTCGACCTCGAACCGACCACCGACTACGTACCACGATTTCGCGAACGCGAAGTGCGTACGCTTGCGATCATGCCAAACTATGAGAAACAGCGGCTTCTATGGAAGCGCCTCGTAAGACGAAATCAGCACCGCAACATAAAGTAGTAACGCATGCGACATATAAGCATTAAACGAGAGTAAGCCTACGTGCGACCATCTTCGGCAGCGTTTGTTTCGCCGTTTTAGACGGTATCCCGCCAGACCTCGACGACGCAATACGGTCCCGGCTCGGGCTGGGTGATTGAGAAGCTGCGGGCCATCGCCATTGCCGCTCGCTCATCGTCAACAAGGCAGTATCGATTGAGTTCCGGACACTTGACGACATCCGATCCGCTATTGCAAGACAGTGGTGAACAGCCAAAACTGTGTGCGTTCCCGCCAACGACCGCATCCCATCCGAGGCGGACGAAAGTGCTCGCCATCGGTGCGACGGCGAGTTCCCACCACAAGTCGATCTCTTCCTCTTGCCCGTTCTCGAGTTGCACTGGCCAAAGTCGGTAGGCGTACATCGCAAAGTCGCGCCGGTCTTCAGCAGGCACCATAGCCCATGCCTTCCCTGCGTCGGCATAAAGGCCTAGCGGGTTATCGCTCGAGCGTTCCATGCCGCGAGCGATACAGTTGCTCACGCTGCAAATCTCTTCCACCGGCGGGCCGCATGGGAAGCCAGCGTCCGGGTGACTCGGCCAAGGCGAAACCCAACCGACCTGCGTTGCACGACGCTTCGCCATATAGCCAATCAATTCCCAATTCACCGAA
>JBGSKY010000224.1:0-3405 GCA_041740995.1 Pirellulaceae bacterium
GCTGGCGACATTGGCATCGAAATTGAACATGGTCAGCGGGCTGCAATCGTCGGAGACAATGGACAAGGTAAAACGACACTGCTGCGAACTTTGGTTGGTTCGCTCGATTGCATCAAAGGTTCAGTTCGTTGGGGACACCACTGCGAAATCGGTACTTACGCACAACATGTTTACGGAAGTTTAGATCCAAAGCAAACAGTGCTTGACTATTTGGAATACAAAGCGATTGCCGGTACGACCAACCAGCAGATTCTGGCCGTTGCGGGCTCTCTTTTGTTCAGAGGAGAGCATATCCGAAAGAAGATTCAAGTGCTCTCCGGCGGTGAGCGAGCACGTTTGTGCATGGCCGGTTTGATGCTCGGTCCATACAACGTTCTCGTACTTGACGAACCAGGTAATCACTTGGACGTCGAAACGGTTGAATCATTATCCGATGCCCTTTTGGAATATAAAGGGACGGTCATATTCACCAGTCACGATAGACATTTCATGAATCGAGTAGCAACCAATATCATCGAAGTTCGCGACGGAACAGCGAAAAATTACGGAAGCGACTACTCGGCTTACCTCTATTACGTAAACAAAGAGATTGAAGATGGTGAAAGGACACGCAGCCCAAACCAAAGCAAGAAAACCGAGACGAAAACAAACGCTGTTAAGGTACAACCGAAAAAAGAACCTGCGTTTGATGCAAGACAAATGCAGAAGGAGTTAAAGAATCTCGAAAGAACGATCAAAAACCTAGATGACCAACGCCGAAAGCTCAATGATGCATTGATGGCGGAGACCGATCCGAAAGCCGCGCTCCAGTTACATAATGACCTCAAAGCTATGGAAATGGATCTTGGTGCTGCGGAAGAACGATGGTTAGAACTCAGCTCGTGCGACTCCGACCAGGAGTGAACAGCAAAGACTATCTTAAATTCTTTACTTAACTCAAGACCTCTTCGCTTCAAGGTGATTTTAAAAACGCGGTATGAGGCAATCAGCGTGGGCAAAAAATTGTGTATGCTCCGATGTCAACCTTGTGCAAAAGTCGCTAATCTAACATCGCCTTGTTGTGGGAATCCGCAGTTGTTAAGTCGCTGCGGCTTGTTTCTGAGCAAAGCGTTGAGCAAACCGACGTCGTGTTTTCTCGGGAATATATCTGAAGAGTGAAGGTCGATTTTTACGTGCGGGATAACAGAAGTGCCGGGCAATTCTAATTAAAGGTTTGAAAGGTAGGTTTCACGCTTTTTCCAAGATCCGAGATTGTCCAATAGTTAAAAACCTTGATTTACTGCGTTAATGTGTGAGTTTGTCGTTAGAAAGTCGAGTTGCCCGATGCAAACAAGTTCAAACAATTCTAACGACGAGGCTATCGTCGACTTGGATCAACTGCTTGGTCGTTGCATGAATCGAAAGGACTTAGCGTTCAGGGTCATTGAACGATTCGTAGATGCCGTCGAGCAGGACATGATTGAACTGAATCAATTTATAAAAGAATCCAAGTCGAACGATGTCGCGAAAGTTGCATCAAGGATGAAAATTGCAGCGATGACCGCATGCGCAATTTCTTGTGCCAATCATGCAAACAATTTGCAGTCTCTCGCTGAAGCGGTAGGCACTCCAGCAACTACGCATGCTTCCGTGCAATTGAGTCGATCAATTGGCGACGTCAGAAGTTTGCTTAAATCGATTGCCGATTCTTAGCGACCGTCCAGAAAACGGACTAGCTCATGTTAGATTCGCGGAGCACATGGCATTTTCAATCACCACGCAGCGACAAATCGACGACGGTTATTTTCGCCGTTGATTAATGATGAAACGCTTCGACTTGCACCGCTAACAAATGTTCTTCACCTGCAGAGACCAAAATCTTATGGTCAAGCACGTTGGCTGTTTCGATGCAGACCATTTTCGTCCACTCGTCATCTCCGAAATCTGGCATTCGTCGGCTTTTCTCAATCCAAGGGTTCCAGACGACGGTATTGGATGAGTTTCGCTTTGTGATTTTGATCGTTCGAGAAAGACCGGGATCGACCAATTGAGTTTCTGATGTTGCGTCTAAATAAACCCGGTCAATTTCGCCAGAGAATAGGAGCTCTCTCTTGGCTGGCTCCTTCAATCTTGCTGAGTCAACTTTGTCAATAAACTGGGCGTTCTCTAAGCCAAGGATTTGGATGTCGTGAATAGAGCTGACGGCGAAATACGAATGCAACGCTTCTTCAAAGTAGGTCGCCGTCGGATGTGTATCAAGCAGTGAGACGTACAAAAGCATTTCAAGCGTCTCTGAAAAATTAACGACATATCGGAGCTTGAATGGCTTTATTGTCGTAGTCATCTCAACAGAGAAAACTCCGGCGGGCGTTTTCGTGACTGACTTCAGATCCCAAGTCTGAATGCGGGCCCAACCATGGCTGGGCAATGAACTATCAACTGGATGCGGCCCGAACCAAGGAAAACAAATCGGCACGCCGCCACGAATTGGTTTGTCCAAATGAAATATCGATTGGCTGCTCATCCAGAGTATCGATTTGTGCCCCTTGGGTGCAAATTTCGTTATGTGAGCTCCGTGCAAATACATCTCCGCATCGCAGCGTTCCGATTCAATCACAAATCTAATTAAGCCGTGATTGTCGGTACTCCAACGCAAGCCTTCAACAGAATGTTCACTGCATAATTTGGCTAGATCAAAATGCATCGCTGATTTACCTTAAGCAGGAAGTTGGTAACTCGAAAAAATTTAATGTTCGACGACGCATCGTATTTTCGACCTAGCCAATGCGACGATAATTAAAGAACCGACGCAGCATAGCATGATGTCATGGATTGCACTAACTCTTGTCTCCTCAGTTTTCCTTGGGCTCTACGAAGTCTCAAAAAAGACTGCTGTCGAAGGCAACGCAGTCCCACCAGTCTTACTCTTAAACGTTTTTACAGCCGCGATTATTTGGGCTCCGTTTTTGATGCTTTCCGCGCTTGATTCACAATGGTTGAACAGCTCGGAATTGACTGATTTGACCGTTCAAAATCACGTTCAGCTATTTTTGAAATCTTTGTTGGTCGGCAGCTCTTGGACGGCCGCGTTTTTCTCTTTGAAGCATTTGCCGATTTCAATTGCAAGTCCAATCCGTGCGAGCAGTCCACTGTGGACTGTTTTGATCGCAGTGGCATTTTTTGGCGAGCGACCTAACTTAAATCAGTGGGCGGGAATACTAATCGTCATTGCTTCGTTTCTTGCATTTTCACAAATTGGAAAAATTGAAGGTATTAATTTTGCGAAAAATCGCTGGGTCTATTTGATGTTGCTGGCGACACTTTTAGGTTCGGCGAGTGCACTTTATGACAAGCATCTGTTGCAATCTTCGAAGCTTGCACCTATTGCAGTTCAAGCTTGGTTTTCAATCTACTTGGTGCCAGTTA
>JBGSKY010000225.1:0-26186 GCA_041740995.1 Pirellulaceae bacterium
GCGACCAATCACGATACTCGGTCGATAAATCGTTTTGGTTCCGAACGAGGTCGCATCTCGAACCAACTTTTCAGCCGCCGCCTTCGAATATTCGTAAGGATTGCGGAATTTGGTTGTCGCGGCTGCCGGTTGTTCCAAGACCAAGTCTTCGGTCACGCCGCAAACGTAAGCCGTCGAAACATAGTGAAAATGCGAGCACTTGATCGACGCTGCGAATTCGAGCAAGTTCTTTGTTCCGTCGATATTGCTAGCCAGCGGTTCAATGCCGGCGGAATCCAGATCGAATCGAACGCTTGCGGCGCAGTGCATAACGTTTTGATATTGCCCGCTCAACGATTCAATTGCTGCCCAATCGAGGCCGAGGCCTGGTTGCAGCAGGCTGCCGTCAATGACATGTGGTCTGGGCAGATGTTGCTGGCAATCGCGTTCCCAGAACTGAATAATTGCTTCGACACGGTCGGCTCCAGAGAATGGACCTCGGCCGCGAGCGATGACGCAGACTTTCTGGCCCTGTTTCAGAAGCTCCAATAGCAGAAATCTACCGACAAGACCTGTACAGCCCGTCAGCAGCCATCCGCCCCGAGGATCGGCAGTAACGATCGAGGACGCGGTCCTCGAGCTAGCAGCAGTTCGAGTTCGCGAGCGTTTTTTATGCAGCGTAATCAAGGATGAGCGTCAGCTTGGCAGAAGAAAAGTCGTCAATCACCTGCCCTTAGTCTAGCTCGTTACCAGCTTGAAACAATGATTAAGTGCGACTAGTGAACAGGCAGATCAGTGCAAATGCCGATTGTATTGAATTTACAGATCAGCACATCGGGAATTGCTAGCAATTTCCAAGCCGAACGAAATGGGCGCAAGAGTATCGATTCTTGCTGATTAGCCCAGTTTTTCTTGCGGAAGCGTTTTTCGAGAGTGCGAAAGAACCGGACGGCCCATGCCGTTCCCCGAAGATTGTGCAATAGGATTGCAAATTGATTGCGTTTCTCGGTCAAGCATGGCGTGTCCGCAATCACGGGCTACGATAGTTGTCGATCGATCTAGAAACCGGTTGCGTTGATTCCAAAAACTTTTAAAAAATCGCGAAGAAAGTATCCCTGTGGTCGAATTTTTACAGCTGTTTACTAACGTCGATCAGCATCTCAACGATTTGGCCAGCTCCATGGGACCTTGGCTTTATGTCGTCTTGTTCGCGATCATCTTTTGCGAAACCGGTTTAGTCGTAACCCCGTTTTTGCCAGGCGATTCGCTGCTTTTCGCAGTCGGGGCCTTGGCCGCAACCGACCAGTCGCCAATTTCGCTCGCGATTTTAACGCCGTTGCTGATCCTCGCCGCCGTGGCTGGGGACGGCGTAAATTATTCGCTCGGAAACTTTTTTGGGCCGAGGATTTTTAAAGCGGAAAGCTCGTGGTTTTTCAACAAGCAACATCTGGTGCGAGCTCAAGAGTTTTACGAGCGTTACGGGAGCAAAACGATCATCATTGCTCGCTTCGTGCCCATCGTCCGAACCTTTGCTCCGTTTGTCGCCGGCATCGGCACCATGCGTTACGCGCAGTTTTCTTTGTTCAACGTCATCGGCGCAATCGCTTGGGTCAGCATTTGCATCCTGGCCGGATACTTGTTCGGAAATATTCCGATTGTGAAGGACAATTTCGAAATCGTCGTCCTCGTAATCATTGCCATCAGCGTCTTGCCGATCGCTTTCGAATTCCTAAAAAGTCGAACGAGCACGTCAAAAACGCCAAATTGAACCGGCAATTTCAAAAGCCGCAATTGTTCGGCGTTGAAACCGTAGCGGAACTGGCGCAAGCCCTCCGGTTCTTCAACATCGCTTCGCGGTTCGGCGAACTGACCAAGTCCTAACGAATCAGCGGCACCGAACCACCGGCGTCGAAGCGGGCTGGCGCGCTGCCGACGGACTCAAACGGTCGCGGGTGAGCAGTCGTGTAGCTGACATCGTCGGTGTCTTGCGAGTCGATCGCGACGGAAGAAGCGCCCTCATTAGGCTGCTTCGGTTGATTCCCGAAATCGATTCCGCCGACAGCGGCTGGCGACTGTGAAACGCCTTCATTCAACTGGCGATGATACCACGACGAATCACTGCTGGCCGACGCCGTGCGAAGCCCGTTGGCTGGCATAGGCGATCCAGTTTGAGCCACGGAATTTGGCTGCGATAGCGAGCTGCTCGTTCTCAATGGATCGGCGCGGAATCCGTCATCAACCGAATTCCCCCTAGCGTTCCCCACTGCGAATCGGCCTTGCGGAACATAGCCAGCCGACGCGACTTGCGAGCCGTTCGCATTGATCGGCGCAAACGCTGCCGCTGGTTGGACCGCGACATTGGAATTGCTTGGTACGTTGGCTGCAAGGGTCGCTGCCGACGGACTGCTCATGTTCATCGCGACCGAAGTGTAATTGTTGACTGGCCCGCCGCCGTCACCGACCCAACGATTCCAAGCCGTTTGCAGCTTGCCAATCATCGGATATCCATAATGCTGCTCAGTCGCTCCGACCCAATCTTCGGTTTTCATTCCGGTTTCCAGAAATTGGACAAACTTCCGCGGGCCGCCCTGAGCGATCAGAAACATCGACACCGAATATCCCTGAGCATAAAGAGGCATAATGTCTGACGGGTACGACTTCAGCGTAAACATCGTCGCGAACGGAATCCCACGGCCTTGCGAAAGAAATTGCACCAGGAAATGATCGTGCTTGGAGCGTTCGGATTGGTCTTCGACCGTCGTGCAGGCCCCTTCATCGGCCCATCGTGGAACTGGCTTGCCCAGCGGTGCAAAGTGAGTCGCTAGGACGGTGTGCGTAATTTCATGTGGTAGGACACTGTCGAGAATTCGCTCCAGACTGCCTTGGATGCTCATCTGCCAGCCGCCGATCGAGCCGCCACGTAACGTGAAGCTTGTCTCGCCACCGGCTCCCAAGTTGTCGCCAGCGGTTACGATGATTGGACAGGGCTGCGGCCAGTTGGGGACGGTTTCGCCAAGCCAATGAATGGCCAATTGCTCGCGAAACGCTTCAGCCGACTGAGCGACTTGGTTAGCGATCTCTTGGTTGGCTGCATAGACGATGAAGTTCGTCGTCTTGGCCGCCACGCGAGCGGTGCCGACTGGTCGACCGATTCGCGATTGAGCGTGCAGCGGACTGGCGGACGAACTGGCCAAGCCAAAAATCGCTGCGCAAAGCAGCAACACTGATCGAGCTTCCATGCTGATCGAATCCAATGGGTATTTGAGTAATGGATGGAGGGTTGCGACCGGCGTCGATCCTTGACGCTGGTCGTCGTCGCGAGTCTAGGCAGTTGCGAAACGCGCCTCCTAGATCAATCTTTAGTCAAAGTTCAGAAGTTTTAAAAAGTTTTCCCACATAGGCAGCAAATGTTTTAGCGATTACTAGCCCTAAAAGTCCACGAAGGCTGGCTTACTGGGTTTCGAAAATGAGGAACCGCTGCCGGTCCGCTACTAATCACATATCTATAATTCCCTTTTTTAGGCTAGAAAATGAAGTCAGACGACGAAGTTTGCTTGTGCTTTCATGTCACTTTTCGCAAGCTAATCAACTTCATGCGGCGAACACCTATCCAGCGTCCAAGTCAATTGAGCGAGTGCTTCGGAGCAGGAACAGGTTGCGGTTGGTGCCGACCGGTGCTGGAGCGATTGGCCGCTAGCGATGCCAAAACACTGCCTGATAGCGAGACAATTGATAGCTGGGTCGAAAAAAATTTCGCTGAATCAATCGAAATTTACGCGGCATCTCGCACCACCTACCGCCAACAGCAAAACGATAGATAAAGCGGCCAAGCGTTCCGGCAAAGATCGTTAAGGGACGTTAAGGCGTCGCCAACCGATCAATAGCTCCGCCAAATCGTTGAGTTTTTGAGCGATTGCCAACGCCGGGCGGACGAAATCTAACCTCTCGCGATAGGATCGGGCGTCGATATCGCTTATAATCAAGGCTCGTTATCTTTTCGTCGCACAAGCGGAAACATCGCGACGGCAGCAAGCTGTAATTATTTTGCTGGCTCGATTATTTGGACTTAATCGCCGCTAGCTTCTTTAGGATGATGGGATTTATGACCGAAGCTACCAAACCAAAAGCGAAGCGGGCCCCGCGAGCTAAGACGACCACTCCTCGCGTTCGAAAATCGACCGAACCACCGCGAATGAAGCTGGTCTGGGCCATCTATAACCAACATCTTCGTCGCGTCGCGACCTTCAATTTTGATCAGCAAGCCGAAGCCGATAAAAAGCTGAAGGATTTGACCAAAGACGGTGCAACTTACTTCCTGCAAAAGCTGAAAGAGCCAGTTGAAGAAGTCGCCGAAGTCGCTGCTGTTGCGGTCGCGCCAGCCGTAGAGCCTGAAGTAGCTGCTGAGTAATTTCTGGCCGGTAGTTTCAAAAATTTGAACGCAGCCTGGAATAAAAAGATCACACGCTGATTAACGGATCAAAAACAACCAACCTCGCTAATTAGTCTGAAATTAGCGAGGATCAGCGTTTCTAAAAGCCAGTGCCCAGCAGTAATTGCCGCTGAGCTCTGCAAGTGCCAAAGTTCGCCCTTCGCAACTCTATTTCGCAGCTTTGGTCTGGGTCAGCAATTTCAATTGGCCCAATCCACCATCGACACCCAGAATCTGACCAGTGACCCAACTGCTGGCATCGGACATAAAATATTCGATCGCTGCCGCCACGTCGTCTGGCTGACCGAGCCGTCCGAGCGGATGCATGGCGAGTGACGTTTCGACCGCTTTGGGGTTCGCAAAAATTCGCTTCGACATGTTCGATTCGACCAGCCCCGGTGCAACTGCATTGACGCGAACGCCTTGGCTAGAATAGGTCGCCGCTGCCGAGCGGACCAAACCGTCGATACCCGATTTGCAAGCTGCGATGGCTTCGTGCATCGCGAGCCCGATGCTACCCGCTGCAGAGCTTGCTAAAACGATCGATCCACCGCCGTTGAACTTATTTGCTGTGGCTCGTACTAATCCGAAAGCTGTCATCAGATTGGCAGAGATAGCGTTTTGGAAATCTTGCTGCGAAGTCAAATGAGCCGGTTTGAGAACGATTGATCCAGCCAAATTAACCGCCGAAGTTAGTCCACCCAACGATTCGATTCCTGTCGCGACGGCCGCATCCAACGATGACCAGTCTGCACCGTCGGCCACCGCGAAATGCCAACCGAATCGCTCGGCCAATGGTTGCAATGATTCCTCGGTTCTCCCGATCAAAAATGCCGCCCCGCCGCTCTGAGCGATCCGTTCGCACAAAGCTGTCCCGATGCTGCCCGCCGCCCCTACAATTATTGACTGCATTATCTTCTGTTCTTCTGGTTGCTCATCCAACTACGAACGGCGTCGCATTTGCCATCCGGTCGCTACGTAAAAAAATTGCGATCGTCTCGCGTCCACTACGCTATAGCTGTCTGGCAAGACGATTCCTCCGCGACGCAATCACATCAGCGCCAGCGGAAAACAAAAAAGTTACTGAGCTCTGCCCGAGCCAGCTGCTGCAAGAAGGGGGAGTTCGAGGCAAAGCCGCAACGATTTTCCTTAGGATCGTCCACCGGAGACTGCAGAAGTACGCGAAACAATAGACAGTCGAGAGTTCCACTTTACCGGCGACTCAAGCCGCGGACTGGCTTCGGCCAAAAGCCTCCGGTCTGGGCAGCCAATAATAGCAAAATTCTCCGATTATTTTCCGTAAAATTACGCTTTCTAAAACTTTCTGCCGGTTGGACAGTTGGTTTTTGGGTCGCCAGCCCTTTGCTTAATTTGTAAGCACTCTCGCAAAAGGCCAGCAAAGCGAGAGTGCCTGCTTTTTGGGCATAGCTAGCAAGAACGACGTAAAGCTATTATTAGCAAGGGTTTGCGACGCTAGCATTGCCCTGCTTGGCAATATTGCGGCGAATCGATGGCACAGGAAATCGAACGGTTGGCCAAGTGGCTACCGCCAGTGCTTCACAATCCAACATGGATAGGAACGGCAGCTCAATGGAATTTTCTAATTCTTCAAACCAACCGCACCACAATCAAAACAACTCGGCAAACCACAATTCCATTCTCCCGATGAATCACGGCGTGACGGGACATCACCAACCATCAAGCGTTGCTGAGATGGAGCTCAGGACTTCGATCGAGCCAAAGCCGGCCAAAAAGCTTGATCCAGTCGCTGAAAAAATCGCTTCAGAAATGCGAGTCTTTGAGAAGGTTGCGGAGGAGCTGACTGCCAAGCTGAACCTGCAAGCGACCTTCGACGATCGTTGTCAGCAAGTTGCCAATTACGCAACGGAGCTGTTTGGGGTGTCGCCGACTTGGGCTGCTTTCTATCGCGAAGTCATGGGCGTGCAAGGCGTTATGCGACGCATGTTTGTCGATCAGGCATCGATGGAACGCTATGAGTTATCATCGCACTATGGGCAGATCCTGGAGATGCTCACTGCGCTGCGATCGCGAGACCTGCCGGAAAACGATCCAACTGAAGCCCAACGGATGGTTACGATTCGGATGCCCAAATCGATGTACGACGTAATCTGTGCGGAATCGAACATGCTGAGCATCAGCGTCAACAAGCTCTGTATCTCGCGAATCACTCAACGCTTGGACAAAGCCGTTGTGCCAAAGACAATCAAGAAGCGTCGCGGTCGGCGTCCAGGATCGGCTGGCGAAGTTAAGCAATCTTAAGCACGGTTGCGAAGCGCAGCAGTAAAAAAGTCGAAGCGAAGCGATAAGCCGGGTTTTGTCGCGACGATCAGCATTTAATCGCCGTCCGTCGGTGCAACCATTTATCTAGACGGATCATTGCTGGTCCGTTCGAGCGATCTACCCGAGGGCGACGACAAGCCGAGTCGACTTGCACTGTTGCAATCGTGAGTCGGGCGAACCGGCTCACGACGCCGCAGTGGCCCCCTGTTGGATCTTGCTCCAAGCGGGGTTTACCTGGCAGCCAAAGTCACCTTTGGCTCGGTAGGCTCTTACCCTACCATTTCACCCTTACCACGATAGCGTGAGCCATTGTGGCGGTATCTTTTCTGTGGCACTTTCCCTAGCCTCACGACCGGTCGGCGTTACCGACCGCTTTACTCTGTGGAGCCCGGACTTTCCTCTCCGCGATTTACATCGCGCAGCGATTGCATTGCTTCGCTTCGACAAAGCTGATTGTAACGTTGGGACTCGCGTCGGCAACGCCAGAGCGAGGTTCCGGATTCAAGCGAACAAGTGGCCAACAATGCCTTCGGCTCTGCGATCTAGCACTGGATCCCACTGGACTCTTTCCGGGCGTTAAGCCTCGTAGCTTTGGTCTGCGATTGAACCGAAGCACGGAAATTTGTTCAGGATAATTCCTAAGGCGACGGTTGCGTATTTCAGCGACTCAGCCTCAGTCCTCTTTGCGCAATCACATCAATCCATGTATATATCTACATGTATAAATGTTAGAATATGTAAATAAGAGAACGTGGAGATTCGTGTTTATTTGTCAGGTTTTTCGCGGTTTTCTACTCGACCGCAAAGAAGACTTCCAGCGCGCCGGCGCCTTTAGCCAAGTCGTACGCGAGAATTGCTGAGCCCATCGGGACGCTGGTGTCCGGAGCGACGATGATCGGCACATCGGCTCGAACCGCAACTAACGACGATACTCGAGCGGCAATCGCCGCTGCGTTTTCAAGCGGCACATCGTTAAAGAAAAATTGCGCCGGGCTACCCACTTCGGACGGCTTAATAGCGATCACCACCTCGTCGGTTTGATCGGCTGGGTCCTGTAAAAACTGGTCGAGTGAGCCGCCCTGCTGAACAATCGCCGGCGGCTGGTCCGAGATCCCTGTCGGCATTGAGCGTTCGATCATATCGAAGCTGGCGGTGGCTAGAAAAAATATCAATAGCAAGAAAACCACGTCGATCATCGGCGTCATCGCTAGCTCACCGGCCGCTCGCGCTTTGCGTTGTAAGCTGATATTTTTCATCGTGACACTCCTTCGTTCAACTCGTAAACCGCGAACACTACGTCCGTCGTTTTGGCAATTGCACACGCCCTCAAGATCGGCGCGACAATGCCATATTCGCAATCCGCTGGACATCGAATGCGGACTTGTAGCGGCCCATCGACCTGTGCGGCTCTACCCGCCAACAATTCTGGTAGCCGCTGGATTGTTACCGCTTCGGCGCCCAAATGCAAGGAATCATCTTCGAACACGTTAACCGTCACGACGAACTCGGCCGCCGCCAGTTGTGCGTCCAGGGCGTTGGCTGCATTTGGCAACTCCAGCCGCACATGGTTCTCTTGCTTGGAAAGATGACTGCTGACCAAAAAGAAGATAATCAGCAAAAAGGTGACGTCGATCATAGGCGTCATGTTAATCGACACCGGTAGTCGTCTCAGGTTCGCTGTCGGATTCCGCATCAGTCGTGCTCGGTCTATTTTTGAGTCGGCGGAACCATCGGAGCACGAATCGCTAACGAGCCTGGCATCCGACGACGAATCGGCTGGAAGACATGCTGGGCCGCGTAAATTGTTTCGGAAATCAACTGGTCGACACGGTTTCGCAGAATCGCAAACGCTCCCAGTGAAGGAATTGCTATCAACAGTCCGGCCACCGTTGTGACCAGTGCGGAGTAAATTCCCTGAGCTAAATCCGCCGCACCGGCTGTTCCCTGCGACGCAGCGACTTGGCGAAAAGCGACGATCATCCCGCCAACGGTTCCAAGCAGCCCGAGCATCGGTGCGATATTGCCTAAAACCGACAGGTACTCGATTCTACGATATAGCCGCGAGGCCTGTTCGGCCGTCGATTCTTCCATCGCCTTTTCGACAGACGCCCACCCAAATTCGACTTCGCTCAGCCCGCTAGAAACAATGAAAGCAAATGGCGAAGGCTGCTGGTGACAAACCGCGTCGGCTTCTTTTAGCTTGCCTTGAGCTAGCAATTGCCGAATCGTTTCCAACGACGCTTCCGGGATAACATTCTGGCGTCGCAGCGAGAGCGACTGGTCAATGATCAAATAGCCAGCTAAGACCGAAAGCAAAAGCAACAAGATCATGATGCCAACGCCCAGCACTCCACCGCTGAACAGAATTTGCAGGAACGAGTCGTTGCCTGCAGCGGCAGTTTGTGCTAGCAAAAATTGACCGTCCAGTTCGCTAGCTATCCATCGATTCGTCAACACGCTGTACCGCTGTTCCAATTGAGAGTCGTGTATTTCCTGCCCCGCTGCGATTCTACAACGGCACAGCAAAGCTTGGGATAGTAGCTTGAGAAACTCGTGGAGGTCGAGCTGCAATTCGGACGACAGGCCGAGAAGGCTTGTCGATTAAGTTGGATTTTCTGTGAGCCATGGACAAGAAATGTCCTCGCTGGGCTGATAAAACCTTATTTCGCATGCGCGGAATGCTCTCCGAAATCCGACTTCGGGCCTTTAGGTTTGAAGCGACAAGTTTTCACTATTTTTGTAGGATTCGGAGAAAGCGGACTGGGACCAGAGCAATTCGCCTATTCGCAACCGGCAGTCAAAATTCGCCTTGGATGTACCATTTTCGTGTTCGCAGATCGCGGTAGAGCCACAACCAGGCCCCATTGTCCGTTTGCACGCGGTAGTAATCACGGCGCTGCGTCGGGCCAGACCACCAGCCGCTTTCGATCCGCTCTGGGCCCCAATGGTGCGTTACCGTTTCAAATCGACCAGACCAGCGAAAACGAATCGGCGGTCCGTTGGGGTAAATCGCTAAAACATCAAGCTGTACCGGAACGTGAAAGAACCGCAGCGGACGACGCAACGGATCGCGATGCGATGGGGCCGCACTGACGCCCTCAAACGATTGATCTTCTGCCGCAGTGGTTGGCAATGCGGTCGTCGAAGTCGCGGCTGGCGTGGGTTGCTTCACAAGCTGGGTGCCGGTCAACGGTTTGACGTCATAAGCCAGCTCGGGCAACGGGTTGGCGACCGATTCAGCGACCAGCACCGCGTCGCTGCCCAAACGACTGGCCAGCACATCGATCAGCTCGGCAGTCTTGTCGCGGACGTTGACTTGGGCCTGATCGAACAGGTCCGTTTGTTGCCAACGCAGCTCCGCCACCAAGCTCGCTTGCAACGACATCGCATCGATCGTCAAACGGTTGCGGATCTGCTGTTCAAATTGTCCCAACAATAAACGCACCAAGTGCGGCGGCTCAGCCGTCGGTCGGAACGTCCCCAACTGCAAGGTCCGCAACGGCGCGTCGACGATTCGCAATCGACAAAGCACTCGCAACGCGCCTTGGCCGTGATGCCGCAAGCGTTCGCAGAGCTGTTCAGCGAGTCGGCGAATCAGCTCTTCGATCGTTTCGCGGCGATCAGTCGGGACTTCTAAAATGGTCTCAACGTAAAATTGCGGCCCCGCGTGGAAACATTCAATCGACTCCTGCTTGACACCGCTGAGGCTGTCCAGCCGCTGCAGCAGGCCGCTGCCCAACCGCGTGGCCAGCGAATCGCGAGGCAGTTTTTGCAGCGCCGCAACAGTCCGAATCCCCAGCCGCAGCAGCCGTTGATGCGTCGCGTTATCTAATCGCAATGCGGCCACTGGCAGTGAAGCTGGCAGCGTAATTGGTAGTGAATCGGGCGGGCACGCTTCGACTGGCACCGCTCGCGAAGCCGTTGGGATCGGACAAGCGTTCCATCGATTCCGCTGATAATAGTTGGCCATCGCCCAAGCCGCCCCGACGCTGCCCGCGATCGCGACGTTGGCTCGATAGCCGATCGAATCGACCCAAGCGGCAACGGCTTGTGTCATCCCCGCTGGTCCGCCAAAAAAATGGGTCAGCCGCGTGACGTCGGCCAAGATCGCTTGCGGAGCGGCCAGATGCCGGCCAACCCATGGATGTTTATCGGTCGCTTCGACTCCAACAAGCGGGCTGAACTGCGCCGCCGCATCGGCCAGTCTATTCAGCGCCGCGACGTCGGCGACCGGATCGTAATCGTCGATTCTCAGCGTCGGCAGGACCGCTGTCGCTTCGGCCAATGACATCCCAGGTCGAACGCCAAGCTGTCGAGCGAGCGAATCGGCGGCCGCGATTCGCAGCCCTCGCCGTGGATCGTGCAGCTTCAGTGCAACGGGTTGTTCTGGCGTCGCAGCAGCTTGCGTGTCGTCGCCGCTAGCCCGCTTTGAATGCAGCGCGGCGGCGTGTCGTTGGCTTGGCCAGTTGGGCAGCCAAATGCACAGCACTTGTCGCGACATGGTTTGGCTCCTGGCGAGTTTGCGGTTGGGCGGCAACGGTTGAGCGACGAGCGTAAACGGGGCCACGGTGCTCTTCCAAAGCGACCCAAAAACCGGCGCTGCCAGCGGCGATATGCGATGCCAAATTCGATTTACCACGTCCAGCCCGCAACCGCGTCAGTTCGACGTGCAACCATCGATAATTGTTGCTGTAAGGTCGCGTGTTGGGCGGTTTTTCCAGTGACTTGTCCAGGGCGTTTTTGTCAGCCGCATTCTTGGCGCTGGCGGCACTGGTGCGTTGCGGTCGGACTTTCCAAGTCATCTCGGCCCAAGTAGTCGGGCCTTGCATCTTTTTGGCGTTTCGCAACAACAATCCAAGCGTGCCGCCCTGTTCAGCCGCTAGCTGTAAACGTCGGGCGTTAATTTCGTCGATCCGATTTTGCCAAGCGACCACGGCGGCGATCGCGGGACAGCGAAGCGATTGATCCAGGCACCATAACGCGTCAGCATTGTTGGTCGGCCGCAAAATAATCAGCCGCGAAAGGTCGATCCCCAACGCGGCGGCGGCTGGCGGATAAAATTCATTTTGCGGATCGACCAGCACCGCGTGCCGATGCTCGCCCATGGCCGATCGAACGGCCAACAAAGCCAACGTAGTCGCCCCGTCACCGGCCCAATCGCTGACCCATTCAACGATCGTGCCACCGTGCAACCCGCCCCCAGGCAACTCGGCATCAATGGCCGGGCACCCCGTCGAAATGGCTGTTTGCGCCGGCTGAAAAGTGCTCGTCTCGATCGCTCGGATGGCCAGCGCAAGATCGGCGACCGGCGGACCGGCAGGGCTAGCTTGCAGACCAGAGGGTTTAGCTTGCAGGCCAACGGGGCTAGTTTGATGACGAGTGGCAGTGAACATGCGTGAGTCTCCAGTGCAATGCTAGCTAAGCGTCAAGACTTTGTCCAACGGATTGGACGGGTATTTGCCGCATTGAAAAGGGAGCCTGGACACGTTTGGTCATCAAGCAAGAAAATTTTGGTTTTGCCCAACCGTAGCGGAACGGGCGCAAGCCCTCCGGTTCTTTTGGTTACGCCGAAATTCGCTTGCCGAAGAACCGGACGGCTTGCGCCGTACCGCTATAGCCTGCGCCGTTCCGCTAGTTTTTAGCCAATTTTCGATCCACCGCCGTCTTGCGCTTCAATCGTATAAATGATCGCAGCTTCAAGCGAATCGTCATCAAATAGATATCGAACACTGCCCTTTCGCGTCCACCATTGACTGCGAATTGGGATTTGGAGTGTCGACTGCCTTGCATGTTCCGAGAGTCGCCGCGATGCCCAGGCCTTGAATTGATCTAGAACTTGTTCACCATGAAATCCGGTCGCGGAAACAACTACATGGCAATGATTGCTTCGACAATTCAAAGCGTGCAGCTTCCATTTTCGAAAAAGACAGTTTGATTCAGTTCCTGAATCAAATTGCTAACAATTTCACGTTGTGTGGAGCTTAAAATTATTGCCGCTTCGACCATCTTGGCGCGACACCAGTCAGAAAGTAGAGGTTGCGAAATCCGTTCTGACTTATTCCATTTCGTCCAGCCACGCTCGTCACCTGGCAACCAAGTTCCATAGCAAGTCCATGTTAGAAAGAATGCAATTGGGTCGTTGTACATGGTGGCAAGAGCATCCCCAACAGTAGCGGAACGGGCGCAAGCCCTCCGGTTCTTTTGGTTGCGCCGAAATTCGCTTGCCGAAGAACCGGACGGCTTGCGCCGTACCGCTATAGCCTGCGCCGTTCCGCTAACGTTTTGCTTCGCCAAAACGATAATGCTTCCCGATTCGCTGAATTGCGTTAGAATCACTCAAATGAATACCACCGCAACTCTTCATGACCCAAACCCTTCCGTAGAACCTTCGCCAGCCGATCATGCGCACGCCAATCCGTCCGAAATCAAACGGTTGTATATCGAGACCGTAGGCTGCCAGATGAATGTCTTGGACAGTGAGATGGTCGTTGCCCAGCTTCGCAAGCAAGGCTATGAACTGACCGACAATCCGGAACTGGCCAATACGATCCTCTTCAACACGTGCAGCGTTCGCGAACATGCCGAAGAAAAAGCGTACAACAACCTTTTCCGATTGAAGCAACTGAAGCTGCAACATCCCGAAAAGATCATCGGCGTCATGGGCTGTATGGCTCAGAAAGATCAACGCCACGTTTTCGAGCGGGCGCCGTTTGTCGATCTGGTCGTCGGACCCGGCCAACTGCAACGGATTCCAGAATTGATGGCCAACGTGCAGGCCGGCCAAGGCCCGCAATTGGCCGTCAGCATGTCGCGAAAAGACGGTTCAGCCGACGACATTCGACGTTCGCACGAAACCTTCGACCCGCTCCGCGACCCGCAGATGCGACCGACCCCATTTCAAGCCTACTTGCGAATTCAAATTGGGTGCGACAAGTTCTGCACATATTGTATCGTCCCGATGACCCGCGGCCCAGAACAAGGACGTGCACCGGAGCAGATCGTGGCCGAGGCACGCGTCCTGGCCGATCAAGGCTGCAAAGAAATCGTGTTGCTTGGTCAGACCGTTAACTCTTATCGCTTTCGCAGCGGCGAGACGACCACTCGACTGGCCGACTTACTGCAAATGTTGCATCCGATCGACGGAATCGAACGGATCAAATTCGTGACGAATTATCCCAAGGACATGACCGCTGACCTGCTCAAAACAGTTCGTGACTTGCCAAAATGCTCGCCATATTTGCACGTCCCGGCGCAAAGCGGCAGCGACACGGTGCTGCAGCGGATGAAACGTGGCTACACGACAGCGGACTATTACGAAATGATCGATCGAATCTACAACATCATGCCCGACGCTTCGATCGCCAGCGATTTCATTGTCGGATTCTGCGGCGAGACAGACGAAGATTTTCAAAAGACAGTTCAAATGGTCGAACGTTGTCGATTCAAGAATTCGTTCATCTTCCAATACAGCGTTCGGCCCGGCACCAAGGCGTCGGATAACTTACCAGACGACATACCTGAGAATGTGAAATACGATCGCAACCAAGAATTGCTCGCGATGCAGACCAAGGTCAGCCTAGACGGTAACATGCAATTCCTCGGCAAGAGCGTCGAAGTCTTGGTCGAAGGGCCAAGTAAGTGGTCAGTTCGCAAAAATGAAGTCGGACCGGTGCGACAGATGACCGGTCGAACGACTTGCGATCGAATCGTGGTATGGGAAGGCAACGAGCGACAGGCGGGTGCATTAATGCCAATCGCGATCCACGATGTATCGGCGTTTACAATGTTCGGTTCGGTCCCGACCGTCGATCAATCGCTTGAACTAGTGCCATTGACGATCCGTATTCAGTGAGCGGCCTGGCGCTAGCCACCGGTTCTTCACGGCACAATCTACTAAATTTACCGGCGGCTAGCGTCTTGCCGCTCAAAAGAAAAAACTATGAAACGACGAATCTTTCAATTGCCGACATTGCTCCTGCTGGTCATGTTGCCCACGGCCAGTTTTTGCGGTTGTCAGCCTGCAACGAGTGAAGCCATTGTCGAGAACTCAAATCCGACGTCGCTCTCAAAAGAGCCAACCAGCGAAGAACTTTTACCGACCTTACGGAGCAAGAAAATGAGTCAGAAATCGGCTTTCAAAACGTACAATGTTCTCACAACCGCTGAAAAACGCGTAATTGTCGATAAAGGGACCGAGCGAGCCTTCACTGGTGAGTACACGGATTGGAAATTGAAGGGAACGTTCATTTGCCGCCAATGCAACGCACCGCTCTACGAGACCGATTCGAAGTTCGATAGCCATTGTGGTTGGCCGTCCTTCGACGATGAAATTGAAGGCTCGGTCGAACGGCACACTGACGAAGACGGATACCGCGTCGAGATCGTTTGCAAAAACTGCCAAGGCCATTTGGGACACGTCTTTTCTGGTGAAAAGTTCACGGTCAAGGACACCCGTCACTGCGTCAATTCAATCTCGATCAAGTTCGTCCCCGAAGGCGAACCGCTGCCAGAAGTAATTGTGCTGGACCAATAGCATCTCTCATGCAGGCGAACTGTTGAATCTATCGCGGTTCATAGATGTCATGCAACCGCAGGAGCAGAGATTCAAGTCGCTCGTAATAAACATCGATATCCAGCTCGGCCTTAGCAAGCCGCAACGCTTCGATGTCTGCCTCGATTATCTCGCGAGCTTGCAATTGTTCATCGCTCAATAATTGCGATTGAGCGTTTGGCTTGAGCACGACCCGTTTGGCCAGCGCTCCATCGATCACCGAGTTATCACTGGTCTTGCCGACAACCCGCAAGCCATCATAAAAGTCAGCCGACGTTCCTTTTCCGTCGCCGTTGTCATCTAACAAGGCATGTTCAGTGGCTAAGCGATTGGCGTCGTCGTAAAACAATTGCGTCCGTCGCGTAGCAGCCAAAAACGCTTCCAGCAGCGACACTTCATCGTCGTGATCTAGATCGACCGTTTTGTCGTTTACTGACGATGCGAGGTGCTGGGCGAATCGGCTAAAATTCGCTTCAGTCGCCGACGTGGTCGCGGTCAGCACGATACGATTCTTCGCCGAAAGCGATTTGAACCAAGCACCACTAGTTGAGAAGCAACAGGCCACCACCGTCGGTGCTGGAACGCCATCAAGTGCTTGTTTCAGTTCTACGTCGCTAATGTCGGGACCATTGAGATTAAAGTTTAGCGCCGAACGATTGGCAGTACCGTGACCGATCAAAACAAGCCAGCGTCGTCGATTATCGTCGCGTTGAGCCCACTTGCCCAAGGCCGCCAATAGTTGCTCGCGGTCATTGGATTCAGACGTTGTTGAACCGATCACCGAACACTTTAAGTTTGCTTCGTCGCAATGCTGTCTCCAAAGATTTGCAGCTTCGGTAAATGTTTTGGTGTAGCTTTCTTCGCCACCAGCGCCGACAACAACAAGCACGTCAATATTTTCGGGCGACTCTTCATCGGCCAAGCAATTTCCGCACAAGCCGGCCGTGATTAAAGAAAGGTAAATCCAAAGCTTCATCGATATTTCAATTTCTTTTTTAAACTGTAGCGGCACGGCGCGAGCCGTCCGGTTCTTCGGCAAGCGAACTTGCAATGTATTTGAACTTAAACGTCACCGGAGGGCTTGCGCCCTTCCGCTATTGATGGTTTCACACTACGGCAATCCATGCCAACGTCGGTACGTCCACTCTCCCAATAAACAAACAAACGCAGCGATTAGAACCAGCGACTGATGCCACAAAGGTTCAACCCGACGAACGGTTTGCTCCACATTCATGAACGGAAGGCGACTTGCCAAGCTATCCAAATCATCGATCGCGATCAGCTCGCCGCCGGTCCGCGCGGCCAGTCGCTCGAGCAACTCGACGTTGGGCTGCAAACGCGAGTATTCTTCGGCAGCCGCGTTGACCACAAAACCAGTTGCCGCGTTTCCAATTGTATTGCCGTCACTGGTCGTCGCCGTTGCCGTCGCTAAATACGCTCCATCTTGTTGGACGTAGACGTCGGTTTCGAACGCGCCCGCCGATCGATCCGAAGCCTTCGATTGCAGCGGCAATGTTTCATTGGCCGGGTTGATCAGCTCGATTTGCACTTGAGCATTATCAAGCGGCTGAAATTCCTCATCGCGAACGCGGACCGCTAACGACTTCGTCAAACCGCTCGGCAAGTTATTCGAGATCGACGTTTGCAAACCGTTCGATGCCGGCTGTCCTATAAATTCAACGCGGCGCGGCACGTCGGTAATCATCCAACGCATCATTTGTCGCCAAGCGATAAAAGCTGGATTCGTTTTTTCGTCGTCCGCAGAGGCTTGTTTTCGCCGTCCGAATCGATCGCTGCTGCCATCCAAATTCGCAGCCGGATTGGCGATCGCCCAACGCCAAAAATCGCTCAGCAAAAACGCAGCGGATCGACCTTCACCAAACCGCTGCGTTGCCAAAATCGGACTGGCTTTTTCGTTGTCGCTCTCATTGGCGACATATACCACCGCACCAGGTTTTGTTCCGCTTGAATGGTTCGCTGACAAGAACGGCGGCATTGCCTGCAACCGCTCACGTTCCTTCGTTTCATTATCAGCAATTCGCAGCGACGGTTGCAACCAGCCTTCGCGGGTCAACATAAAATGTTGGGGCTTCGTCGGAGTCGTCTGGCGCTGGTCAAAATAAAGCGGCATCAATTGCGATAGCGGCCCGTTATCAAAGCCCCGCCCGCGAAATGATTCGACACCGCCAAGCATCATCAACGAGCCGCCGCGTTGGGACACAAACCGACGAAGCATCTGCGATTGGGTCGAGGTGAAAAAGTCGCTTTCCAAATCATCGATGATAATCATTTGGTACGAAAACAATTCGGCCTGCGTTTCCGGAAAACCGCCTTTAAGCTCGAAAGCGTCACGGACGCCAAATCGCGTAAACACCGGTTCATCATATTGTTCACCGCTGGCATCAGCATCGTCTTCGAAGCCAGAAAAGAGCGAGTTGCCGTTATCGACGCTGTTGTCACGAAACGTAAACTTCGCTTCGCGGCGGGCGATTCGAATCAAGCCAACCAAATCCATCTCTGGGTCCATGCTCAGCGCTCGACGCAGAAATTTGAACTCCCAATTCGGACGCCCCGCTACATACAAGATGCGGTAAGGTCCTGCGCCGCGATCGACGATCACAAAACGACGGTTATTTGCCAACGTCGTCTCCAGCGTCGAATCGTCCGATTCGATAGCCGCTCGTTCGCCAGCCAAGGCGACTTGTAGCCTGTAGCGCTGGACGCCGGTTTTGGTTGTATTGAATCGAACTTGCAACCGATGTTCGTCGCGATCAGCAGGCAAGCTGGCTTTCTGGTCGGCCACAATCGAACCGTCCAGCTCCATAACTTGTAGCAAGATATCGCGACCGCGAACATTCTCGCCAGCAAGCCAAACATCTAAAGCGATCGGCGCGTTTTCGAAATCAGCGACTTCGACGGCCACGTTGCTGATCCGCAGATCGGTCAGCGGCGATGGTTGTCGAACTAGCACAGGAAAAATCGCGGGCGACGCTGAGGAATCAGACTGGATCATCGATTCTAGTGCTGCTTGATCGGTTGCATTGCCGTCAGTGAAAACAACAATCGCCGAGACCGGCCGCTGCTGCATGCGATCGTTAAATGTGTTCAATGCCGCTGCAATGTTCGATTGTCGCTGAGAAAAATCGACGGCGGAAAAATCATCGACCGCAGCGGTTTGCCAGCCGAATTCGTAGCGGCGAATATCGAAATCCTGAGCGACCTGCCGCTGCCAATCTGAATCTTTGCTCAGCACATTTTCTCGCATCGATTGCAGTGCATCCGCTTTCAAACCGACGTTCATCGATTGGCTGGCATCGACCAAAATCCCGACAACGTTTTCTTGCGGCCTTGGCCATTGCAGCGACTGCATGGGTTCCAAAAGGCAGAGGGCAATCAGCGTAAATCCGATCGCCTTGGCCGTCATTGCCAACCAAGCCGCCGGGCGAGCAAGCAAGTTGTGCGAAATATAGTTGCGAAACATCAACCCACACAGAACCAACACCGCGACGACGACCAGCGGCCACCACGACCAATGATTGAAGACCAGCGTCCCCAGTGCATGATTGCCAAATTCCAACCGCATCCAAGACTCCCAAAGCATCATCGACCGGCTCCGAGATTTTCATAATAACGCTGGACCGCTTGTTCGAAGCCCGGCGGGACCGGATCGCGATCCAGCGGCACGATTGCTTCGTTGTTACCTCGTTTGCGTTGCAGTTCGATTGCGACTCGATCGGCCAACTCCTGAAGCGGACTAGCGATCAGCTCTTCAACTAGCTCCCATTCGGGCGTCTTGGAATGCCGCTTGAAATCGCTTCGCATTTGTCTAGCCGCTTGGCGAACACCGCTGGCCAAAGCTCGATCGTCGGCGTTGTCCATCAATTGTTCGACATCACGCAAAGCCTCATTGAATTGCTGAAACCCTTCACCAGTGATTGGGGATTGAGCCGCCTGACTCGACCTTGCGTTTCCGCTGCCACCACCACGGCCGCCTTGCGATGGCTGTCCACCGCGTACGCCCTGTTGGCCTTGCCCAGGTTGCTGCCCAGGTTGCTGCCCAGGTTGTTGTCCAGGTTGTCGTGACTCTGGATTTTCCTCTTCTTTATCGCCAGCTTGTTCCATCGGCTCGCCGCGTTGCGAAGGCTGTGACGATTGCGATTGACCTCGAGCTTCCGATGGAGATTCCGATGGAGATTGCGAAGCTTGCGATCCGCCCGGTTGCATCCGTTCGATTTGGTCCTGCAGCTTCTGTAATTCATCAGCCGCTCGTTGCAAATCCGCTTCGTCGCTGCCCAGCACATCACCGGTTGCGTTGGCGATCCGGTCTTGCAACCCCTGCATTTCGGACAGTGTTTCGTCGGCCAGTTGAGCCGCTTTTTCCGGCATCGCTCGATCCATCAACATTCCTTGCGCTTGCAGTTTTTCGTCCAACTGATCACGCTGCGTTTGTTGGAATGCGTCGTACAATTTATCGGCCAGTAACGGTTCGGCTTCTTCGGCTTGCAGGACCGTTTCCTGAAGTCGTTTTTGCAAGTCTTCAAGCTGCTCGCGTTGCTTTGCAAGTTCCGCTTGTAAATCGTCCTTCGAAGATTCCGCACGCAGGCCCGCTGACGACTCGTCTGGTTTGTTGCGGTCGGCCATCGAGTCGCGAATTTCTTGTTGTCGTTCGACCATCCCTTGCGATTGCGATTGCAAGTCGCGGAGGGCATCATCGAGCTGCTGGGCGGAAGCCTGTCGCAGTTCTTGTTCGGTTTGCTTGAGCGATTGTTCGGCCCGCGTGCCAGCCGCCAAAGCCTCCGAAGGTTTGCCTTCGCTCAGCTTTTCTGCGGCGTCTTGGATGTTCTCGCGAGTCTGCTGGGTTTGTTCTGCTGCTCGCTGCAAAGCTGACGACTGCGACTGCTGTCGCATCTGCTCGGCCAACTCATCCGCGTCGTCAAGCAATTCTTGTTGAGCGTCGCGGAGTCGTTTAAGCTGCTCCTGTGCAGCGGCTTGTTCTTCCGGCGTTGCGGCGTTTTGAAGTGCCGATTCGGTCTGACGAATCTGCTCGTTAATGTCGGCTTGGCGTTGAGCCAACTCCTTCAAGCGATTTTGCGCTTCCTTGGTCGCAGCGGCCTCTTCTTCGCTTGGCGGCTGAGCTTGCGATTGCGTTTCGTAGCGGTTTTCGTCTTGTTTCAATTGCAACTGTTGAATCTGCTGCTGCCGCTGAGCCGACGAAGCCGACTGCGATTGAGACTGTTGATTTTGCGACTGCACAATTTCATGCTCACGCGCCCGCAGCTTTAATAAGCCCTGATACGAAGCCTGCTCGCTAACAATCGCATCGGCAAGCGTTTGTGCCAAAGTCGCCTCGGTGGGTTCGGAAAGCTGCTCGATCGTCTTTCGCATTGACCGCTGTGTTTCCTCAGCCGCCGAACTGGAAACAGGATCTTGCAGCGTTGCGGCTAACTCGTCAAGCTGCTCCAGCGCATCGGCTTGTGATTTCGCGATTGTCGCGATATCTGCCGACCAAGTGTCCGTCAAATCATTCGCGTTATTGAGTCGCTGTTGATTCCACGTGGCTGATAAAATCATCTTTTGCAATTCCAGCAGTTCTTCGGCTTTCTGTTGAGCGTTCGATTTTTGTTGCGGCGAAGGCGGACCGCTGGGCGAATTGCCCTGTCGAAAGATCTCTTCGAACGGACGAACGTCGGTGAAGTAGAGATCGCTCGTCGTGCGTCGCACTTTGCCATCCGCGTCGTTGTCTTCAGCCCAGAACCAATACGTTAGCAATTGGTCTGGTTGAGCGTTCAAATTCTCCATGAAAAACTCGTGTTCCAGCCGAACCATCTTGGTCGCCGATTTTGCATCGCTTTCCACCGATACTGGCTCACCGCTGGTTTCTTGAATTGTGAAACTGAGCCCATGACGCAACAGAGCAACGTCGTCGCGAATCTCCGCGATCGTCTGCCACTCTTCGAGCGGGGAAACGCTGCTGTCGCCACCGGCAATGAGCTTAATGACCGGCGGTTGGTTTGGAACAATAGTTACCGACAGGAAACTATCGAGCTTTGCGGCCCGGTCGGCTTCGTCGCGGAGTTCGACTTTGTATTTACCACTCTTGGAAGGCTGGATTGTCGCGATAAACTTGTTCGGATCTATTTCGTCCGCCGCCACGATCGTCGTTTCGCCTGTTTCGTCGACCAGTTTGCACGACGCAACTGGCTTGTTTAAAAACAACGACCAGCGAATCGTCGTCCCTTCGATTGCTCGAACGCGTTTCGTGTTTTCTGTCGTCGCTGGTTCAAGACCGGTATAACTTGGATATGTCAGCAAGGCATCAGAGCGGACCAATTCTGGATAATCGAAAACAGTAACGCGATAAGTCTCTGATTGCAGTTGATCCGTGTCGACATAATACTCGAAATCGCCTCGAATACCCGAAACAAGCTGGGCAAAAATCGGATCGCGCAGACCGCGACGCATATCGGAATCGACCCATTCAGCGTCATTCGCTTCGGTTGACTCGGTCGTGCTGAGATCGCGAAGATGCAGCCGAACTTCAAGTGGGACTTGGTCATTGAATTTCGCAGAGATCGTCAGTGAACTGGCTCGTTCGACTTCCGTCGTGCCTGGTTCGACCAGCATTTCTCCTTTGCCAAGTAATTTTTCGGCGGACGTCAAACCGGACGAACGACCGATGGCTGACCGCGAGAACGCAAAGACACCCAGCGACATGACAGCAATTAGGACGGCAAAATTCACTAACCCCAACGCGACCAATTGTTTGGCCGAGATAATCGACTGCCAGTGGTTCACTTGCGAATGCCGCCACGCTCGCGTTTGAATTTCGCGATTCAAAACGGGGTTGCCCCACAAGCTTGCTTTAGAGTCCGAGACCGTTAACAAGCTCTGACGTAACTCTGGAAATCGCGTTTCGATTTTATTGGCAAGCTGTCCGTCCGTTGGTGCTCGAAATCCGATCCAAACGCGAGCGACCAGCATCCACAGTACTGCGAAGACCGCAATCGATATCGCTGACGATGGCTGAAGCAGCCACGATTCGCGGTGGTTCAGCAACAAAACGGCGACGAAGCCTAACAATATAAAGCACAGGAGAGCAAACGCCCAAGCTAGTCGTATCGTCGTGATTCGATTGCGAACATATCGCAACTGAGTTTTAATCCGTTCGTCCATCAAACTGGCTCCGTGGCGACACGAACGCGTCGTGTCGAAAAAAAAGTTTCCAGAACTATTGCCGATAGACCGACCAGCAACATCCAACGCCACCACTGCTGGGAATTTTCAAGCTCGCGATCTTGCATTTGCCGCGCCGAGACTTGCAACGATTCGGCTGTTTGCTGCTCTTTCAAGCCAACTCCGAAGCGTTCAAATTGATCGGTTGTCCAGGGCTCAATTTGGCATTCGTTGCGAGCAAGATTGGCGACCGCGAAAACCGTTTTCTCGCCGACTTGCCATCGATATACCCCAGGCTGACTCGGTGTAAAACTGGCGTTGTCAGCCCGATCGATCGACTTCCCGTCGGGATCGATGACTTGCGTTGAGGTTTCAAAAATCGCCCCATCAATCGTATCACCAATCGTCCAATCTTGCGACGCAGCACCGGTCGATGCTTTGGAAAACATGTTGATCAACAGCGGCACAAATTTCGTTGAAAGAGCAAGCTGCGAATCATCGGTCATCCAACCGCTGGCTAGCACAAACACTTCGCCCGAACCAACATTGCGACGAATAATCGCAGGCTGTTCGTTCTCAAAATTCGCCAGGCGTTGCCAATTCGACCAATCATCAATTTCGATCTCTCGAGCCTTCCAAAAATGGATCTTAGAAAAGTTGTTTGATTTGGGATTGTTGAACGCTCCAAACAGACGGCTGTTGAAGTCGATGTTTTGAAGTAGCAGAAAATCGTCGACCTTTTTTTCCCTAACAGTCAGCTTCGAATCATCAAACATCGCCCGCCACCAAGTTTCCAGTTCTGCGGTTTGTTTCGGCAGACCGTCAAGCACCAGCAACAGCGACCCGCCAGCGGCAATGTGCGGCTTGAGTACCGCAACGGTATCGGCTGTCAAATCGACGTTTGCAACGACCAGCGAAATCGGATTCGTTTGCTCCAATGTCGCTTGCAATTGGTCCGGAGTCGCGACAGTCAGCTCCGGCGCATCACGTTGCTCTGCGCTGGCGAATTTCGCTAAAAAATACCCAATGTCGCTCGCTTGGCGATTTTGCTCAGTGATTGGCGGTCGATTGGTCAAGTAAACGATGCGAGGTTTCTTAGGCAAGTCTCGATGAAAGTAACAGCGATTATCAAACGCAACTTCATCGTTGACGAGCAGCAAATTTCCTGTCTCGAAGCTCGGTCCATCGATCTGTACGACTCTCGACTGGCCCGGCTGGACGGCAAATTGACCAGCCACCGGTTCGGACCGCGACTGATTTTCATCGACCCAGGTCAATTGAAAACTCGATTGCTTGGACGATCGCTCGTTATCGATGCGAACACGAAATCGATCGCGGTTGGGTGCCTGCGTCGCTGCTGAATCTGGCTCCGGCGCATCGTTTGGTTCTAAGACGCCGAGCAATGTTGCTGTGGCGTTCTCGACGGAATTAGACCGCACTGGGACGAGGTTCATCGATAAGCCTTTGGGCCATTGCACGTTTTGCAACCGTTGAAGATCGCTGCCGGATTGCAGATCGCTGATTAAAACCACTTCAGCGATTGCGTTAGGTGACCAACGACCACTTGCTTGCAACGATTCGAACTGGTCCATCGCGAATTGGACTGCCGCGACCAAGTCGGTAGCCAGCCAAGTCGGTTTTGCTGTCTTCAGCCTGGCGAGTTCCTCCAGTGCCGCTGATTTGGTTTCATTTTCGCGGACAAAGCTGCCTTCATCACGATCATCAGCCTGCAAATCGGGTTGCACCAACGCGTGAGCTTGACGGTCAAAAGTCGCCAAGCAAATAGTATCACTGGCGGCTAAATCGTTTACAGAATTTTCAGCAGCGGCGATCGCGTCAAGCCAAAGATTGTCGCGTTGCATGCTGCCGCTCTGATCGATCATCACGATTCGAAATCGGTCGGGCGTTGCAAAGGTGATGTCCGAAGCAGCGGGCAAGAACGGCCGTGCGAAAGCGAACGCGACGAGCGCCAACACGGCGGCTCGCAGCAGCAATAGTAACCAATTATCGATGCGGCTTTTTTTGCTAACCCTCCGCGGCGATGGCGTCAGAAACATTAACGAGCTAAACACTTGATCTTCACGCGGCTGGCGGCGAATCAAATGCAGGATTAGCGGACCTGCCAGAGCGGCAAGCCCAATCAAATAGAGCGGTGTCAGAAAATTGATCATCGCGCGCCGCCTCCCGAGCGAGAACTGGCTCTGCTAGCGGTTCTACCAGCAATTCGATGTTGCCGCGATGAAAGCCATTCCATCATTAGGTCGCGCAGCGGTCGATCGGTTGTCCACTCTATTAGCTCCACGCCAGCCGACTCGCAAATTGCGGCCAGCCCGTTTCGGTGGGCCGCGAAACGCTCCGCGTATTGCTTGCTGGCCGTCACCGGATCGACATACATCAATTTGCCTGTTTCGGCGTCGCGAAGCGTGACCGCTGACTTAGGTGCAAACGTTTGTTCTGCCGGATCGAGAATTCGGATGCAGCAGACTTCTTGGCCGCGTGCGCGAACTAGATTGGTTGGCAATTCAAGTTGGTCCAGCGGCGTCAAGAAATCGGATAGCACAATGATCAGACCGCGCGGCGCGATTGTCTCGGCAATTTGGCGGAGCGGCAAATCAAGCTGGGTCGCCGATCCACTGGCTTGCGAGTCCAATCGCGCGACGATGCGTTGCAATTGTCCATGACGCCGAGTCGCCGGAATAACTTCACGGACTTGCGAATCGAAGGCAACCAATCCGACTGCATCGCGTTGCCGCCAAAGATAATGGGCCAGCGTCGCCGCGATCGTTTGAACGTATTGCAGTTTCGTATAGCCAATCGAGCCGAAGTCCATTGAGCGAGAAAAGTCGACCAATAGGTAACAGCGGCGATTGGTTTCGTCGCGATATTTTTTTACACAGTAACGATCGCTGCGGGCGAACAATTTCCAATCCAGTGATCGCGGATCATCACCGACGCTGTATGGTCGATATTCATCGAACTCGACCGAAAATCCATGCAGTGGGCTGCGGTGCAAACCGGTTTGAAAACCGTCAACCAACATCCGCGCGCGGAGCTCCAAGTTCTTGATTTGCAAGAGCGCTTCGGGGTCCAATTGTCCAAGGTGTCGCGGATCGTTGATCGTGTTCAAGCCTTCACCTCTTTGATCAATCGCTCGACACAATCTTCGATGCGGATGCCTTGCGCTTCGGCTTTGTATGTCAACAACAGACGATGACGCAAAACCGGCAACGCTAGGGCAGTGATGTCGTCGTTGGTTACATGAGTTCGCGATTGCAGTAGCGCGCGAGCTTTAGCGCCGAGAACCAACATTTGTGCCGCACGCAGGCCTGCTCCCCAAGCGATCCATTCATTGGTGAACGACGGCGAGCCTTCGCGATTGGGCCGACTGGCAGCTACCAAACGGACCGCATAACCGGCGACGGATTCGGCGATCGGTACGCTGCGGACCAAGCTATGGAATTTCAAAACGTCTTCGCCCGTAAAGAGCGGCTCGATGGTTTCAGCCGCTCGCGAAGTCGTTCGCAGAACGACTTCCAACTCGTCCGCGTAAGGCGGATAGTCGATGTAAACGTTGAACATAAATCGATCGAGCTGGGCCTCGGGCAGCGGATACGTCCCTTCCATTTCAATCGGATTTTGGGTGGCCAGAACAAAGAACGGTTCTTGCAGCGGATAGCGTTGCCCGGCGACAGTGACTTGTTTTTCCTGCATCGCTTCAAGCAACGCAGCTTGCGTCTTCGGCGGCGTGCGATT
>JBGSKY010000226.1:0-6849 GCA_041740995.1 Pirellulaceae bacterium
GGCGGCGAACGACCGCCACGCGACACTTTTGACGACTAAAAGGATAAATAGAACTGCAATCGACACCACCGTAACAGTACGCCAATCAACTGTTGTTAGAATCGTAAAAATCAAATAAATGCCTAGGGAGAAAATTGCACTATAGAAAGCATAATTTGAGGTAAACGATTTTACACTAATATTATTTTGTAGCCACTTTTCGTTTACATCATTTAGAGCTAACGAGAGCATAACGGCGAGAGCAAGAATGAACAGAACCTTCATTGCCTCCGAGGGTTGGAGATAGCCCGCTATGCCAGTTTCAGTCCCAAGCACAGCCCATGCAATTGCCAGGCCGAGAATCATGACTATGATTGCCCAGAATCCTCTGGGTATTGATCGAACCAAGTGATTTATTCGGCCATCGGAGATACTGCTTTTCATTGATTTCAACGCGATGCTGCGCATAGCCCAGGCGAAAGCCTGTGGGGTAATCTGAAAAAATGCGAGGAACACTCCAGCAGTAACCATGACACCAAAGCTTGCGTCGTTTGCAAAACGCAGAAAGCGGGTTTCTTCATTCGCCAACGACAATGCGAATAGCGCTATGTGCCCTAGGGCAACAAGGATAGTCCAAACAAGAAACAACCAGACATCGAAAGGCTTGGCGCCGCGTGCAAGTAAAAGCGTCGGCGCAACAGCAGACCAGGACAGCAATGCAATCAAGGGTGATTGAGGGCCAAGCGAATCCAGAGGTACTGAAACAAGATAAAAATTAAGTGCGTATACAACGATTGCAACGCCAGCAGAGGCAGCAAGAATTCGAATTCCATTCACCTTCGAATTGCTAGGGTAATCCTGGCTACTCAAGGCGCCTGCGAGGACGTGATTAAATTTCCTAGGGTGGCTGATTCTGGTCAGATATTTGCAAATGAACAAAAATACTGCGCTTGCGAAAAAGAAGACAAGAGCAGTTTCCTTTGCCGCAGATGGCAGTAAATCTGCGGTTTTTCCTGGGGGAGATCCGTTAATATGCTGAGCATATGGTGCAATTTCCCGGCACACAACCTCTACTATGTTTCCTGAAGCAACATTGCAACTGCCGCGATACCCAGTAATCCTCTGGGATGACTCCATCGGGACCACTGAAAAAGCGATTGACGTATCCAAGCTGTCGCCCCAGCCCACTCTATATCTCGTAAAGCCAGCTATGAATGACTCAAGCTGAAGGGTTTTTCCGTCGTCTGTTGCAATGGTCGTTGCATGCTCTATTGCTGTAAGCGGAAGCACCGCAGCACCGCGTTTTACGTTTATCGCGCTGCGACCACTTGTGACCAGCGCGGCGCCAATCCCGGGGATGAAATTTACTCGTGCCGCCGCGAAAGGTAAGCCCTTAATAGACAGCACAAGACCTGCTTCAGAATAGCAAGAACGCGAGCCTCCTAATCTTGCGATAGTGGTTTGCTCTTCCCTTTTTCCGAATTGATTGCCAAGCCAGGTGATATACGTATTTATTTGAGGCTCGGTACAACGTTCGAGCGGCACTGCGTTTTTTGTGGCGGCAGCTCCATCGAAACGAACTTCGTAGAGATCGCGTCCGTACGTCAACTTCAGCAATGAGCCAGCCAATCCAACTTGAACGATTTGCGATGTTTCATCGGTTGTTGACGCCTCTATTAAATCGCCATCTCTGAGGAAAAAACGATCTGCATTAAAGCTCACACTTCTTTCTGCTGCATTGCTTTCCACATAGCGAAGCAGCAGGTTCCGGGTCGTAGAAAGATTGGCAACAATCCAGTTCCCTGTTCCATCGTTACGAAAGCCGACATGAGGTTCGCTTGCCGACCCGGAAAGTTCCGGGTTCTGGACCAGGGCGGTTGAACCCAATGAAACACGATCCGCAGATTTGCGGACTGTCACTCTTTCGAGTGCGATTCCGGGTGGCTGCTGCTTTGCGATATTAACTAACGCTTGCCACCAAACAAAACACACTCCAAAAATTAACAAAGTGGGGCCTATTCTGAAGAGGAAGGACCTCAGTCTTGGGAACGCCAGAGTAAATATAAATAAAGCAAGTAAAGCCAATGAGGTCGACGTACTTGGTAACATATCTGAGAAAAAGGGATTTGGATTCATTTGCCGTCTACCCTCCCACCGGATTTTGGAGATTCCAGACGCTTCAATATCATTCGGCTCAAAGGTCCGCATACAGATCCGCCGCCGACTTTATCCAGCTTTGCATGTGTAATCATGCAAGCAAAAGCCACACGGCGGTTCTCGTATCCATCAATGTTAAGGCCTTCCACCCACCCAGTAAACCAGACGGTGTTCCCGTCTTTCTCGGGAAATCCGGTCTGAGCTGTTCCAGTCTTGCCCCAAAGACGCTTGCGCAAATTCTCATGACTATTCCCGGCGAAAGCGTCTTGGGCAGTGCCTCTTGTGACGACTGCTTTCATCCCATCTCGTAATGTTGCTAACAATTCCTGCGCCAATAACGGCTCAAACTGCAGGCCTTCACCAGCAATGTTGCGGATGAGCGGTTCTCCCTGACCTGTGGGCGGGATGGCGTTGGAGAGCCGGGGTATGACTACTGAACCTGTAGCGATAGAAGCGGAAATTGTTGCGATGGCTAAAGGTGTCGCCTGGGCTGATTGGCCAATTCCGTTCAAAGAAACAGTCAATATCCGTGATTTATCCGGAAGAAACGAGTCAACCTGAATAGGCGTGGCGAACAACCTCGAAAAAGGCGATATCGTTTCTTCAGGTAAAAGGCTGAACGGAAGTTGCGGCCATACATGCTTCGCCATGGAAGCAAGTGCCAAAGTGGTTTCGCCACCAGCCACTTCAAGCCGGTCTCGAATCTCGACGCGACCGGATGATGTTTGCTTGCTCACAGCATCCACATCCATCAACAACGCCAAACGAGCGAAATATAGGTTGTCGGACTGGGCAAGCATATCGACAAGGCCAATACGACCACTTTTCGAGCACCCTCCCTGCGCGGAATGCGAACAAACAGGACTGTTGCGATTGGTTAGTGTTGCATGGGAAACCAAACGCTGGCCACGGAAAACAGGTAGTTTCATGGTGGTGGCATTGAAACTAAAATCAAACTCATTTCCAATCAGGTCCTTAATTTGAAGGGCGTCCAGACCGGCATTTTTTGTGTCGGCCCCAAGGTAAGCACGAACAACCCGTTCGCCGTTAGATGCTCTTTCGATCGCGGCAAGAGAAACCACAAGTTTGAAGGTGGAACCGGGTGCGTACAAGCGATCATTCTGAGACCAAGCACGGGCTGCTAGCGGGCTTTCCGAAGGGCGAAATGCTTGCATTGCTCTGAGGTCCCAATCCGACAAACCTATCTTTGGCTGCGGCCAGGTTGCCACCGCTAGGATCCTCCCAGTAAGGTCGTCAGTGCGCCGATTTCCCTGTAAAGGGCCTGCGTCAACGAGAACGAAGGACGCACGACGATCTTGGGTCCTATCGGCCAGAAATCCATCGGTAACTTCCTCGTAACCTCGCTTCATCAAGAGCGCACCGCCAAGCATTTCATTGGCACCGGCTTGCATATCCTTGTCCACGGTAAGTTCAAGTTCTCTTGTGCTCGGGCCAGAGATTGTAGCGCGAAGCTGACCAAGCAGCCCGAATTGATCACGATCGTCGAGACCGGTCACCGGTGCGAGTCCCATGTCGAGGGCTGCAGCATTGGCAACGGAAACAGTCCTTTGATTTTCGCTGTTTCCAGTTGGACGTTCGGCCGATAACGCAATCCCATTTTTTCCGCCGGTACGCAAAAGGACTAGTCGTTCATCGCTTGCGTCATTTTCTGCGGACGATCCAAGTCGAAAGATCGAAGGCTCCCAAACCAATGTGCAGACATCAGCTTTTTGCGAAGGGTCGTCAGGCAGATAAGGTATAATAATGTCGCTTTCGCCGTCGTCAGACACAATGAGAGCGCTGCTGTTCACAACCCTGCAGCGAGCTAGCACATGCGTAGACACCCGGATGTCATTGGTATCGTTCTTGAAAAGGGTTGGTGTAAGGGCTTGTGTTTCAAAGCGTGCTTTCGATAGTTTACGAATGCTGGCCGGAACCGCTCTGGAAGGCTTGACCACCAGTTGGATTGTACCCTTCCAGCCATCGGGCAGATTAAAAGTTACACGGCCTGCGCGAGGCAGAAACTGTCCATTCTCCTCGGCTAACTGACGAATACATGAATCGTTCGACCGAAAGTTCTCACACATCGTCAGAACTGAATCGGGTTGCAATCCAAAGGCAGATCTCTCCGGCACTGCAATTGCGTTTTGTAGCTCTCCTACGTGGTCTAATGTGATTTTGCGAAAGCTTGATGTCGCTTCGACCTCCAGATTTGACTTGAGCAGCACAGTTCCAGAGGAACCTGTCTGCCCGGAAAACCGTCGCCAGTCCCCATGTCCAGGTGTCGCGGGTCGAGCTAAAAAACCATAGGTCTGCGGCTCGGGTTCACTTCCCTCGTCAACAGACGTAAATGCCTCGCTTCCATTTGAAGTGTCGGGAAGGCTAGCTTCCCAAGCATTTAAATAGCAACCGCGCGACACATAATTGCCCGGAAGTCCGCCAACGAACTCAGTTCCTGAATTGCTGTTGCAAGGCAAACCGTTGTTTCGGTTGTCCCGAATCGCAACAGCCTCGACGTTCGCGTTCCAAGAATCGATTTCCTTGATAATGTCTGCTCCCGGATCTGTGGCGCAAAGTTGCCAAGCAAGGGCATTTTCTTCGCCCTGGGAAATGCCGGCAAACAACTGTCCGCAGTCAACTGTCCGCTTGAATGAAAGATTGGCTGGATCGAAAAAGATGATGCGGTCATTCACAAGCCGCGTGAAAAGACTGCCTGTCAGTTCACCACCGCGCACAATTTGTCGACGTTCGACTGTTTCTTCGGCTACCGCGATGCGGTCTGAAAAATAGCTCCAGGCGAAATTTGCAACAAGCAAAAGTCCTGCCCCTAAAATTGCGAGGATTGTCAACAGTGGAAGGTAAGATGCAAGCCTTAGCAGGCGCGGCCACAGGCGATGCCACAAATTCAATTGTCTCATTTTTGAAAACCACTTTCAAACTGAATAAAAAGTGGTCCTATAAATCCTCGATCACCAGGGCGAATATTATACGTTGTCCTTGCTTTTTTTTGGCCTTTGCGCCAAGTTTCAACATTAATGGCTTTGTCTTTCCTTTCGACGATTGATTCATACCTGTCGTTCCAGTACTTTCCCAGGCCGTATAGATCGCCGCCTGATTGCACTTGCGCAGTCCGATTGAGCCACTCGAGACTGATTTTATTGTGATCATCAATTATTTGATCAACCTGAGGCAACGGATCGCCGGTCAGGGTTCCTGGACTAAAACGGAATTCGGCAAGTGTAGGCAGACCGGACTTTGTTACCAAGCACCAATCTTTTCGATAAAGATTGCGCAGCCCCCTTCGCTGCAATTCCGACTGCTTACTGATTTGCTGCCGCTTGCGGTCTCTCTCCTTCTCATCCGGTTCGTCAGATTCCCTGCTGAGTTTCACATCCGCTGGGAAGGGCTCAACGAGAAGTGAAGTGTTGGAACCTAGTGGAAGATCATATCGACCAGGCCCCGGCATCTTCGCAGATTCCCATTCCAGTCGTGCGCATTGTGTATGGCGGGCAGCAGCGAGCCTGCCAAAAAGTTCGCTCACTGCAGTGATGAAAGTCTCCGACAACTCCGATTGCCGTAAATCCAGCTGGTGGTCGAAGTGCACCAGCCAGCGTGAAGGCTTTGAAAAGATCAGGCCGAATTGTACTTCGGGTAAAATGAAGCCCTTGATAGACACAACAAACTCATCCTGATTGTCAGTGGGTACCGGCTTCTTTTCAACTTTCGTCCTGTAGCTGGCTGAGCCCGTCCGGCTACGCAAGCGGAACCAAAGCGGCAAGATTTCTGGTCCTGCGATGAGCATTATTTTTACCCATTCCCCTGCTTCGGCAGCATTCATATCTCCATCTGCTGCGATTTGTATGTTCTCTGTCGCTGCACTGCCTGTCTCTGCAAGGCGAAGCATGAATACCGGAGGCGAGTACCGGCTCTGCCTCCCGATGAAAAGGACGCAATGGCGCAACAAGTTGGCAATGCTTTCGCCTGCGAATGCAGGAAGACCGATGCGCACGGGCGCAAGGTTGCTGTCAAACGAGATTGCCATTGCTTTTTGCCCTGCATACCAGCCGGCATACCTCATTTTTCTTTCGGAAAAGATGCCGGGCACTATCGGCTCGAAGCCCGCTCCCGGTATCGGTCCCGTGTTTTCGGCAGGCGGTTCAAGCCAGCTGAACTCGACATTTGCCACCTCATTTTCGTGCGACATGGGAGCAAATACGCCGTAACCGAAATACGCGTAACATGCGTCGACACTTGGATCGTTTGCTGAAACAGTTGCCATTTCGACATCGGCATCCGCGAATTCCGCGTCCAGTTCGATTTGCAGGGATTTTGAGAGATGGTGGGTGCCTGCCTCGGAATCCTTTATGATGACGTCGGTGAAAGGCACCGTTACCCTTACAGACTGGAACTCCATGTCCTGATCTGCGTGCTCTTTGTTCGCTTTTCGCAGTTCGTCAATCAACGAATGCCAGCGATCAACCGAATGCGTATCGTTGGGCAACTTGACGCAGCGGCACAAAGCTGAACGATGGAAACTTGGTACAACGGCGGAACTGGGCCGGGAGGGCATGCACACCTCGATCAGTCGCGGGACAATGATGCGAGCATTAGCAGGAATTATACAAATAGCATAGCTCTAATTCAAAAATTGACAACTAGACCACAAATGAGCTGGAAACTTCGATTTCGAGACGGTGACCATCGTTGCGATAT
>JBGSKY010000227.1:0-5302 GCA_041740995.1 Pirellulaceae bacterium
TGGTCCAGATCGATGACCCGCGATGGAATCCGATCTGGCAAACTTGCGGCGAATTGAATCTGCCGGTGATCATGCACACCGCCGACCCGAGCGCGTTTTTCAAGCCGATCGATCCGACGAACGAACGTGCCGAAGAGCTGCAGCGACATCCGACATGGAGCTTTTACGGTTCAGATTTTCCATCCCGTGATGAATTGCATCAAGCCCGAAATCGTGTGATCGAGCGTTTTCCAGCAACGCAGTTTATCGCGGCTCATTTTGGCAACGATGCCGAAGACCTTCAACAAACATCGGACTGGTTGGACAGTTATCCGAATTTAGTGGTCGAGTTTGGTTCGCGAATCAGCGAGCTCGGCCGGCAACCTTATACCGCTCGCGAATTCTTTTTAAAGTATCAAGATCGAATTCTTTTCGGAACCGACGGCCCATGGCCGCTGACACGCATAAATTCGTATTGGCGATTCTTGGAAACCAAGGATGAATACTTTGAGTACGCGGAAAAAGATCCGCCACCGCAAGGGTTGTGGAACATCTACGGCATTTACCTGCCTGACGAAGTATTGAAGAAGGTTTATTACGAAAACGCGGCCCGCGTAATTCCCGGCATTGCGGAGCGGCTGCGGCAACGCGACGTGCCGCTAAAAGTTTCTTCGCTGCCTTGATCGCGGATTATTGCATGTCAAAGATCGTTCTTGCAACGCTCAACGCCCGTTATATTCACGCTTCGTTTGGATTGCGTTATCTGCTGGCCAATTTAGGTGAATTGCAGCGTCAAACGCGGTTGCTTGAGTTCACGATCAATGACAACACCATCGATATCTTGGCGGCGATACTTGCCGAAGATCCGCAAATTGTTGGACTGGGCGTCTACATTTGGAACGTCGAACCGACCTACAAGTTAGTCTGCGATCTGAAACGAGTTCGTCCTGATTTGATCGTCGTTTTGGGTGGGCCAGAAGTCAGCTACGAAGCTTCGGGGCAACCGATTGTTAGCCTCGCCGATTATGTTATCGCCGGTGAAGCGGATTTGGCATTTGAACAGCTTTGTCGCCAGATCCTCAACGAAAAACCGCCGTTGCAAAAGATGATTCAAGCCGCCGTGCCGCTGATGGATCAACTGCAAATGCCATACGAGTTGTACGACGATGAAGACCTTGCCAATCGCGTGCTTTATGTTGAAGTCTCTAGGGGATGTCCATTCACTTGTGAGTTTTGTCTTTCGTCACTGGAAATTCCCGTCCGTTTAGCGAACTTGGAGTTGTTCTTGCAGGCGATGCAACGACTGTACGATCGGGGTGCACGGAAGTTTAAATTTGTCGATCGAACTTTTAATCTCAATCTTCGGGTCAGCCGAGCGATTCTGCAATTCTTTCTCGATCGCTACGAACCAGGATTGTTTCTGCACTTCGAAATGATTCCCGATCGCTTACCCGAATCGCTGCGTGAATTAATTGGGCAATTTCCCGACGGAGCATTGCAATTCGAAATTGGAATTCAGTCTTTTGATCCACAAGTTGGCGAGCTGATCAGTCGCAAGCAGGACAACGCAAAACTGGAAGACAACTTTAACTACCTGCGGAACAATACCGGCGTTCATATTCACGCCGATCTTATTGTCGGTTTGCCCGGCGAGACGCTCGAAAGTTTTGCAAGTGGTTTTGATCGGCTGTATGCCCTCAGACCACAGGAAATCCAAGTCGGAATCTTGAAGCGGCTGCGCGGCACTCCAATCACTCGGCACGACGATACCTGGCAGATGATTTACAGCCCACATCCACCGTATGAAATTCTGTCAAACCGTTTGTTAAACTTCCATCAAATCCAACGGCTTCGAAGATTCGCTCGTTATTGGGACCTAATCGGTAATAGCGGAAATTTCACGCAAACGCTGAACTTGATTTGTAACCCGCGTGAATCGGCGTTTGAGCAAATCGATCGGCTGAGCGAGTTTTTATATCAACGCAATCCCAAGCTGCATGGGGTCGCGATGGATCAACTTTTTGAAGGCGTGTTCGAGTTTCTACTTCGTCAAAAGCAGCTTGACCGATCTGAAATTGCTGAATCGATTTGGGCCGATTACGGTGCCGGTGGCAAACGACGTCGTCCAAGCTTTCTCAGTGATTTCGAGCTTCCACCTATTCAGCCAACGTCGAAAATAAAGCCCGCTCAAGAATTACCACCGCGTCAACAACGGCATTTAACGCCCTAGCAAGTCGCTACAAATTGTCTGCGACATTTCTATTGAGCAGCGTCAATGTCCCAAACGTGGACGTCCTTGCTCTTGATCATTGGTCCGACTGTTGCGTTGAAAATCGCAAAGTGGGGTGTCTGCATGTGTTTCTTGACGGCTTCACGATCGTCGTAAGTTTCATAGAGCAAAACTGCGGTGGGTCGATCCGGCGATAGGCAAACATCAAACTGGTGGCACCAAGATTCTTTTTCTAGTGAATCCTTCGACTGTTTTTTGACTGCGATTAAGAACGCGTCGAAATGCTCCGGGTGAATCTCGAAGGTAACGCAAATAACGGCTGTTGGAGATGGCATCTTAGAATCTGATTCGTGGCTTGAGATGTATAGTGAAAACCGAACAACGGTAGACCAACATTTTACTGCTTTAGCGGAACGGCGCAAGCCGTCCGGTCCTTCGGCAAGTGAACGTGGGCGTATTTAAGAGGAACCGGAGGGCTTTTGCCCTGCCGCTGCTGTTTAATTCGGCGATTGAAGTTCGATGGTCTCTTACTCGATTGCAATCGCTCGGACGGGGCTGCCATCGCCGTTGCTAATCTTCAGCGGCAAAGCGATAAACTCGAATGTCGGTTGCGTGATTTGGTCCAAATTGCATAGACCTTCGACAATGAGAATTCCATTAGTGAAAAGTGTTCGGTGAACCGCCGTCCATTCTTCAAAATTTTCGACATCTGCAATCGAAGGCGCGTCGATGGCGACAAGACTGACTCCGACCGAAACCAAATGTTCGGCAAGCTCAATTGAGATGCGAGGCAATTTCTCACGATAACTTTCGTCGCCGAAACGTTTCGACCAATCGGTTCGCAAGACAACTCGGTCACCAGAATAAATGGGTACGTTGGCGTTAAAAAACCGTTGCAACGTGATCAGCTCGTTTGGCTGGCAAGGTGATAGATTAACGATCTTTGCGAATCCCAAACAAGCCGACAGGTTCTGGTCGTCGATCGGCGCACCGTCATGATTGAAGTGACGCGGCGCATCCATGTGCGTCCCGCTGTGCGTCGGCATGTTGACTTGCAAAGAATTCCAACCGTCGCGATCGATGGTCTTGATCGGCACGATTTCAACACCTTTTAATCGCGTATCGATCGTCAAGCTGAGATCGATGATTCGCCGTTGGCTGGATCGTGATTGAACATTACTGCCTGCGGTCGTCAAAACAGGTTCCGGCGACGCAATGCTGGCTGCACCACGGTTGACGCGAAAATCGATCGCAGCGTGGGATTCGTGTGAAGCGTAAATCGCTTCTTGAACCCGCAACGTCTTCATATACTCATCGATGTTGGTTTCGAACGGTTCGTCGGTCGAAATGCAATCCAAGAAATGCTTTTGAGCGGCATAAACGCAGTCGCCAGCAAATCCTCGACGCTCGTGATAATATGGATGCGGGATTTCGGGGTTGCCCAATGTCTGAATCGTGATGCTGCCATCGCCACGTAATCGAATCGTTCCGCCGTTGCCTTCGACCATCATCTCGCCGAAGGTGTATCGAGGATCTTCGGCGGTCGTTTCGTTGTACCGATTCGCGTCCCAAATCGCGCTCGCTCGATTTTGAAACTCAAAGTAAACAATCGCTGCATCCTCGCCACGAATCAGCGGGTTGAGTCGTCGCAATCGAGCGGCCACGCTGGTAATTTCACCTAACAGATATCGAAACGTATCGACGAAATGGACACCTGTTTCGTGAACCAACAACCGCGGCATGTCACGATAGTAAGGTTGGTTTTCAAGGTATGCTTCACGACCCCAGCCGTCGCCTTGACGGGAACGGAAATAGACTTGGTAGATGTGATCGCCAATCGCGCCGTGATCGATCAGCTTTTTAATCTCGCGATGCCACGGTTGGAAACGAAAGTTTTCATGAACCATGAAGCGACAATTCGAGTTCTTAATCAGTTGCTCGATCTTCAACGCAATGTCGAACGTTGGTGCCAACGGCTTTTGGCAAATGATCGGTCGGCCTAGATGAACAATCGATTCGAGAATGCTTAAATGCGACGAAGGTGGAGTAATAATGTCGATCGCATCGGGTTGAAATTGATCCAGCGCGGTTTGCAAATCAGTGTAATAGCTGGCGATGCGATACCGTTTGCTCAGTGCGCTCGCCTTGCTCTCATGCGTATCACACAATGCAATCTCGTGGACTTGGCTCAAGCGCTGCCAAGCGTCCAAATGGAATTGAGCAAAGTATCCCGCGCCGATGCAAAGTATTTTCATTAATGAACTTTTAAAGAGGATGAGCTGACGTCGGTACACTCGGAATCGCTGAAACGTTCACGTCTCGTTTTCGCAGCAATATAACCGTGTCGGGGCAAAATATCGAGTCGCAACAGCTTAGTTTCGAAGACGTCGCCTTTTAGGAGCATTATGTGAGAAGCATCTGGAGGCAACTATTCGACTGCCCAGATACGATGAGCGCACCGTTGCGGTCACGAAGGCAACAGCGATCTAGCCCAAGGGGCGATATTGTTCTGTTAAAATCTTGTAGGATATTGATTTCGGAGAGGCGACTGAAGATTTGGAACGATTGTTCTACGATTTGAATTCCGACAATTTGCAGTCTTCGGCTCGGCAGGCGTTTCGAACGCTCCCTAGCTTGCTCGCTAATGTTGACAGGCAACGAGCTGAGTTTAAAACATCACAGGCACCAAAAAATGAAGTCTATTCTTTGGTGACTTTTACAATTCCATTGGAGGGAAAATTTCTTGGCTGCTGAATCCCCCATCTCGACTCCGACGCGTCGTCGTCGTTCAACGCACTCCCTCAGACGCGACCACAAAAACGCAGGTAAGCAGGTTCAACGAGTTTACCTTGATTGGAATCGCCCGTTGTTGCATTCGGCGATCGACTACCTTAGACCACATTACACGACCGGTCATCGATGGGACATGAACCACGTGATGCTGGTTCTACCAAGTTCGCTAGCAGGGCGACGTTTACAACACTTGCTTGCCACGACAGCCGCCCAACACAAATTACTGCTCCGCCCACCGCAGGTGTTAACCTTTGGCGATTTGTCGGAGAAACTTTATAAGGCACAGTTTCCGTTCGCCAG
>JBGSKY010000228.1:0-88391 GCA_041740995.1 Pirellulaceae bacterium
CTGTTCGCAAATACTGTTCGGGTCTGTCTTGCTTATCGCCCGCTCGCATGAGCGGGCGCGGATTGAAACGTCGTGTTCGGTCAGGTCAACCGCGTCCCCTTGCATCGCCCGCTCGCATGAGCGGGCGCGGATTGAAACATCGACTAGTCATTTGACCTATTGTCGTTTTGGACATCGCCCGCTCGCATGAGCGGGCGCGGATTGAAACTTTTGGAGCGATTGCAAGAAGCCAAACACGATGGATCGCCCGCTCGCATGAGCGGGCGCGGATTGAAACTTTCAATTTAACGTCCAACAATTGGAGATCTCGATCGCCCGCTCGCATGAGCGGGCGCGGATTGAAACGACCTGGCGTTGATACATCTTGGAATCGAGTCGTAATCGCCCGCTCGCATGAGCGGGCGCGGATTGAAACAAATTCTCGACGGAGCCTTTCCTGAGTGCTCGACATCGCCCGCTCGCATGAGCGGGCGCCCATTGAATCACGCAAACTCGTGAATGGGCCTTCCAACCGGTAGTGTAACCAATCACAGCCCGCGACCAATCCGCAACTTGGAATCAATAAGCAGGACTTTTTCAATAACTCAGAAACGCCGCAAGTGCCGTTTATTGTTTCGCTTCTCGCTCGTGCCGCGAATCCCAGACACGATCGAGTATCGCTTCTTCTGTCGAGTCGTTCATATCGTAGGGATCGAATTCGAATTCTGATGCAGCATCAGGAATGTCGGCGTTCTCAAAGCCTTCTATTTCGTTTTTGCCGGCCACACTGGACAACCTTTCGCAATAGTACACACCAAATGTTAGTTATGATTCAGAGCCGTCAGACAAATCGAATTCGCCATTAATGTGCCCCCGGCTGCGTTCCACCATTGGCGACCTAACTCGCTGTTCATCAAGTCTGATGCGTTTTTCACGACGGGAACTAGAGTCTCTGCCGAGCGCAATAGCGATGAAGGTATCGGTCCATCATGACCGAATCGAGCCCAATTGTAGTATCCATTCATGTCTGGTGATCGTGCAGCGAGCGTCAGTGTAACGAATCACAGCCTGCGACCAATCGACGCCATTACGGAGAACCATTATGGTCCATTGGCTACACCAAGATGTCGTGGACGATGTTGCCGTGGACGTCGGTTAGGCGGTAGTCGCGGCCGCCGTGGCGATAGGTTAAACGTGTGTGGTCAATCCCCAAAAGATGCAATATCGTCGCGTGAAAATCGTGCACGTGTACCTGATTCTCAGCGACCGTGGCGCCAAGCTCATCTGTGCTGCCATAAGTTATGCCAGGCTTCACGCCAGCACCTGCCATCCATGAGCTGAAACATGCGCTGTGGTGACCACGCCCCTTTTCGCCATCGACACCCGGCGTTCGACCAAACTCGGTCGTCCAAACAACTAACGTGTCATCCAACATTCCAGTCCGCTTTAAATCCTTTAGCAACGCAGCGATTGGTTGATCAATCGCTTTGGCGTGATCAGCGTGCTCAGCCATGTTGCCATGCTGGTCCCAATTGTGACTCGAACTGCCGTCGATCAGCTCAATAAACCGCACGCCACGTTGGGCAAGCCGACGTGCCATCAAACACTTCCAACCAAATCCTTCAGCCTTTCCAGCTTTAACACCGTACATATCCAAGGTCTCTTGAGTTTCATCAGAAAAATCGAACGCCTCTTTGGCTTCGGTCTGCATTTTGAAAGCCGTTTCGAAGGTGCGAATCCGCGCGGCTAAATCTTGATCGGATTCTCGTTCAGCCAAGTGATGGGCATTGAATTGCGAAGCGAAATCCAACTCCAATTGTTGCACGCTGGTCGAACCAGTACGGCGATCAAGATTCGGAATCGGCTCCGCCCCGGGAACGACTCTAACACCTTGATGGTAAGCTGGAAGAAAATCGTTGGCGTAAACTTGCGTCCCCGCGTATGGCAAATGTTGGGCTAAGACAATGAACGAGGGCAGGTTACTGTTGACCGTTCCCAGGCCATAACTGACCCAGGAACCAATGCTTGGTCGTGAAAAGAAAAACGAGCCTGTATGAATTGCCATCGTCGCTTGGTAATGCTCATTGTCGTCAGACTTCATCGAACGAATCAAGCAAATATCATCCATACAGTCTCGCAAATGCGGAAACAAATCGCTGACCAACGTTCCACATTGCCCGCCGGGTTTAAAATCCCACAATGGCTTCAGTAAGACTCGTTGCTGATTGGATAATCCGCCGCCAACACCTGTTTTCTTGCCGTCCGCTTTAAACAATTCCGGTTTGTAATCGAAGGCGTCCATGTGCGAGACGCCACCATTGGAAAAGATAAAAATTACGCGTTTCGCTTTGGCCGGAAAGTGCGGCTCTTTAGGTGAAAGCGGGTCTGCTAGATCGGTTTCGCTCGCCAGCAACTGCGATAACAGTCCTGGCATCAACATCGATCCGCCAACCATACTTTGGATTAAAGTTCGTCTATCGATCATGATTTCTCCCGCAGCTTTTTCCGACTGAGACTCAATCCAAGTAAACAAATTCATTCAAACGAAACATTGAGCGCGCGAGCGACTGCCAAGCTTGTTTTCTTGCTTCATTGGCATCAACACCTTGCTCGACGAGAGAGGCCTTGACTGCTTGCAACAAATCTATGGACCGATCGACTTCTGCGCTATTTGGACGGCGACCGAGCGAAATTCGGAACGCGTTCTCCAACTGAGTCGTTTGATCGTCGGACGATTGCAACACGCGATCGGCGAAACCAGCGGCTTGCGTATGAACGAATGGATCGTTCATAAAATACAACGCTTGCAACGGTGTTGTGCTGACACCACGCATCGCTGTGCTGACGGCCGGATCGGCTCCGTCAAAAATCGCGAGATAGGGATGACGTTGAATGCGTTGGGTCATCAGATAGACGCTTCGATGGTTCGTTTCATAGATCGCTTTGAAAGGATTATGCTGAGTGAAATTCCATTCCGTTGACGGTGGAAACGGATGCGGCCCGCCACGTGAGAGATCGAGATTTCCGCTGATCATTAGCAAAGTGTCTCGAATTGATTCGGCATCTAGTCGCTGGCGAGGAAAACTGCTCAGCAACGCATTGGTCGGGTCGGACAGCAGCGACGCAGGTGATCTATCGCTGGCCATTCGATAAGTTTGCGACAACATGATATCACGGTGCATCGATTTAATTGACCAACCAGACTGGATGAATCGCGTTGCAAGCCAATCAAGCAATGCTGGGTGCGTCGGTGGGCTGCCTTGACGACCAAAATCATTTGGGCGGGCAACCAAACCGCGACCGAAGTGATGCAACCAAATGCGATTGACCATGACCCGTGCAGTGAGCGGATTGTTTGGGTCAACAATCCAATTGGCAAGCGAAAGTCTACCACTGGTCGAATCGTCTGGAGCGATTGTCTGGCCGCCCAGCACAGAAAGAAAGCGACGTGGCACGGTATGACTGATCTTTGCAGGATCGCCTTTGAGTTGTAACGCCGCGTCCTGAATTTGTGTCGCATCGATGACCGCGTATGCCTGCTGGTAAGAAGTTGGTCGAGCAGCGTTTCGATTCGCCGCTTCACGCGCCTTCTTTAATTCTTCAGTAACCGCTTCTTTTTTATCGTTGGCGGCGTTCTTTTTCAGTGCCTCAAGACGTTCAACTTCACGATCGAAAACAACTTGTTCTTGGCGGCGTTTGGCTTCTTCCTGTTCGACGATTTCTTTTGCTGCAAGCGGTACTAGGTCTCGTTGTTTTTGCTCAAGCTCAATTCCTGGCCATGGATAACGAGTGCTTTGAAAAATCCCGTACAAGGCATAGTAATCGTCGGCCGTAATCGGATCGAACTTATGATCGTGACAGCGTGCACAATTGATAGTCGAACCCAGAAACGCTCGACCAAGATTGTCGATTGTATCTTCAATCGTCAAATGTTGCGGATAGTCATCGACGCGTGAGCCGAACCGCCGCGCGCCCGCCAAGTAGCCTGTTGCGATGAGACGGTTTTGGGATTCATCGACCGAATCTGTCGGCATTAAATCGCCGGCCAACTGCTGCCTTACAAACTCGTCGTAAGGCAGGTCACGATTGAAGGCATCAATAACCCAGTCACGATACCTGACCATTTGGGGAATCGGAAAATCCGAGTTATCACCGGCTGTATCCGAATAACGCACAACGTCCATCCAGTGTCGTCCCCAACGCTCGCCGTAAGCCTCCGAGCTCAGCAATCGATCGACTACTGTTGCAAAAGCGACATCATCAGTTTTGCTGTCAGCGAGAAATGTATCGATCTGTTCGAGAGTCGGTGGCAAACCGGTCAGATCGTAAGTTGCCCGACGTATCCAGCTCTCTCGGGTCGCTGCTTTAGCCGGTGCAAGATTAGCAGCTTCTAATTGATGCAGTACGAAATGGTCGATTGCGTTGAACGCCCAATTTGAGTCAATGACATTGGGTGGCTCCGTCAATTGTAATGCTCGCAAAGACCAAAAGTCGCGAGCTTTTTCCAAGTCAACTTGTTGCTTGGCTTGCAGCTTCGCCACGGTATCATCGTCACGTGGGTCTGCGGCACCTTGCATGATCCACTGACGAAAATCGTTGATCTGGTAGTCGGCCAATGGCTCATCGGGTGGCATTTGCAATTCTTTATCAGCATAGGCGATCGCTGCGATTAGACGACTTGATTCGGGAGCCCTGGGGACGATAATCGCGCCCGACTCTCCGCCTTTGATGACACCTGTTCGTGAATCGAGCAGTAAGGCTCCGCCGACATCAGACGATTCGACGCTGTGACATTCGTAGCACCGTTCGATCAAGACTGGACGGATTTTGCTCTCAAAAAAAGCGATTTGATCGACTGATGGTGAAGTATTGAATGCATCGACAGAATGAAATTCGGGCAGAGTGCCGGCCGCGCTCCAAATTTCTACTCCAGAGAAATTGGCTGCACCTCCGCGAGCCGAAATCTTTATCGTGCCATTGTTGCTGGTCGTCATCCATGGACCGAGCCGGTTCCATTGGCCCGCTGGTCCGCTCTCGTATTTTTGAACGACCACCTGATCATTCAATAATATTTGGAAGCTCTCGGATTGATTGTCTTCCCATACATAGAGAAACACCCGATAAGATTCTTCCTGGAGATTGAGCAATTCCACATCGAACTTGCTACCCCAACAACTGCTGTGAAGGATCTTTTGCAGTGAAGCTTTTGCGGCTGGCTTAAGAATTACAGTTTCGTTTTCGAACCGACTACCATTGCTTCGAATATCGCCGGAATCACCCGCTTGCCAAGTCCGCGAATCCACTTCAACGACTGGGCCATTGAGATTCACGCCACGAATAAATGTCGCCGTCGATTCGGCTTTCGCCGATTTGCTAACCAAACAAAGTATGATCGTAGCGACGGAGAAGCTTAGGAAACGCAGAGCCGTTTTCAACTGAAAAGAATCGCCACCGTTCATAGCTAGACCGAATATCTGAGTTCGTTGAGTTTCTGCCAACTCTTTAGTTTGACTTGTACACGCGTTTGCAACAAGCGACCCCATGCGTTGAATTGCAATTCAGCCCAAAATTTTCCGCTCATCGGCGCTGGTTTGTCTGGTCCTAGACTTAACGAAAAAGCAAACTCCAATGGGAAAAATGCAAGTATGACCTGCCATTCTCGCTCTTCAATTTGAAGTACAATATACGACTTTCGCTTCATCCTCCCTTTAAGAGCTTTTGTGAAAATGTATCGAACATTCAAGCTTGTCATCGCACTGACATTGCTTCTCGTCACCAACCGCATCGATGCTCAAGAAAACTCAAATCCGTTTAAGGATGCTTCTCCGCAGCGATATGATCTGAGCGTTCGGGCCAGCGAGATTGACAAACGAGCCAAGGCTTACACGGAAATTAGCTTTCTACTTGAGAAAGACGGCAAGCCTCAGGACTTGCAACATGCGTCAGTGGATACACGCGTCAAGCCGCAAGCGAAGCTCATGATATGGCTGATGGGTCCGAACCCGGGACTCTTTGAACGCGTTAACAGCTATGGTATTCACGCCATACGCGTTCACTATGCCAACGGTTGGTTTGGGAAATTTGGTAACGATTCACCAGGCGATGACGGTGAACTACTTGGCGACATACGCTTGGAAGCAGCGACTGGTGATGACGTCAGCCCGTTGGTGAACATTGCCAAACGCGACAGTATCGAAGGCCGAGCCTACCAAATGATACGATGGCTGATTAAATCGAACCCACAAGGTAGGTGGGATGTTTTCCTGACCGATGATCGACGGGAGATTCGCTGGGATCGCGTAATTCTCTCGGGTGCATCACATGGTTCGACTACAGCAGCTCGATTTGCTAAACATCAAAAGGTCGCGCGGGTTGTAATGCTCTGTGGTCCGCGCGATCAACTTGAATTGTGGCAATCGCTACCGTCTGCAACGCCTGAGAATTGCTATTTCGGATTCAGCCATGTGTTAGATGATGGCTGGTCAGGCGACCATTACTGTCGCTCGTGGGAAATGCTCGGCATGCAAAAATTTGGAGAAGTTGTCAACGTCGAAAAAATTACCCCGCCTTTCAACAACACCAGACGGTTGATTACCGATGCTGATGTCAAAGGAGATTCCAAACGTGCCCACAGCTCTGTGCAGCCAGGCGGTTCAGCAATCAAAAGCAACGATGGCACTTACCTGCATGAGGCTGTCTGGTCCTACATGTTTAACCATCCTGTTGAAACAGTGGGCCAGCCAACTAGCGATGATCCTGATTGCAAACACTAACCCCGCTTCTCCGAATTTTCATCAATTTGCTTTTTAAAATAATTATGAAACCTATCAAATCCGTGATGCTCGCAGCTCTATTGCTCCAAACGAGTTTCGTCTTGGCGGAAAAGCCAGTTGAAACGACCAACCAGCTTGCCGACAGCTTGCAGCCGTTTATTGATGATCATACAGTCGCTGGTTTAGTAACTCTGGTCTCCAATTCGAAGGAAGTAATCGATATCACGACATTGGGTATGGCTGACATTGATAAACAGAAACCGATGCACAGCGATTCGGTGTGCTGGATTGCTTCGATGACGAAGCCGATCACTGGGGCATGCGTAATGATGATGGTCGACGAAGGCAAGCTCTCGCTTGATGATTTGGTTGCGAAACATCTTCCAAGCCTCGCGATGCTCAAAACGGACGATGGCCAATTGGCAAACATTACTGTGCGACAACTGCTCAACCACAGCTCTGGAATGGCTGAATTGCCAACCGACGAAGCGTATGTCGATCGAACTGTCGAAGAAGTGGTACGGCGTTATGCGAAAGTAAAAATTCAATTCAAACCTGGCAGCCGCTGGATGTACTCCCAGACCAGCATCAATACAGCCTCGAGAATTGTCGAAGTGCTCTCAGGGAAAAATTTCGATCAGTTTGTAGCTGAACGAATTTGCAAGCCACTTGGAATGCGCGACACAACGTTCTATCCCGATGCAGAACTGGCCAATCGCATCGCTACAACTTACGAAAGTCTTCCAGACGGGAATTTTTCGGCCAAGACGATCAAAACTTTTTACGGTAAGCCGCCGACATTTCATGAGCATTTCCCGGCCGGTAATTCAGGCCTGTTTTCCACCGCACCGGACTACTTGAAGTTCTGTCAGATGCTTCTCAACAAGGGTGAGTATCAAGGCAAACGATTACTCAGCGAACAAGCTGTCGCTGAGATGCAGACAATCTCGACTGGCGACCTGGTGACAGGATTCACGCCCGGTAACGGTTGGGGCGTAGCTTGCTGTGCAATTCGCGAACCGCAAGATGTTACCGCACCGTTATCTGTAGGCAGCTTTGGACATGGCGGTGCTTATGGAACACAAGCATGGATCGACCCAAAAAATGACAAGATATACATTTTGATGGTTCAACGATCAAACTTTCCGAATTCCGACGCGTCACCTCTTCGTGCTGCACTTCTGCGCGCAGGATCGAAACTTTGACAGTCGATTGCTTTGCCAATTGTCCGCTAGCCCAGACGGTCAGTCGCGATATGGTATTGCGGATCTTCTGACAAATTTATTTCAACTAAATCGCCAGCGCGATCTAACAAGCGGCGACATTCTTGGCTGAGATGTGTCAGATGCAGTCGCTTGCCCAACGCACTGTATCTATCGGAAAGCGCGTTGATGGCTTCCAACCCAGATTGATCGTACACTCGCGTATAGTAGAAATCGATGACCACATCGGCGGGGTCGTTGGCAACGTCGAAGATTTCCTTAAAAGATGACACGGAAGCAAAAAACAAGGGCCCATGCAGTTGGTAAATCTTGCTGCCAAACTCGTTGATTTTTATCTCTGCGCCAATATTTTTCGCATGCTGCCACGCAAATACAAGTGCGGAGACAATCACTCCCAAAATCACCGCCGCAGCCAGATTTTCCATTACCACGGTATAGCCGGCTACTAAGAGCATTACCGCAACGTCACTGCGAGGCATTCGACGAAACATCTTGAGTGAAGCCCATTCAAATGTGCCGATAACCACCATAAACATAACACCCACCAAGGCTGCCATCGGTATTTGCATAATCCATGGACCAAGAAACAAAACGAAAACCAGCAAGCACACTGCGGCAGTTATTCCTGATAGTCGTCCCCGACCGCCGGAATTAACGTTGATTAGCGACTGACCAATCATCGCGCAACCACCCATGCCGCCGAATAGTCCGCAGAGGATATTTGCGGTTCCTTGACCAACACATTCTCTATTACCTTTGCCTCTGGTTTGTGTGATCTCGTCAATCAGCGTTAAAGTCATTAACGACTCGATTAACCCGACACCGCACAATGTGATTGCAAAGGGCGCAATTATCCAAAGCGTTGTCAAGGAAAGCGGAACGAGATCAAAGTCCAAAAAATACAGACGAGGCAACCCGCCACTGATTCCGCTAACGTCAGTCGGTTTCGCGTCTCCAGCGAGCACAATTCCGGAATCTGCGCCCGGCAAACCTTCTTCCGATTTAAACTCACCGATTGCTTTCGCTGCCGTCTGTGTTTTTAACATATCACCGACGTTCGCTAATAAGTTTTCACCCGTACCGCTATTTGTTTGGTTAATCGCAACTGAAATAAGAGAAACTGAAAGAATTGCAACTAACGAAGCTGGAACAGCTCGCGTAATTTTTGGTAGCAACCAAATTATCAACATGGTCACTGCGATCATGGTAAGCATGAGCGCTAATCGTGCTCCACTTAAAAACTCTAGTTCTCCTGATGAGCTCAGAACCTTAAAACTTCCCAATTGAGCTAGCCCGATAACGATCGCTAGGCCGTTGACAAAACCAAGCATGACAGGATGCGGGACCATCCGGATTAACTTTCCCAGCCGCAGCAAACCGATTGTGATTTGCAATATTCCACACAGAATAACAGTCGGGAACAGATACTCGATTCCGTGAATCTTAACCAACGCAACGACCACAACGGCCATCGCGCCTGTTGCGCCAGAGATCATCCCCGGACGACCACCGACAATTGCAGTAATTAAGCCGAGAAAAAAAGCCGAGTAGAGACCTATCAGCGGCGAAACTCCCGCCACGAATGCAAACGCAATTGCTTCTGGAACCAATGCTAGTGCCACAGTCAACCCGGACAAAACATCATTTTTGATGGTCGCAGATTGGCTACGAAAGAAGTTCAGCATAAACCTAGACTTACCGGAGGAAAATCTCTGTTTATAGTTCGCACGCCCATCGGGTCAACTTGAAACCACAGGCATTTGATTGAGGAAGTTCTGTTGCGGATGCAAATTTGGCGACCTAAGCAAACTTTGCTTGACACAATCTGCCTGTAAAGCGAGCTTACCTAGCCTTATGACTCAATCGAAATAAAGAGCGAATGCCTTCTTATAGCTGAGAAATTCGCTTAACTTGGCCGACTCCAAATTCTGCCTTGGCGTTTGTGAGCAAGTTTTTCGCCCACTACTCTTCAATTACTTGCTCGCTGCCAGACGGCGATCACTGTCGAAGATCGAAGTTGACCATTCGATGCCATCGACAGATAAGCGCACGACCGGGATTGCGATTTCCAGTACTTCAACTTTTCTCGCAATTTGTCCAACACTTAACGTCACTGTTTCGCCATTGATCGAGAGCACAACTCTCTGTTGATCCGTCGTTACGAAACCCATAACTTTGACTTCGCGCTTCGCTTTTCCGTTTTCGGAGCCTGATTGTTCGTCGAAGCTTTGATCCCAAACAAAGGGATTGACTCGCTCGGGGCTGGGAAACTCCATCTCAGTTGTCGTTTTGGAATGCGATCCGACCATATACAAATCTGACTCTTGATCGACAAGGAGGCTGCTTTGTTGAGTTTGAGCTTTTTGTACACGTGCAATTACATCCTGCAATTGAGCCGGATTGCCACAACCAACCGTCATACAAATTTGAAGCACAACGATCCATTGGATTTTAGCGACTAACGTATTTTTTTTTAAATTCATTTGCGTATTTTTCGTCGCTAATTCGCGGTCGAATTGATTAGAACCCGTCGTTAGAAATGCAAAGACCAATTCACTCGCCAGAGAATTGAATTTCTGGCAGCCACTTACATTCCCCAATTAAATACATCATTGGTATATAGAACGCAAATCGCTGTTCAATTAATTGTTTTCAGCTCGTTAGATTCGTTACAAACCGCAAGGGACTCAAACTTTATTCGCCAAATCCAGATGCATTTCCGTCATTGAAATATTTTTAGACATAAGTTTTTCCATCACGCACCGAGCGTCTGAAAATTTGAAAGCTGAAAACATGAGAGCCTTACTTGCGATTGAAGAAAACGTACTGGCCGAGCTAATTGCTTTCCGGCTTGAATTGCTCAGCTACACAGTCGAAGTTTGCAATACAAAATTTCGAATGATGCAGATGCTTGACTCTAGTAAATTCGACATTCTACTGGTCGACACTGCCTTACCAGACTCAAATATTAAAGATTCAGTTTCTTCCGTTCGGCAAAAATTGAAAAAACATGCGCTTGGCGTAATGGTTGTCTCTCTCGATCCGTCTTTGGAATTGGTCGAGCAAACGTACCGTGTCGGCGCCGATGATTACTTACTTGCGCCTTTTGATTTAAATACTTTGCAAACGAAAATTGAAAACATGGTCAAAGCATTAAATTTTCAACCAAACCATCAAAAACTTGAAATATCCTCTGCCCGATAGTGCAGATTGCGCTGTCACAAGGCTCAGAAAACTCTGAATTATCACAAAAGATTCTTTTTAGAAGAATAGTTCACAAAAAGACACTTCCATGGCTCTAAGACTAGGCGATATCCTCGTAGCAGAGGGAATGCTGACCGACGCTCAAATGGACAGCGCGATCCGTTCTCGCCAGCGGAACGTATTGTTAGGTGATCACTTAGTTGATCAGCAATATATCTCGCGTGAACAATTAAATCGAGCACTCGAAATTCAATTCGATGTACGATTTACAGATATTGATATTACTAACGTCAATCTTCAGATACTCCGTCTGATACCAGAATCGTTTGCTCGGGATCGCAAAGTTGCCGCCTTCGCCGTGTCAAAGCGCGAGTTGCACTTAGCTATGATCGCGCCAGACGATTTGGAAACGATTGCAGAAGTCGAATTAATGACGGGCTACCATGTCAAGCCTTACATTGCTCATGACAAAAATCTGAACATCGCCATTGAGCGTGGCTATGACGACCGCAGCGTTGCAAGGCAAACAATTGTCGATATGAAAATCGACGAACTGCAGCGACTTGGAATTGAAAATAGCTCTAGCAAAGTTGAAATCGTTGAAGAACAACCCGATACTCCTGTGGTTCGGCTGGTTCAAGCAATCCTTAATGGTGCAGTGGATGCAGCGGCGAGTGATATTCACCTTGAACCACATCAACCAGAAATGCGAGTCCGGTATAGGGTCGACGGTGAGCTTCAAAAAGTAATGACCATTCCTGCGCACATAGAGCAGGCGGTTGTTTCCCGAATCAAAGTCATGGCTGACATGAATACGACGGAGACGCGTAAGGCTCAAGACGGCCATTTGAGTCTCGTCGAACACGCGAAAAAAGTCAATTATCGCGTGAGTTGCATTCCGACTGTCAGCGGTGAAAAGATGGTGCTTCGTTTGCTCGATGAAGGGAGTAAAACATTCTCGCTAGCGTCGCTAGGAATTGAAGATCATGACCTTGCTATGCTACGACAAATCGCAGAGAAGCCGCATGGAATGTTTGTCGTTACCGGACCAACTGGTTCTGGAAAAAGCACGACGCTTTACGCGCTGCTCTCTGAGCTAAATAAGGTCGAGAGAAATATTGTTACCGTGGAAGATCCAGTTGAATACCGTTTGCCTGGAATCAACCAAGTGCAAAGTAATAACGAACACGGAATGGGATTCGTCAACGCATTGAAATATATCATGCGTCAAGATCCAGACGTAATCATGATTGGTGAAATTCGTGATCAGGAGACGGCGCACCTTGCCACGCAAGCGGCCTTGACCGGTCACTTGATGATTAGTTCACTTCACACCAACGATGCGCCGAGTGCGATAGTTCGTTTGGGTGATTTGGGTGTCGACAACTTCAAGATCGCGGGTGCTTTGATCGGGAGTATTGCTCAACGACTAGTCCGAAAAATTTGCGAGGATTGCAAAGAGAAAGTTAACCCGAATAAGGAGCTATTTGCTCGACTGGGTGATTCAGCGACGGCGTATCTTGAGAAAGACTTTTATGCCGGTCGAGGCTGCCGCAAGTGCCTCAATAGCGGTTACTCTGGACGTACTCCAATTTTTGAAATCATGATGATGAATCAAGATTTGATGAATGCGATAGAGAATCGGGCTTCCGTTTCCGAATTGCGCGACCTTGCAAAACAGCATGGAATGCGCGAGCTAAAAACTGCAGGTTTGGACTTGGCGGTCCGTGGGCTCACAACGATCGAAGAAGTCTATTACAAGACGGTTGGATAATGATTTCTCAAGCAATATTTGGATTATTCCGCTTTCAAAGAGCACACGCTTCTGCGCTTGCTCCTCGCAAAAAGGCGACAAACAATGCGTCATTAGCGGCAAAAGCGACCGTTCGCACCCCGTCGTCCATCGCCAAAAAAGGTACCTGGTATCAACCTGCTTGGACCCCTGCCAACGCGAAAATGCGAAAACGCGATCTAGCGTCGTTGCTCAGCATGTTAAAGATGCTTTTAGAAAATGGACTATCACTTCAGAGGGCGTTAGAAGGGTTGTCGACTGACCGTGGATGCAAGAAGCATCGACCAATGCTGAATTTCCTGAAAGGCCGCGTTGGTTCAGGCGAATCGTTTTCTAAAGCTCTTGCAGCTTTTCCCAAAATTTTCAATGCGTCCTTGCTACAACACATTGCGTTAGCAGAAGCATCCGGAACGTTAATTGAAAGTCTGGAACGAATCGTGGCGCACATCGAAGAATCGATTGAACTTCGACGCAAGCTTGTGCAGAAATTAAGTTATCCGCTATTGGTAATCTTAGCGGGCTCAGGCCTCGTGGCATTTATGTTGACTACCGTCGTGCCACAATTTGAAAAGATATACGGTGAATCAAACGTTGCTCTACCTTGGGTAACATCTGTTGTGACTGCATTTAGTCGATTCGCAACTAAATACCTGTGGCTCTTACCTATCGCGGTTATTGGGTTGCTGATCGGTTATCGTTTTATGCGCTCAAACGATAACGCGTCCAAAGTCTTTGATGGATGGCTCTTAAAATCTCCATTATTGGGTCGATTTCTTACTGACATGTCGGCTTTGGAATATCTTCGTTCCGCGTTGGTCCTCAGCGAAGCCGGCTTCGTTCCTCTGGACGCGATAACGCAAGCTGCCAAAAGCGTTCCAAACCGTGCTGCAAGACAACTGCTAAGTAATGTAGCAATCGAGGTAGGGCAGGGGCAAAAGCTCAGCGCGGCTCTTTTAAAAGCGGAACACTTGTTTCCAAGCGCTGTTTTTCAACTCGTTATTGTTGGCGAGCAAAGTGGCGGTGTTACCCAAGCATGTCATGGGTCATGCGAAATCGTTAAAAAACAACTTGAGAACCGACTCAACGCAGTCTTAGGTTCGCTTGAACCGATTTTAACAATTGGACTAGCGGCATGTATCGGATGGATCGTTTTAGCGATTTATATGCCTATGTTTCATATGTTTGATGTACTAGATATCAAATAGGCAAAAAAAATATGAAACTTCGTAAAGCCTTTAGTCTGATCGAAATCCTACTTGCGATCGTGATAATTGTCACGGTGATTGTGGCAACAATTCCTTACGTAATGAGCTCAAGCCAAAAAGTGAAAACGGCAAGTTGTGAAATGCAATCTTCGGAATTGCAGATTCGAGCAGACTTGTACCGACGAAAGTATGGAAAACCTGTCTCAAGCGACTTATCCGAGGTCTTCACAGCATCCGAAAGTCGTGTTTGCCCAGTTGACCAAGAACCGTTTCGATACGATTTGACAACTGGAAAAGTGATTGTTCACAAGCATTGATTCGACGAAATCAGCCGAATGGCAATGGCAACGTCAATGCGCGGAAAAATTGGTTTGCCAGTTCTTCAAGTGATGCGTGTGAACCGTTTTTATAAAAACTCACATACGCAATCTTTATTTAACCAGCAGCAAACTTGCGATTCTCCGTGCAAGTCTAATGGCGATCATACCGTAAATTTGCCCGATTCTGAAATTGTCACACTCAAAATACGTACAATCATTGGCCGCATTTTTTTGCTTCACAAATTTTTTTTGTGAGAATTTGCGTGTTGGGAAATCTGTCCTATCTTTTATTTGTCAGGTGAATCGCACCTAATGAGAACATCTTTTTTGGAATTTAGGGTTTTACATATCATGAAGTCACGTAACAAACGCCGTGGATTCTCTTTGATCGAAGTCATTGCAGCAGTTGTGATCTTGGCAGTCGTGGCGACCGCTACTGTGGCAACAATCGTCCCAATGCGAGCCAAATCGCAAGTTAAAATTGACCAACAAAACATGGCTCGATTGGACGGTATCGTTCAAGCTTACTACATGGAGAAGGGCGTTTACCCAGACACCAACCTAACTCGATTGAACACTGAAGGTTACACCCAGACCCGAACCAACCCAACGCCGTACGGTGGTTACTACACATTTGATGCAACCACCGCCAAGGTCGTCAATAAGTACGCCCCTAAGTAGAACACGCACCATCGCAAAAGTCTTGAGAAGGCGTGACTCGTGGTCGAGTCCGCCTTTTTTTATTCGTTCATATGGAATGCAATATCTATCTGCTAAGTGCTGACATAAAAGACCTATCCGAAAGGGGGTCTGACCCTTTGGAGAAACGGAGAGGGTCAGACCCCTTTTCGGACAGGATATAAAAACCCACAGTCGAGCTCATTTAGGTGGATTGAGCAATATGCAAAAAATCAAACGGCCTGGCATGACCTTGATCGAGGTCATGTCTATCACAGTGATTCTTTCGGTAGTATCAATAACTGCGGCCGGAGGCTTCTTCGATGCACGTCTCATTCGTCTGATCTCTTCAAAGACTGAGTCGTGTGAAATCACGACCGCCTTACGAACGGCGCGAGTTCTCGCCATCTCAGAACGAGTCGAAACACGAGTGTTGTTTGCTGGTTCACCTGAAAACTGTTCGGGGTTTTCGATTCAGAAAGTACTGCCCGGAGGCCCTCAAGAGGTCGTAAGCCACGCGTTTATTGATCCGCTGTTGAAAGTCACCGTCAGTGATCGAAACATTGACTTCACTCCTACCGGAAATGCAAAAGTCGCCGCGAAGATCGTTATTCAACGCAATGAGACGGATTCTAATAACGTTGCCAAAGATTTGCGATTGATCACCGTGACGATCGCAGGAGGAATTATTCATGATGTCGCTTTATAGACCAACAGATAGTTCAATTCTTGCAACTGTTAAGATAAGAAAGTGCAAGGCGCGATTTGGATTTTCGCTTTTGGAGGTCATCGGCGCGATAGCCTGTGTTTCGATCGTCATGATCCCAACTGCCAAAACCCTATCGGAAGCAAACACTTGGGCTAGTCGCATTGAAACGCAACAAGAATTGCGGTTGCTCAGCGAAGGCGTATTCCAACAATTCGCTAGATCTGAGCTTCAAGATTTTGTGGAGAAATCGGAAGACGGGACTTTTGGTAGCGAGGGACGACCCGATTGCTTCTATTTCCTCAAATCTTACTACACCGACCGAACAAGTTATGGCGACCAGCTTCTCACCATCGACTGCTTTTCGTTCCACGATGTTAACGGAAACAAAGCTTTCGATCGTGGTGAATTGAGCTATCAATTTTATGAGCAGATAGCGAGGCGAAAATGATTTCCGACTCCACTATAAAAATTTGTCGAATCAGTTGGTATGCTCCGTCAAGAATTCGTCGGCGGCGGCGTGCTATTTCGCTCGTAGAAGTTGTAGCCAGCGTCGCATTGACAACCGTGCTATTGATCCCATTGATGTCGCTATTGCAGGCCAGCAATTCAACCTGGAATCAGTTCAATGCCTCAAGCGTGGCAGACTCCGATCATCGAAGCGGGATTATTAAATCGGAAGTTGCTGGCTACATAGCTCAACTATTAAGTCGCGGCACGGAAGTTTTGTATTTGAGCAGCTCCCGAGATATCGTCTATCTTGCCTACGATTCTAATGGGATTGAAACGAAACACAGGCTTTATCAAAACACCGCCGATCAAATATTCCATGACTCTGAGCTAATCGCCGAAAAAGCTGGCCAATTGGAAATGCGATTGGGTGACAAAGCCAAAGCAAACGAAGGGTCGCTTGTGTACATCACAATTACTAGCAGCAAAGATTCCAGCAACGGCGTGCGGAGAGCAGTTGCTTGGCTGCATCGGCCGTTATAAACGAATAATTTCCAACCCATTCACTTCGATGAAACGCCGGATTAGCCTGTGCATCGGAATTAGGTCGCGATTGTAATGATTACTTCAATCTTGGCTAAGAAGTTGACAATTCTAACATCGTTTATCTCCGGCGAGTAATCCTCGCCTTTTTGCATGAGCTACGTTTCTTTACCTCTGAAAAGTCGTAGTTATTGTTTGAAGCTTAGGCAATGAATCGATCAAAAATTATGGCCCGCACGCCTAGTCTACCAATTCGTTCCGGTTTTGCGCTCCTCGTTTGTTTGGCCGTTGCTTCGATATGTAGCTTAATCGCTATAGGAATCTTCCAAACAATTCGACTTGAAATAGTAGAAGCAAAATCACTCGATGAAAAAACGATTGCTGATCATGCTGCCCGATCCGCATCAGAAGTGACTTTGGCTTCTTTAAGGACCGCGCAAGGCAAAAACTGGATTGATCAATTGAAGAGTGGCAAAGTGAGTTCGATAAATGTCCCCAATCTCAAATACCCTATCGCGCCGAACTTTTCGCTCTTGAACGGTTCGACCGTGATTCGATATTCGCCCAAGGACGATATGGTTGCAATTCAATCAATCGTTTCCGTGGCACCTTTCAGCAAAAAGACATCCGCGCAAACTTCGACAAACGAGTATTTTTTCAAGCTCGCTGATTTAGAAAAAACTTTATAGCCGAGATCGACCAAGAGCTGTGACTGACAAGATCGTGCGGGTCTATGACGCTGCCAAGAAACGAAAAAATCGCGACGTTTATTTCAAGACAATTCCTAATTCAATTTAGAATCTATTCCAACTTAAGTAAGCACTAGATTATCGTGACCCCCAAAAGTAAAAATGCTGACGCGCAGCCCACGATTTCTTTGTGGTTGGATGAAAATAATCTTTATCTCAGTCGTCGCGAAAACGGCCTTTCAAGCCTCCCTACAATTGAAACACTACGGTGGAACGACAATCAGCTGACGTTGCATAACCCAGAAGCTCGTGATGCATTGGCTACGGCACTTAACGAGATTGGCAAGCGATTAAACGTACATCGAATCCCTGTTCGGCTGTGCCTGGGCGATGGTATGTGTGTTACTCGCGTCATTACCGGAGAACCAACACGTGTTCAAAAGGAACTTGAAAGTGTCCATGATCGAAGTCAACTCTATTTATCCCTCGGCTTTGGCGAAAAACTAACTGGCCAAGTTCGTATTAGCGATGACGACGGGCAAGAGTACGCGTTGACTTCGATTGTCAATCTGCAAACGATTCAAACAATCTATGACGCATGTCGCGATGCTTCGATAAAGCTTGCTTCAATTGAACCAGTCACACTTTCGGTGACTCGCGCGGTCGGCAAGTTGAAGGCAGATTACGCGCTCCCATTGCTTCACATTTTCATCGATCAAAACCGATGTGATTTGGCAATCACACTGCAAGGTCGGCTGATGCTCAGTTACCGAGTCGGTGGTTGGAAGACAATTCCAGATGCGGCAACTTTAGTTGCAGATTTGATGACACGCCTGCGACGGTTTTGTGAAAGATATCGTGTCGTCGAAAACGCAAAACTGGAAACAATCCTACTTTTTGGCTCGGATGAACATGTCAGCGTATTTAAAGAGAGTTTAAGTTCATATGACGCAACGCTACAAGTCGTTGAGAATGCAAACCATTGGCTAAGCGAAAGTGACGACGTAACTGACTTGGTTAGCACAGACGAGATTCCAGCAATAGTGAGAATTGCATTGCACGGAGCCGACTCTCAGGCTCCTGAAGATAGTTCAATTCTTCCAGTACCTGACTTGCTTGCAGGACTTTTAGAGCAACAGCCTAACTCACTTTTCAACCAAGTCGTTTACAACTTCTGGCCCTCGGTTATTGCAGCGTGTCTGATGGTGGCAATAACAATGGCAAGCTGGCTGCAATCATCTCGCTTGCAGGTGACGACCAACATATTGAATGATCTAACCTTGAGAGTAAACCAAGCAGAGATTGAACTGAGTGAATGGGAACGCCAAAAAAACTGGCTCGATCGATTGGACGCCGTAGATCAGACAATCTATCGCAATGATTGGCAGCAATTAATCTCGTCGTGTGCGAAGTGTCTTCCGAGCAATTCACGATTGGAAAGTATCGCTTTGTTCGAAGGGCGCCGAATCGTTCTGAAAGGAACAATGGCCGAAGAAGATCGAACTTACGAATTTATATCTACGCTGGCTACGCTTCCGATGATTCAGAAGGTATCAGTCGAGTCGGTTTCTTCGCTCTCCTCACGAAGCGCTGGTCGCTTGCAATTCGATATTCGGTGCGAATTGAAGTCGGCTGAGTCGGTTGCTGAAGGACGTTTAGTCACCACATCGAAATCGTCAGCGTCGATTCAATAGCAAAACCTCCGCTGGTATGCACTTGGCCAGAACGTTAGTAAAGATTACGAAAAATGCAAAAAACTTTTCAAAACTCAGGATATGACCCACTCCAGCTAGCCGGAAAAATCGTTAATTTCGGTGCATTCGGATTATTAGTCATATTCTCGCTGTGGGCAGCCGATGATTTTTACAGGTTGTATTGCGAGTCAGCGGATCAGCATCGATTGCTCGCCGAAAGCGAGCAGCAAGAATTATTGTTGCAGGACTATCGCGAAACGGCCAATGAGATTTCCGAACCGATTGCCAAGCATCAACAGCGGATTGTGAACGCCGAACGGCTGCCACAGATTCAAGACCAATTGGTTCGACTTGCAAAAGAGAAGCACTGCAACTTAAAAAAGTCGACTCCCAAAGGCCACAACGCTAGACCTCTAGGTGAACGCGGGCTGAAAGATGAATTGACCGATTTATTGCATACGCCGATCAATGAAGCGGATTTTGTTTTGCATCAAGAGGTATTGGCGATCAATTTGGAAGGCTCATTAGAAAACCTCAGTGCCTTCATGCGTGGAGTTGCCCAGCAAAACTGGCTTTGCTCAACTGACGAAATGACGATGTATCAAAGACCGGACGAATCCGACTATTTGGTGCTTGAACTTGAACTAACTTTTCATGACGTTGTCCCAAAGAAAAACGAAGACCGTATTGCTTTAGAGAATGAAATTTAAACTGCGATTTAACAAAGCGTTTTTATGATTCGGTCGATTTCTTCGAATTGCGGAGCGTGATCAATCTGCTTCAAGGTTGGAAAAGGAAAGTGTTCATGGATGAACCTGATGGAAAAGACTTGATCAACAGAAAGAGTGCTTTTCTACGTACACTTTCGCTATTATTTTTCGCATTTTATCTTGTCGTCGCCTGCTCGCATGGCGTTCGTGCGCAGTCTATTCCCACGGCAAGCGATTTGCGGATTGAGAACGCTGATGAGCTTCGCGACATCGGTACCGCATTGCAGGAGCGTGGCAGCGTCGTTTTTCGCGATACACCCTTGCACGAAGTCTTATACATACTTGGTGAACAGTGGAAACTGAATATTGTCGCCGGCGCTAATGTAAGTGGGTTTGTTAGCGGTCAGTTTCGCGAGGCCACTCTTCGAGAAATTCTTGATGCGATACTTACCGTGAATGGCTATGGTTATCGACAAAATGGTCGTTCGCTTGTTGTGATGCAGCAAGAACAACTCGGCCCGAATAATCCAAATTTTCGAGCTGAGACGTTGTTGATGCCAGACACGATGAGCGTCGAAAACATGGCTGAAGTCGTCGAAACCTTGGGGACTTTCTCAAGCCCGAATGGTGGCAAAATCCAATCGCTTCCATCGAGCAAACATATCGTCATTTACGACAGCCCGGAACAAATCACAAGGATGCGGCAGGTTCTTTCGACGCTTACAGGCAATGGCAATTCACAATCCGCTAGCGGGTTTAGCGCAAACAACATTGGTGGGGTCTCGCCGGCAATCGAGTTCATTACGATTCGACCACAATACATTTCTGTCGCCGATGTTAGTTCAGCGATAGCACTTGCGATCGGACCGGCAGGCGCGTTTACTCCTCTAGCTAGTGAAGCAGCCATCGTTGTTTCTGGTTCACCGGAGGTTGTAATGAAAGCAGCCTATGCCGCGCGTCAAGTTGATGTTCCAAGGCCGCAGGTTCGTATTACCGCTTACATCTACGATATATCACTCAACGAAGCGGAACGTTTAGGCTTTGATTGGTCAAGCCAATCAATGAGCCGTGCGCTGGATGCCAACGGGATCCCTGTCAACAACGTTCGTAGTGACGGTGGACTGCTGACGCGTAACGCGCCAGCCAGCCCAGTTCAAGCCGTTACAACAACATCTGCTGCTGCGGGCACTGGAACCGCCGGTGTCGCGGCGGCCGCAGCCGCACCGACCGGTGGACAATGGTACTTTCGAACGCTTTCGTCAAATTGGGAATTGAGTGCCGTTCTGCAGGCGCTGGACACAACCAAGGGGGCGAAACTATTAGCTGATCCACATGTGACGGTTGTTGATCGCGAGACAGCAGCCATCAGCATCGTGACGAAGATCCCAATTCAACAGCTAACGCAAACACAACAAGGCGGAGCTATCGGAACGACGGCCTTTGAAGAAGCCGGTATCAAGCTTAATGTAACGCCGCGAATTGCTGGCGATGGCACGGTTGAAATGGTCGTCGAACCGGAGTTCAGCACACTTAACGGCTTCAGCGCCAGCGGCAACCCGATCATTGACGCACGGCGAGCGAAAACAACTGTCCGCGTTGGACATCAACATACTCTTGTGCTCGGTGGCTTGCGGCAAAAGTCTACCGTAGAGACAGTCAGCGGCATTCCTGGCTTAATGAACATCAAATACATCGGTCGGCTATTTCAGAATCACAACACGGAACAACGGGAGTCTGAGCTGATCTGTTTCATTCAACCTGAGATCATCGATTACTGTGCTACCGGATTACCAAGGGATGAAATTGCAATTGGCCAGCTTAAAAGAGAGTTGAGCCATATCCCAGTTGCGTGCCCGGGTCCGCATGTGCCCGATTGCAAAGACCCGAACTGCCCATATCACCATCCGCGAAAGCGCCCCAATCCTGGCTTGAGCGACGATGGCCTAATCAACCCGCTGAACTTGCAGTTCAATCAGAATTTCGAGACGTTGCCACCGCCGACCCAAACTTTCCCGGCTCAAACTTCAAACCTCGGCGTACCAGAAGTCTCCTCCGACTTCGATGCCAGCCGATCGTACGATCGCAATCAGGAAGCGATTCTTCAACCGCAACTTGATCAACGGAAGATTGAAGCTGCACGATAGCGTTGGCAAACTTGTATCACTTAACGGTTACCAGAGCTTTTTCGAATGCTGGAAAACCTGATAACTTCTGATTACAAATCAGGCGCTCTCCAAGTGTTGCTCTGCACCGGCGATATGTTTGGCACAGTGGTTTGAGAAGGCGCAACGACTGTGGATTGAGAAACGTTAACTGGAGCGAATGAGGCTGCGGGCTGAACGGCGGTAAAAGCAATGCTTGAAGCTGAGTTGGTCTTGTCTGTCTGCAACGCAATGGGCGAAAATGGGATCTGTTGCACAACCGAATTGTTCGCTGGCGAGCTTGTGGCAAGATTCGTGGCTTGCGGCGATATAATGTTGCTGTATTGACCCGGTACTTGATAGCTTCCGGTCGCAGGCGCTGGAACCCGTTGAGGCAATCCGCCATTTTGTAACCATGCGGCTTGATTTTGACATCCGCTGACAATGCCGATGATGGATAATAAAGCAGGCTTGAAAAGTTTTTTTTGCAACATATTTGCGAACGCCTCCCAAATCTGGACAGGTCCTCTGACAAAAATGAACTTAAAGCATTTTCGGAATTTGATTCAAGACTAATTTCCTCGTCGAGCTTTGGTAGCATTGCAGCAAAGCATAGAATTCAGCACAATCGCTTCCAGACAGATTTGCTTGCACACCCATTGCGAATAGGCATGCACCGAAACTATGGAACTTCGGTGATGTGGTCTTAGCCTGTCGACGATTTCCCTTGGCAAGTCAGATTAATCACAACGATTCCTAACGATATTTTTTCTGCATTTTTGCCGTCGACTAAAGCCGGCTAATTGGCAGCTACAAGAACAAGTTTTTGAATATCAAGTTCAGATGGAAGGCAAATGTCAGGCAGCACTCCCAATAAACCCGGCCGCAACATCGGTGATTTGCTACGCGAGTTTCGCGAACATCGCGATCACATGAAAGCGGAAATGTCGAAGGTTGTTGTTGGTCAGCACGAAGTAATTGACCAGCTTTTCGCCGCGATCTTCACCCGAGGACATTGCTTGTTAGAGGGCGTCCCAGGACTGGCAAAGACGCTGATGGTCAGTACGCTAGCCAACATTTTAGATGTCGGATTTAAACGGATCCAGTTTACGCCTGACCTAATGCCCTCGGACATCACTGGGACGAACGTCTTGGACGAAGACGAACATGGTAAGCGACAATTTCGCTTCGTCGAAGGCCCAATTTTTACAAGCATCCTCTTGGCCGACGAAATCAATCGGACACCACCCAAGACGCAAGCTGCGTTGCTTCAGGCAATGCAAGAACGAGAGGTCTCTGTAGGCACCACGACTTACAAATTGCCAGATCCTTTTTTCACAATCGCGACGCAAAACCCCATCGAGCAAGAAGGTACTTATCCGCTGCCTGAAGCCCAGCTTGATCGGTTCATGTTCAATATTAAAGTTGGTTACCCAACGGCCGACGAAGAAGAGCAGATTTTGACTAATACGATTCGACCAGAAAAGCCAGTCGTCGAAAAGATTCTGTCCGCGAAAGCAATCCTTAATATCCAGCGTCTGATTGCCAGCGTCGCGGTAACCGATTATGTCATCAAATACGTTGCTACTCTTGTCCGAGCAACACGTCCGCAAGACCCTGGAGCGCCAGCCTTCATTAAAGAACTGCTTGATTGGGGCGCTGGGCCGCGTGCGGGGCAGTTCCTATTAGCTGGCGGCAAAGCAATCGCTGCGATGGATGGCAGATTTTCAGTAGCAATCGAAGATATTCGCCATGTAGCGATCCCGATCTTGCGGCATCGCTTGGCAACCAACTTTCAGGCTCAAGCTGATGGCATGACGACCGAAAAAATCTTGACGAGACTCTTAAAAGAGCTGCCCGAACCGCAAGTGCCAAAATACGCGGCTTCTAATCTACCGCCGGTTCAAAAGTGATTTTATTCGTCTAATTGGACCTCTGATGACGGCAACCCAAGAGCCGTCTCTACTTGCAGGCAAAAATGAGCAAGAGTTCCAACGCAACGAAAATACAAAAAGTGGAACTGTTCCAACATCTTATGTCCAGCTTGAGCGACATCGGCAAAATCCTCTGATTGGCTGAGCGTTGGTACCAGGTAGTGGGCGACGGTGATTTGCCCATCAGCGTGCTCAAAAGGAAACAACAATGTCGACATGGCGTCTTTCAATTTGCCAAGGTTTGCATTGATCATTTTCGATTGCTCCATCAGCTTTGCAATGACCTCCGTTCCGACCTCTTGGCCACTCACCGCTTGAAGTAGTGTTCCGAACGCAGAGAAATGATTCCTCGTCTCAGCGATATCCATCAAGAGATCATGAAAAGATGCAAGAGTCTGGCAGGCCTTTTGAGCGACTGCCAATTGAACCGCCCCGTCGTCCAATTTTGATTGTAGCCTGCGGGAACCGAGCAGTTTGATAGCTGCCTGCACACGATTGGCGAATTCGTCTTCAAACGGTATAAGCTTCGAAGAAAGCTCTGTCATTTTTTTGCGAAATCCTCGAGCTGCTTCATTCGCCGCGGCAGTCGATGCGACCGGAACTCGATAGTCTTTCTGATCCAGTTTCGCTCCCAAGTCAAGCCATACGGCAGTCTGATGGCAGGACATCCAATCGGTGTCATATTGGTCGAGTTGTTTCGATGTGTCGGCATAATCATTGCGTAGCCGAATCATTTCCTGTCGAGACGTTTTCAATTGCTCGAAGACTTCTTTTGCATCGACACATTTAGCCAGTCTGGTGGTAGAAAATATGATTGGTCGAGGAACAGCGAGGTTGTGACCAAACATCGATTTCAACGCATTTGACGCTTCCTTCGACTTAGTTTTCTGGCTCGCTAGCAACTCAAATGGCTGAAGCATCTGCGGCTTGTATTGCTTACCAAGTACTTGTGAAAGATAGTCTTGTGTCACTCCGCGACAGACCTCGGGGTAGTTTTCGAACAGAACACTTGCAGGCGCATTAAGGGTAAATATTCCAGGGGAATCATCTCTTCGGGCGGCTGCAATCCGATCTTTATCGCACGGATGCGTTGCAAGCCAACCAGTCTTATCAGCCGCAATCGACTCCGCAATTTTGGTGATTAGCTCTGGATCCTGCGTATCACGATTCAAACGCGTCAAACTTGGTAAATCATCGCACAGGCGACCGTCCAAGTAGAATTGATGCTGATCTGACATCGCTTGTTCATACGCGACACTCAGAAAGGGCAACTTCCCCGCGGTTGATTCGAATGCATCGGCTCCAGAAAATCGTGTCTCATGCAGATCTGCATCGAATTCCATTTGACGCATTAGATAGCAGCAGACAACGTTGCCTAACATCATCAAGCACCAAAGAATTCGGCGAGTAAGCCAGACCATAAACCGTGCAGCATGCAATACAATTCCGATTCGCAAATCGACTTGGCTAGCCCATTGTTCAAGTTTTTCGTCCCATTGGTCTCGTTCATATACCACACGGACAAACCAATGATTAATCGTCCGAATAAGATAACTAGTCCGCATCCCAAAGCCCTGGGAAAAATGCCCAAACTCGTGCGCTAATACGCCAGCGAATTCGCGAACATTTAGACCGGCGACCAATGGCATTCCAACGGTCAAAACCAGATCATTGCCCACCATGCTAAGCATTCCACGCCGGAACGAAGCCGATGCATTTACATTGCAGTCAACATCGATTCGTTTCGGAATGGGTGAGTGCACCGAATCGCAAAGGTGATCGACGAATGCGAATAGCTTTGGCTGGCCCGATCGAGTTAAAGACCGCCGTCGCTCATCATTTGGGCGTCTTGCAAAGAGTGGCTTGATCATAAACACAACCGCCACGACGCCAACAACAATGGGTGTCGCATAAAGCAGAACGATAAAAATGTAGCCACGACCGCTGACTCGTTGTTGTAAAATGCCTGTGTTCATGGTGGCGTGCCAGTAAACCAACATGGCAAAAAGAACAATCAAACCAATGTATATAAGCGGTAAAAGGATCATTAGCAAAGAAGCCGCCAAAAGCGCGCCGCGATATTGCCAAGTCATTCGAATCGGATCGATTTTTCCATGTATCGCACCGACGATCTTCGCGACGTCCAAACTTGGATTCTGTACCAGCGGCACTTGTTTGACGAGTGCTCTCTCTCGATCAACGATCGACCTTTCGAGTTGCTCAGGTTGACTTGTAGCAGCAGCAATGTTTGAGACGACCTTCGCGGGTCGTGCCGATGGAGCTGCGATCGGTTTAACAAATGGTACGGAGTCTACTTTCGCGACTTGCCCTGCTGGACTTGGGATTTTGAGTTGCGTTCCGCATTTCTTGCATTTTAAAGTTTTTCCAGCATGCTCTACAGCTACTTTATAGGCTGCCTCGCATTGTCCGCATCGGAGCGAGATACTCATCGGTTAAGTCTCGAAAACTTGGGCTCGAAACAACTTGCCACAAGAACCTTCATCGCAAGTTTTGCTGCCCAAGTTTACACTAAACATTCATCGACTTGAACTCATCTAAAAATAAGTCGTCGCCTCGCGCTGAGATTTCATTCTAGACCGATGAGCGTGCAAGACTTGAACGACCATACTTGAGTTTCGTATTGGTGATTTCTCAGCACGTTTTTGAATAGTAAATTATGCGAGGATCGAATGCAAAACATCGCCATGAACGTCTGTCAGGCGATACTGTCGACCTTGAAAACGATAAGATAATCTAGTGTGATCAATACCTAAGCAATGCAAAATGGTAGCTTGCAAATCATGTACGTGGACTGGATTTTCGACCACATTAAAACCAAAATCGTCAGTTGCTCCGTGAGTAATGCCCGGCTTAATACCTCCGCCAGCCATCCACACTGAAAACGCTTTGCCATGATGATCGCGTCCATAACTGTTTAAATTTGCCCCACCTTGTGCGTACGGAGTGCGTCCGAACTCGCCGCCCCAAATGACTAATGTCTCCTCAAGCAAACCGTGCTGCTTCAAATCTTTAATCAGCGCCGCACTCGCTTGATCGGTGTCTCTGGTCAACGTCGGAAGTCGATTGTCTAAGCCGCCGTGATGATCCCAATCGCGATGATAAAGCTGAATGAATCGCACATCACGTTCGGCGAGCCGTCGAGCCAACAGACAGTTCCTGGCAAAGCTACCTGCCACATGTACATCTTCGCCATAACTTTGCATCACATGCTCGGGTTCGTCATCGATCTGCATCAATTCCGGTACGCTGGTTTGCATTCGATATGCCAGTTCAGCTTGAGCAATCCGCGTTTCGATTTCTGGATCACCAACGCGAGCAAAGTTCTGACGGTTCAGATCGCCAATACCATCAAGCATCAACCGTCGATCCTCGCGACTGAGTCCGTCAGGGTCGCTTAAGTAAAGCACCGGATCGCCTGCGCTGCGAAACTGGACGCCTTGATGATCGCTGGGCAAAAAGCCGCTTCCCCAGAGTCTTGCAAGCAGACCTTGGCCTGGCTTTTCTTTATTGACGGAAATCAAAACGACAAACGATGGCAGATTGTCGTTCACATTTCCAAGCCCATAATCAGTCCACGAACCCATGCTCGGACGACCTGGAAGCTGGCTGCCGGTTTGGAAAAAGGTAATCGCCGGATCGTGGTTGATCGCTTCGGTATAACACGATCGAATTAAACAAATGTCGTCAGCGATCTCCCGTGTATGCGACAGCAAGTCGCTCAGCATAGTTCCAGAATTGCCGCTCGGCGAAAAATTCCATTTGCTCGGTTGAACAGCCAATCGTGATTGTGATGCGACCATGCCGGTGATGCGTTGTCCTTTGCGAATCGAATCGGGCAAGTCTTCGTTAAAGCGTTCACGCAATACCGGCTTGTCATCGAACAAGTCCAAATGCGATGGTCCTCCCGACTGGAAAAGACAGATCACGCGTTTTGCTGTCGGCGCGAAATGCGGCAAGCCGGGTAGCCCTTTGACCTGCGAAGCCATTGCTGAAGAATTGGTTATGGCTTCGCCACCGAACAGGTGAGCTAAACTCGCAGCCCCGATCCCTAGTCCAGCTTTGCTCAAATATTCGCGACGCGAAGATGCGCCTTCATATCTCTGGCAGTGCATAGTATCTATTTAATTCTTTGTTATGGTTTCATCGAGGTTTAATATCATATTGGCAATCGCCATCATTGCAGCGTTGTAACCCACCGCCTCGCGTGTCGTGTCGCTTTCCCCGCCAGCTTTGATAAATGCCGCGGCCGCTTCAGGTCGTTGTGAAAAATCGCTTTGCAACGAGTTTAAAGTTTTGACTAAAACTCCGACTTCGCTTTCGGTTGGAATGCGTCCTGTCGCAAGTTCGAAGGCAAAAGATACACGAGCCACGTCGTCAACTCCGCCTTCGGCCATCATTCGCTTGGCAAGCTGCATCGCGGCCTCTAGATACCCCTGTTCGTTCCACAGCAATAGTGCTTGCAGCGGTGTATTAGTTCTCGAGCGGCGAACTGTGCAAACTTCACGATCGGGCGCATCAAAGGTCAGCATTGATGGATGCGGAACCGTGCGTTTCAGAAAGGTATACAAACTGCGGCGATATAGATCATCGCCTTCACTTTGTTCCCATTTTGAACCTGGATAGTCGGCTCCGACGACAATACTTTCATATAGCTTTGACGGTTGATAGGGAAAGACGCTTGGACCGCCAATTTTTGTCTTCAATAAACCTGAAACGGTTAACGCCTGATCCCGCATTAATTCTGCTTTCAGTCTTACACGTGGCCCCCGCGCGAGCAAACGGTTTTCTGGATCGCGAGAATATAGGTCGCTGGTCACATGGCTGCTTTGTCGATAAGTCGCTGATAAGACGATCGACTTCAGCAACGCCTTCACATTCCATCCGCCATCTATGAAGTCTCGCGAGAGCAAATCTAATACTTCTGGGTGACTAGGCCATTCGCTTTGTGCTCCGAAATCCTCAACCGTCTTTACGATGCCAACACCAAAGCATTCCGCCCAGAAACGATTGACAACCACCCGAGCGGTCAGCGGATGATTCGGTTGCGTAAACCACTGGGCTAATCCCAAGCGATTACGCGGCGCATTTTCCGGCCAAGGTGCAAGTAAGGATTCCAGCGCGGCCGGATATACTCGATCGCCATGCGCGTCGTAGTTGCCGCGTAACAGCACAAACGATTCACGCGGTTTGGGCAATTCCTGCATGACCATTGAGGTCGGAAGGCTTCGTTGCAACAGTAGATGCCGCTCCCAAAGTTTACTTCGCTGTTGTTGAAGATCACTTGGCAACATCGACCACCGTAAAATCCAGTCTTGATAGAGTGCAGAGTTTGGCTGCGCTAAGGCCAGCGGGATCGCTTTGCAAAAGAATTGCAAACGAATGCTTTCGCTATTCATAGCGCGCTGGGCAAACTTCAACTCATCAATTTCGCCGACAAATACAGGACTGTCTTTTGCGTTATCGCCGCCAAGAATCATTTCTCTATCTGGTGGAGCATCTACATAGCCGTCGTAGATTGCTTCAGTCTGTATTTCTTCGCCATCGATGAAAATTCGGACTGTCGCCGCACTCCGACCTTCGACAACTGTTACCACGACTTGATGCCATTGGCCAGGTTTAATCGCCGCTCCCGAGCTGCGAACGATGCGCGCATAAACCGACAAGCGGCTGCTCTCACGCCATTCGATTTCTCCATCAACCAATCGTAACTCACGACCTTTGCCATATTGTGCATCGGCAGTTGAACCGTTGTAGTCAATCGAAGAAAGGATTGCCACGTCGCGATCGTTTTGCTCATCGGGTTTTATCCACAGTGAAAGCGTAGCTGTCTTGTTTTTGTTAAATTCAAGCTTTTTAGTTTTGATCTGGGAATTGGGCTCGTCTTTTCTCAAACGAATTCCGTTGCCAAGCAATTCATCACCCGCGTCTGGCACGTCGAGCATATTGATAAAACCCTCTTCGCTTGACGGGTATAATTCACGCCCTCGAATTTCGACATCTTGCGGTTTGATCGCGTTACGCGCGATCGCAATTTTTGCGTCTAAAGTATCCAATTCGATCCGTTGCTGCCGAAGCTCAGCTTGCTGCTGACGTGTCGGTGCTTTTATCATTGGAACCGCGTTGGCAACACGACCGTCTTCGCCGAATTCCGCGATATTGTTGAAGAACGCAAAGAATTGGTAATAGTCGCGCTGTTTGATTGCATCGAACTTATGATCATGGCACCGCGCGCACTCAGTCGTCAGACCAAGCCACGCTGTACTCATCGTGCGAACTCGATCGGCAACATACTCGACGCGGTATTCTTCATCGATGATTCCGCCTTCGCTATTGATGACATGATTCCGCGAAAATCCAGTGGCGATTCGTTGCTCAAGAGTTGGATTGGGCAACAAGTCTCCTGCTAGCTGCTCGGTAATGAATTGATCGTAAGGCATGTTCTCATTAAAGGCGTCGATGACCCAATCTCGCCAACGCCACATCGTCCGCGTGCTATCATTGTTGAAGCCATGTGTATCGGCATATCGTGATGCGTCTAACCAATCGACCGCCATTCGTTCGCCAAAGTGCGGCGAAGCAAGCAGTCGATCGACCGCTTCGGCATAAGCCGCTTCGCCCATCGATGTAACGTCTGCTTCGAAAGCGTGAATCTCGTTTGGCGTTGGGGGCAGACCGACTAGATCAAAGCTCGCACGTCGGAGCCAAGTCGCGGGGCTGGTTTCAGGAGACGGTGACAGCGACTCGCTTTCCAAACGACGAAGCACAAACTGATCGATCGGTTGTTTTACCCACGACGAAGCTTTGACTTCTGGCAACTCACTGCGGACGGGCGGAATATACGCCCAGTGTGGTTGATACACGGCTCCCTGATTGATCCATTTTCGAAGCAACTCAATCTGATCTGGTGAAAGATGACGATTGGAATCTGGTGGCGGCATCTGCACGTCAGGGTCTGACGACAAGACGCGTTTGACCATCTCGCTCGCGTCAGGCTTGCCCGGAACAATCGCTGCATAATCGCCCAAGTCTTTCAGGGCTTCCTCACTGCTATCAAGCCGCAAATCAGCCTCGCGATGAGCTGGGTCTTGACCATGGCAGAAGAAACAATTCTCTGACAAGATTGGCTGAATGTCACGATTGTATTGCAACTCATCCGCGTTGCAATTTAAACAAACACTTATGAGTGCGACTGTTAAAGTGAAAATTCTCATTGCCATATTTTGATAGATTTCGTTACGTGCCCTTATTAACGATAGGCTCTGGCGCGGTTGAAGTCTTGTATTTTGAAAAATTTTTATGGTATGTTTTGACCATGCCGTCAAACACTTCAGAATTCCAGAACTCGTTCTTTAGCCGCCTTCCATTGGCCGATTCAGTAATGCGGCTATTCGATGCGCTGCCTCAAACGTATTTCTATGCTAAAGATTGCGAGAGTCGATTTGTCAAAGTGAATCACCTGTTCGTGGAAAATCACGGGCTGAATTCGGAGTCCGAAGCGATTGGCAAAAGCGATCGTGACTTCCACCCGCCAGCGTTGGCCGAAGCCTACATTGCCGAAGACAAACGCGTCATGGTCAGCGGACAGCCGCTTTCTGGTCAGTTGTGGCAAGTGATTCATCGACGCACTTCCATCCGCTGGTACGTTTCGTCAAAGACCCCTTTGTTCGACGCTGCCGGTAAGGTAATCGGCTTGGCTGGTGCAATGTTCGAGGTCGCCGGTACTTCAGAGATGCGTTACCACTTTCAAGAACTATTGCCGGTCATAAGGTTTGTCGAAAAGAATTTTGCCGAGACAATCTCGATGGTGGAGATGGCAAGACTGGTATCGATGTCAACAACGCATTTCAATCGCCGCTTTCAACAGTTATTGCACATGAGTCCGACGCAATATTTGCGTTCGGTTCGAATCCAAACCGCGAGGCAACTATTAACCTCGACTTCACACAGTCTCGCGCAAATTGCCTGCGACACAGGCTTCACCGATCAAAGCCATTTCACGAAACGCTTCCGCGAAACCACCGGCTTAACACCCGAAGCTTATCGCAAGCGTTTCGTGCAGACTTGAGACGCCCGCGGAACGCCCTATGAAAATCGAACTTACTCGTCGAATGTTCGATTCTCGATATTTGAATCAGTTTGAATAAGGCCGGCGTCTTTAACTTCGTGTACCGTTCGCAAGACCATCTGAGCTTTTTAAAAATGAGTTCTGGTCGAGATAAATCGCGATACAGTAGGGGCTGCGTTTGATTTGATTGACTTGGGCTTCGGTTAGTTGAGGCGGGTTGGCCGAAATGCTACCGGTGTTTTGGAACATAAGATTGTCCGTCGTTGTTGCATGTGTCGGCAGAAAGCTTGAACCCAGTAACACGTGACAAACTTCATGGCCCAATGTCCATGGAGAACCTTCAGTAGTGACTAAAACAGCACCTCGGCTGGCGGTTGCGCATCCGCGGAGTGTTGCTCCGCCGGTCGTCTGTGCCTTGTTTACGTAGAACACCAAGATATCGTTCGGACTGGCGCCGTCGGCCCGAGCCAAACCAAACAGCAAATCTTGCTCGCCAGTACCACTATCGGTAATTAGACATTGCCCAACATTTACATTATCGAGCGTCACTGTGGTTGTCGGATCAATCAAGAGCGACATGCCAGAGGCGAACGAAAAATCAATTCCGTATTGACGATAGACACGTTGAGCATTTCGTAACGCGTGGAACTCAGGCACATTTGGCGATGCGATCGAATACATCCGAATGTTGATCCGATGGGTGTACGGGGATCGAGGCAAGGGCGGCAATGGATCACCAGCGTTGGGCATCAATTCGTCCAGCTTGGCCATCGTATTTCGGCCCGCTTGACCATCGGGAACCAATCCTTCAGAAGTCTGAAATTTCTTTATCGTCGTTTTAGTTTCTGTTCCAAAAATCCCATCTGGTGTCCCATGTTTCTTAACGCTAACAGGCATTTCGAAACCCAACTCAATCAATGCCTGCTGCACAAGACGGACCCCTTCGCCAGTAACGCCAGCACGAAGCGGAGGCTTGTTTGCGGCAGCGTCTTGGAGTTGTTGATTGTCACGAAAACGTGGAGATTGTAGCGCCATGATTCTTCTCGCTTATACTAGAGAGGACTTGCCAAAACCAAGAGACACCGCGATCGAAGCGGTAAAGGCTGTTGTCGAATCCGCTGGCCAGAAGTTGCGGCGATTGTCTAATCTGCCGCTGTAATTGACGAAATGAAGAAAGAGTCTGCTAGTTAGAACCTAGAGACGGTGAGAAACAGAGCAAAGCAGGTCACTGTGCAATCAAGCACTGTGACCATCTGAGACTCTCTGGAAAAAAATTGAGGTCGAAAGACTACTAAACTCAAATTACGACGTTCGCAGGCAGCAGTTTTTGTACTTTTTGCCAGAACCACAAGGGCAGGGGTCGTTGCGACCGACTCGATCGCTCGTTCGTCTGATCGGTTGTGGTCGAGCTTCCGGTTCGCTGCTATTGGTGCTCATCGCCGCACCATTACTGCTGGCCGCACCATTTGCAGTCGCATTGCCGGGCGGTTGTTGCTGCGAAGCACGATTAAGCGTGTTCAATAAGTCTTGTGCCGTTTCAGGCGAATCATGACGCTCGGACGTCTGAAGTGGTTTTCGCGTCGGAGCGGTCACTGTCACCCCAGCCATTCGGAACACTACATCGGTTACTCGTTCGCCAACCGAAAACCACATCTGTTCGAACAGCTTCATGCCTTCGCGTTTGTATTCAACTTTCGGGTCCAATTGCCCCATACCGCGGAAGCTGACTGCGGAACGAAGATGATCCATCGCAAGCAAGTGCGACATCCACGTTTCGTCGAGCAATCGAAGTAATAGATCACGTTCGGTTCCGCGAATTTCCGGATAGTAACGATCATCAACGGCCTGCTGCAATTTGTTTTCTAATTGCTCGCGGGTCAAACGTTGCACCGATTGTGGCGTGCCGTTCCAGTTCAATTCTTGGTGCAGCCAATCTGCTAGCGATTCGAGTTTTCCTGATTGCCCGCTAGCGTTGCTGGCGCTCTTGTCCGCATCGCTATCGCCAAACAGATCGTCGATTTTCTTTAAGCCGAGCTGATGTTTTTCTTCGGCCAATGCTATCTGAACCCGAGCGACTTTTTCAACCTCTTCAAAGTCCAACCGTTCAGCTTTGGAAAGTGTTTCGGCCAGTTCAGGAGTCGAAAAACGATTGGCTAGCCAAGTGATTATCTCCGGCGAAAGTGAGATCGAATCGTTGCTTTGTGATCGGATCGCAAAGGTGTTCAATGCGGCTTCCAATGGATATCGCACTTCACGACCGCGGTATGCTTCTTCGGCGGCTTGGCGTAGTTGTTTCTTAATGTCGCTCGCCTCGGATTGACTTTCAATCTCTGCATCAATCCCAAACTTCGTCTTCATCCAAAGCGACAACATTTTAGTGCCGTAGTTCTCCTCGAGAAACTGGGCACCTTCGTCCAAATCAATTTGGTTAATAAATTCATGAGCTTTGGCCACCAACTCTTCATCGACGTTATTTCGGTCAATTTTCCGAAGTGCGTTGGCATTGTAATTTGTGCCATAGCGAGTGTTGGACCATTTGGCTAAAGCTTCATAATTCCATTCTGAGTCTTCTTCGCCGTCTGGCAAATTTTCGTCTATAGCGTCGACGATTTGAGCTTCAGCGGCTCGTTGAGCCAAGTCGCGGGCATAGCTGCTAGCGGTCAGAATATCGACACCGCGAAATTCTTTGGGCTCAAGCTGGCAAGCTAATTTGGTGCTGGCGAAACTTGCAAACGATTCTGCTCCAAACAGCGGTGAAGTGTAGGTCTCGACAGCACGATCAATCTGTTGCCGAATTTGCTCCAAAACCAATTTCCGGCAGCTCACGCCGTCCAAAATTTGTTGCCGATAGCCGTAGACCTTCTTGCGTTGAAAGTCCATAACTTCGTCGTATTCGAGCAAGTTTTTCCGAGCTTCGAAATGTCGCTCTTCGACCTTTTTCTGAGCTGCCGAAATACGCTTGGACACGAAAGAACTCTGGATAGCTTCACCTTCGCCCATACCGAGTTTGCTCATCCAAGCGCGGACCCAATCGCCGGCGAATATTCGCATCAAATCGTCTTCGAGCGACAAGTAAAATCGGCTTTCTCCTGGGTCGCCTTGTCGACCGCAGCGGCCACGCAGCTGCAAGTCGATTCGTCGGCTTTCGTGCCGTTCGGTGCCAATTACCATCAGCCCACCGAGCTTGCGAGCGACTTCGCCTTCAGCTTTCATTTGATCGCGCTGCTCTATATCTTGGACCAGGGCATCCCACTCCGCTTTTGGCACTTCCAATCGTGTTGGATATTTGCCTTGCAGCATTGCCCAAGCTTTCGTCTCAGGATTGCCGCCCAGAATAATATCCGTTCCGCGTCCAGCCATATTGGTGGCGATTGTTACGCCACCAAGTCGACCGGCTTGTGCGACGATATCCGCTTCGCGAGCGTGCTGCTTGGCGTTCAAAACTTGATGAGGAATCCCACGACGTTCCAGCAACGAACCCAGTCGTTCGCTCTTTTCAATCGAAACGGTGCCAACCAGAATTGGCCGCCCACTTTTCAATACACGTTTGATTTGGCTGCGTTCAACCGTCTCGGTTGTGCCTTCGTCTCGTTTCTGAAACTCAATAGCGGCATCGGATTCTTTTTTAATCTCGCCAATGATTTTCGAACCGTCTTTCAACTCAAGCTGGTCATACTTGTGCATCGATTCGATGTCATCAGCGACCGCTTTGAACTTCTCTTTTTCAGTCAGAAAAATAACGTCGGCGTGTTCGAGCCGTTGCATTCCGCGATTGGTTGGAATCGCAACTACGTCCAACTTGTACGTTTTGTAAAACTCATTGGCTTCGGTCATCGCCGTTCCGGTCATGCCCGATAGCTTGCGATAGAGCTTAAAGTAGTTTTGCAGCGTAATGGTCGCCAGCGTTTGATTCTCCTCCTTGATCTTGACGTTTTCTTTTGCCTCAACGGCTTGATGCAGCCCGTCAGACCATTGGCGACCTTCCATCAATCGACCAGTGAACTCGTCGACGATCACGATACCGCCATCTTTAACCACATAGGTCACGTCCAGCTTGTATAGATGATGTGCCTTGAGAGCGTTATCAATCAAGTGCGGCCATTCCATATTGCCGGACGTGTAGAAGCTTTCCACGCCAGCCAGCTTTTCGGCTTTTCGAACGCCTTCGTCCGTGAGGTTAACCGTATGATCTTTTTCATTGACGATAAAATCGTCGATCGCCTTCAACTGCCGTGCGACCTTATCGGCCTCTAGATATTTGCCAGGATCTTGGTTGGCTGGCCCAGAAATAATCAGCGGCGTTCGGGCTTCATCGATCAATATATTGTCGACTTCGTCAATGATCGCATAGTGCAACGGACCCTGCGATTGTTGTAGATCTTTGTCGAAGCGATCGTCGCCACGAGCCGCCAATCGCATGTTGTCGCGGAGATAGTCGAATCCCAACTCGTTGTTAGTCGCATAAGTGATATCGGCGGCGTAAGCTGCTTGACGTTGAGCGGTACTCATACCACTTTGGATCGTTGCAACCGTTAGCCCAAGCCCCATATACAAGGGTGCCATCCACTCCATATCGCGGCGAGCCAAGTAATCGTTGACCGTCACCACATGGACGCCACGACCTTCGAGCGCGTTCAGATACGCCGGCAATGTTGCAACCAGTGTCTTGCCTTCACCGGTCACCATTTCGGCGATGTTGCCGCCGTGCAGAACCATACCGCCGATCAACTGGACATCATAATGCCGCATTTTCAGAAACCGGCGACCACCTTCTCGGCAAAGGGCGAATGCTTGAACCAGGATATCATCGACGCTTTCGCCAGCCGTCAAGCGATTCTTCAGCTTCACCGTTTCTTCACGCAGCTCGGCCTCGCTGAGCGCCATTAATCGAGGCTCCAGCGCGTTAATTTGCTGCGTTTGTTCCTGATAGCGTTTGATCGCGCGGGCATTCGAAGTGCCAAAAATGCCCGTCAAACCACGTCCTACGCCGCTGGCAATACCGCTGAAGACAGTATTTGTGCTCTCCCAAATTCGATCCAATACGTCCATAATCTGCTACTGATCACTCCAATTCCACGTCTCGACGCACGTCCGCCAGTTTGTCAAATTGTCAGGGTATCGGGATGCTCGCGTGCGGTCAACGCAAGTTTATTGCAACTACAGAGCCATTAAGCCGCTTTTCACTGCAAAACGACATTTGGGCTGTCCGGCTTCCAAAACCCAAACCGCTTTTTCGAATGGCTGCGAATCTTAGTTAGCCCTCTTCTTAAACAGACTTTATGGCTGCAAAATTCGGCTGGCCACAATTAATGCGTCATCCGTCTCCTCTTCGAGCGACCAATAAGCTCGCTGTCGGTCGAGCAGTTTCAGTCGCCCGTTATGCCGACGAGCCAATTGTTCCATCCGTCGATGGTCCCCGTAGGTGAAAACCAAAAACTGGTCTTCGAGCCCTATATATCGCACGGACCACAACGTCGCATCAATCCGAAGCTTGGCCATGTCAAACAGCCGTTCCGTTGCAGTCGGTACCTTGCCAAATCGGTCCAATAACTCCTGTCGCAAATCAGCGATCGTCTGCAGATGCTCTGTACGACTGAGCCGACGATAGAGATCGATTTTATGTCGAATTTCTGGAACATATTCGCTTGAGATATACGCTTCGACCGGCAAGTTGACTTCGACCTCGATTGTCAGTCTCGGTGCTTGGTGCTTCAACGCTCGGACAGCATTTTCGAGCATGCTGCAATACATCTCATACCCAACGGCTGCGATATGGCCGCTTTGCTGGGTCCCGAGCAGATTGCCAGCCCCGCGAATCTCTAAGTCACGCATCGCAATTCCAAACCCAGCTCCAATTTCGGAGTACTCCTCAATGGCGTGCATCCGCCGCGCCGCGTCGGGGTTGAGCATCTTGTGCTTGTCGATCAATAAATAGCAATACGCTTGGTGCTTGTAACGACCGACCCGTCCGCGCAACTGATGCAGCTCCGAAAGTCCGTAGTGATCGGCGTGATCAATAAATATTGTGTTCGCGTTCGGAATATCCAGCCCGCTTTCGATGATCGTCGTCGCCAACAAAATGTCGTAGCGATGTTCGATAAAGTCGATCATCACCCGTTCAAGCTGATGCTCGGGCATCTGTCCATGACCGATCACTAAACTCGCTTCGGGAACTAAACGCTGCAATCGTGCCGCGACCTCGTGCATGTCTCCAACGCGATTATGAACGAAGAAAATTTGACCGCCACGATTGAGCTCGCGAAGTATAGCGTTGCGTACAATCGAATCTTCGAAGCGGGTAACTTTTGTCTGAACTGACAATCGTTCCTGAGGTGCGGTTTCCAAATTGGATATGTCACGCACTCCTAACAAGGACATGTGTAACGTTCTTGGAATGGGCGTCGCCGAAAGTGTCAGCAAGTCAACATTCGCTCGCTGCGTTTTCAGCCGCTCTTTGACGGCCACTCCAAAACGTTGTTCTTCATCGACGATCACCAAGCCCAAGTTGTACCATTGCACATCCTTGCTGGCCAAACGATGCGTCCCGATCACGATGTCGATTTGGCCACCCGAAATCCGACGCACAATATCTTTCTCTTCACTAGAAGAGCAGAACCGTGACAGCCTGGCGATGTCGAACGGAAAGTCGGCCATGCGTTCGCGAAAGGTTTTGTAATGTTGTTCGGCCAGCACCGTGGTCGGAACCAACACCGCAACTTGATAACCGTTGTCGACCGCTTTGAAGGCGGCCCGCATGGCAACTTCGGTCTTCCCAAAACCAACATCGCCGCAAATCAAGCGGTCCATTGGACGAGGCTGCATCAGGTCCATTTTTGTAGCCGCAATCGCGACAATTTGATCGGGCGTCTCTTCGTACGGAAAGGAACCTTCAAATTGCGATTGCCAAACCGTGTCGGACGAAAGCGCGTTTCCTGGATGACTGCGTCGTTGGGCTTGCAGCTCTAGTAGTTCGGCCGCCATATCGATAACTGCCTTTTGCGCAGCCTGCTTCTGCTTGACCCAGCTCTGTGAACCAACCTTGGCCAGCTTCGGTTGCGACTTTGTGCCGCCGATGTAACGTTGGACTAAATCGATCTTCGCTGTCGGAACAAAAATCTTGGTGCCTTCGGCAAACTCAATCTCCAAGTGCTCTTGCTTTTGTCCCAATCGTTCGATCATTTCCAAGCCACGATAGATTCCGATGCCGTGCGAAAGATGCACGACGTAATCACCGCCACGAAGATCCAAAAAGCTATCGATCGCGCGCGAAGAAGCTTTGCGGTTTGAGCGTGGCAACGTCGTGCGGTTCAGCAACTGAGTCACTGTCAGGACCATCGTTCCGGTGTCAGGCAAGTCGAACCCATGCGACAATGATCCAGCCTGAACTTGCAGACGCAACTCTTGAAAGGCAGCGTTTTGGCCGAACAATTCTCGCATTCTCGCGATCTCTGGTTCGTTGACGCAGGTGACAATGGCCCTCTTCTTGCCCGGCAAAGCGGTGTTGATTCGATTGGAAAGCTGCTCTAGATCACCAGTCAAGCGTTGGACATCTTTCAGCGGACAATCAAATACAGCGACTGCTTCAACATCGGACGGATCATCCTCCGGTGCATCATCTGGTTTGGATTCTACTTCGACGTCCGATTCGGTTAAGGCAACTAAGTGAACGTTGGAGAATTTTGCTAATCGTTCGAAGATTTCATCGACGTCATGAAAACGCTCGGGGAAGGGCACGCGGTTCAAGAACGCATCTGCGGTAAAACGAATTTGAATGGGTTCATACAAACAGACAATTGCATTGGCTGGCAAGTAATCTAGCAACGTTGCTGATTCAATTTCGATCGGGCTAGTCGACGCAATCGAAATCTTTTCCAAACGTTCAATGCTGCGTTGCGACAGATTATCAAAACTTCGAATCGATTCGATCTGGTCATCAAACCACTCGATCCGAATTGGGTCGGCAACGTCAGGCGGAAAGACGTCCAGAATACCGCCCCGAACTGTAAGCTCGCCAGCGAACTGAACGGCAGTGGTTGAAACATAACCCGCTTGCAACAACCAAGTCCGCAAATCTGCGACCTCGATCGTTTGGCCGATGTGCAGCACACGTCGACCAGAATCCAAATCTTTCGGCGATGGAACGCCATGCATAATTGCCGGCAACGTTGTAACAACGACTCTTGGCTCCTGACGCCCTTTTTTTGACAAACCGGCCAACACTTGCAATCGTTGCAGCGCCGATTGTTGCAGCAACGTTTCCGTTTGACTTTCGTCATTGCCCTGCGGAAAGACATGTGCCGTCTGATCCAACAAAGTTGCGATATCAATCGCTAGCCGGTCCAGTTCGGTAACTTGCGGCAGCACGATCAACAAGTCGGCCGTGCGATTGAGTTGAAGTGCTGCGGCCAATGGCGCTGTCGCGCCGCTCCAACAGCGTTGCCAAGTCAACTTCTTCGATGTTTGCAACGCTTTGGCAGCTTGCTTAAATTCCTTGAGTGCTGTGATTTCCGAAATCACGCTCGGCAAGACATTGACCGGTGCGACTACCTGTTTTTTCTGTTCAACGGCCCGGTTGGCCGACTGCGGGCCTTTCGTCGGTTGATCGTTGATTTGGCTCTCAAGTTCGCCGACGCTAGAAGTCGTCGCTTTCGATCCCGGCGACGCCGATCCGTTGGATTTGCTTTTTGTTGGCGACTTGCTTTTTGCAGTCGGTGAAGTCGCTTGTGCTTCCGCAACGACTATCGGCGCAGCATCGACCACCTTCACGGACTTTTCCGCGATACCGCGCATTGCAGCTTGAGCGATCCGAGCCGCGCGACTGGGCGCGGCGCCCTCAACAGGGCGTTCATTTTGTGCCATTGCCGGACAGTATATGCGTTCTGGCTAGCGAAGTCTCGGCGATCACGGGAATTCCGCAGCAACGAGCGTCGAGTTGGAAGCAAGCATCAGCCGGAACGCATTAGCGTCCGGTTCCCAATGCAAAACCGCGTGCGAACGCACTCCGGCTGATATACAAATCGGAACATTGTGCTGGGACAGATGCTTGGAGGCTTAGAACCAGCCTTTTCGCTACGAGCGATCTATCCGGCATAGGCCACGTTTTGGCAGCATTCTTGATTTTGATAGCTTTCGGTAGTCGATACAAGAAGTGACGGTTGATTGCGCTACGGAACGGACTCTTGCGCCTTGCAGACCAAAGTGTTTAATTCGTTCCATACAGCCGGAGTCCGCTATGTCCTATTCGCGCTCTTTAGTCGATCAGTCCGAAGAAATTCTGGAAGAAGTCCGCACAATTGCTGCGGTGCGACGGGGAGTCGGGTCGTCCGATCGGCCTCAATCGCCGTTGGAAACTTACCTACGCGAAATCAACGAAACGAAGCTGCTCACCGCCGACGACGAGAAGATGTTGGCTCGTGCAATCGCCCTGGGTGATGTTCAGGCTCGTGACCGAATGGTTCGCGCCAACTTGCGGCTCGTCGTCAACATAGCTCGCGGCTATGTCGGCAAAGGTCTCGCCCTGCAAGACCTGATCGAAGAAGGCAACTTGGGCTTGCTCCGCGCTGTTGAAGGATTTGATCCCAACATCGGCACGCGTTTCAGCACCTACGCCAGTTACTGGATCAAGCAGTCGATCAAACGAGCCCTGATCAACTCGTCCAAGACAATCCGGATTCCGGCGTACATGGTCGAGCTGTTGAGCAAGTGGCGACGCGCAACCGCTCGGCTAACTGACGAGCTCGGCAGAATGCCAACCCAGGAAGAAGTGGCTCGCGTGCTTGGGCTGCCGCGAAAGAAATTGCCGATCATCAAAAAAGCGATCCAGATTCACAATGCAACTCCGCAGAGCGATCAGAGCGATGGCGGTTGGTCGCTGGGTGACATGGTGATGGACGAACGTCTCAAGAGCCCGGACGAAGAACTGCTCGATCACGACGTCTTGAAAACTGCGTTGGAGCTGTTGGACGATTTGGACAGCCGTGAGGCAACCGTTTTGCGTCTCCGTTTTGGACTCAACGACACAACGCCTCATACACTCAAAGAGATTGGAGCCGAACTAGGTTTGACTCGCGAGCGCGTTCGCCAAATTGAGACTGAGGCTCTAGGCAAGTTGGCCACCGGCCTAAAAGACCCTAAAGAGCGCATGGGCTTGGTGTAGCGACGCCGTACCACGGGCCTGCAGCACCTAACACTAATCCGCCCGCAAACATCCCTGATTTTACTGCCCCTAATATTCCTACCTTCCTTCGAGCTTTCGTAAAGATCCGCAAAACGCCTGTAAGAGCATTAGGGGTAGGAATATCTGTGAGACTAAGTGCAAATTGATTTCGATTTTTCCGTCTGTTAATCATTCATTTTCCTGTCCCTATCTTCCTGCCGATTCTTAGGATGTCATTGGCAAGAAAATGGGGGCAACAAGATTTTTCTTTCAATGGCTAGCTGCGGCGATTTGCGAATCGGTAGATGCCGTATCCGCCCCAGCACGTTGCCAGCGTCAGCAGCAAGATCGTTCGCCAGCTCCAGCCGGATTTGCCAGGTGCTTGATACGTGAAAAAGCGATCGCATTCGAACTTCAAGTGCTTCAGTACGAACTCCGATTTTGTATTCCCCGCCGCCTGACGCGTGAACCAAAACTGGACTCCGTTGAGCGAGCTGGTCGTGCAAGGCAATCGGATCTTTTCAGCAAGCGGTTCGTCTTTGGTTTTGATCGAGCAAATCAGCTCGTCCGCTTTCCGCTCCACGATCCAAACGCCTTTCTTAAAATCAGTCGGCTGGCTGCCATACATCGGCTGCTGGCCGTTTCCACGTGGCATCTGAATCCACAAGCATCGCGGGTGCTGCTGGTTGGCGACACAACCAACCGCCATCACTGAGGCCTCTGGATCGTCGGTCAAGATTCGAATCATCATGCCCTGGCCCCAGCCAGATTTCGGCGGTTGAAGTTCCTTACACTCAAATTCAATTTCAAACTTAAAATCTCCCGCCGCGTTGTTGATAAATTTCAGGCCACATCCAGCCGAGGGCTGGCCGGCAATCTCTTCGACTTGGCGAACATAGATGCCATCGGGTTGAAAGCTCACTCTATCTGGGCTACCGCGCGGTGGCATAACCATTTCCAGCAACGGATCTTTCAGCGCACCACCGTTGAGCGGCATATCGAAGCGGATTTTTTCGTCGTCGGCCAGCGTAAGCGAACCGCTCAATGCAACGAAAGATATAAGGCACGCTATCAAGCTTGCAGAAGCAAAAATTGAACGGATCATTGGAACGCCTCCCCAGTTTCAATTTCACCACCGTCGGGCGTCAGCAGCGCCCGCATGACTTGATAATCAATCGATTCAGAAATGAAGTGTACTGATCCGTCGGCCAACACAAATTGCGCCCCTTGCGGATGCGCCGAACCCCAGTTGTTGCGGAACTCAATTTCAATTCCATCGCCAGCGATACGCAGCCCTGCTCGCGCCGTCCCTTTGGAACCGCCGGAAAAAATCGGCTCGTCCCAATACCAACTTGTCGAGGTGTGAACGGTTGGATCGTAGGCTTTCTCACCAATCAGATAGGTCTGCGAAAGGCCATCGCTAATCGACGCCAGGCTTAGACGCAGCGGTGCATTGGGCGTGACTCGGGAGTTGCCGCAATAATCGGTTTTCGCCCAAGCCCAACCAGCCGACTCGTAGCGACCATTGGCATCTTGGATCGGAACAGCAGGACGCGGTCGCGGCCGCGACGGACAGAGAAACATGACTTGCCGGATCTCGACATCGACTTTCTGGTAGGCCGCTGTTTGTTCCAGGTAGGGCAAAATGGTATAGGCCCAGCAGCCCGGTTGTTCGCCGGTTCCGTCACCGAGTGGATTGCCGATGCCCCATTTATAAGTTTGGTTCGCATTGAAGTCTTCGGTCTCGATTCCTTGCATCGACCCGTCGGCCGCTTGGATGACCGAGTTAGCCGAGTAGCCGCCGTTGTTGGGAAATTCGCGATGGCTAATGGTATGGCTTTGCATCGCCAACCCAAGCTGCCGCATATGACTGCTGCAAGACAGCTTCCGCGCCGACTCGCGCGCCGCGTTGATCGCCGGAAAAGTCAAACTAGTCAAAACCCCAATGATCGAAATGACGACCAGCAATTCGATCAAACTGAATGCTGAACGTGACTTCGACGTCAGTGATTCTCCGAAGTGTTTTAGCGTAGTAAGTCTTTCACGTTCGTTCGCCATTAAATTTACTCCAACGTAACATTTCGACGCACGCAAGCGCACCATCAGTTTTGAAAGATCGCAATTGGTAAAGTTAGTTCTATCTCGGCACAATATCAGCGATCTTCATTCACCAGATTCAACTCAACATCTTTTGCAGAAACTCCGCAAATCTTGATTCGCTGCAGCGATTTTTTGCTAGAGATCAATTCAAGTTGCAGTAGAAAAAATCCCAGTTTAATTGGAGCCAAAAATTCAATTTCGAGTGCGTTGTCCCTCAAGTTAATACTTGGTAAATCGCTATTGCTATTAATTTCGTCGGCAATCCCCTGGTCTTGATCGTAGCTTGCAATTGCGAAAGTGGAGATCGTCCACGCAGATGTCCCACTCGTACAGTTGAACTTAGCTTTTACAATTGAATTTGCCTGTACAGTCCCTAAGTTCACGAGCGTGGGTGTTATCAATTCGCCATTTTTCTTCCAAAGCTTAACCGGAATATCTATATGTGGCCTTAATTTCGAATTCGTCTTAAATCGCAAATTGTCAACAAATTCGCTGACGTAGTCGCCCAAATATCTAACTCGGTAGCTTTGTGAAGCATGAGATTCTAAAATCAAGTCAACTTGCACAACGGAGTTTTCATTGCTTACGAATTCGGTCTTTAAAAATTTGCCGTACGGACTAAACAAGCTAATTTCGCCTTCGTATAAGTTTTCATCACGCGACTCCAAAGGAAGCTCCATTTTTGATGATTCAACCTCCCATCTAGCAACGCCGGTAAAAGTTAGCACAACTTCCTTAAGTAACTCATCATCAGACACAATTATCAGATTGCTAGTGAAGAGACCGCCAACCTGAGGGGCTGAAATTTTGACTCGCATTTCTGAAATTTTTCCCGGCAGAATTACTCGATCTTGCAATCTCGCTACCGTGCACCCGCATGAGCTTCGCGTGCTAATCAAATTCAATTCCTTTGTGCCTCGGTTTTGTAATCCAACAGAAATTTCACGTGATTCGCCTGGAATTAAATCCACCAATTCATATGTAGTCTTTGACAAAAATAATTTCGGAATCAAATCCAGACTCTTGCTTTTCTTTGCAACACGAGCGAGAGCGATTGCACTAACAGCTAACGATATCGCTACGACGAATCCAGTGATAATTCTAATTACAGAACTACTTAATAATATGTTTTGCATGATCTTCAGTTACAAAGACATCAATAGTTTTACTCTTTGTCGCGACAACAACCGCGATTCCATCCCACTTATCTTTCACTCCGAAAAAAAGGCGAGGCTCGAAAGGAGGGTCTATCAAGACCAGACGCTCATCAAGATTGGCAACGACTGCCCAGTGCTCGCTCCGTAGATGTACTATTAAAAGTGCCTCGTCAGCGATCCCATCAAAATAGCCCTGACCAAATTTTACGGCTTTCGATGCATATCCATAATTCTGTAGAACATCAGAAATAGCTTTCGCTGACGCGAGTCCGGAACCTACACTTCCTAAATCTTTAGTACATCGGAACATATCAATAGTCTTATTGTCTAAAAACTTGCATGCAACAGAGACAGCGACAGCACCACAGGGACTGTCTGGGTGAAAAAAAGTGACAGAATCCCTCTCTGCAGATTTTGCTTTAGTAGATGGAATGTACACACCGAGCTGATTGCGATAATTCGGGAGGAATCGCCAGGTTGCGTAGCCCGAAATCACACCAAAACAGATCGTTAGCGCAATTAATCCGCCGGATGTGTTCTTCATCAGAATGAATACCAATTGGCTGATGGAATATTCAAAATTAACTTAAACTCAAGTGTTGAGGCAAAAGTGCAATATCGACAAAGAGACGGCCCATACTGTCCTGCGAGAACCGCTGGCCCTTTCCGGATATTATCTAATTCAGGTTTCTTCGATAAATCACTATCAATATAAACGTTCCTAAGAGCATGCCGAAGATAATGAATGGGTAAATCGTTGTCGTGTTTTTGACTGCCTTGGCCTTTATAACCGCAGTTTCAATATCGGCTGAAGTGACTCTATTAGATATATAAGTTCGACCTGTTATGGTGTCGTCGACAACAACGCCATTGGGTATATCAACTTGGAACGTATTGGCGTCCAAATTTGCAGGAAATCGCCAATTGATCAATTTGACATTTTGTTCGAGCAAGGGAGTCGCCCCAGATGATTCAGCGGTCGTCGCGTTAAGAAGATACTCGCCCTCAGCAGGAAAATAAAAGCCACTTATTTCATCAAAATAATTTTTTAAAATCCGGACCTCTGCGGAAATTAACCAAATGTCACTCGATCTGTACTTGACCTTGTTTAAACGCCTAACAAAACTACCATTTTTCTTAGGATCAAGATAAACAATTAATTGCGATAACGATTCTGATCCATCGTCAATAATTTCGCCTGTAAAAACAGCCAACCCGTCATTATCAATATTGGTTGCTACAGACTTTGAGATAAGCCAGTCACTCATCGACCGTTTCCCGACGGCGCCTAAAAGAATGTTTAAGTCCAAAACGGTGTTGAGGAATAATGGCTCGTTTGCGATGACCGCCCGTTTGGGCACCCCATCCAAACTTTCAAGCACCGTTACTCTTCCATCAAATTTGGCTCCTAACGAGCTTGTAGCGTGGCCAGAACTTGCGACATGGTGCCAGTTTACTCTCAAATTGCCTAGATGACTAACGATGGAGACTGTTTGAACTTTCGAAGTCAACACGTTGTTTGAATATTCGCCTCCCTGAAACTCCAAATCTACTTCATACGACCGAAGAATCTCTTCTCGCTGTTTAGCGAGTAGCACGAGATCACTGAACTGATCTGCAAAAATGCAGTTAACATCTATCGAAATAAAAATCGCCAAACAATAAACGCATAGCATACCACTACGCGAACACAGTGTTGTAAAGGACATACAAGCTCCTTGGTTGATTATCGTTTGTTCGATGAATTGCCTTATCCAATCACAATCTAAATTATGTAGGATCCTCGACGTCGCATTCCTTGACGGTGAACTTCATCTTGTCGCCGCCGCAGGTATTCCCTTCGGAAGCGCATGAACAAACGCCCTCTACTTTTTCACCCAAGAATCTTTTACCACAGTCGATCCCCGTGGTTTCCAGCACGCAATCAAAATTATGATTACCGTCCGGCGTAGCTGAAGTATAGCATCTGTTTTTAGATGTCTTGAGAACTCTTAAGCATGAACCGTTATAAGACACACAAACTTCTGGGTCCGGCGCGCATTCGCAGTATTCGGTTTTTGAGTCGCCTACTTGCTGACTACATTGGCCGCCGATGACTGACATTGCAACTTCACTCGATAAGACGGATGCTAGGTTGCGGCTTTGCGCGTTGCTAAAAAACGTAAACGCAAAGATGGCTGACATAAGAAAGCTGGTAGTATAGTGCATAGCTTAATCGTGTTCTTTGTTGAGGGAGTGAGCAAGGTTGCGGATTGCCCCATCATTTTGCCACAAAGGGGGGGGGGGGGCAATACCGCAACAGAACATTTTTGGCTTTTAGCTGTTATTGCGTCGCGCCTACTAATTTGCAAAACCCATGGCTTGTCCGTATTCAATTTCCATTGTCGGTTGTCCACGTTCCGGCACTACATTGCTTACGGCGGTTCTCAATCGCCATTTGGATGTGGTGGCGATGCCGGAAACGAAGCTTTGGTCGAGACGGTTTAATCATTCTGGTCGTTATCGCAGGCAAACGCTTGATCGAATCGCGGCAGATTCGGGGCTGGATGAAGTTCAACACGTTGCCGCAACGGAACCGGTAGTTGTTTGGCAGTGGATCTGCAAACATTTTCCAAAATCCATTAATCGCCCCAACGTAAAGTACGTCATCAACAAAGTTCCCGAACAGAGCGTGGCGATTTTGCATTCGGAATTGGCGTCGAGCAAAAACAATAAGTTGATTTTGATGGTCCGCGATGGATATGCCGTGGCCGATTCACTGACCCGCGTGCCTTGGATTCATTGCGATCATGGAAGTGCGGCCGCCATCTGGAATCATTTCATGTCGCACTTCACACGATTCATCGACAAAACTAACAATCAACCGAGACATTTGATGCATGTTATTCGCTATGAAGAATTGATCGCCAATCCAGTAGCGACGATCGCCGATACGTTAGAATTTTTGGAACTGGACAGCTGGTCGGCGGCAGATTGCTTGGTCCCCAATGCAGAGCTGGACAAATACGTTTTTCCACCACGCGAGGCAACGTGGAAAGCCAGTTCCATTGAGACAATCGATGTCAACCGGCTGCATTGTCCGCGTGAGATTTCAACGCTGAACTTGCAACGCATCCATGCCGCCGCTGGTCCGATGCTGCAGCGTTGGGGCTACGCGCGATCGCTGCCCAAAACGTCAGTCTCGCAGCAGGCACTTTTAAAAATCCGAAATCAGATGGCGACCGTCAGGACGGCGATGAGTCTTCCGCCGCGAATGTTAATTGAAACGATCACAGGTTTTTAACGATGACGCCGTGGACGCTTGCCCTGACCGATTGCCTCATGACGATACCCTTCGTGATGGCGATGGCCTGGGTTTGGAGCTGTATCGGGCGAGCCATTAAGCGGATGTATGTGACGACATCGGAAGGTGAAGTTGCAGTGACGAGCGGATTGGGCTGGGCCGTCATGACGCGCGGAATTTTGCTGTGGGCATCGATTGTTTTGGTAGCGATTGGACTGTCGTTTTTCGGTTGGCTAGCAGGGTGGAAGTTGATCGCTGGTTTGACGATCGGATGGACGTTGCTGGATGTGATTTTTTATTGCGTGTTGAGCGAATGTCCTGAATTGACTTACAGTTTCGGCGGAATGGCGAGAGACGTCCGGTGCAGCAAAACCGGAGGTCTTGCGCCCTTCCGCTATAGAAATACGGGAGAAGTTAATTCGGCGGCGAGGACAAGCTGGGTGACGAAGATTTGGTTGACGCTGCTGTTGGCGATCTGCATTGCACAGACTATCGGGTTTGGCCTGATGCAGTTTCCGATGGATTGGGACACGCTGGCTTATCACGCCCCATTTATCGATCATTGGTTGCAGACAGGAACGTTAACCAGCCAACGGTGTGCGTTTTGGTACATGCCGGGCAATTTAGAGCTGCTAGGGCTAACCATGACGGGTGTTTTCAGTGGTGACTTTTTAGCGCAAAGCGTGAACCTGTTTGTGATGTTGATGCTGCTGGCCGCTATCGACCACTTGGGACATTTGTTGAGCTGGTCGATTTGGTGCCGGCTGACTGTGATGACGTTGACGCTTGGCAACACAGTCATGGTTCGCCAGTTGGTCTCACTGGAGAATGATTTGGCTGTCGCGGCAACGTTCATTGTCGGACTGACATTTGTAATCCGATTCGTCCAGCAAGCTCGAACAATTGATTTAGCACTAGCAGCAATTGCGACTGGCGTTTGCGGTGGGGTGAAGTATTACGCGTTGGGGTACGCAGCGGTTTTGGTCATTGTGATATTCATGGCAGTGCTCTGGGCCAGAACGCATCAACTGAGCCGTTTGGTCGTCGTCGGTAAAGCCAGCTTGTATGTGATGTGCAGCTTGGGTGCATTGACTGGTTATTGGTATGTCCGCAACTGGATCATCACTGGTTCGCCAATTTATCCTCAAGGGATTGCCATGCTGGGCATCGAGGCCCCGTGGAACGAGATACGACCTGAGATTTCCACATCAACGGTGTTCTTTGGTCTGAACAAGGAGGTCTTTAGCAATCTGGTTTGGGCGTGGTGGACCCAGTGCGGACCGTTGGGCATGGTGGCTATGTTTTGTTCGTTGCCGTTGGCGATTGCGGCTTTGATATACAGTCTGAAATTATCTCAACAGCCGTTGTTGCTTATTGCGATAGCAACGGTTGGAACAGCAGTCGTCTATTTGATAACGCCCAACGTTATAGAAACCGATCCAGGCACCCAAAACATGTTGAAGATGCAGTATCACAGCGTTCGATTTGGCTACGCTGCTTTTGTGATGGCGGTTGTTTGCGGTGGGGCCGTGGTGCATCAGTTTGCAGATCGATTTGCGGCCCAACGGCGATTGATGATGTTGGGACAAACCGCTTTTGCAGGGTTGGCTTTGCTTTCGCTTGGACTTGCATTGGCACCTCAGTATGGATGGCGGCAATCGTTTCTGACAGCGAATTGGAATGCCCCTCGGCATTGGATGCTCGATTGGAACGGAACGGATTGGCTCTTGTTGACGATGAACGTCATGTTGCTGATCGCGATCGCGAATTTTTTTCGCGATGGACAGACGAAAGAGTTCTCGCGAGCAACGAAACTTAAGATCGCCTGGCTTGCGTCTTTCGTTTCCGGGTGTGTGGCCATCTACTTTCTCAGTCATCATTGGCACACTGATCATGACTCGTTTTACAACTCGTTCAATACTTCTTGCCCGGCTGATCTGATCCAGCCGTCCGCATCGCAACAGCAAGTTTGTGTATGCACCTATCTGTACTATCCGCTCTTGGGATCGCATCGCGAAAAGGACGTTGTACGACCTGGGATTATGACTAATTCAGCGGAGTTTCAACGTTACTTAGAAAAATATCGGATCAGCTTGGTCGCAGCGCCGGATAGCGACTGGCATTGGAGCCAGACTTATGCTGAAAATGCTGGTTGGTTAGCGAACTCTGACGTTTGGCAACAAGTGCACGAGCGAGCGGGCTTTAAAATATACCTGCGTAAATGAAGCAAACCTTCTGATTCACTTGAACGATTTGGGGATTTCTCTCGCATTGAATGCGGCTAAAACGCTGGAAGATTCTTTTGTGCTACTACCACGATACCGCCAAATTCGGTTATTCTGAGAAGACTTGATATCGGTCAGGTTCTTGTCGTGCATTTCGGGCGGGCGAACTGCACAAGTGGATATGCGCACCGGGACGTTTCGTTTTGCCTAGAGAGTAGTTACTGAGTATGACCAATGAGGTGATGGCTTTTGTTGAACGGCTCGAGAAAAATATTGAATCGGTTGTTTTGGGGAAGCATGACGTGGTCAAGATGGTCGTGGTCGCGTTGCTGGCCGGCGAACATATCCTGCTCGAAGATGTGCCTGGTGTAGGCAAGACGCTGATTGCCAAGGCGCTCGCCAAAAGTATTCGTGGAGAATTTTCCCGAGTCCAATTTACTCCCGATTTGTTGCCCAGCGATATTGTCGGTAGCAGTCTCTACAATTCGAAGTCCGGAGAATTCACTTTTGCTCCGGGACCAATTTTTGGGAACGTCGTGCTGGCCGACGAAGTCAATCGAGCGCCACCACGAACTCAAAGCGCGCTGCTTGAGTGCATGAGCGAACGCCAGGTCAGCGTGGATGGTCACGCGCACGCAGTGCCGTCACCGTTTTTGGTCATCGCGACGCAAAACCCATTTGAATTTGAAGGAACATACCTTCTCCCGGAAAGCCAGCTCGATCGATTTCTTTTGCGAATCGAAATTGGATATCCAGATCGAATGTTCGAACGCAATATCTTGCTGACACATAACCTAGGTGAGCCGGTGGATAAGCTTGAGGCTGTGGTTTCGCTGGATGAGGTTCGCGAAGCGCAGCAATTGATTCGCAAAGTCAAATTTGAGGATTCGGTCCTAGACTATCTACAAGATATTGTTCACGCGACTCGAACGAGCCCTGAATTACAAGTTGGTGTTAGTACTCGCGGTGCATTGGGATATTATCGCGCTGCTCAAGCCATGGCGACCATCCATGACCGCGATTATGTAACGCCTGACGACATTAAAAAGCTCGCCTTGCCGTTGATTGCGCATCGCGTGGTGCCGAGGGGACTGGCTGCGGGAACCGATCGTCGAGCGGTCGAAGCGATCGTTCGCAAGTTGCTCGACAACGTCCGGCCGCCAGCTTAAAGGCTTTACTACTGACGATAGTTCGAGACAGCAAAATCGTTGAGAATGAACCGTCAAGTTCCTTCAATGGTAAACTCCCGTGCTAACCAAAAATCCGACCATCGAATCAACGAAACCTAATGTCTTGCAGCGCTCGATCAAGGGCAGCAACGTTTCGAACGGTTCGTTGGCTTTGCCAAAAAGCCGACTAAGGTTACTGTCGAAAATGTTCGCTAGGCGTTCCATCGGCCTCGATTCCGATTCAAGCGAACAACCGCGTGGTTTTCTCACGCGACTGTTCTTTAATCCGGCTCATCGAATATCGACCAGGCTGACGAGAGAAGGGTACCAATTCGTTTTTTTACTTGGTTTCTCGCTCGTCGCGGCGATTATTCAAAATGTTAACTTGTTAGTTTTGCTCGGCGGATCTCTGGCTGGTTTGCTGCTGTTGCAATGGCGACTGTGCTCTCGCACATTGTACGGGCTGCGGATGCAACGAAATTTGCCGCGAGACATTGAAGCAGGACGGAGATTCTTTGTTGAACTGGTATTGAGCAACCCACGACCTTGGCTAGGAAGTTGGTGGGTTATCGCTCATGAGAAAGTGATTGCCGCCAAAACCAATCGAATTGCAAAAGGCGATAGCCAGACGTTACTTGTAAATGTCGAACGCGTTTTGCCTCGCGATCAAAGCCGAGTACGTTACGAGTGTCTCTGCATTCATCGGGGCGAATACCTCTTTCAGCGTTCAGAAATATCAACGCGTTTTCCGCTTTCGTTAATGCGGGGTATTCGGTCGCTGGGCCAAGAAGCGAAGTTTTTAGTCCATCCAATGAGGGGCAAGATGGACCCAAATTGGCGAACCAAACTGGAGCTTCCACGTTTGGGTTTACACGAACGTCGTGTCGCGCGTAGTGGCGGTGATGGCGAGTTTTTTGGTTTAAGAGATTATCGCAGCGGCGATGCAATGCGATTGATTCATTGGCGCAGCAGCGCCAAACGAAATCAATTGCTCGTCCGGCAGATGGAACGTCAAGAGAATTTTGAAATAGCGCTGTTGCTCGATTTGACGGAGCCAGCAAACGACAACGGACGGACTGTTTCCAGCGCAACGCGATCACAAATCTCCGAAGCTCGTATGGAAGCAACAGAAATAGCTGTTGAGCTGATAAATACGTTGACCAGAACTTTGTTGGTCCAACAAAATGGCATCGTCACATTAAATATTGCTGATGGACGAGAAAATTGGAAATTCCGGATCAGCTCGGTCTCCCAACTTTCGGCGGTGCTTGATCGTTTGGCGATCGCCAACGCGTCGCCCCGCTCTAATTTTTCGTCGATCGCCGAATATACTTTTGGCACCATTGCGATCGGGACACCAACTATTGTTGTGAGCTTACGTGATCAATCTGAATCAGGCGTTGATGAGTTGAGAGCGGTCTCTAGCTCGATGTTAAAATTGTCGAATATTCGCTGGGTCAACGTAAGCAATGGCGAATGGAACTCTTTTTTTCAGCGGGGCACTGTCGATGAAGCGTGATTCCAGGCTCGATCGCTTGTGTATTAATTTCGCACTTTTCGCGTTTATTGCATCTTGCTTGATCGGCATTGGTCAACGGTCTTCGACGTTGCCATTATTGATCTCTTCACTGCTAGTGGTCTCGCTGGTTTTCACAGACTGGTTGGGCGTCATTCGAATCCCGCGTTTGTTGGCTTACATCACCATGTTGGCCGGTGCGATCATTGCGATTGTTGAGTTTTTTGTTTTACGCCAGATCGACCAACTCACGGCCGTCGCGAAGCTTCTGATCTATGTGCAGATCGGCTTGATGTTTCAACGCAAAGATCGCCGTGTCTTTGAGCAGTGGGGCATTTTCCTCTTGCTCGAAATGATCGTCGCGTCGCTGGTCAACGATAACGTGCTTTACGGCATTTTGTTGCTGCCAGTCTTGTTGGTCGGCTGTTCTGCGCTTTTGGCCTATGCGTCATATGTGAGCAACCTTGGTTCAGGATCCGTTGGCGTGGAATCCAATTCCGTTTATGCCCGAATGATGCGTTGGCTTGGACGTGAGCATCTGCTTAGCCAAGAGTCGAAAGGCATTTCCATGCGACTTGCCCCGTCTGCCAACTCGTTCGAAGTCTTAAATGGAACGGTCGTCGGTTTACGGCGAGCGACGTCGATAGTTATTAGCGTCGTTGTTTTTTCAGTCGTCTTTTTTTACGTATTGCCACGATTGCAGAGCGGAGCATACGAAGGGGCAGGCTGGCATCGGCCGGCGGTTGGTTTTTCGGGAGAAGTTTCGCTCGACGACGTCGGTGAACTATTGGAAACTAACTCGGTCGCTTTGAAGGTCCGATTTATCAGCGTCGATGATGAGATCGAATTTCAACCCAGCGAATCGCCCTATATCCGCGGTGCAATTTGCCACAGCTATATTGGCGATGGTCATTGGAAGACACTTGAAAAAGGGATGTACCAATCGGATCTAATTGCGAACACTCCGGCAATTGAAAAGATTTCGTCTGAGTTGCAGAGTACCGCGGATGCAATCGATGTGATCATTGAGGAACAAGTCGCCTTTGACGACGCAACCTTTTCTTTACCGCCATTTTCTAGGGCCAGAGCTGGCACCACGCCGTCCGAAATTGTTACTTACGATTGGCGGATGTTGCATCCCAAAACTGCTAAAGGTAAGAAGCTGAAATATCGCTTTCGAACCTACGCTTACAATCAAGGTAAACAGCAACGGTTCTTGCCTGTGTTCAGCGATTGTTTAGATTCGATGGATGGCTTTCCGAATCTGCGAGATGCATCAGTATACGATCTAGATTATCTACGACAATTTCGCGCAGATCAATTTCCGGGGTTATTGGCCGAACGCGACCGAGTGCTGGCTGGCGAAGAAGAACAAAACATCGTCAACAAAGTGCTCATACTCGAAGAGCATCTAGTGAATTCGGGAGAGTTCACTTACTCGCTGGCACCAAGCTTGAAGCGACGCATTGGGACCGATCCAATTGAGGACTTTGTATCCAATCACAAGACTGGACACTGTCAATATTTCGCGTCGACGATGGCGATGATGTTGCGATCATTGAACGTACCTTCACGGATCGTACTTGGTTTTCGGCCAAGCGATTTCAATAGTTCGGGTGTCTACTTTTTGGTTCGGCAACGCCATGCTCACGCTTGGGTCGAAGCTTACTTGCCGACTGAATCTTTAAAAGACGCCGGAATTGATTTGCCGCAAGGCATTGGTCCTGGTGCGTGGCTGCGGTTAGATCCGACGCCCGGCGGTGAAGGTTCCAATGCAGGTGGATCGATTCGCAGCAGCCAAGGGCAGCTTGAATCGTTACAACAATTTTGGCAAGACTATGTCATAAATGTTGATAAATCCAATCAACCGCAAGCGTTAAGTTTTTTCAATAGCAACGGCACAGGCTCCTTGGCCCAGCTTTGGCGAAATATCGAACAGTCTCTGCTCACGTTGCAAAGCAGTCAGTTTATCGGCGGATTGTTGTCGCCGGACCGTTGGTTTTCTTGGCAAGCGGCTGTCGGATTGTCGTTCGTCGTCGTCATCGCTTTGACGCTCTACCGAGTGATCGGAATGTTGCTCCGGAGGTATGCTGGCGGAGGAAGAAAAAAACGTGCCGTGAACATGGCTCGTATCGTCGACGCTGGTTTTTATCGACGAATTGTCAAGTCGCTAGCTCGATTGAATTTGCGGCGATCGCCACAGCAAACGCCGCTCGAATTCGCGAATCACGTTGCTAACTTTCTTCAAGAACGACCTGAACAATTCGCCGATGTTTCGGCTGACCTGAGCTATCTGACCTCTATCTATTATCGATTGCGGTTCGGTTTCGAGGCACCGTTGCAAGAGAAAGATTTAGAACGCATTGAAGCGGCCACAAAAAATATCGAAGCGCTTGCGGCGCAAAGAAACAAATCAACGCGAAAATCGAAGCCGGTCGCGGTCACCACATAAATCGAGCGTTATTACTTGTCAGCAAATATTGCTCGTGTAAAAAAGAGTCTGCGTGTTCAATTTCCTAACCTGTTTGTAGGTGAGCTGGTATGAGTCTTCGGCGAAACATGAACGTATGATCGTTACCATTGATGGGCCAGCCGGCGCGGGAAAAAGCTCGATCGCCAGGCAACTGGCCGCCGAATTGAATTTCGATTTTCTTGACACTGGTGCGATGTATCGCGCCATCACCCTAGCGTGTTTGCAAAACGAAATCGATCTTTCTTCGCCCGACGCGATTGAAAGTTGTGCTGCGGAAAGCGAAATTAAGCTCTGTGGTGACATGATTTGGCTCAACGATCACGAAGTTAGTCATCTGATCCGTTCGTCAAAGGTAAACCAGTCTATTCGTGCGATCGCGGATAATATTGCCGTTCGACAACGACTCGTTCATCAGCAACGTCAAATTGTCATCGGCCGCGATTTTGTTACAGAAGGTCGAGATCAGGGGACAGTGGCATTTCCAGACGCCCAGTGCAAGTTCTTTCTGACTGCTTCGCCAAAAGAGAGAGCCATGCGGCGTCACGCTCAATTGGTCGCTTCGGGGATCGATATTTCAATCGACGAGATTCTCGCAGAACAGCAGAAACGAGACGCAGACGATACAAGCCGTGTTCATGGTGGATTGACCGCACCGTCGGATTCAATTTTCATCCATACCGATGGTATGCAAGAGGACGACGTTGTGCAGCGATTGGTTGCAATCGTCGCACAACATCGCACTCATGTTTCGTCCTAGAGCACTTGTTTGGTCAAGCTCGTTGATTTCATTGTAATTATTTGATTTCCAATTGCCGACACGTACGATTTCGTTTTCGCATGACCAACCCCTCCTGGCTGACTCGAACTTCCCGAATTGCTTACTATCGATTCGTTCGCGGAACCTCCCGAGTCTTATCGATTTTGTTGATCAACTTCCGAGTCGAGGGGCAAGAAAATATGCCACCCGATGGCGCGGTACTTATTTTGTGTAATCACCAATCGTCAATTGATCCGGTTCTTGTCGGAATCTCATTTGATCGTCGATTGGACTACATGGCAAAAAAATCGCTCTTCGACAACAAGGTTTTTGGTTTCCTGATTCGGGCGCTCGACGCGATTCCAATCGACCGCGATAAGGGCGGTTTGGCCGGATTGCGTGCGATGCTGGAACGGCTCAAAGCGGGCCGAGCAGTGCTAATTTTCCCCGAAGGTACACGCTCCAAAAATGGCGAATTGCTGCCGATCAAAGGCGGATTTATTCCGGTTGCCAAACGCAGCAAAGCGACGTTGCTGCCGATGGCGTTTGTTGGAGCAAACGAAGTCATCGAGTCTGGCAAACTGTTTCCCCAGCGTCGAACTGTTGTTGCAGTCGTTGGGAAACCGATTCAGGCGGCCGACTATTGCGAGCTCAGCGACGAAGGAATCATCGAATTGGCTAGCCTAGCAATTTCCCGTTGCCATGAAAAAGCATCGGCTCTACGAAGCGTTGCCGTACGCTAGCTTTCTTGCCCGCGTTGCCAATTCGGCCGCTTGCATCCATAATCTGCCGGTTTCCGCACCCATTCGCATCACTGTCGGTGGAAACGCCGGCTGAAAACGCCTCTATGGAAGACAAGCTAGCTTATTCGGGCATCACTTTCGACGATGTCCTGCTGGAACCACGGTACAGCGAAATCATTCCGTCGCAAACCGATGTCAGCACTCAACTTACGCGGCGCATTCGGCTGCAAATACCGTTGTTGTCCTCGCCAATGGACACTGTGACGGAAAGCGAAATGGCAATTGCGCTGGCAAAAGTCGGCGGGCTTGGCGTGATTCATAAAAACATGTCGCTTGAAGCCCAAGGCGAAGAGGTTACCAAGGTTAAACGCAGCGCAAATGGCATCATTGTCGACCCAGTAACTCTGCATCCCGAGGATCAAGTCAGCCGAGCGCAAGCAATCATGCAGGAGCAGAATGTTTCCGGCGTTCCGATCGTCGATCACAAAAATAAATTAGTTGGCATTCTGACCCGCCGCGACTTGAGATTTTTAGATTCGACAAATCTTGAGATAAATCAGGTCATGACCAAGGAAAATTTGGTCACGGCGACAGGAAATGTAACGCTTGAGCAAGCTGAGCAGATTTTAACGGAAAAAAAGGTAGAGAAGCTTTTGCTGATTGACGATGAATACAAACTAACAGGACTGATCACGATCAAAGACATCGACATGATGAAACGGTACCCGCAGGCGTGCAAAGACGCTTTGGGCCGTTTGCGCGTTGGTGCCGCGATCGGCGTGTATGACCTGGACCGAGCCGAGCATTTGATCGCTCGCGGTGTCGATGTTTTGATTGTCGACAGTGCCCACGGGCATTCCGCAAATGTGATTGATACTGTTCGCCAGCTAAAGAGTCGCTTTGATATCGACGTCATTGCCGGAAACGTGGCCACCGAAGAAGGGGCCCGCGATCTGGTTGCCGCCGGTGCCGATGCGATCAAGGTTGGAATTGGCCCAGGTTCAATATGCACGACCCGTGTGATTTCCGGTGTTGGAGTCCCTCAAATCACGGCAATTTATAACGCCACCAAAGCTGCTGCGGCCGCTGGTGTGCCAACGATTGCTGACGGCGGAATTCGCTTCAGCGGCGATATCGTGAAAGCGATCGCGGCCGGTGCGCATTGTGTGATGATCGGAGGGCTGTTTGCAGGGCTGGCCGAAAGCCCTGGACGAACGATCTTGTATCAAGGTCGAACGTTCAAAGCATATCGAGGCATGGGAAGCCTAGGTGCGATGGTCAAAGGAAGTAGTGAACGGTACCGCCAAGGCAATCAGGACCAACTTTCCAAGTTGGTGCCCGAAGGTGTCGAGGGGCGAGTCCCGTTCAAAGGTCCGCTGGCTGACTATGCCTATCAATTGGTCGGTGGCTTGCGGGCAGGTATGGGTTACTGCGGTACAAAAACAATTGAGGAATTACGCACGGATGCACGCTTCATCAAAATTTCCGCTGCCACAGTTCGCGAAAATCATCCGCACGACATTGCAATTACGCAAGAGTCGCCAAACTATAGCCCAGATTACAAACACGGCGACGAATCAAACTGAGTCTGCTATTCGAAACGACAAGCTCCGCGCCAACGTGCTTGTCAATCTGACCCAAAGGTCAAACCGCGCGATGCTGCCGGGGGGCGCAGCATCCGCGGTCTGTCTTTTGTCCGTGCTTTCAATGCACTCGTCTGCATTCGCTCAATCGTCATGGTCGCCTGAACCATTCGTGGCTCGGCAACAGATCAGCAAACTTTCAAATCAACCAGCGTCTAGCGCGACGAACGCTTCACCGACTAACTTAAATAATCGATTGCGCGATGCCGCTGGTAGTTCAGCAACTGGTCAAGTGGACCAACAACAAGCAGTCGTCCGATGGCGCAGTGCGCCGAATATCCAGCCATCAAATGACATTTATTCATCGGACCAATTTGCCGGGTCTAGCAATCAATTGGTTGCTTCAAACCAAGCTGATTCGGTGCAACCCAATTCTCTGCGAGCGACCAGAGCGTCACAGGATATCGCTCAAGAACGACTGGCCAGTCAGCAATCGGTAATGGTTGTTGCCAGCCAACAGGTTAACTCGCAAGCGAACCATCATGTATCGACTGCGAACTGGACTTCTCGCGGAGGCGATCCATCGAATCTTGTTCGACAAGCTCAATTTTCGCTGCCCGGCAGCGATTCTACCCCGCCTGCGGCACCGCTCACACCCAACTCAAACGATGCTCGATCGCTGAGAGATTTTGATGACGTTCCAAGCTTTGATGATATTCCTAAACTCGATCAGCGTGAAGCAACCAGTGGTCAGCGATCGTTGCTGCAACCTGATAGCGCTGGCGAAGCGAACAAGCCAAGCCCATTTTTGCCTTCGCGTTCGGATGAATCGACAGAGGCCGACCGTTCGCCTTCGGATCGCGATGCCACGCCCAACCTGAAGCCGCCGCGACCGCCGGCCCAGACTAGTAATCGCGAATTGGACTGCGAAACAATTCGGACCCAGTTGGTTGATATGCCTATCTCGAATATCCGATTGGACATTTCGCCTCAATTTGGTCCTGGTCCCAAAAACAAAGGCTCGCGTCCGGAACGTCGTGAAGCGTTTGCTGCCAAAGCGCCTTTGCGAACTTGGACAGACTACAAAGGCCGGATCATTACGGATGCTCGCTTAGTTGACCTTCGCTATGATGCAGTCGAATTGGAGATGGGCGATGGACAACATCAAGCGATCTTCTTGCGTGATTTGAGTGACAGTGACTTGGCGTATGTCAGCGAATCATGGAGCCTACCGATCACCTGCGGCATCTCCGGCGACGACGCACCGCTACGCACTTTCACTCCGTCCACTGTAACTTGGAAAGCATCGGGGCTATGTCACAAGCCGCTGTATTTCGAAGACACTCAGCTAGAACGATACGGTCATGAATTCGGTCCGGTAGCGCAGCCGCTGATTTCGTCAGCACACTTTTTCGGCAACGTTGTATGCCTGCCGTACAAAATGGGAATTCATCCCGTCACCGAATGCCAATATGCGTTGGGTTACTACCGACCGGGAAATTGTGCCCCTTGGACAATCGCCCCGGTCCCGCTTAGCCTTCGCGGAGCACTCGCCGAAGCGAGCGTCATCACTGGCGCAGCGATGGTTCTGCCATAACGGAACTTTACTAAATGATCGCAAGATAGGCTTCAAGTCTGTCTTGTCTTCCAAAGTTGAAGCCACAAAAATCGGCTGCTTTCATAACTGACAGGAATCAGATTTCGCATCTCATTCCATTCTCTCAGTAGCGCTTCACTTAGTAGACAAGGACCCGTTCTGGCCGATCGGTTATTGCCAGTAGTCGTTCGACTTACAAACCATGGTTTGAGAGTTGAACTAAGTCTCTGAGCGAGGCACATCCTTAGATGAATGCAAACTGCGGAGAGCGACTTCAACCGCCGCAAAAATCGCAAGCGTGAGTTTCGCTCGCTTGAACTCAAATTTTGACTTGCATTTCACGAACAAACCGATCACTTCTATATCTAGCGTCGCCAAACATGTACGACACTTGTCGCATATAAACATGTCCGGCGTCCCTGCGGTGTGCGTCGCGATATTCGCGCTGTGTGCGCTCGCTCGATTACTTGCTGCCGTCACTGTTTTCGCAAGCCGATTTCCCCGCCAAGTGCCATGTAATAGGTTTTTTGCAGTTTTGCAATCGTCCCTTCAAACTTCCTTTTTAGGAGACAGTTATTTGAAGACTCATTTGGCTTATCTTGCTGTCATTGCTCTCTTCATAGGCGTGGCGATGTGGGGTTGGGTAAACTATTTTGGATCGCAAATGACCGCTCGTGGAGATGTGCGCGAGGCAAGCTATTTGGCAGTTGACTTCGCTGATTTCTGTCGAGTCAACCATCGTCTACCAAGCGCGAGCGAGGAGGCAAATTTTTCAACTCGCCTGATGTTCGTCGAGCTACGCGATCAGCAATACATTTACAAATGCGGATTGTTCGGCCGAGATTCGCTGGTCGTTGAGAGCTTCAACAATGGTGCGTTACAATTTCGCGTTCAGGGAACTTCATTTCGATGAAGATGGAACACGTCTGAACAAAGTTGTAAATCTACAGTCCGAATTAGCGTTGAAAGATCGGAAGGTAACCTAAGTCGAGTTGCAGCATGATTAGGTTGCAGGCTGTTATGTAAATCGGGTTGATTTGCCCATCCCATGATCCGTCGCTGCGTTGTTCGCGAGCAATACGGTCGTACAGTTTTGTTCGGAATGGCAGCCAACTTTCATCGCCTTCTCGGTAAACGACTTGGCTGTAGTACAAGTAAGTATAGTGCCAGTGCCCGAACGCTTCGCCGGATGAATTCAAATCAAACAATTCTTTCTTGCAGTAGCTTTGCATTTCAGGAACATGTTCGCTGTCGTAGTCGCCGGCGTTATATAGCGCGGCCAACGACGCCGCCGTTATCGCGGGTCGCGAGGTGCCCATTTGATTGCTTGAGTAGCTGATGCCTCCGTCTGATTTATTCTGGCAACTGTACATATAACGCTTCGCCGATTCAATAATTTCCGAGGGCACCGTTAAGCCTGCGTTGCGACAACCTCTCATTCCTTGGACTTGTGTAATCGTAGTACTGCCCTCATCGTAATCGTTGCCGTCGTTGGCGCTTACATATCCCCAACCGCCAGATTTTGTTTGAGCGAATCCGCAAAATTTTATGGCACCATTGAGTGCATTAATAATTTCGATTCGTCGATCGGAAAATCCTTCTTCGCCGAGCACTTGCGATAAAAACAACATGGAGAATCCATGTCCATAGGTATATCGGACATCACTATTGGGATCGCCGATCAATCCATTCTCACGACTTTTGCTCAACAAAAAGTCAGTTGTACGAGCGATATTTTTTGCGTAGGGGCCCTGCGTTGATGTCGAACCGGAACACAAAAATGCCAAACCTGCAAGCGCCGCGATCGCGGTAGGGTAGGGTGGCGTGTTCCACTGCCCACGCGAGGATTGTGTCTTTTCGAGGTAGTCCAGCCCACGTTTGGTAGCTAGAAGCCAGCGAGGGTCGCGACCATCTACAGAGGCTGCGGCGTAGCTTTTGCTTTCGAACTGACTTATTCCAAACAAGGAAACGCCCGTTGTGAATGTTGCAGATGTCTGCAAGAACTTTCGTCGATCAAAACACATAAGGCGTTCCGTAACAAAAATGAATTTGAAAAGCGTAGATCGTTATCAGACCCGAACCAACACTGCGAGCCTATCCGGACAAAGCCGTCGCATTGTAGCAGATTTGCCGATTAAGCGAGAAAATACGTGTCTAAATCAAGCTTCTAGGCTTTAGATCCAAGCGGTAAACCACCTCGTTTTAGTTGTATGGCATAAGTAACTAGGCCGCAGATTTCTTGTACTGCACAGAAAATTTTTGATGTACTTCTTGTGATCTCAGAATCTTCACATAAACGCTGGAAAATCGCGATCGCTTCGTTGAAAGCCGGCGAGAAACTTTCCTACGATCTTTACGATGATCTGGGTGAGTTGCTAATCGCTGCAGGCGAAAAACTGACCCAGGCTGCAATTAACCACCTAGATCACCGCAAGATCCGTTGGCTAATTATCGATGAAGACGACACCGTTCTCCAATCCAACGAGCAGACTTCTCCGTCTGAAAAACTTGGACAATATGATCGCAAAACAGTCGAAGTTCTAGACATGTGCTTCGAGGATACTGTCGTCGCGTTGAGCGAGGCAGTTTCACGACTGCTTACAAACCAAGAAGTTTGTACTGAGACATTTGAGCAATCGATTCGTGCATTCGCAAAGGAAGCAACCTCCGATATTGCCGTCGTGCTGGCGTCCACGATGTCCAAACACGCATCACCAGACGCCGAGCTGTCTAACATACTGTTGCGCCGAGCGGTCAAATTTTCGTTGCTGACGACGACGATTTGCGTCGCTATGGGACGCAGCCCAAACGATACAACGACCGCAGCCTTGGCGGCTCTATTTCATGATTCGGCGTTCTTCCTGCCAGAAATTCAGAGCGAAGTGATTCGCGCAGACAACAATCTGTCCGGATCTGTTTCTTATCTGCAACATCCAATTCGCAGCAGCCGACTGTCGGCAAGCATTTCTGGAATTTCATCGCTGGCACTGTTGTTGATTACTCAAGTTCATGAAGAGCTGGATGGCAAAGGATTCCCGTTGGGGATTGCACAAGCAAGAATTCACCCGCTGGCCAGAATTCTGAGTGTCGCAGATATTTATCTCCAATTAACCGAACCGGTTGGCAGCAGGAATGGCATCGTGCCAGCCGACGCGATGAACTGCTTGCTTTACCACGCGAGCCAAGGAACTCTGTGCATGAAAGTCGTCCGAGCTTTTGTCGGCGCAACGGCAATCTATCCTGTAGGGTCCGAAGTGCTTTTAGAAAATGATTCGCATGCAGTAGTTTTGCGCAGTTGGGCCGCGGATGTCACGCGACCGGCTGTTGCGATAAAGGGTGAACCAAACAAGATTTTGGACCTACGACGAAGCTGCATCGGAATTGTCGCGCCGCTAATCAACTCTTCGGATAGCAAAACTGGTCGACTTCGCGCATCAATGCTAAAAGAACCAGTTTGGCGATACGACAACAGCAGTTACATTGTATTTCCAAAATCAACCGCGAAGAGCTAACCTCTGCCCAACGAAATCGATTCTTGAACTCATAGACTTTCCAAAAAGTCTTTTGCCGTTTTTCGATGTTCCACAAGTTTATCGCCCATTCGATCAAGTTGTTTGGTCATTAGCGACATACGTGGATTGTCTGCGAAAACGCCACGAAACTCGTCTATGAACGACCAGTAAAGCGCGTCCCAAGTTTTGCACCAATCACCCTTTTTGTAATTGCTCATCCTCAAAATATAAGCGGATCCGCTGATGTAAGGTTTGGTTGTAATTTTTCCGCCGTCTGCATATTGGCTCATTGCGTAAACGTTGGGAACCATCACCCAGTCGTATGCATCGACAAATAGCTCCATGAACCAACGATAAACTTCGTTCGGCTCAATCCGACAAAGCAGCATGAAATTCCCGAGCACCATCAGCCGCTCGATATGGTGGCAGTACCCTGTCGACAGTACCTGCTTGATTACATCGTCAAAAGGTTCGATACCCGTTGTACCGTCGTAAAACGATGCTGGAAGCTTGCGTGTAAATTTCCAAAAATTGGAAGTGCGTTGTTTGCGTCCAAAATGAAGATAGACCGCTCGCATGTATTCACGCCAACCAATTACTTGGCGAATGAAACCTTCAAGCGAGTTCATTGGCACCTTGCCAGACCATTGAGTGACCGCATCAAGAACATCTTGCGGCGTCAGTAACCCAATATTTAAACAAGGCGTCAGGACCGAGTGAAAAACGGTGGAGTGTTCCTTAGATATCGCGTCCTCATAGTCTCCAAATTGTGCTAGCCGATTTCGAATGAAGTCGTCTAACCATTCTAAAGAAGCTTGACGATCAATCGGGTAATTGTATTGGTCGTAATTGCCGATCGCATCTGGAAAATTGGCTTGGACGTATGCCTTGGCTTCCTTGACATGTTTGCACGGTTTACGCGTTGGTAAATCTGGCAGCTCAATATGTTTAGGCAGTTTCCGACGATTCTCTGGATCGAAACTCCACTTCCCACCGATCGGCGATCCATCAACGTCAATTAGGATGTTCAAACGCTTGCGTTGTGCGATGTAAAATTTCGTGAAGTAAAGCGAGTCTTTGGACCCGATGAACTTCGAGATCTCCGAACGCGGCGTCAAGAAATTTTCGTCTTCCATCATCTCCATAGAAATCGACGCTTGCTCGCAGCCGTCATTCAAAGCGCGTGAAAGCCAGTCGTCATGTGGATCCAAGACACAGATACTGGTGACGTTATCTCTTTTTAGCCGTTTGCCGATTGCGGATGAATCCTCTAGCGAACTCGCCTCGACATAATGGACCTTGTGAGACGCTGCAAGTTCATTCGCAAAGGCTTTCATCGAGCTGCGATGCAAAACAAGTTTGCACCGGTGATACGGATACTGTCGGAAGAACAAGGGATCTTCGATGAGGTAAACCGACTCGACGGACTGGAGTGCAGCGCTACGGTGATAAAGTTGATGAGGATAGATTAAGGCGGCGTGCATCGAATCATTTTCTGGAAAGAAATCTTAATACTGAAGGCCAACAGGTCGATTTATTACGCTGATGCGCCAGGCCGTTGGGCGGCCAAATTGATACAACCGCGTCCCTTCGAATAGGCGCGTCGATTCGAAAAATTCGACAGTTATCCTTTACGAAGCCATCTGTTTGAATCGGAACGGGTATTCGATCGAAAAACGCTTGTTTCCAACTTTCGTTTCAGTATATGAAGCTTTCAAGAAGAATTCCCGATCGAGTGAACAACGATTGCGATACTCCGTAGAATTCTTTGGAACTTCTTTGACTAGAAATAGCTACGATTCGTCCACTTTATGGGATCTAAAATCGCATTGTCACTTGGAGTTGCGGTGCCGCTTTCAAACGCACTTTAACGTCTTCACAGTTCCTTAACAAACGTCGTCTCGTTTAGCCGTTTTGGCTTTCTTTAGCGCGGCTTATTCTTTTCGCCCATGAGCGAAAGCGGCTGGGTTGAGATCATCTCCCGTTCGATGGCCGTGATTGCTCTACCTGTTGAGCTTTTTCGTTTTTTGTGACCACGACCGGCAAGTGCTGGGCAGTACGTAGGTCGTTCAATCTTCTCACCTGGAGACGGTGATTTATGATAGTGAAGTTTAGTCAAGTTCGAAGAGCATTTACGCTGGTCGAACTGCTGGTGGTCATAGCGATCATCGGTATTTTAGCAGGTCTTTTGTTACCTGCGATTCAACAGGCACGAGAATCCGCGCGTCGGATGCAGTGCTCCAACAACACTCGCCAAGTGGGCATTGGGATACTCGGTTACGAGAGTGCATATAAGAAGATGCCAACAGCGGGCGAAGGTATCGAACCGATCTTGTTCGCTGCTTACACTGCGTCGCCAAGTGCTTCGACAGATATTTTTACCGTTGCGGGCACGTTCAATAACGGAAGCGGTCAACGAGACAATTCGATCAGCGCGTTCCTTGCAATTTTGCCATACATCGAACAGACCGCGATCTACAACCAATTCGATTTCGCGTATGAGTATATGGACAGACGCGCGAGCTTGAATCCGACTACTAAAGCGTTCGATAAAGACTTTGGCAATGTCGGTGCCGCGCGAACTCACATTCCGATTTATAAGTGCCCTTCCAATCCTGTCGCGGACGTAGACGATCCAGATGGTTTCGGAAGCTTGGACTACTTTGCGACTTGCTATACAGACATCAGTCCTGGCAAGACCGTCAACACGAATTTTCTTGATGTCGGCTTCCGTGAGAAGCGATCATCGAAAGAAGGCGCGTTGGGCCTGCGGAACAATCCGATTTCGCAATTGATTGATGGAACTTCCAATACTATCGCCGTCATTGAAGATGCTGGTCGAACTCATCCAACGCAAGGTTGGGGAACGGCTGCGAAACGACGAAGTACAGCCTGTGTCGCTGGCTTCGGTTTTGGTTGTGCTCCTGGAGACGGAAATACTGCACTAGAGTTTTATGCCGTCCATCGCTGGGCTGACTCCGACGCTGCCGGCTCCGGCGTTTCAGGTCCTCCGCACAGCTCTGGAATTCTTCCGAACGCTTACGTCAATCAATCCAAGACCCCATTGGGCGGTCCAAACAATGGCACAACGACGTTTGACAAGCAAAACTGCCCTTGGACCAAAAACAATTGCGGTTTGAATGACGAACCGTTTTCGTTCCACACCGGCGGTGTGAATCTGACGCTTGCCGACGGTAGCACGCACTTTCTATCGGAAACCATTGACGGCCTGACACTGCGATATTTGGTTACGCGAGCCGAGCAGTTGCAACCGCGAAAGAATCCGCTGGTTGACTAGTCAGCTCTGACTTTTCAGATTGTTTGCAAATAAAATCGTTAGACGCTCGGGGACCGCAAAGGTGTCCGAGCGTTTTTTCGTAGCTGGCTGCGGTGATCGATAAATTTTGCAGTCGCCCAAGCAATCAAAACCAGTACACAGATAATTGTGAAGGTCGTATTGATGATCCAATTCGAATCGGCCGCGTCGTCGACTTTCAACGCTTTCATCGACGTGCACATTATGAGTGGTGCGACCTGTCGGCCGCGCCCAGGCATCGCATCCGTTTGAGTTGTTTCGAAGGCCCACAATCGATAAAACCGACCGCGGAATTGGATTGCTGCTGATTGGAACCAAGATTCAGATTCCAAGTCGCCATTTGAACGATCAACTATTTCATTGGGCAGCAATTCTGAGGGAATATCTTTTGAAACTAGTGTGACGGGAAATTCACCAGTGAAAATCAATGGATCATCGCCCGGTTTTGCAACTAATCGAATCGACTGATTGCCAATATCGGCCAACGCGTTGATTTCGAAGTACTGATCGCTCCCTAAGGCAACTTGATCGATCAGCCGATTCAGTTTGATTCGAGTAATCTTGACGCTCTGAATATTTGCTTCGACTTCAGAAGCAAAATTTTTCTCCGGATCACGCAGGCAGTCAACAACAGTTATTGATGAGTTAGGTTCCGATTTTGGTAAATCGGCCGTGGCGTTGATGAAGCGAAAAAAAGCCTCCGCTTCATCCGGCCCGAGAGGCTTTTTTTGGCTGTTTCGGACTTCGTCCAAGCGGCTTAAGTCCCAGCCGTTGGAAGCAATCGCTCCAAGCGTGGTTGAAACAGGCGGCTGTAACGCTGCAAACACGTCCTGTTTCAGGCTCGAAGGAAATACCCATTCCACTCGATCCGTGAATCCGATTGTCGTATCGCCAGATGAAGTCAGCACCAAAGCTTTTATGTTCGCAGGCTGAAAAATGTCGCCACCAATTCCTGCGATTTTTTCCCAGGAATCGGGAACCGACAACACTAGTACCGACTCATCGGGTGTTCCGGGCGTGAGTGATTGCGTTGTCAGTCGAAACAAAAACTTCTGATTCAGACCATCCGCGATAGCCGATGGCAAGACGATTGGCTGGACGGCTTTCACCATGCAATCGCGTGACATCATTTTTACATTCACAGACATCGTCGCGTTGAATGACTCCGCCGTTAGTACGTTCTTCAATCGACCGACGCCGCTGCAAATCTGAGCCGCTGCAACGAGTTCGTCTCGCGATAAAAATGGACTTTCCAACGAATTTTCAAGTGATGGATCATCGCCATCTTTACTTTCAAAAGAACTTTTTCCGCGTGACCGCGAAAAACTTTCGATCGGTTTTAACAGAAGAGTTTCTAGAAGCTGTATTTGAGCTACGAGTTCGGTGGGACTTTTCCAAGCGGACAAGATATTCGACTTGTCGGCAACTCCGCTGAGCAAAGGATCGTCGGCGATTTTTGTCGCCAACGCGTTTGCCAGCGTTGTCGTGTTCGCTGAGCTATTAGAAGTCAGCTTGTTGTAACCGATCGCGACGAGAACGGGCGCAACTTGAATGCCGCTTTCGGATGCATATGCTAGTCTCTTGAGTGGCAGCGCGGCGAACTCGATCACTTGATCTTCGTCGACCGAAAGTGGATTTGCATCTTCTGAATTTTCTGAAATCAAATAAACGCAAAACGGAACAGTGCTGCCGAAAGTCGGTTTCAGCCAAAGCACATGATACGACGACTCCCCGATCCGGCTCAGCTTGGTTATCGGCCTTGCGTCGGCGCGTCGCACCGAACCTTCGATGCGAACCAAGCTGCCACGCAGTGATGGCATTTGACGCGTCAGCAGAGGGATGTCAACGGTCGGAAGCGTAGTCAACATCGACGCAATATTTGTTGCATTGAGTTCGAGACTTGCGCGGACCGATTTAGCGCGTTGCAGCGTTCTGGCAAAAGTCAACGATTCGGTCGAACGCCAAGTGGCGGAATCGACAACGTTGTCTAGAAGTTTTCGGTCGACTGCGATTTGCAAAGAGCTGAGAAATGATTTTTGGCTAGGCTCCGAACTATCTGCAAGCACGGTCGATGAGGACTTTTCGGTACCTTTTGAATCCAGGACCTGCTTGAGCGATTGCCACTGGGATTTAAAATTTGACAGTCGTGTTCGTTCGATGTCTGGAAGGCTCTCACCGGCAGATTCCCATTCCAAAATTGTCGAATCGATCTTGGCAAACCAGTCGGCAAGCTTCGTCGGCTGCCGGGATTGTTCGTCTTCACGGGAGACACCATCGTCGGATATTGCAGTCGAATCGCCGGATGATTTTGTGCCAAATAATGCCAACGTCAGTTGCAACAGTTGTTCTTTCGAAGACTGATCAAGCAGCGCATACCAGATGGGTAGATCTGGAAATTGGACGAACAGTTTCTCACCAGCCAATTTCCGTTTTGAAATCGTATCTGAGCCAAACTCGAGGCCAATTTGATCGTTCAAGCTGCTTTTGGTGTCGGGCAACAATCCGACGGCGCGGAACATCGGTTCGTAGTTCGAACGGTCCTGCATTTTGACCATGCAAATGATTACAAGCGCGAGCAATACTGCCAGACCAATGACCCGACGCATTCCTGCGGATTGAGTATGAGCGCGACTGGAAATCTGTCGTTGGCCTTCCATGGCGTACCAGCGGTCTCTTGATAATCTCACTGTTTCGTAGATCCTGCAGGTAAAAATTTGATACGAACCCAATGTGCTCTATTGCAGAGTTTCAAGGGCAAAAGGTCGCTAGGTCGCATTGTTTTCTGATCGCTGGCGAGCTTCAATCCGCATTAGCGTTAGGGAGTTTACGAAAAGTTGACTTCTGGGAGACTTTCTCGGTGGCGTTTGCTTGCCAATACGCCCTCTGTTAATGAACATAGTTTGGAAGCAAAGCTTTCTGCGCTGGGCGTCTATCGTGCTATACTAGTTCGGCGACATCGATTCTCGACAATAGCTGGAATGGCAAGGCAAAGCCGACCGCCCATGCAACATCCTATCATGATTGAGACACATATTTCAGATCCGCGATGTCATTGTAGTTCTGTAATTTATCGAAGTTTTTGCAAACGGCGATTACTAAAGATGACCATGCTAAAACTAATCCAGTCTGCCCGAAACTTGTTCAAAACGCTTGCGTCACTTCTAGCAATTTTGTTTGTGGCGATTCTAGCCAACAGCTTGGTTGCTGCGGAGCCATTCGAGCGTTTCATGACGCAGCTTAAGAACGAGAAGCTGTTCGATTTGGCGGTTGTCTATCTCGATTATTGCAACCAGCATAACTTGCTTCCAGCCAACGTCAAAGATGATCTAGAACTGCAAAAGCTGGACATTCTCCAGCAAGAATTGTCGATCATCACCGCCGCTCAAAAACGCGACGAGCGAATCGAGATGCTTCAAAAAGGTTATGAGTCATTCTTGAGCAAAAACAGCAATCACGCTCGACGCGGTGAAGCTCGTGTTCGCTTGGCCGACTTGTATATCCAGCAAGGTTACCAATCAAAACAAGCGATTGAGAAGACTGCTGACGCAAATGAGCAGAAGGCCTTGGCCGATAAATCAAGGACTGCATTTTTGAAGGCGGAAAAGCTGTTCATTGAAGGCGTTGAAGAGCTGACTGAACCACTCAAAAAAGCGCTCGGTGCCAAACTAGATCCATCAGACACCGACGCGGTAGCACGTCGAGAGGCAATGCAAGGAGACTATCGCAAGTCTCAGATCATGATTGGACTGGCCAGAAAGCTGGTTGCTGAAACGTACGACGAATCAGCTCCAGAATTCAAAACTTGGATGACAAAAGCAGAAGATCAATTCAATGATGTCGGCAGCAAAGCTTCGCGGAGCACTGAACCGGGAACTTATTTTTTGAGCGTCTTGTACCGAGGGCAAACTCAGGCGGCTTTGAAAAAATTTGACGTCGCAACGGATAGTTTATTGAGAGTTGCGGATCAAAGCGAGGGCGGGATTTTTCGCACACTACGAGTCCAAGCAACCATCGCCTTGATTCAAATGTTGGCCAGCAAAGACGTTGGCAAATATGAGGCGGCTATTCAACGTGGTGATTCATTGATTCAAACTCAAACTCCCAATGAGAAGAACTTGGCAGAGTGGCAAGACCTAACGCTTGCTCTGCTTCAGGCAAAATCGACCTTTGCGGACAATCTTGCTAGCAACCCACAATCAGAAAATCAGGCAAAAATCCTCAGGCGAGACCTTAAGACAGAGCTGCAAAAGCTCGCTCGAACGCAAGGCTCCGTTGGCGACAAAGCTCGACAAATGTTATCTGCTTATGGCGTCGATGTAGCGGCTCCGGAAGATACAAAAATTCCGAAAGTACGAACTTTTGCCGAAGCCTATCAAGCGGCCAATGAAAGAATCGATCGCGTCAATCAAGACAAACTGACGATCGAAATTTTGCAGAACCAAATGAAAAGCTCACCTGATAAGAGTGCCGAGCTCAACGACCAACTCAATACGATTAAAGCCAGCGGCAATAACGCAAATCTGCAAGCGATCGAGTTGTTAAAAAAATCATTTGATTTATTTAACCTCGGTAAAGACTCCCGCGAGGACCTTGCAACTGCTCGTTTTCGGTTGAGCTATTTGTACTATTCAATTGACGATTTTTACTCGGCAGCGGCGGTTGCAGATTTGACCGCACGAACCAATCCCGGCACCGAAAGCGGTCTGACTTCAGCTCAAATTGCGATCTACGCGTATCAGAAGATCATCGAGAATATCGGTGAGACCGCCGATGCCAATGCAAAGCCGATTGCAGCGCTCGAGGAATTTGCAGGCTACATGCTTCGGATTTGGCCTGACGCTGAACCGTCTCAAGCTGCGGCCATGACGTTGCTACGTTTTGCGCTCAACGACAAACGTTGGGATGACGCCGAGAAAGTCTTAAAGTACTTGACCAATTCGCCTGAGAAAGCCACTCAGATCCAGAGAGATCTAGGTTTCGTGCTTTACATTCAGTTCATTCAGGCAGTCGCCGCTGCGAAAGAAAAGGGCCTTCCAACGGATGCTGACGAGATAACTCAGCTTCGCGGCCGAGCAGAAAAACTGCTTGTCGAAGGGACCAAAAATCTTAAGCCCGCCGAAGTCGATGTCCGCGCGGTCGAAGCTAGCTCGGCGCTTGCGTCGATCTACTTACGAAGTGAACGCGCGGCAGCTGCAATGGAATTGATCTATCGAAATGACACCGGTCCAATGGCCATCCTAGAAAATGGAAAGCTTGAGGTTCCACCGCGTGTGCAGATGGAGGCCTTGCGCCTGGCGTTGCAATCAGAGGTCAACCAAGCAACGACCGCTGGTGGAACTTTAGACTCAAAAAAGATTCAAGAGCTTGTTTCCAAAATGCAAGCCGTTGCAGCAGCGGATGTTGAAGACAAGTCGCTTTTGACTAACGCTCTTATCGTCCTCGCTAACGACTTGCGAAATCAACTTTCGGAAGTCAAACAACCGGCAGAGCGACAGAAATTGGGAGGTAGCATTCGCATCCTACTATCGCAACTGATCGATGTTTCTCAGGACGCTGCGACTCTCGATTGGGCGTCGCGAACGTTGGGCGATCTCTCGACGGCAACTAGTAGCGATGCCTCAGTAGGCAAACTTTCGCTGGAGCTGGCAACGGCTTCGACCAACGGTTTCGAGAAACTTGTGGAACTAGGCAAACAGCAGCCAGAGGCGTTGCAAAACATCAATCGAAAACTGGAAGACGTCAATTATCTGTTAGCTAAATCATACAATTCGACTGGCATGTTTGAAAAAGCGGCGGCTTTATATTTGGACATCTTAAACAGCAACAACATGAATCTGCTGGCGCAGGTTGAAGCCGCGAAAAACTACCAAGATTGGTCACAAAACACCGATAGCGAAAAGCTAAAGAATGCCATGTTCGGGGCCGAGCCGATTACCGGTGGCAAGAATGTTGTGTGGGGCTGGGGAAAGCTATCGCAGTTGACAGCAAGTCGAGAAGACCTGTCAGCGTATTTCTTCAACGCTCGATTTCAACTGGCAAGTTGTCGAGCGGCGTTGGCAAAAATCGAGACCGACGCCTCTCTACGCACAAAATACTATGAACAAGCTCTAGGCGATATTCGTTCGACCTTTATTAATTATCCTGAGCTGAGCGGTCCCGATTTATATGCAAAATTTGACGAACTCACTCGTACAATTCAGTCCGGTTTACAAAAAGATCCGATTGGTTTGGCGACTTTCAAATCATAATGATGAATGTCCCACCCTTTGAATTCCTATTAAATTCCTAAACGACTTTTTTCAATTCCCTTCTTGAATTCTTATGTCAGTGCCAAATCTTTTTCGAATGCAATCCGTCCGAATAATTCTGCCGTTGTCGCTAGTTTTTGTTTTCGCAAATTTGGCGACATCGCAAGACAAAATTTATCAGCTCAGCGGTACAACGCTGACTGGCGAGATGGAGAGCACTTCCCCTAACGAATTGGTGATCAATGTTCGCGGCAAATCGCAGACGGTAGCCATTAACACAGTCCAGCGTGTGGCATTCGACGGCGAACCCAACAACTTGGCAAACGCAAAAGAGATGTGCTTTCAAAAGCAGTGGGACCAAGCTGATGAAGAGCTAAAACGAGTTGACGCAAACGCCCTTAAAACCGAATCTGCAAAACAGGATTTCGCTTACTACCAATCACTGGTCTCGGCGCAACTTGCGCTGGCAGGACGTGGCAATTCATCGGCAGCTGCGGCAGCAATGCTTGGATTTGTTCGCTCAAATCCAAAGACATATCACTTCTACGAGCTTTGCGAAGTTGTCGGTGGTTTAGCGACCGCAATCAACTCATATCCCGATGCAATTAAATATTATGGAGCGATTGGAAATGCCCCTTTTCCTGAGTACAAGCTACGGAGCATTTATCTTATTGGGACGGTATTGCTGATCGAAGGCAAGGCCGATGAAGCCAAAGCAGAATTTGAAAAGGTAAAAACCGCAACCGCTACTGATTCAGCGAGTCAGCGGTACCAAAAATTAGCATCCATTGCTTCGATTCGCTGTGACATCGTAAAAGGCGATCCAAAGTCGGCCGTTGATAAATTGCTCAAACTGGTTAGCGAAAGCGATTCAACCGATGCGACACTATTTTCAAACATATATAACACCCTCGGAGACGCACACCTTGCCTTGGGCCAATTGGAAGAAGCGAAGCTGTCGTTTTTGCGCACCGACTTGTTATTTGCCAGTGATTCAGAGAACCATGCCGAAGCGCTATATCAGCTTGCCAAACTCTGGGAAAAAACTGGCGATCCTCAGCGCGCCATTGACGCCAAGACAAGGCTCAAGGAACGTTATGCAGCGAGCCGTTGGGCAAGCAAATAATTTGCGCTCGCCTTTTTTCGTTTCATAGAACACGCCGTTCCAGTTTTTGTATAGACTTTTCACGAACAACCAACTTGTCCATTAAACGCGATCCAGGAATGATAATGCCGAAACATGAACCGCAATCGTCTCTCAGTCTACCGAAAGTACAATCGTCGAGCCTTGACCGCAGTGTTGCGTCGTTCATCGTGAATTTTCTGAGACTACCGCCGACCGGAGCGTATCGGTCGTTGCTGCTTGCGACCGTATCGGCGGTCGCGTTCGTTTCGATTGTTAATTCGCTTGGATCGTTTGCTTTCGCTCAGGACGGTGCCGGTGCGGCGGAAGAAGCTGTCGTTGAGCAAAACGTGTTGGTGTCGTTTTACACTGCACTTGGCCCCATTTACTTCTTCGTCTTCTTGATCATGTCGTTCATGCTGGTCGCTCTATTGGTGATGGGGATTTTGGCCGTCCGAAAGAGCAGTTTCGTGCCAACCGATTTAATTGCCGGTGTGGATGAAAGCCTTCAAGCTGGCGATCCACAAACCGCTGTTGATTTGGTGCGTGCAGACGAGTCATTCTTGGGACAAATTGTTAGCGCAGGCTTAAGTAAACTCTCACTCGGCAAACCGCAGGCGCTCGAAGCAATGCAAATCGTTGGTGAAGATGAAACAATGAAGCTTGAGCACAAACTGGGTTACCTCGCGCTCATCGGCAACATCGCTCCAATGGTCGGGCTGCTTGGTACAGTCAACGGGATGATCACTTCATTCGGCGTTATCGCTCGCAGCCAACAGACGCCTAAGCCTTCAGTTTTGGCTGGCGGTATTCAGACTGCACTTTACACGACGATGGTTGGGCTGATTTTGGCGATTCCAGCTATCGTCGCCTATAACTTGCTCAAGACGCGCATGCAGCGGATGGTAGCTTCGGCTGGAAACGAAGGCGAAGTCATGATCGATCGATTTGCAGAAGTCGTTCGATAATCCCAATTCGCACGCCCACGATGGATGAATAAATATGCGCCTGAAAAATAGTATTAGCAGTGAGATCACCGAATCGGACATGACGCCGATGATCGACATGGTCTTCCAGTTGATCGCTTTCTTTATGGTTCTTGTGAATTTTTCGACTGAAGAGCAAAATGCCAAGGTCTCTTTGCCTCAAAGCGAATTGGCAAAGCCAGCCGAAGGAAAAGTTGAATTTCCAATCGTCATTAACTTGGACACAAATGGCACAATTTACATGGGTGCCAATGTGACAAGAGTCGAAGAGATTCGGCCGTTTCTCAGCACTGAAGTGTCGGTTTTAAAACTGGCTGGCAAAGAGCCCAAAGACGGCAACGTCATTATACGTGCACACAAGAACGCCTATGGCGGCACTGTGCAAGATTTAATTACGAAGTGCCAGGAGGCCGGGTTTGAAAGTTTTGCATTGCGAGTCAAAGAAGAAGATCCGAGCTAAACCATTATGCGGATGAAGAAAAAAAGCGGTTCTGACCGTGCCGAATTACAGCTAACTTCGATGATTGACGTCGTTTTTCTGCTGTTGATCTTCTTCGTCACAACGCTCAAGATCGCTGCTCAAGAAGGCGACTTCAGCGTAAGAATGCCACTTGCAAACACCGGGGGCGGCGCGGTCGATGAGAATATGGACTTGCCGATAAAGCTACGACTGCAAGCTGACGCAGAAGGTGAATTAGCGAACATAACCGTTAACGATAACCGCTCTTTTCAAAATGATTTCCAGGCGCTCCGAGGATACATACTGCAATTGACCGGCGGGGAGTCTGGCCCTAGCGGAGAGTCGGGTCCAGAAGTTGAAATCGACATCGATTACAACTTACAATACGAATACGTTATAGAAGCGATCACGGCCGTAACAGGCTACCGAGACAACAGCAACGAAGTCGTTCGTTTAGTAGAACGAATCAAGTTTGCGCCGCCGCGCAAAGCTCCGTAGTATTTTCAATTTATGTCTTGCGAGAGTGTTCCGCTGGTGAGTTTTTCTAAGCCCTCAAGTTTTGACTTAGCAGTTCAATAGATTAAGGACGCCAGCTTATATAAGCTTGAAGGCAAAGCTAAGCGGCGGGCACGAAATAGCTTCCCGATTTGCACAGCACGTCAATCTGGAACTGAGCAATATTGGTTATTATTCTAAATCTGCCTTTCGACCCCCATGAGCTTGTCTCATGAGTGAATCAGCTTCGTGATCTAAATCACGACGCCGCACCAAAAGACCCAAATGGGTTAGTCCCGTTTGGTGAATCAGTTTGCTTAAAGCGTCAAGGAACTTTCGCTCCATTGGGATGAACCCACTCGGGGGGCGGGAAAGATCCATTGGACTCTGTCGGAGCGTAAAACGTCGCAGTTTTGATCTGTTATTAAATCGCAAAATTCAAAAATTGATTCAGGACAATTCCCTAAGCCCGTGGATGGAATTGACGATGCACGCTTTTTAGCCGTGTGCTCTCAACTTGTGTGTAGATTTGCGTCGTCTGAATGCTCGCGTGCCCGAGCATTTCTTGGATGATTCTTAAGTCAGCTCCGCCACGCAATAGATGCGTCGCAAAAGAATGTCGCATCGTATGAGGTGAGATACTGACATCAATATCCGATGCAAGGGCATAACGTTTAATCAATTCCCAAATTGCTTCGCGTCGCAATCGTTTGCCGGAACGAGAGAGCACAACCCATGGTAGCGACGATAGATCACGTCCACGTGCCAATCGAGGTCGTAGCGTTCGAAGGTACTCGCCCAACACCCGCACGGCAGTCTCCCCAAGCGGAATCATACGTTGTTTGCGGCCTTTGCCTTCCGCTAAACAGTAACGTTCATCCAGCCTTAAGTTGACCACCATAAGGTCACTAATTTCCGATACTCGGCATCCAGTTGCGTACATCAATTCTAGTATCGCTCGATCCCTCAAGTACAGCGGATCATAGCGCGAAGGTGCGTTCAAGAATCGATTGATTTCCGATGGTGAGAGCACTTTGGGAATTCGTTGCCAAGTTTTGGGCAGCGTCAGCAGCTCCGCTGGATTGTCTAAAATCACAGACTCTAGTTGCAAGTATTTGTAAAACATTCGAACTGCAACCACGTGACGTGCGACACTGCTGGCGGCGAGGTCTTCGGCTTTCAAAAACGAGAGAAAATCCGTCAACATCACGATATTGATTTGCCCTGGCTCGCGTCCATCGAGCCATTCTTGAAATCGTCGTAAGTCGCGACCGTAGGCAGCGATGGTGTTTTCGGCAAGGTGGCATTCACTGCGCAGATACTTCTCATAGCCGACTAACCAGGCGGACATCGACGCCTTTTGAGCAACCTCCACTGGTTTGCCAAAGTCGCGAAGTTTCTTTAGTTTGCTAACAGCCATATTTTGTGCTTAATCTCGATGGGCGAATACTCGCGTTTGCCAGCTGGCTGATGAAGCGTTCTGTGGTAGCGATCGATACCGCAATGAACTATCTTTGTGACACTGTGACGACCAGTTTTTTGACAGTCGTGAGCCGGTTGAGCGTTCGCATTGCCTTGCGAAGCGGACTATTTTTGAGGAACGAGTGACTAATGAACATTTTGGTAGTCGGCGGAGCTGGGTACGTTGGCTCGCATACGGTCCGTATGCTCTTTGACCGAGGCGAGACCGTTTGGGTCTATGACAATCTTTCCCGAGGCCACGCCGGTGCAGTGCCCAAGAATTGTTTAATTCAAGGAAATTTGTCTGATCGCGCCCGCTTGGTTCAGGTCATGCGGGAAAAGAAGATTGACGCGGTAATGCACTTCGCAGCCTTTGCGCTGGTTGGCGAGTCTGTGTCAGAGCCGTCGATGTACTACCAAAATAATGTCGTCGCGACATTGGAACTGATGGAAGCGATGCGCGAGGCTGGTGTATGGCGATTTGTCTTCTCTAGTACAACAGCGACGTACGGTGAAGCCGCGAAGATTCCAATCACCGAAGACACGCCGCAGTTTCCGATTAATCCCTACGGTTTCACGAAACTTGTCATCGAGCGCGCTCTCGAAGACTATGCTCACGCCTACGGATTTGGCGTCGCTTGCTTACGATACTTCAATGCAGCGGGCGCTAGCGACGACGGAATGATTGGCGAAGACCACTCCCCAGAATCGCATCTTATTCCAATCGTACTGCAAGTTGCCCTTGATCAGCGTAAGCACGTCTCTATTTTTGGCGAGGAATACGACACACCTGATGGCACTTGCATCCGCGATTACATCCACGTCAATGATTTAGCCACCGCGCATCTTGCGTCGCTCGCCAAATTGCAACCAAAAATGGTTTTGAAGATGAACCTCGGAACTGGTCTAGGTACCAGTGTAAGAGAAGTGATTGATGCATGCCGGAAAGTAACCAATCATCCGATTCCAGTGATCGTCGGACCACGTCGTGAAGGCGATCCAGCCAAGCTAGTCGCCGATTCAGGGCTAGCGCAATCGACTTTGAATTGGAAACCGAGGTATTGTGACATTTTGACCATAGTCCAAACCGCTTGGAACTGGCATTGCAAACATCCTAAGGGCTACCAAGATCATGCAGTCGATCATTATTGAAAAGCCCTACAAGTTCATTCCGCCGATGAAGGGCACTTGGCTGCCCTGGCTCATGCAACGGTTGGGATTGGTCGATTTATACTTAAAAAAATGTGAAGGTATTCGAGAACATGAAGTGCGTGGTATCGAGCACCTGAGAACATCAGTTGAGCGTGGTGATGGAATCCTGCTCGCCCCCAACCATTGCCGCTATGCTGATCCGATCGTTATGGCTTTTCTCGCCCGCGAGCTGAACATTTATCCGCTGGCGATGGCAAGTTGGCATCTTTTTCATCAAAGTCGAGTGCAATCTCTTGCGATGCGAATCCTTGGGGCCTTCAGTATCTATCGTGAAGGCTCTGATCGTCAGTCGCTAGATACCGCAATCGACATCTTGGCAGATGCAAAACGACCGCTTCTGATCTTTCCCGAAGGCGCTGTTTTTCGGACCAATGATCGTTTGCAAGAATTGCTCGATGGAGTCTCTTTAATTACTCGTGCAGCGGCCAAGAAACGAATCAAATCCGATCCAAATGCGAAGGTAGTTGTTCATCCGATTGCGATCAAATACCTACCGCTTGAGGCGGTTGACAAGATGGTCGAACCAATGCTCGTCGAAATCGAGCAACGATTGACTTGGCGACCAGCCCCATCGAGCAAATCATCATTACTGGACCGAGTGCAAAAAGCCACGCAAGCGATGCTTTGCCTGAAGGAAGTTGAATACTTTGGGACGCCACAAACCGGAACATGGCTTCATCGACAATCAAAGCTTGTCGATCGTCTGCTAAACCCACTGGAGCAATCGTATCTTGGAAAACTTGGCGAAGCTTCGATCATCAATCGCGTCAAAGCGTTGCGTACGAAAATAGTGCCGGAATTGCTAGCAGCGAAAAACGACGAAACGGTGCGGCAAAGACTGTGGGCCGAATTAGAAGAAATCTATCTCGCCCAACAAGTCGCGTCTTACCCGCCTGACTATCTTTCCGAAAACGCGACTGAGGCTAGGTTGTTGGAGACAGTTGAGAGGCTATCAGAGGACCTCACGGACAAAAGTCGAGTTTTCGGACCGCTGAAAGTGGTCCTAGAGATCGGACCGGCGATTGAGGTTTCCGACCAGCGTGCTCGGGGCGGTGACACACCAGATCTAATGGCTCAACTCCGAAGCTCTCTCACGTCGATGCTTGACGGCTTGGCAAAGCTTTCGAACTCAATCCCCTCGACGGCAAACGACGTTCATAATGACAGTGCGGAAACCGCGACCGTTGTGGGAGTTGCTACTGATTAAACGCTTGGTCGATCGCTGTGGCAGAGGCATCGAACGAGTCGGCAGTCGCCTGAGACATCTGCTTAACGGCTCCGACACAGATGATGACGATCAGCGAGAGAAGCACGGCATATTCAACCGCCGTTGGGCCATGTTCATCTCGAGCCAGGCGTCGAAAGCTATCGATGGTTCTCGTGAGCATCACAAAGTTCTTTTAATGGGGAGCACCGAAACGGTTCAATTCGGCGGCGGAAATGGTTCGGTTACAAACACCGAACGGTTCGCATGTCGCTTGATTTCAATTTGAAACCTACGGTGGAAATCGACTTGGGAACGCTGAAAGCTGATCTTGTAAGTTGCGAATTACTAGGGTTGCTTGTTCAATGCCAGAAATACCCTTACAAACCGCAAATTCGAAAATCTTGGCTAGCGAACGAACTTGGTCGCAATCGTATCGTCAAGCTGGCCGCAATGGATCATACTAGGAGCTTATCGGAAAAGGGGTCCGACCCTTTGGAGGTACGGAGAGGGTCAGACCCCTTTTCCGATAGGCTCTAGGGCGGGCAGCAGAAATTTGTTGCGACTTATATTCAGCGACCCGTTTAACGAATTCGCTTGAATTGCTGAACAGAAGTTATTTATTTCAGAACGACATGACCTTCGATGCTTGGACCAATATTCGAACGCGAGTTGGTAATATTACCTCGCCGTGGAAAACACTATTTCAGCCGCGTCATCTTTGCGTTATCGCTATTCGTAATATTGTGCACGGCTTGGCTATTGATGGCTGGCATCCAGCCAATCAACAATCTTGGCGACTTTGCAAGATTCGGCTCGCTGGTTTTTCAGATCCTCGGGCCGCTGCAACTGGTTGTATTGGTCTGTATCGCAGCAATTGCCGGTACGATTTCAGTCGCGCATGAAAAAGATCGCAAGACGCTGATCCTGCTGCTCATGACGTCACTTCGGAACGACGAACTAGTCCTTGGCAAGGCGGGCGGCGGATTCTTGATTGCGATGAACCTATTTCTGGCGGGTTTGCCAGTAATCGCTCTCACGACGCTTTTGGGCGGCGTATCGACAATGCAAATTTTTTTACTCGCTTGGGTCACCTTCGCGTCGATTTTCGCAGCCACGGCATTAGGAATTATCATCGCCTTCTGGCGTGAGAAAACGTTTCAGGCAATAGCCGTTACGATATTGTCTGTTGTTGTTTGGATTACGATATGTGAAGCCGTTTCACGCACTAACGCTATCCCTCTGTCGATTGATTTGGCGACCATTTTGAATCCGTTCCGCGCCGTTTGGCTGCTTTGCCAACCGATGGCTGCTGAATCCATTGCCGATTGGATTGGTGGCGTCGCGTTTCTTAGCGGATGCTGGATGATGTTTCTGGGCTCAATGCTGCTCTGGCGTGCCATCGTAATGCTCCGCGTCTGGAATCCCTCGCCAGAGGCGAGACCTCAAAACCAGGAGGAATCTGAACCGTCGCCTCGGCTGCTTGGCAATGATTCACCGGCCGCCGCCGAACCACTTGATGCATCAGGTAAACGTTTCGTTAAAGCGTGGAAGAGTCGAGCACCGCGACCCGTTTGGGACAATCCAATACTTTGGCGTGAGATGCGAACATGGGCTTACGGAAAAAAGGTGCTGTTGATCCGAGTGGCGTATTTGATGATCGCTGCAGTGATTGGTCTGACCCTCTATCGGACGCTACAGGAAACACAAATCGAAAGTATCAGTGGCCCGAGCACAGAAATCATCCCCGCGACGGCGAAAATCCTCGCACCGTTCTGCATACTTTCGTTGATTATCATCAATGCTTTAGCAGTAAATTCCATTTCAAACGAGCGCGACAGCCAAGCTTTAGATTTGCTGCTCGTGACAGAAATCACGCCTCCAATGTTTCTTTTCGGAAAAATTTTCGGCATCCTTTATGTTTGCAAAGAGATGGTACTAGCGCCGTTGATTTTATGTTCCTTTCTGTGGCTCAATTCAGGAATGAGCAGTGAGAACTTTTTCTTCACGACGATCGGATTGATCGTCTTTGACATATTTGTCAGCATGCTTGGCGTTCATTGCGGCGTGATTTACTATCGTTCGCGGACAGCCATCGCAACTAGTTTAGGGACCGTCTTTTTCTTGTTCCTTGGAATTGTCGTTTGTATGTTGATCATGATCTCTTTCCAGGGATCGTTCAGTCGGCAATTGGCGCCGTTTCTCGCAATTATCATCGGCGGTGGAATTGGCCTGTATTATGCGTTAGGTTCCCGTAACCCGTCACCAGCGATCACACTGAGTGCTTTTGCTTTGCCTTTTTTGACATTCTTTTCAATCACCAGCTATATTCTACGCAATCAAGAACTGACGGTCTTCAGCGTAATCGTGACAGCCTATGGTTTTGCAACATTAGCGATGGCGATTCCAGCGCTGACCGAATTCGATTTTGCACTCGGTCGAACACCGACGGCAGACGACGCAAATAATTGAATGTCGCGAATTGATTTCCTGGTTGATCAAAAACAACATGCATCTTTTAAGTCTAGCAATCGCGATGATCGTCTTGCTGGCTGGGTCTGCCTTTTTTTCGGCGAGCGAAGCGGCGCTATTTTCGCTCAATTGGAATCAAGCGAACAGCCCGACCAAACCACGGCTGGCTGATCGTGTCATTTCGCACTTGCTTGCAAAGTCGGACAGGTTGCTTTCGACCATTCTGTTCTACAATCTGACAATCAATGTCAGCTACTTTACGCTCGCAACAATTGTCGGCAATTCATTCTCGCAGACGATCCCTCAAGCCGTTATCGGCGTGCCGTTGGCCAGCCTTGCGCTCATAATATTTATCGGCGAATTGATTCCTAAAAGCCTCGGTGTGACTGCACCTCTGAATGTTTCTCGCAGCGTGGCTATCCCACTTTCCTGGGCAGTCGCGGTGGCTAATCCGATCACTCCCGCCTTGCAGTGGGTGTGCGAAGTCTCACGACGAATTGTTTGGCCAGGGATGATTCCTGAGCAGTATCTCGACGTAAGCGATCTGGAACGAGCGATCGAGTTGAGTGGCAGCGATGCGTCGTTGATAAAGCATGAGAAGGACATGCTGCAAAACACTGTTCAACTTTCAGTTGTGCGAATCGAGGAATGGATGCGTCCCCGATCGTCGTTTCTCTGCGTCGATTTACATGAGGACATCCAAGCAGCCATCATCGAGCAATTGCAAGACGAACCCAGTTCTGCGATCGAATATGTTTTGGTCAGCAGCGAAACTTCTGAAGTCGCTGGATCGATTCGTTTATCAGACATCGCGTTTTCTACGAAAATCGATTGGCGATTGCAGATTAAGCCGGTGCTTATCGTTGCTTGGTGCCAATCATTAGGTGATGTGTTTTCATTGATGCAGTCTTCGGAGAACTTCGTCGCTTTGGTCGTCAATGAGTTTGGCGAGTCGATCGGCGTGGTAACTTACGAAGACCTCATCGAATCCGTGTTTTGTACCGACAACACCAAGACTCACGCATTCTCTCAGCCTGCGTTCGACCAAACTGGAAACCTTCAGTGGGAAGTTACCGGTTCAACTTCGCTACGGCGGATCGAACGTGCACTGACCAAAAAACTTCCGCGTGGACGACATGTAACAATCGCTGGAGTCGTCCAAAATGAATTACAGCGTTTGCCACAGCCAGGTGACTTAATTGAATGGGGCGGCTATCTCATCGAAGTCATGGAAGTCCCGCGACGTGGTGAGCTGCTGCTTCGAATGAGCCAACCAGATCTGAACACTGAAATCACTTTATCGTAAAGCAGACTGTTCATGACCTTGGCTTTTTGTTTCATCCTTCTCGGCTTGGCCGCTAGCGCATTTTTCAGCGGTACGGAAACCGGTTTGTACCGCGTACCGCGCGTTCGTTTAGTGCTCGACGGAGTGGCCGGATCTTGGGTCGCCAAGTTTTTATTGTGGATCACTAACCATCCTGCCGCTTTCGTTTCTACAGTCCTCGTCGGCAACAATATCGCCAATTATTCTGTCTCGTTTGGAATCGTCGCTTTGGCTGGCGTTTTGATCGGCGAATCTAATACGACTATAGAATTGATGCTGACATTGATGTCGACACCGATACTTTTCATCTATGGTGAGCTTTTGCCAAAGTCGTTGTTTTACAACGCTCCGTATCGTTTGCTAAGCCTTTCCGGTGGTCTCTTATTCATCGTGACGATATTGCTGGCACCAATTTCATTTCTGTTATATCTTGCCAGCTTGGGGGTGCAAAAAATATCTGGTCAAACACCGCTGAAGGTATTCCCAGGTCTGGCTAGGCGTGAATTAAAAAAGATGCTTCACGAGGGCAGTGAACTTGGTCTGCTATCCTTTACCCAGCGGAACATTTCTCAAAACATTTTGGCCTATGGCGGAACGACTATTCGCCAATATTGTATGCCCGTCCGCGGCTTGAGAGTGGTATCGAGCGATGCTAGCTTGCAAGATGTTCAACAGGCCGCCGCAAGAGTGACGGGAAATTTGATCGCTGTTAAGCACCCACGGCAAGATAGGCTGGTCGGCTATTATCGAATATCCGACTTACTTGCCAATCCACTCCAATTGCCCCGTTTGCGAGCCTTATTGACGCTCGCTCCGGAGACATCTCAAGCGGTCGCTTTGAGCCTAATGCTCGCGGAACAGACTGAGCTTGCACGCGTTCTTGATACCAACGGAGAATTGGTCGGCGTCGTACTCCAGCAACGCTTGCTCAATCAAATGTTGCAACAGGATTGAATTCGCCGTTCGACACAGCGTCGATTGCGTCGCCAATTCTTGGCTGCGGCGTTTTCACAACGGTTGGTATCTGCTCACCGCTATGAAAATGGCAATGAAGCGATCAAACACTCCTGGGTTAAATCGCTTTTGATAAATTCAATTTCAAATGCCAGAGAAGCATCATTGCAAACGCTTAACTCAAGAATTTATTCAACTACTGACGGACCTATTGCTCAAGCACCGCTACGCGAGTTCCTGAGACAAAAGCTCGATTATCTCTACGTTTTCGGCGCAGTTCGTGGCATCGATTCAACCACCTTATCAATCAAACCATAGGTGACCGCTTCTTCGGCGGCCATGAAGCGATCGCGGTCAGTATCTTTCTCGATATTTTCGAGAGTCTGACCACAGTGCTTAATCAATATTTCATTGAGTCGTTTTTTAAGACGCAAAAATTCTTTGACGTGAATATCGATTTCTTCAGCCGTTCCCTGCATTCCAGCAAGCGGTTGGTGGATCATTATTCGCGAGTTCGGCAGTGAGAATCGTTTCCCAGCCGCACCAGCGGTCAGCAGAACTGCGCCCATCGACGCTGCTTGACCGATGCAGTAGGTCGCTACATCACAGGAGATGAATTGCATCGTGTCGTAGATCGCCATTCCCGCACTAACGCTTCCGCCGGGGCTGTTGATGTACATGTGGATGTCAGCTTTGGGGTCGTCTGATTGCAAAAACAGCATTTGCGCTACGAGTGCATTGGCGATTTCGTCATCGACTTGCGAACCGAGGAAAATGATTCGGTCTTTAAGCAGTCGCGAGTAGATATCATACGCTCGTTCTTCGCGTCCATCCTTCTCGATAACATAGGGGATCATCGGCATAACAATTCGGCTCCGTTTAAGCAATCAGTTTTGTGTACGTCATCTCTGTGTTAGAAAATCGCGGCATCGACATCGAATCTCCGCGACTGCATAGCGTTTGCAATCGACTTTAGGCCGAAGCGGTTTCTTCGATGGGTGACTTACCCAAAATTTCGTCGACAATCCCGTAATCTTTGGCCGCAGCAGCGGTTAGGAAAAAGTCTCGCTCGGTATCTTTGGCGATGCGATCAACAGACTGACCGGAGTGTTTGGCCAAGATTTCATTGAGCATTTGTCGCATTCGCAAGATTTCAGTTGCCTGAATCTCAATGTCTGAAATTTGGCCTCGAACGCCACCCGAAGGTTGATGCATCATCACGGTCGAATTGGGTAGACAGTAACGCTTACCCTTCGCGCCGCCAGCCAGCAATACCGCCGCACCGCTGGCCGCTTGACCGACGCAGTAGGTAGCAACTGGGCACGAAAGCATTTGCATCGTGTCATAGATTGCAAGCGTCGAGACGACTTCGCCTCCAGGCGAATTCAGATAAAAATGAATGTCTTTGCGACGATTTTCGCTTTGCAAATAAAGCAGTTTCATGACTACTTCATTGGCGTTTCCGGTGTAGATTTCGCCTTGGAGGAAAACGATTCGATTCTCCAGAAGCAAATCGCCAAGTGTCATTTGACGTTGGCGTTGATAGCTCTGATACGCATGCGAATCGAGGATCGGCTGCATTGGGGGAAAGTTCACTACGACATCCTTACTTCAGCATGAGGTTAAATTTCTAAAGACCGACAACAAGCATTACGTTCGAGGCCGATCGATAAGTTCAAGCATGTTCGATCGCGGCTTGTTCTGTCTAGCCGAGTTTTCGCTCAGCCAGACGTCCCAATCGAATTTTCTAATTGCTCAGTCCTTTGTGGCGTGCAATTTGATCGCCTTCCTATGGTTACGTTCTTTGCGATTCTGACAAGACCGGGTTAAACGGATGAACTGAAGTCGGCCAGCTTGTCGAAGACGCCAGACGAACTCGCCGAGTCGTGAAATGCTTTCAAAGGCGAACTATCGGCGATAGGCAATTGGTCGTCGGGGCGTTATCTTAGCAAGTGATTTGGCCAAACTGGATTGGCCAATCGGCGCTGTTCGGTGTAACCCGTGTTCGTGTAATTTGAAGTGAGACTGCGATGAAGATGTTCGAGGGCAAGAAGGGCTTAATTTTGGGCGTGGCGAATGAGAATTCGATCGCTTGGGCCATCGCCAAAGAAATCATGGAACACGGTGGCACTTGCGGATTCACTCACTTGCCTGACCGACCAGACGACGAAAAGAAAAAAAATCGGCTGCGGGTGAGCAAATGCACTGACAAATATCCCGACCAAATCGCTTTTTTAGAACCGCTGGATGTCCAGGACGACGCAAATATTCAGCAAGTCATGAAATTAGCCGCTGAAAAACTCGGCCAGTTCGATTTCCTTTTGCATTCGATCGCCTTTGCCGACCGAGACGATTTGTCTCGCGATACCGTTGAAACGAGTCGCGCCGGATTCAAGTTGGCGATGGACGTCAGTGTTTATTCTTTGATCGCTGTAACCAACGCAGCCAAAGAGTTCCTCGCGCCCAACGCGTCAGTGGCGGCGATGACCTACTTTGGCGGCGAAAAATGCGTGCCCGGTTATAATGTTATGGGCATTTGCAAAGCTGCCTTGGATGCGACGATCAAGTATCTCGCCTTCGATTTAGGCCCTCGCGGAATTCGCGTCAATGCCGTCAGCGCTGGTCCTCTCAAAACGCTCGCTGGATACGCGGCCGGAGTCGGCGAGATGCAGGAATACTACGGACACGTCGCCCCGCTTGGCAATTGTCCGCATTTCAACCCAACGGTCGCAATCCCG